>DATHHW010000113.1:0-34305 GCA_035317005.1 Pyrinomonadaceae bacterium | reverse complement strand
GAGGTCGTCGGCATCTGCATGCTAGGAGTATTCATCTGCATTGACTGCGGCGAGGCTGAAGGTGACGCCTTTGGCATCTGCATTCCCGGCATGTTCATCTGCATCGGCTGCGGCGACGGCTGCGGTGCCGCGGATTGTTTGGGCGCTGACGAAGGCTTAGCGGGCATATTCATCCCCGGCATGTTGCCCATCTCGGTTTTGTTTGCGGGATTCTTTTTTGCCGCTTTCCTCCTTCTTGACGACGCCCTTCGTCGGGACATCACGGGCATCTTCATTCCGGGCATATTCATCCCCGGCATGTTGCTCATGTCGTGTTTCTTCGCGGTCTGCTTCTTCCGCGCTGTCTTTCTCTTTCTCGGTGATGTCGCCTTTGGCTTGGATTTCGCCTTTGGTTTACTCATCCCCGGCATATTGGACATATCGTGTTGTGCAAGGACAGGTAAGCTGGCGACCAATAGACAGGCCGCAAAAACAAATGCCCATACCTTGATCTGCAAACTAAAACTGATCGTATTGACGTTCTTCATTATTCCCTCTCGAAAACTGTTCCACGCCAAAGAAGTCTTCTCAACGGAAAGACAACTCCAGCCGTAACAAAAGATTTGCTTGTTTCAGTGAAAGCGAACGGACGCGCTTCAGTCCTGCAAAGACCGAAGACGCCTGAGAGGGTCTAGATCAGAAAAACGTTATTGAGGATATGTCGGGGCGCACTTGTGCTCGGTGGTGCGTGTTCTCTGGGTAATCCATTCGACGATAGCGTTATCAGAACCGACGCCAGACTCGATGCGGGCAAGGGTACTGATTCAACAGCCTTCTTGGATTCATCCGGCGCCTTCACCGACGAGACAGGCGCATTCGGGAGACCTGAATGGCTCAAACAATGCTGACATAGTTCAACCGGCTGCTGCAGCGCATTGTCTAAGGTCCCGGTGGAGGGATTACTGGTAGCAGGCGGCGTGGACATGTCCTCGGTGACCATCTCACCCATGATCATGCCATCCATTGTCGACATGTCCTGCATGCTGTGCATCGCCACGTGATCTATCGGCATGCCTTCCATTGCCATATCTTCGTGGGTGCACGAGGAATTATGCGTGGGTCTCGCCGTCTTCGCGAGGCAACATGCACGGCCTTGCATGCGAGGACAGAAGGCCGCGGCAAACACCTGGCCCATGCTACTCAAACCGAGTAACAAAGCAAGAGCGATCAGAAAGGGCTGCCTCGTGTTCATCGCATTCGACTTCGGGGGGCTTGTGCTAGTTAATCTAAGCGATCATGGGAGCTAATACCAAATGAAGGGCGCGACCTGAAGAAGCGCCGCGCCCCGTTTACGCACGAAACCAACGAAGTTAGTTGCCGTTTGCGTTTCCCGTCTTCTTGTTAGGCATCGGACACGAATCGCCCTTGCAGCAACAGGCCGCGCCACCCTTGCCCGCGCAACAGGCGTGCGCATTCTTGCCTCGCTTCGTTTTCTTCTTGCAACAGGACATGTTCTTGTCGCCGGCTTTGCAACAGTTTTCCATGTCGCAACAAGCCTCGCCGCTTTGGTTGGTATTCTGCGGTGGATTCAGAGTTAGCCCTGCTGCCGAAATAGCTAACGCCGCCCCACACGCCAGACTCATCAAGAGTACTTTAACTTTTCTCATTATCGTTTCTCCAGATTCAAAGAATTGCTGTCGCAATTCGGGAAGAATGCCGTGATGACAGTGAACATTCTGCCATCGTTACCCAGGCACACTTCTAGATCAGAAAGACACAACCGCGAAGATAGGTTTGGTTTTGGTTAGGTAGCCGCAGCGTCATAGCGAGAGGCGACGCTGCGAATCTCGTAATAACCGAGAGTGCTTCAGCGCCCGGCGACACCGAAGCGTCGTCGTTGCTAATACGTTGGCGACTATTCACAACGACCGTGCCGCTGGTCAGAGGACAGCAGTTCATCGCATTCGATGAATTCGGGACCTCGGCAAGTCCTTCAAGATTCGCCAATGCCTCAGAAGATGAAGCGTGATCCGTCATCGATGAAGCAGTGCGACGCTCTGACTTATGACGCGCCTTGCAACAATCGTGCGTTCCCATCGAGCCCGATGTCTCGCCCCCGGCAGTGCTAACGAAGCCGACCCGGCCGTTCGCAGTCATGGCGGCGACGTGTGCGTAGCTTACGATCATGCAACCAGCGCCTCCGCACCAGAGCACCAGCCCGAAGGTGATTGCTGAGCGCAACTTACTGAGGGTCACGACTTTCATCGAAAGCAGTCTAGCCTGACTTTGAGATCGTTGTCGAGCAAATCCGGCTGGCAGGAGGATGTAGATTCCTGATCCGGATCACATCGCGCTCTCGGCGCCCCTCCCCCAACTTGACTTATAATTAGAATAATTATAATTTGAAACAGTGAAGGCAAGCAGCAATAAATCAGCAATCAAAGAGGTTGGGGGCAACGAGCCGGTCTTGACCCGCCAGCGAAAGGTCGTGCTCGACGTCGTCCGTTCCGGCGACACGCATCCAACTGCGGCGGAAATCTTTGAGGCAGCCCGCAAGGCAATGCCTGCGATTAGCTTTGCCACGGTCTACAACTCTCTGCGGTACTTGAAGCAAACAGGATTAGTGCGTGAAGTGGCTTTTGGCAACGGGGCCAGCCGCTACGATCGCGAGACGGAGCGTCACGATCATGCGATCTGCTCGGCCTGCGGCACGCTGGTCGATTTTGATTTGCCCGGCACCGTCGAGTTGATTCGCGCGGCGGCACGCGCGTCTCGGTTCAAGGCCGAGTCCGTGCATCTTACGTTAGTCGGACTTTGTCCCGGTTGTCGTGAATAGCTTTGCCGAAAAGTTTTGTCCTAATTCTGTTTAGAGCCGCGAATCGTCGCGGCGAGTAGTTAACTTTTGAGGAGGAAAAATGTCAGCAGCAATAGCAACAGCATACGAAAGTGCTCAAGTGGGCAAACCAGCGCCCGATTTTGAGATTCCATCTACGAAGAACATTGAAAAGCTCAACGAGCCGGTCAGGCTTTCAGACTACAAAGGCAAGTGGGTAGTTCTGCTTTTCTATCCCCTGGACTTTACCTTTGTCTGTCCGACAGAGCTAACCACGTTCAGCGATCGCTACGCGGATTTCGAAGGCATAGGCGCCGAAATAGTTGGCATCTCGACCGACTCGGCGTTTTCGCATCGGGCCTGGTTGCAAACACCTCGCGATAAGGGCGGCGTCGAAGGTTTGCAATTTCCGCTCGGCGCGGATATCACGAAAAAGATGTCGCGTGATTACGGCGTGCTCATCGAGGATCGTGGCATCGCGTTGCGCGGCTTATTCGTGATCGATCCTGAAGGCACTCTGCGTTATAAGGTCGTTCACGATTTGAACATCGGACGTTCGGCCGAAGAGACCCTGCGTGTCATCCAGGCTTTGCAGACCGGCGGTCTGTGCCAGGCGGAATGGCGGCCGGGTCAGGAAACGATCAAGAACTAACGGAAGAACAGGGTTGAGTTCTTACTCCCTCTCCCTTTGGGAGAGGGCTGGGGTGAGGGACTAGACAGAGAAAAAATGTTCTTGTGGTTCTGTCGCTCAAGCCCTCACCCTAACCCTCTCCCAAAGGGAGAGGGAATCTAACTCCATCACCCTGATGAAATATCTGGAGATTTATTTATGCCAATGAGAATTGGAACGCCGATGCCGTCGCTCGAAGGCGCGACTGAGTGGATTAACGGCTCGGCAGAAGAAGCTTTGAAAGAAACGGAAGGCCACCCGGTGCTGGTACATTTTTGGTCGTTAAGCTGTGGTATGTGCAAAGAGAATCTGCCGCGCGTTGCTGGGTGGCGAGAGAAATATGCGGCGGCAGGATTGCGTCTAATTGCGATTCATATGCCGCGTTATCCCGCCGACACCGACGCTAACGCGGTGCGCGAGGCGGTCACTCAATACGGAATCATCGATCCTGGAGCCATCGACAACGAACACAAATTACGCGACGCATTTCAAAATGAACATGGATACGTGCCGGCTTATTACTTGTTTGATGACCAGCACAAATTAAAGAGCTTTGCGGCGGGTGAGTATGGCACGAAGGTTATGGAGCCGGCGCTGGAGAGGATGCTGGGAACGGCGAAGGTTGCGCAGGTTGGTTAGGGAATAGTTGAGGCTGATGTAACGGTCGGCGGCCGATAATAGCCGCATCGGACGAGTTGGATCGTCCGCAATAGTTTGAATTGCTCTGGAATGGCACGGGAGCACATCAATCCACGCTCATCAATCTTTTCGCAAATCTCTGCGACAATCTCGTCAATAGTTCTGAGCTTGCCTCCAGCTGGTTCAGTTCGCGAGCCACCCCCGCTGGTAACTAATACCGCTATTTGATCTAACTCTACCTCTTCATCAATCCATGGAAAGACCTCCCTAACATATTTTCTTCCCGCTCGAAACTTTTTCTCAAAACGTTCTGTCCGGACATCCCAGGAATGGCCATCAATCGAGGGCTCTAAATGAACAAGGTTTTTGTTTTGAGGATGGTACGCGATGATGTCTAACTCACCTTCATGCCCGCCATGGCTTAATGGTCCCACCTTGATATTGCGGCGAACGACGTAGCCTTGCCACTCATAATACTCACACAGCAGATCCTCGAGATGTGACATCAGCTCACCTCATAAAAGCTCTGAACCAAGGATCACGACGAGAGCATTTTTAAGAACGGTCATGTCTCGATGGTTAAGGTGACCCAAGGGTCGAATGATTAAGGACTTTTCGATTGTGGCAAGAATCGGCTTGATCGTTGAAGCTTTGAGCAGGCCCGCCTCCTTCCAGTCGCTAACGACAACTTCGCCAATTCTGGGATAGCCCGACAAGTGACCGGTGACGGGCATTAGAATCACGTCCGGTCGTACCTTGTTGTATTCATCAGAGCTAACGGCAACTGCGGGACGTTTCTTGCTCGCAGTCTGATCGGTGAAAGGAAATGGAACAAGAACTACGTCACCAAAACTATAGATTGTCGTATTCGGCATCGTCTGGATTGTTCCAAACTGCTGCAAATGCGGGCTCAGAGATTTTCGTAGCGGCTGCTACCAAGAGCCGATCGTCGCGATGCGCAAGGAAGTCCACGAAGTCTACGATCTCCGCGATCTTATCCGGTGGAAGCGCCCTTATTTTTTCAATCAGCTCTTTGTCTTGCATAATTGTCCGACTCCATCTCTATTAACGTGAGAGCATAACGCCAGGCATTCCCAAAAAGCGAGCCCTCCCTCACAGTCGGGCTACTGCCCGCTACATTAATCGCAGATTTACAACCTGCAAATCAACAACTCGCGCTCATAGATCATCTCTGGTGGCAGGCGATCGTGCAGATCTAAAAACAGCTCTTCGTGTCCCAGGACTTCATCGCGCCAAGCCGCGCGATCGAAGGCTTGCAACTCTTCAAACTTATCTTTAGGAAAGTCCAGGCCCTTCCAGTTGATGTCTCCATAGTGCGGCACCCAGCCAATCGGAGTCTCTTTCGCCAGCGCACGGCCGTGGGCGCGGTCGACTACCCATTTCAATACGCGCATGTTTTCACTGAATCCCGGCCACAGAAAGTTTCCTTCGCCATCTTTACGGAACCAGTTCACGTGAAAGATCCGAGGCGTCTCAGTCAGCGAACGCTGCATGCGGATCCAGTGCCGGAAGTAATCGCCCATGTGATAGCCACAGAACGGCAGCATCGCCATTGGATCGCGTCGCACTTTCCCGATAGTGCCGGCGGCCGCGGCCGTCATCTCTGAGCCCATGGTCGCGCCAATGTAGACACCGGAGCTCCAGTTGAATGACTGATAGACGAGCGGCATCGTCGTGGCGCGCCGCCCACCAAAGATAATCGCGCTGATGGGCACGCCGTTCGGGTTCTCCCAATCTGGATCGATCGTCGGACATTGTGAAGCGGGCGCGGTAAAGCGAGCATTCGGATGCGCAGCTTTCGCGCCGGTCTTTTTGGCGATTTCCGGTGTCCACTTGTTGCCCTGCCAATCGAGACATTCGGCCGGCGGTTCGTCCGTCATGCCTTCCCACCAGACACCGCCCTCCGGGGTCAGCGCCACATTAGTGAAGATCGAATTCTTCGAGAGACTGATCATCGCATTGGGGTTCGTCTTCGCCGATGTTCCCGGGGCGACGCCGAAAAAACCGGCTTCAGGATTGATCGCATGCAAGCGGCCGTTGGCATCCGGCTTGATCCAGGCGATGTCATCTCCCACCGTCCAAACTTTCCAGCCTTCGAATCCTGCCGGCGGAATCAGCATCGCGAAATTTGTTTTGCCGCAGGCGCTGGGAAATGCGGCGGTAACATAAGTTTTCTCGCCCTGCGGATTCTCGACGCCAACGATCAGCATATGCTCGGCCATCCAGCCTTCGTCGCGTGCAATGTTGGAAGCGATTCGCAGCGCGAAGCATTTCTTACCCAGCAGCGCGTTGCCGCCATACCCCGAGCCATAGGACCAAATCTCGCGCGTCTCGGGAAAATGAACGATGTACTTTTCTTTGTTACACGGCCAGGGAACGTCCTTTTGGCCGTGGTCAAGCGGAGCTCCCACCGAATGCATGCACGGCACGACACGCTTATAGTCCTTGTCGATTTCTGCATAAATCGGCAGCCCGATGCGGGCCATGATGCGCATGTTGACGACGACGTATGGCGAATCCGTAAGTTGAACTCCGATCTGCGACATCGGCGAGCCGATTGGCCCCATGCTGAAAGGCAACACGTACATGGTGCGGCCGCGCATGGCTCCGTTGAAAAGGTCCTTTAGTCTTCGGCGCATCTGGTAGGGCTCTTCCCAATTGTTGGTCGGACCAGCGCCGTCTTTGGAAAGTGAGCAGATGAAGGTGCGATCTTCGACGCGGGCAACATCAGTGGCGTCCGAACGGGCATAGTAACAGTTGGGCCAGAGTTCTTCGGCGAGTTTGGTGAACGTGCCGCTGGCAACCATCTGAGCTTTGAGCGCCTCATCCTCTTCTATCGAGCCATCTACCCAGTGAATCGCATCAGGCTTCGTTAGCAGGGCCATTTTCTCGACCCAATTCAAGAGATGCGTGTTCTTGCTCAGCGGTACGGATACGTCCCGATGCTCAATTGTTTTCTGTGTAAGAGTAGAGCTCATGCTTCTCCAATCGGTGATGATATTTCTGTCGTGTTTCGGCGTGATTGAATCTAATTCTTACATCCACAGGACGCCGGAATCAAGTTGTCGGAAACACAGGCAGCGTCCGAATTAGGTTTCGGGCTTTCTTTCGGCCTGCAGGGAGGACGATCCACGAAATCACACGAAATCGCACGAACAAAAGCTGGTGCGGCGTCTCCAGAGTTCTAACCCAAATCGTCCCTGACCGCAGAGCGGTCAGATGTTTATAGCTCCGGCGGCCGGAAAGAACTCGCCAGCCGGAGGAGCGCAATGTGTCTTGTGCAAAGCCAGGTGTTTCGCTCCTTCGGAGCTCTGGAATATTTTTGGGCTCCGTTCTATAAACATTTGGTCCCTCCGGGACTGAAAACTAAAACCCTCCTTTGCACATTATTGTGGGGTTCTGTTATTGCTTGTCACATGAACCCAGCGCCATCTCGCGAAGCGTTCACGAACACCGAGTGGAAGCTGATTCAGCGTTTACGCACGCCCGCACAGGTGCAGCGTTGGCTCACTCTGATGCCTTACAACTGGGAGCGCCAGGGCGGCACGATGCGTTCTTTCCGTGAAGTTGTCAAAAGAAATCAAGCTCACTGCCTGGAAGCAGCGGTCGCGGCGGGGGTGATTCTGGAACAGCATGGTTACCCGCCACTGCTCCTGGACATCGAGTCAGTGGACCTGCTCGATCACGTCATCTTCGTCTTTCAAAAAGATGGCTTGTGGGGATCGATTGGCCGCTCACGCGACACGGGGCTGCACGGTCGCAAGCCGTTGTTTCGCAATCTGCGACAACTAGTCTGGAGCTATTTTGATCCGTACATCGATCGGACCGGTCGTATCAAGGGCTATGGATTAACCAGCCTGTACGATCTTGGTAAATACGATTGGCGTTTCTCGGCAAAGAACATGCACAAGATCGAAGACCACTTGCGCGCGATTCCCCACCACGTCCTGCGTTCGTCAGATCGGCGGTACGAGTTTTGGCACGAGCGCTATTACAGATTCAAGCAACGGTTTCCTGACAAGTCGCCGGTTTATTATGACAATCGTAATCAGTGGATGTTATGAGAAGTGTTATGCTGCGCGACATCGCCGGAGGAAACTCTCATGGCCTGGGTTATGGTCGTTGCTCCCAGCAGATTTCCGCCTGACGTATGGAAAGATTCGTGGCGATTACCTTACTGGTCTGAGATCGCCCTCGACCAACTGCCGGCGGGCTTTTACACTCTCCGGGTGACCGCCACGGACAACGCCGCCGGCGCCCGCGCGTCCCAGAGAATTGATTTTTCAGACGAGCGAAGTGGAGGCACGGGATCGCTTGGTAAGTGTTTCCTGTGATTTCGTGTGATTTCGTGGATCGTCCTGACCTGACATAGATCGATCCACGAAATCGCACGAACTGACACGAAAGGAAGACTGCTATTAAGGTACAATCCAGTTCAAACCAGACCTAAGGAGAATCTCAGATGAAGCTAGTAGTTCGTACGTTTGTGACCATGGTGATTTGCTTGATAGTCATCCCCACTGCGCTTGGCAGAAATCCTGGCGCCCAGGTTGCCGCCAACGTGGCGGGGATTTACGAGAACTTTACAGTTGGTAAGGAGTCGGGCGACCTTGAAGGCATGAGGGTAGTTATTGTCCAGGCCGGCGGTGGTTATTATGCCATCGTCCAGATTGCTCAGGGCGGTGCGGAAGATCCGAAACCAGAGTTTGTCCAGGCAACGGTAAAGGGATCGAACGTCAGTTTCGCCGTCGGTGATGAAAAGTTCACCGGCGCCGCGACCGCCACGGGATTGAGGCTCAAGAACTCTGCCGGAGGGTCGCAGGTGCTGAAGCGAAAGGCCTGCTCGTCCTATTTCAAATAAGGCGAGCGAAATGGCTATCCACCTGTCTATCACAAAGGAGCAAGCAATGTTGAGATCAAAAGCTTCGCGGCTCTTTGGCCTCGCGGTTTTGTGCGGGGGGTTCGTATTTTCTCAGACTGTCTCGAGCCATGGACAAGCGGCAAAGTTTTCCAGCCTCTATACCAACCTGAAGACCGGGTGTACGGCGGCGATCAAGTTGAAGAAGGGCGAGAATCCCGAAGGGCAGGACATGCCGCTCAAGTGCAAAGGGTATGGTGGGTATGAAGTCAGGATCGATTACAGCGCGGCAAGTTCAAGCTTGAGGGTGCAACCGTTGGGCAAGTCCGATCAGTCAATTACGTTGGGTATGCAGCCACTGGACTACGATCAAAAAAGAAAGATCGAATGGCGTCTCGCCAATGGCAAGCCCTTTGCCGTCATCTACCGCGTCGTGAAGAGTAAGTCGGAGCAGCCGGAAGAGATGTGGCGTCCCGAGAACAAGGCGGGCGAGTCTTTGGTCATCAAGGGACTGAAAGGATACGAACAGATCGACCTGGAACTCGACGCCGCGGCAGCCAACGCCAATGTCAAAGCCAGGGAGATGGCCGACAGCGCGTATGCGCAGAAGCATTAACCCCGAGCGCGGCCGTGGGTCATTGGTTGAGAGTTCAACCTTTAGGTTGCTGATTGCCTGCGCAAGCTAAAGCTTGAACTCTAAACTAATCTGCAAGCGCCGCCGACTGGAATCTGGCGGTCGTGTTATGGTGTGTGTCTTGGATATTCCCATTGAAGGAGACGCTATGGAAATCAAAGCCTCCCAGTCCAGCTCGCCCGTTGAGGCCTTCAAACAATCTGACCTATTTATCGAAAATGAAAGGGAAGCCCTCATAACTGAGATCGTCCGCGAGATGAAAAAGGATTCACTCAAACAGGACGCCTCCAAGAAACTCACGAAAGAAGGGCTGGGTGAACTCGTTTATGATTTCTTCAAACATCCCGCAGTGCTACTGATAATAGGGTTCCTTCTGACGGGGTGCATTGGAACATTTCTGACTAACAATTGGCACCGTCAGGAGTGGGATCGGCAGCAGCGAATACAAAGTAAAGAATGGGAGAGACAACAGCGCAGGTTGCTTGATATCAAGAAGATTGATCTAAAGTACGAGATAATAGACCAACTGACGAAGGCCATTGGAGAGCGAGACTCGGCAGCTATCCAGATCTTGGGACCTCTGGCTACAAAAGGCTTCGATCTTCACCAATTAACTACAGAGGAAAATGAACCTATCACAACTTGGCAGAAGGCCACCAATGACTGGCGCATCAGCTCACAAATCATGCAGTTGAAGATTGGGACACACATCAGGGATGAAGACGCAGCTAAGCTATTTCAACAGATCGTTGATACACAAAAAACAATCTTCATTAATGTGACTGACGTGAAGAATCATCTGAAGGAACACTATGTGGAGAACAAGGAACCCAGTCAATACAAGGAGGAGGATAGAGAAGCGCTAAGAGCGCTTGACGCAATCCGTGGTGGGGTAAAGAAGACGGCGTCAGACCTGAAACTGCTGGTGAACGTGATTGCGAAAGAGGCACAAGCTGACGTCGAAAGCCCTGGGCCTTAAGCTTGCGCCATCATAGGTCTGAGCATCCCAACGTGCACTGCTGATGAACCTGATTCGCCCTTCTACGACACGCGCGTCGTTCAGAACGAGGTTTTGACATACAACTTGCTATTCTGTCAGTGTGTTCGTCAAGACACAGGCTAAAACACTCTTCGGGCATGAGTAGTGGCGAATGGATTTTCTCAACTGCCGCTTTCTTTGGCTCGAACCACGATGCAAAGGTCGGCGTTAAGACGACCAAGAAAATGATAAGGAAGAGGGTGATTAGCAAGTGCCTTTTCAAAGTTAGCAACCAGTCCCTTCAGGGGTTTCGATTTTGACTTGGACTAGGCGGACCGGACAATATCTTGTAATCAGTTACGGGATGGATTTCCCATGTTGTGGCTCGCCAATTAGTCCTGTTCCCCGGATAAGTGCTCTCGGCTTCGTCTATGTGGATATAATCATTGAACAACCAGCCGCGAAACGTTACCCATTTTCCCTCGAGTTTCTTGCTGACTTCTTTGAGCATTAGCGAATAGTTGCTGTCATCAAAGCCAAGCTGTTTCTGCCAGTACGGACTGATCTCAAGGACTACGTATTTCCGATCGTTTCCAACCTCAGTAGGCGAAGCCACAAGGGCAATAATCACGTCGCGTAAGTCCGTGCGCCTACAATTCGCTGTTTCCTTTACAGCTCCTGGTACAACCGCGGCGACGTAGCCAGTGACTTCCACGGCCAAGTCTGGATAGAATTTCTTGTCATAGGCCGGATTGCGAAGGTCGTCGACCGTTTTGGGTTGAACCTCATTTGCTAGTGGTGGTTGGTTTCGGTTCTTCAGGGTGTTATCTTCTTGCGCCTTGACGCTCCTCGCTGTGCCACAGGCCGGGCAGCCGCGGTACGGAACACCCGATGAGCAGGGAGCCTGGGCGTTAGTACTCACCACAGGTAGGATTAAGGCGATTAGAAGGAATCGTAGCCCCATGGGAATAAGCGGCCCCTCTCTATGAATGGCTAACGCATTCGGCTCTTAAGGTGAGACGAATCGCTAGATAAACTCAGACAATACGCGAAGCCTAATCCGATCGACCGTCCCTGTCAATATTTTTAGCGGTCAAAACAGCCTTGATCGACATCTTCCCCAAACCCGCCGCCCAATGTGCGGTCCCTCACCCTTACGGCGTCGTTTTCTTGTGCGTCAGAATGTTGCACGCGTCCTCGGCGCTGGACGGATCGATCGCTACGCTGCCTTCGTCGATGTGCTGGATAATTCCGTCCTTATCAATTACGAACGTGGCGCGATTGCCATAGCCACCCTCTTCGTTAAAGATGCCGTAATCTTTCACGACGGTGCGTTTGAAATCGCTGAGCAGCGGAAAGGTTATGCCGTTCTGTTTGGCGAATTCCTTGTTGGCGGGAACGCTGTCTACGCTAAGACCAAAAATCTGGGTATCGGTCGTTTCGAATTTGGCGATATCAGCCTGATACGCCTTCATTTCCTTCGTTCAACCACCGGTGAAGGCCAAAACGTAAAAAGCCAGCACCACGTTCTTCTTTCCCTTAAAGTCACTGAGCTTAAATCGCATGCCCCTTCCATCGGCGCCTATCGCGGTGCTCGGAAGGGTAAAGTCAGGCGCCGCCTGGCCCACTTTCAGATTTGTATGCGGCGCAGCCGGCGGGGTCCTGGCCGGAGTTGGACTCGGAGTTGGTACTTGGGCAGCGGCCATGGCCGCCGACCCGAGCAAGAGAGCAAGCACGAGCATCTTATTGAACATAGTTTTCAATCTCCAGATTCTATTGGATTCAGGAATTCTAAGACCTTATGCGTTTCGGCTGTTGGATCCAGTAATCTCGAAAGGCGCGCAAACGCGGGAGCGACTCACGGTCTCGTTCACGTCCCGCCGCCTCTTTGCTGGCTATGATGTCATCAATGTGGCAGACGGGAAAGTCTTCCACCTCGACGCGACGGTCCCAAGCATCCTCAAATCGTTCGATCCCGTCCGGCGCAAATTTGAGATCGAGGTCAAACGGACCGTTCTTGAGTTGTATGAAATCTTTGCCTCGTTCAATCTCGGTCACTTGCAGATCGCTTAGATCGAATCCCAGTTCTCGCAAAGCAGCGACGAGCGCGCGCCCATTTTCAGCGCTCCAATCGACGAACAAGTCGGCATCTTGAGTCGTATCCGGGAATCCGAGGAGGATTGCACCAGACTTTCCGATAAACAGATAGCGGACATTATGGTGCTTCAGCGCTTCCCGAATTTCCTCGGCCTGGCGGTATTCAAACGCGCGCATATCCCAACCAACGAGGTAAGTTCTCTGCACACCAGCGCCGATATTCTTCCATAGTCTCAAAGGAGCGAAAGTCAGCGTCATCCATAACCGGCTTATATGTTTTGATGAAGGCGTAACGCCAACGTTCCTTGAGCGGCCGCTTTGCTGCCGCTTCAAACTCCTCAAGCCATTCGGACGGAATCTGTGAATTCTCGGCGGACATTTCGGCTGGCAGTCTATAACCGAATCCGATGTCTGACAACCGGTTTGAGAGAACCGCAGGGCTGGAGGCCTCCTTCAATTCCAAGAACAACGCGTTTTCTTGCGAGAGTCGCGTTTTTCCACCGAATAATGGGGTTTCGCGCTTAGTGAATGGGCTCTCACGCGCGATTGTTGCGGTCGCGCGCGCGATGAATGGCGTCTCACGCGTCATGAATCGGCTTTCACGCATGATTGTTGCGGCCGCACGCGCGATGAATGGACTTTCACGAGCGATTGTTTCGGTCGCACGCGGAATGAATGGCGTCTCACGCGTCATGAATCGGCTTTCACGCTCGCTGAATGGCGTCTCACTCTCGGTGAATCGGCCTTCGCGCCGGTAAAAAGGCCTTTCCTATTCGATGAGATCGCAGCCCGCGGCTAAAAACTTACCTGATTCGCTTTCAATTCCCGTCATTGCAATCAAAACTCAAGAATTCCTCAAGGGGGTCTCCGGATAATTCCCGGTGTCAAGAACGGGGCCGGGACCATTTGGTCGGTGGCGCCGGGAAAATCCTGAGGACAGACGCCGGCCATGAGCGCACTGCTGATGAAAAAAGACGAAGAACACCTCATCCAGGAAAAGATTGCCGTGCCGGACGCATTTCCACGCGTGTCCCGGCTGCGTTTGCTCAAGCTGCTGGCAGAGAACGTGGTCTGCTGCAACGCGACGATCGTTAACGGGCGGGCCGGCACCGGCAAGACTACTTTGGCGGCGGATTTTGCGCGGCATGCAGGGCGCGCGGTTTCCTGGTACAAAGTGGACGCTGCCGACAGCGACCTGCGCCTGTTCTGCGGCTATCTCTCCACCACCTTGCAGCGGCAGCGGCCGTCTATGGATACCGAACGGTTGTTGCAAATGACAGAAACCGCCGAGAGTGACCGGGCCGAACTGTTGGCTGAGGCATTCGTGTTTCAGCTAAGCGAGGGTAAATCAGAACCCCTCCTAATCGTTATCGAGGACCTGCACCTGGTTTACGACGCCGATTGGCTCGTTCCTTTCTTTCGCCGTTTGCTGCCGCTGCTGCCGGCTGACGTGCACCTGCTGATTACCTGTCGCAGCCTGCCGCCGGCGCCTTTGTGGCGGCTGCGCTCGAAACAGATGCTGCGCGTCGTCGAAGAAACCGAGCTGGCTTTCAATCTCGACGAAGCCATCGGGTTGTTCGAAACCTACGGACTTAGTGCAGAACCTGCCGCCATCGCCTGGCGCGATACGAATGGACGGGCCGCCACGATCTCAGAGTTTGCGGCTACCCCGGGACGCGCGGGTCGGGCCTTTGCCGATAGCCTGCTGTCGCTGAAACGTTCGACGTTCACGTCGCTAGCCAGCCAGGCTCCTGATTTTCAAATCTAACGGGTGGCTGAAAGACTCATTAAGGATTGGGAGCGCGAAATTTGGAGTGCGGCGACTTGTCGCCGCTTTGCAACCGCGAAGAATCTAGTCGGCAAGCCATGCAAAAGCGGCGACAAGTCGCCGCACTCCAAAAGATCACGCAGCTATGCCTGACCTGGTTCGATCCCCTTCGCACGCCGCGGGCGCTGACAGTCGCGCAATACTCTCAAACTGTCTGGTTAATGATAGAACTCGCGCTTTCGGCTATGCTAATCTCCGCAGCAGTCAGAAATCTCCGCCGGGTATACTAATGACCAGTCAGGAACGCCGAACGGGAGCTATGAACACAGCTCCGGTTAACGCCCCGGAATCCTCCGGAACGTTCTATCTGCGGACCAAACTTCTACCTCCGCGGCCGGCGCCGGAAATCCTGGCTCGTCCGCGTCTGATCGAACGTTTGCAGGCAAATCTGACTTTGCCGGTGACACTGGTCACGGCCAACGCCGGCTCAGGAAAGACAACTCTGATTGCCGACTTTCTGCGCAAGCAGGAGCGGCCTTATGTCTGGTATCAATTGGATCGCACGGACGCCGATCCGGCGGTCTTCCTCGGCTATCTCGCTTACGGAATTCAACAGCGCGTCAAAAACTTTGGTCAAACTACGTTCGCGTTTCTGCAGCAGGCGCAGGAACTGGCGCAGCAACCCGAGCGCGCCGCCGACGTACTCTTGAATGAAATCCTGGAGGGCGTCGACCAACAGATGATTCTCGTCCTCGACGATTATCATCATCTGGGTGGTGAGACGCCGGTTCATGCGGTGCTCGATCGTCTGATCGCGTATCTCCCGGATGTAATTCACGTCATCATCATCTCGCGCGACATTCCGCCGCTGACACTGGCGCGGCTGCGCTCCCAGGATTCGCTCTCGATCATCGATCGGGCTGACCTGCTGTTTACCGATGAAGAGACGCAGGAGCTGTTTCGCAAAGTGTTCGGGCTGGCCTTAACTGCCGAGCAATTGCGCGAGTATGGCGAGCGCACGCACGGATGGATCACTGCCCTGCAATTGGTCCGTCAGATCGCCCAGCGACAGGTTAGTTCGGGAGCATCGGACAAGACGCCGGACCCGCTAGCGGTGCTGCGTCAATCAGAGCGCGACATTTTTGAGTATTTTGCGGAAGAAGTCTTCGCGGCTGAGTCCCCGGAAATCCAGCAATACCTGATGCGCATCGCGCTGCTCGATCGGATCGAAGTGGAAACCTGCGCGCGGCTGTACCCGCAGATTATTTCCTCCGCCGTGCTGCCGGCCCTGGTGCGCGGAAATGTCTTTATGACCGTGGCCGGCGACGGTGGAGGCGAAGAATATCGTCTGCATCCGCTGTTTCAAAGTTTTCTGCGCCGCCGTCTGCGGGCTGAGACTGGTGTGTCGGGTGTCGCCGCTGAGCATGCGCGTTACGCTCAATATTTCCTCGAGCACTCGGCCTGGGAACAGGCAGTGCGGCACTTGCTCGAGGCGGAAGACTTTGAGCGGGCCGCGCAAATTATCGCTGAGCACGGCAGCACTTGGATCGCTTCGGGCAAACTGGGGTCTTTGGCTGTGCTTAGTGAGGCGCTCCCTTCTTCGGCAGTCGAGGCGCACCCGCGGGCGCTGGCCTACCGCGCTGAGGTTGCTCGCCTGCGCGGCGAATTCGAATCAGCCCAAAATCTATTTCGCCGGGCGATCGCTTCACTGCGCGAGCATGGGGACCGCCAGGGCGAGGCGGAGGCCCTGCATTCGCTGGCCACGATTGCGCGCCGCCGGGGCGATTATCAGGCGGCATTCGAGTACCTCGATCGGGCGGTCGAGCTAACTGAGCGAACCTCGATCGTGCGCGCAAAGTGCGGAAACACGAGAGGCTTGTGTTTGGTTTGGCTCGGTCAGTGGACCGAAGGCGAGCGTGAATTTCGGCTCGCGCTGCAAACCGCAGAAGAACAAAACGACAGACATCTAACTCGATTGATCACCCACAACCTGGGAACGCCGGCCATGTGGCGCGGCGATTTTGGTGAAGCCCTGCGCTGGCTCAGCCGCATGCTCCGCACTGATTCCGGTGAGGAACCCATCCCACAGGAAGCGACGGCGCACCTGAATATTGCTCGCTGCCGCCTTTATCGTGGCGAAATGAATGAATGCGAGCGGCATCTCGATCTCGCCCTCGATCGTTGCCAGCTTTTCAACCTGGTCGGTCAACTCGGCGAAAACTTTGAAGCCTACGGCAATCTTTATCGTGAGCGCGGGGATTTGGCGCGCGCCGCGGAGTTCTATGAACGCGCCGCCAGGTCTTATGACGAGGCCGGAATCGATCTCGGACGAGTTGAGTTACTTGAGGAGCAGGCATTCCTGAGTCTGCGGGCTGGTGATGTTGCGCGCGCCCGGGCGCAAATCGATCGCCTGCTCGAACGTCGGCCCGCCGACAAAAACGACATCGGCCACTTCACGGCTACGTTGGCGCGGGGGCTAATTCTCCTGGCGCAGTCCGAACACGCCGAAGCGCGGAAAGAACTGGATCCGGCGTTCGACTATTTCCATCAGCAAGGTCTTTATTACTATGAAGCGCAGGCCGGCATGGCGCTCGCTGTTTGCGATTTTGCCTCAGCTCAAGAGCAGCAGATGATCGAGCACTTGCGCCGTGTCCTCGATCTGGCTGCCCGCTATGACTATGAATATTGGCTGCGACAGGAGATCGCTTCGCACCCTGAGTTATTTGCTTCTGAGTATGCCCGAGAGTTGTTGCCGCCCGACTTGATCGCCCAGGTTGCGAACATTCCGGAAGTCGCTCCCCAGCAGATCGCTGCGCCCGTGGCAGTACTGACCAAGCCGCTGGTCGATCTCACCATTAACATGCTGGGGCCGGTCGAGATTGTGCGGGATGTTGCGCGGCCGTTTGCTGCGGACGCCTGGACTACGCGGCGAGCGCGGGACATTCTCTGCTTCATTGCTTCGCGGAACCACCATCGCACGCCCAAAGACACGATTGTCGATACTTTCTGGCGCGAGACCGATCTAAAAGCGGTGGAGAAGAATTTTCACCCCACGATGTCCCACATTCGCAAGGCGCTCAACAGCAATCAGCCGCTCAAGCAGAACTTTCTTGTCTATCGCGACGGTGATTACCAGCTTAATCCGGAATTCTCTTACCGCATCGACACGGAGGAATTCGATCGGCTGATCTCTGATGGCGAAGCCGCCCGGCGGGAGCGCGACTTTGACCGTTGCATAGGTTGTTACGAACGGGCCGTGGCGCTCTATCGGGGCGAATTCATGCAGGGCAGCTACGAAGATTGGGTCGATGAGCAACGCTCGTATTATCGCGAGCAATATCTGCGCATGCTTGAATCGCTGGCCGCGGTCGCGGAAAAGAAAGCTGACTGGCTGCTTTCAATGGATCTCGCCCAAAAGATTCTGCACGAAGATCCATTTCGTGAGGACATTCACTGCATGGTTATGCGATCGCAGGCGGCCGTGGGCAACCGCGTGGCTGTAAAAGAGCAGTACCAAACATTGCGCGGGCTCTTGCAAAAGGAACTAGGCGTCGAGCCGGCGATGCAAACTCAGAAGACCTATCACGAGTTGGTGGGGAAGTAGAGATTGAAAACCTTCGCGTGCGAGATTAACCAGTGCGGAGATCGCACCCGAGCACCAAGAGAGGGATCAGCGAATGCCGCTCGAAGAACGAGGAGTCTATTGGTTTACTTGCGGCAGAGCCGCACGTGGAGAGCCAGGGTGTCGTTAATGAATACCCGGATGGCTACCTGCTAAACACGAGCAAACGCGGCCTGTTGACCAAGAAGATAAATGCAAGGCGACCGCAACAAACGGCTCGGACTTCGTGCTTAGAATCGGCCGTCGTCTCAGTTCATTTGATAATTAGACCTCGCTGGTTTCGCAGATAACAAGCCACTGTCTTTAACCCGACTGTGGCGATGGCTTGTGCTTGATGATTCGTAGATCCTACACACAATTTCGGCGACTGATCGCGATCGCGTTAGTAGCTTTGCTGAGCTCTGTTCCGGCAATGGCTGGTTTGACCATTATCGGATCGAACGGTATTACCGTGAGCGGTGCAGACGGCATCGGCTACGTTAACACCAATGGCATCACCGTCAGCGGCGCTGACGGGATACTCGCCTTGGACCAAACGGGATCACCGTCAGCGGCGCCGACGGCATTGCGGGCGCTGGTGCTGACGGAATTACTGTCAGTGGCGCGGACGGCATCACGGTGAGCGGCGCGGACTCGAGTACGATCAGGCGTGCTGACGGCATCACGGTGAGCGGCGCCGACGGAATTACGGTGAGCGGCGCCGACGGAACGATTTGGCGCGCTGACTCAGTAACCATCAGGAATCCAACCGGCATTACGGTGAGCGGAGCGGACAGCGTCATAGCGACCGGCGTCAATGGCATTACCGTCAGCGGCGCCGACACGCGCGGCATCAATCATGCAGACGGCATCACCGTCAGCGGCGCCGACAATACACTGACGCTCAACGGCGCCGACGGAATCATCGCCACCGGTCCCGATGGAACAAACTTTTCAATTACGCCCAGCGCCATTACGATTAGTGGAGTAAACAACATCACCGGCTCAGGTGTCGACGGAATTACAGTTAGTGGCGCGGACAGCTTTGTTCAAACCGGGGTCAACGCGCTTATCGCAGCCCTCAATAATGCTGAAACACAGGCTGGTTTGCAGGGCGTCGATCCGGAACTGGCCGTTCTGCTGAATCGCCTTACCGACGACAGCAATGTCGACGCGGTAATCAGCTATCACCACCTGCCTACTGACGCTGACATAGCAGATTTGCAAGCCATTGGGGTTTTGGGCGGTACCCGGTATCGCTCTCTGCCGATGATCGCTGTGACTACGACCAAGCGCCGGCTCGCGGTGGTTTCGCATTTGGCGGCAGTACGTTCGCTCTACAGCAATCGGACGTTCCAGTGGAACCTGGAACCGGCGGCGCGAACCCTGACCGGCGTCGAACGCGTGCGGCGCAATAACGACCTCACCGGCGCTAACCGGGGATTGCCCGTCAGTGGCCGCGGCGTCACCGTGGCGGTGCTGGATACGGGCGTTGACGGGACGCATGGTGATCTGTCAGGCCGCGTGGTTCAGAATCTCAAGCTCGCCGATACACAAAGTCTGGGCGTGGGGTTCAGCTATCCATTGGCCACGCCCAATCTTCCGAATACCGACCAGGCCTATGGCCACGGCACCTTCGTCGCGGGTGTGATTGCCGGCAGTGGCCAGCAATCGGGAGGCAAGTACGCCGGGGTCGCGCCGAACGCAAATATTTTGGGCCTCAGCGCCGGCGATGCCAGCCTGGTGTTCGTGCTTTCGGGTCTTGATTACCTTTTGACCAACGGCGCCGCTTTCAACGTGCGCGTGGTCAATTGCAGCTTCTCGGCCAATACAGTGTTCGACGTAAACGATCCCGTGAACATCGCCACCAGGATGCTGACCGACAACGGCATGAACGTGGTTTTCTCTGCGGGAAACACCGGACCGGGCACAGATACGTTGAATCCTTACTCGGTAGCTCCCTGGGTAATCAGCACCGGAGCTACAGATGATCAAGGAAAGCTCGCCGGCTTTTCTTCGCGCGGCGATTTTGGTAGTCCGCTGTTCCGTCCGACTCTGGTCGCGCCGGGTGTAAATACTGTCAGCTTGCGCGCGTCTACCGTGGCTGCGGTAACAACTGTGGAAGGTCTGGCGGCCAACGACAAGCAGTTAGCTCCGGCTGAACTTCCTTATTACACGACCGGGAATGGAACGAGTTTTTCTGCGCCCCAGGTCGCCGGCGTGATTGCGCTGATGCTCGAAGCAAATCCGCAACTGACACCGGCGCAGATTCGCGACATTCTGCAAAGAACAGCGACACCTTTACCGCCATACTATGCGCACGAAGTCGGCGCCGGTATGCTGAATGCGCAAGCCGCCGTTTTGGAAGCAGCTTTCCCGCAGAGACGTTTTGGCCAATGGCGCGGAACGGCTTACCAGGGCCAGGTGCAGTTCATCAACAGCACACCGCAAGTCTTCAACGGCGACGTGACGCCGGGTTCTGCCAGCGATTCAGCGATTACCTTCGCTCCGGACGTGTTGCGTGCTTCAGTGCAGATTGCCTGGGGTGGCGTGGCAAGTCCAGCCAACCTCGCCCTGACGCTCGTTGATGGCCAGGGCACAAAGCAGCCGCCAGCCGGCGCTCTAAGTTCACCGGGATTGACGGGGCGGCGCCAGCGCACTGTGATCGATCTCCCTGGCGCCGGTACCTGGAAGGCCCGCGTGGAACAGGCGGTCGGGTCGGTGAGTGCGTCGTCCGGCTCTACCGGTGCCACGCTCGGCATGACAAGTGGCAGTTACGGCCCGCAGGCTTACACTGGAACGGTCCAAACAACTACAGCGCGTTATGCACCGATGACGGACCTGAGCGGGCTCGACAGCGGCTCGGTATCTGAGATCTATCAGAACTTCCGCGGGCTAGTGATGTGGCCGGTTGGACAGCGCTTTCGGCCGGCGTTTGGAGTTACGCGCGCCGGTCTGGCGACTGCGCTCGTGCTCGGCGCGCGCGTGCCGCAATATCTGCCGGGACAGTCGAGTTACACCGATGTCCGCGATAAAGCCACCATGCTATTTGTCGAGAGCGCCCAAGCAGCGCCTAATGGCGCCTTGTTCCCGACTACAAATCCGGGTGGGCAGTTCCTGCCTGACAGTAATGTGGATCGTCTGACTGCCGCCATCGCCCTGGTTCGCGCCGCGGGGTTGCGCCAGCAGGCGGAATCGGGAAGCTACACGCTGACTTATATTGACGCGGCATCAATTCCGGCTTCGTTGAGGGGTTACGTCGCCGTAGCGGTGCAGAATGGATTGATAAGGGTTAACGGTGCGAGCTTCAATCCGCAGGGATCATTCACGCGTTTGGATCTTTCCCACGCCATGGTGCGTATTGCGACCCTCGCCACCCAGTAGTCTTCCTGGTCGGGTCTTAACCACAGAGGTCACAGAGAAGACAGAACTGAAGGCATGGAATGCGCTCCGAACTCCAGTGATTTTCATTCTTCTCTGTGTCCTCCGTGGTAAGTGCTCCGGGTAAGTGCTCCGTTAGGTTCACTTCAGTTGTCCATAGTAAACCGCCGTGTCGTATTCGATAACGACCGTGTTATCCTTCTGATTGCTGTCAAAAACTTCACGCAGCGATTGCAGCATCGGTTCGTAATCCCGATGATCCGGCTGCGGCGCATACGACATTGAAAGCAGACGGCCTTTTAGACCTTCGAAGTCAAAAACCTGCTCGTTATAAAAAGTTTCTCGGCGGCATTTACCCGGCTCATAGAATGACTGAATCTCTTCATCCGTAATTTCGCGAATCGCGTCCTGGTAGTCCGTGCCGTAACGTTGAAACACACCCTGATAGTCGGCGACCGCCTTGCACTCAATGCGGAATCCATTCCAAACGAGCATCAACCAGCCGGCCGGCTTTAGTATCCGCACAAACTCTTCGCGGGCTTTTTCACGATTGAACCAGTGAAAGGCCTGGCCGGATACGACCAAATCGACCGAATGATCAGGCAACGTCGTCGATTCCGCGGCAGCATTTATGCTGGTGAATTTCGGATACTGCGCTAAGAACTTCTCGCCGGCTGAGCGCATTTCCTGATTCGGTTCGACACCAAACACTGGATTGCCGTGCTTCAGAAACACCTCAGTCAAAAGACCTGTGCCTGACCCCAGGTCGGCGATGACAGACTCGGCAGTTAAGCCACACTGTGACTCAAGCAAAGGAATAATCTCGGAAGGATAAGTAGGACGATACCTGAGATAGTATTCTACGCGGTCTGAGAACCGCCTGGTCGGATCAAGCACGAGAGAAAGTTAACAACGATGCGGTTGGAAGGCAATAGGTGGGGCCGTAGCCCGACCGTTAGGGAGGGCGTCTCAGCGCCGACGGCGCGAAATGTAATAGCCTGGGCCAATGGCCCTCGTCAAAGCCTCGCCTGCGCCGGACGAAACCGCGCCTGTGCCCGACGAAACCTCGTCCGTGATGGACGAAACCTCGTCTGTCGCAAACAAATCTTTGCCTGTAGCAGACAAACCATTTGCTGTCACAAACAAATATTTGTGCGTCGCAGCCAAACCTTTCGCTGTCGCAAGCAAAGCTTTGCGCGTCGCTGACAAACCTTTTGCTGCCGCAGACAAATATTTGTGTGTCGCGGACGAACCTTTTGCTGTCGCAAATAAATATTTACGTGTCGCAGACAAAGCTTTTGCTGTCACAAACAAATATTTGTGCGTCGCAGACAAAGCTTTCTCTGCCGCAAGCAAATATTTGTTTGTCAGATACTGAATTCAGCTCTGGGGCTTGAAAACCCTGTTTTCCTGAGGGAATCCGTGGTTTGCGGCAAAGGATGGCCTTGGGTAGTGTCAGAAGCCCGACCGTGAGGGAGGGCAACAATCGCAGCACTCGTCATGAAGAAATCGGTGGCAAAACGTTATGTCGGATGCCGATAGTCGCCCGCCACAGTCGTTGCCCTCCCTCACGGTCGGGCTTCTGACACACCCTGGCCTATTGAAAGTTGCTCCCGGAAACACTCGGCGGCGACACGTAATACTTCGCAAAAATCCTGAAGCCCAGCAGCACCGCCAACAAAAATGCAAACGTCATGGGCAGACGTACGTCAGACTTGACCAGCATATAGTAATGCAGCACTCCGAGGATTCCCGACAGATAAACGACGCGGTGCAGGCGCATCCAACGCTTGCCACCCAAACGCTTCACCATCTTGTCGGTTGAGGTAATCGCCAGCGGCAGCATCAGAAAGAACGCCGTCATGCCGATGGCGATGAATGGACGCTTGACGACGTCACCGGGGACGGTGGTGAGATGAAAGAAGCGATCGAAAGCTACATACGTCAACAGGTGAAGCGAGCCGTAGAAGAATGCGAAAAGCCCCAGCATCCGACGAAATCTGGTGAGCCAGTTCAGGCCCGTAATTCTGCGCAGCGGAGTCACCGCCAGTGAGATCAGCAGAAAAACCAGAGTGAGCATGCCGGTCGTGCGCGTGACGAACTCCAAAGGATTTGCGCCCACCTGTTTGCGGTAGACGTCCCACAACAAGAGCGTCAGCGGCACCAGGCCGTTAACCAGCAGGACGAGTTTGGCAAAGCGTGTGTCTTTCATATCGGAGCGCGGGCATCCTGCCCGCACGCGTGCGCAGCACGCTCAAAAAACTTCCCCCAAACCAGGATATTCGCGCTTCGCGGTCAGGCGGGCAGGATGCCCGCGCTCCGGTTAGAAATTCGCTCTTAGATCCATCCCCTGGTAAAGATACCCGACCTGATCGGCGTAGCCGTTGAACAAAAGCGTATTGCGCGAAGTGAATTCGCCGATGCGGTGCTCGGTTTTTTGGCTCCAGCGGGGATGATCGATGCCGGGATTCACGTTTGAGTAAAAGCCGTACTCATCCGGAGCCTGAATGTTCCACGTCGACGGCGGCTGCTCAGCAACCAGACTAATCTTCACGATCGATTTAATGCTCTTGAATCCGTACTTCCACGGCACGACGAGACGAATCGGCGCGCCGTCCTGCGGCGGCATAGTGCCGCCATACAAACCGGTAGCCAAAATTGCCAGCGGATTCAACGCCTCGTCCAGACGCAAGCCTTCGACATAAGGCCAGTCAAGCACACTAGTGTTTTGATTCGGCAGGCGCTTTGGGTCGAGCAGTGTCTGAAACGCCACGTAACGCGCGGCCGATAACGGTTCGACTTGTTTGAGCAGGGCGGCGAGCGGGAATCCAGCCCACGGAATCACCATCGACCAGCCTTCGACGCAGCGATGGCGATAGATTCGCTCTTCCTGCGGCGCTAACTTCAAAAGGTCATCCAGGTCGTAGGTCTTTGGCTTATTCACTAAACCGCTAACCTCAACCGTCCACGGCCGCGTTATGAAGCCGCGCGCTGCTGAAGCAACGGAACGCTTTTCGGTCGAGAACTCGTAAAAATTGTTGTAATTGGTGATGTCTTCAAACGAAGTCTGAGGCTCGTTCACCTTGAAACCCTGCCGCATGGCTTCATCGGAAGGTGTTGTTACCAGACCGGCAATCCGAGGACGTTCTTCGATAACCGCCGGCGGTGGGTTCAGTTCGCGATAAATGAAGCCGGTCGCCACCGCCGAACCCGCGAGAACCGCACCGCGCATGAACAGACGGCGGTTCAGGTAGACCTTAGGGTCGGTAATCTCGCTCGATTTGATGTCCGCTGGCTTCTTAATCAACATGTCTTTTCCAGCTCAGTGTTTCTCTACCTTCAAATTACGCGCGCAGGACCTCAACTGGTTTGATGAGTAGTGTCCTGGTTTGAATGTTCTCCGTGTTCTCTGTATCTCCGTGGTGAATTCCTGCCCACAATTAGACTCACCACGGAGACACGGAGAACACGGAGAACAGAAAACGCCTCAAATTAGGCCATTAATGGTTTGATGCATGCAGTTGATCCTAATAAATCTCTTGAACGCAAAGTCTGCAAATATTAGTATCGCCGCGTTTTCTTGCACGTCAAGCCAGATTGCTGAGGGCCTTTGCCAATGGATCATGCGGATGATCAACCCGAAGGGCACCGTGCTGCGCTCTTCGCCGGATTTCTCGGATGGACACTCGACGCCTTCGATTTCTTCCTGGTTGTCGTCACCTTAACGGCGATAGCCAAAGAGTTCCACAAGACAGATAAAGAGATTGCTCTTTCCATTGCCCTTACGCTCGGTTTCCGGCCAGTAGGCGCATTCATCTTCGGGTTGCTGGCGGACCGCTACGGCCGCCGCCTGCCGCTGATGCTCGACCTTGTATTCTATTCGGTGGTCGAAGTCTTATCGGGGTTGGCTCCCAACTACGCTACTTTCATGGTGCTGCGGGCGCTGTTCGGCATCGGCATGGGCGGCGAGTGGGGGGTGGGCGCCTCGCTGGCAATGGAGAAGGTGCCACCGAAATTACGGGGCGTGCTCTCAGGCTTGCTCCAGGAAGGTTACGCTGCAGGCTATCTGCTGGCGGCGGTCTGTTATTTCTTTGTGTTTCCGCGTTGGGGCTGGCGGCCGCTATTCTTTATCGGTGGGTTACCGGCCTTGCTGGCTTTGTTCGTTCGCTTCCAGGTCAAAGAATCAGAAGTTTGGAAAAAAACGCGCCACGAAAGCTGGGGACAACTGGGACGCAAGATTGCTTCGCATTGGAAGCTTTTTATTTACCTGACCCTGTTAATGATGATGATGAACTTTGTTTCTCATGGTACCCAGGACATGTATCCAACATTCCTCGAGCGCCACTGGGGCTTTAGTCCGCGACAAAGAATCTCGGTCACCGCAATTTCGATGGTCGGGGCGATCCTCGGCGGAGTTCTGTTCGGATTCATATCGGACCGATGGGGACGCCGCAAATCGATGATTACGGCATTGCTGTGTGCGATTGCCGTAGTTCCGCTGTGGGCGTTTGCCCCCTCGCTGGCGCTCTTGATCGTAGGAGCATTCCTTTTGCAGTTTATGGTGCAGGGCGCTTGGGGAATTATTCCCGCGCACCTCTCCGAACTGTCGCCGGATTCAGTGCGCGGCTTTCTTCCCGGCTTCGCATACCAATGTGGAGTACTGTTGGCAGGTTCTGTCGGTTATGTCGAAGCCGTCTTCGCGGAAAGGATGAGCTATGCGATGGCAATGTCAGTCACGGCGGTTACAGTGTTTGTCGGTGCTGTGTTAATAATTGCGCTCGGACGCGAACAACACGGAATCAAATTCGGCGGCGAGCTAATCATCAACGAGTAATCGACAGCCGACTTCAGTTGATAACAAGATTTGTACAAGTTTGGAAACATCACTCACAATGACGCAGCATTGATCGCGGCTTTGTTGTGAGAGTGAACAGAATCTTGCATGGCGGGTTATTCCGGAACACCACTAGTCAAAAAGCTGGGCATCAAGCCTGGTTTTAATATCGCGTTCGTAAATGCACCAGAGGGTTACGCGAACGAACTTGATCTGCCTATGGATGTAAGTATCAACGCACGTTCGGCCAAACCACTCGACTTTGCTCAATTGTTTGTTAAGAGTGAAAAGAAACTGAAGACAAAGTTTTCCGACTACGCCAATCGTCTCAGCGCTTCAGGCATGCTTTGGGTGTCGTGGCCAAAAAAGAGTTCGGGCGTGTCAACCGATCTTTCCGAGAACATTGTCCGAGAAATTGGTCTTGCTGCCGGACTAGTGGACGTTAAGATCTGTGCCGTCGATGAAGTGTGGTCGGGGCTCAAATTCGTTTTTCGGCTCAAGGATCGCCCGAAAATGAAACCGCGATAGAAACTCCGTGCGCCTCGCTCATTCACTGAAATAGTCAGCATTCCTGTTTCCACAGAAGCTGTTGAAAAGCTGTGGATAGCCCTCTTGGTGGGTTGAGCAAGTCACTCACAAATCAGGACTTCTCGCGTTTTGCACAACCAAGCGGCATCCACAGAATCCGTCACCGCCTAAACTTCCGTCATTTTCATGGATACTTGCGCTCGATTCGTTTTGAATAACGCTCACTCGGTTAATTAAACACAGCCACGCAACACCTGCCTTCTGTTTTGAGTAAGCGAAGGTTGTCTGTAACAACCGCGACAACGGTTGATCATGCCGGAACTTTTGTTGCCTGAAGTAGGAAACGTGATGATCGATCTGGCAAAAGTTTTTCTTCATTGCGATCTGTGATCTTTGTTCCCTGCAGATTGATCCACGACAAATCAACTAATAGTTGGACCACGATCGCATTCATCGCAGGTTTAGCGTGCAACATACGGCGAACGCTTTCTATTTCGATCAGGAATGCATGTTTTTATTGGCTCATTTCGAAACTGGTCGCGCATGTTTTTCACGCCAGCCATCTTTCAAAATTTCCCCGCTCAAAAATCAAGACGCTCTATCTTGTTTCCTCAGAGACGTTGCGAAAGAGAAATCATTTCCAAAAAATATTTCGCAGCGCGAAATGATCGCTTGCGCGAGTTGGACCATGTCAATGTGAGAAAGAGGTTGCAAAAAAAATCTTCCTAAATATAATGCCAGTCCCTTACTAGTTGGAGAGGTGAGCGCACTGGCGATCGAGTTGACGAATCCATTGAGTTGAAGTTAGAAGCAATTATTATCCTCGCGAGATAACCGTCAGCCATTCCTGCGACCAACCTCGATACGCAATGTATTTCACATGCGTTGGTGTGTGGGGGCGTCGTCACGCAATGACTAAATCAGCGTGGCCATCGACGGCGGATTTTTTCCGGCTCACATCCGGAGTGCATCGCCAACATTAGTCACAGAGGGTTCGAACGGGCCAGGGTGCAAGGCGGCTTGTCTGACTGCAAGGCAGGCGTTTTGGCCCGGGATCGCGTATTCAAAATCATTTTAGTGGAGCGTAAAGAGTGACAAGACTGGCGGAAGTAAGCGTGGTTGAGTTGAAACGATGCCCGAGGTGCGAAGAGTCGCTGCCGCTGTCAGAGTTCGGCTTGTGCCGAGCGCGTAAAGACGGCCTGAATCTCTACTGCAAGCGCTGCATTCGCCAGAAAATTGCCCAAAGCCGGCAAGCTTTGCGTGAATATAAGAACGCGCGGATTAAGCATGGGGCCACGGTCGTGCCCGAAAGATCCCGCGTGTCTATTGATGCCAAGGCCGGATTTTCGCCGCGGCGCATAGCTCGCATGCTCAGGAAACTTTCACCAGCCGATCGGGTACGCGAGGCCATTCGCTGCGGCGCCCGCACCCAAAAAGAGATTGCTCAGGTCACCAGGCTTCCCAAGGACGAGGTTTGCGACGCCCTGGCAAACCTTTTGCTCTGGACTCGCGAGATTCGCACCCAGATCGTCAACCACACGCGCATGTATTTTGTTAACGAGGCCTCGGAAGAGCTGACCAAGGCCCGCGAAGCGGTGGAAGCCAAGCGACGCGGCTTGAATCCTTCATTTAGTTCGGTGGAAGTGCTAATGCCCGGCCGCAAACCCTCGGCCAAAGGCAAGAAGCGCTCAGTCAAAACCAATGCGGGCAACAAGGCAAGGACCGGCTGAAGAAGTGCGACGGGCAGACGCGGAGTGGTTCACTCATCAAAAGCGGCCAGAACTTCTTCCGCGTGGTCTTCGGGCTTAACCTTGTTGAAGATCTTCTTGATTTTTCCCTTCTCGTCGATCAGGAAAGTCACGCGGTGAATTCCCATGTACGTCCGCCCCATGAACTTTTTCTCGCCGTAGGTGCCGTAACCCTCGGCAATTGCCCGGTCAGTGTCTGCCAGCAAGCGAAAAGGCAAATCGTACTTCTGGGCAAATTTCTTGTGTTTGGCTTCGCTGTCGAATGAAACACCGAGCACTTCGATACCACGCTTTTTGAATTTGGCGAACGAATCGCGGAACGAACAGGCTTCTTTGGTGCACCCTGGCGTGTCGTCCTTGGGGTAAAAGTAAAGCACGATCTTTTTCCCGCGAAGATCTTTAAGGCGCACGGTCTGACCTTCGCCGTCCTGCGCCGTGAAATCAGGAGCTTTGTCACCTTCTTTTAGTTTTGCCACTATATTTTTGAACCCTTGGGTTTGGAATGAATGAACGCCCCGGATTCTAACGATTTTGACCGAGGACCTGCAACGACAGATGACTAAAAAGAAAACAGCGTCAAAGAAAACCGGCTCAAAGAAGAGTACCGCCAAGAAGACGAGCGGGACATCCGGCCTTTGGTTGGTCAAGCAGGAGCCGGAAACATATTCGTGGGATGATTTCGTGCGCGACGGCCGCACGGACTGGACGGGCGTGAGAAATTTTCAGGCCCGGAACAATCTGAGACTGATGAAAGCCGGCGACCGCGTGTTGTTTTATCACTCAGGGACCGGAAAGTGTGTCGTAGGAATCGCCGAGGTAGCCAAAGCTGCTTATGCCGATCCTACCATCGACGATCCCCAATGGGTTGCCGTAGACCTTAAACCCGTGAAGCCCCTCAATGAACCGGTGCCGCTGGCTTCAATCCGCTATCACACCAAGCTCGCCAATCTGCCTTTGATTCGACAGTCGCAATTGTCTGTGATGCCGCTTACCAAAGATGAGTTTGAGACGATTGTGGGGATGGGAGCGGGGAAGAAAGCCCGGAAGAAGTAAGCCAGCCGTCATTGCCATGGCTCCGGACGAGCCAAGTGTCTATAGCTCCAGGCCGACGGTTTGTTTACTAAGCTCCGTAGGAGCGCAACGATTTAACATGCCGCTCCTACGGAGCTAACATATGAAGGTCAGGTCGGGGCTATTAACATTTCGCCTCTCCGAGGCGAGGAAAACATAGAGTGGACGCCTCGATCAGTTCTCACGCTCTTCTTATGAACTTCGCCGCTAGCCAACCGGCCGGCACGAGCACCGCCAGGTGAATCCAATCAAAACCTCCGGTTGTATTTCCCCCGTAGTGATTACTGATCATCAGGAAAACCAGCGGCACGGCCATGAAGGTGTTTTGTTTCGAACGAAGCTTGGCCTGAGCGGCGAGGGCCTCATCGGGCTGCTGACCTGCCTTAATGGCCTCGATCATCTTTCGCTGCGCCGGCAGGATGCGCATCCACACGTTGCCGGCCATGATGGTGCCGAAAATCGCGCCCACGTGAATGTACACGGCGCGGCCGCTCAGCACGCGCGATAATCCGTAAGCGGTCCCCACGACCAAGACATAGGCCAGCAACGCGAACGCTTTTTCGTTGCGTCCCAATGGCGAAATCATTAACAGGTCATAAATAAGCCAGCCAAAGACCAAAGCCCCAACGCCAATTGCGACAGCCGCACCCAGGCTAATATCCGCGACGTCCCGATCTATCAACGCCCCGCCGCCAAGATAGTAGACGATGATGAGCAGCGCCATACCGCTCAACCAGGTAGTGCCCGCCTCCCAGCGGAACCAATGGAGCTTGCGCGAAAGCTCATCCGGTACTTTCCGCTTTTCGACCACATAAAAGCCGCCGCTGTGAACCATCCAGAGCTGCGCCGCGCTGCCGGTCGCGCGCATGGCTTTCTCTTCTTCGCTCAGACGCGCATCCAGCCAGGTAAAGTAATAGGTCGTGCCGACCCACATAATGCCGGCAAACACGTGCACCCAACGCGCTATCAGGCTGAGCCATTCGTGGAGAGTTGGATTGATGTTCATCTTGGAAGGTGGCACAGACTTCAGGAACGTCTGATCAAGTTGATTGAAAGGTACGTCGTTTCTTCCCCTCCCTTTAGGGAGGGGTTAGGGGAGGGTGCGAAGCTTGACCCACGCACAAGCCCTCTCCCCGACCCTCTCCCAAAGGGAGAGGGAGAAACGACCACAAAAAAGTGGTGTTGCTTCAAGACTTTGACTCAAAGGTCGCACACCCAAAGTGACGCGACGGAGCTCAGTCTGTGGTTTCTACTAACTATGCAACACAGACTGAAGTCTATGCTACTCAGCTTCCCCGGTACGTTGCATAGCCAAACGGGCTCAGCAGCAGCGGCACATGATAGTGCTCTTCCGGGTTCCTCACCGTAAAAACGATCACGACCTCGCGATAAAAAGTTTCAGTCCCCTGCGCAGCAAAGTAGGGCCCGGTCTCGAAAGTCAATCGATACGTACCCCCGGCCAGGGCATAACTATGCGGCAGAAGGTTGCTGGCTCGGCCATCCGTATCAGTCGCTCCCTTGGCAATCTGTCTCCAGGAGCGGGCGGTCCCTTCGACTTCAAGCCTTACCACCACGCCACTGGCCGGCCGTCCGCGAGACGTATCGAGAACATGCGTCGTGATTGCGTTCATTGTGTAAGCAGTTTCTCCAATCTTAGTCGCGTTATCTTGCGCTGCTCTTCCGCCGCCACGCGTAACTCAGTACCGGGATCGTTCTGCAAACGACCATTCAGAATCGTCAGCATCTCTGCCGAACTCTTCCCGGTGGCGCAAACTATGAAGATGAAACCAAAGCGCGCTTCGTATTCCTGATTTCCGGCGGCCAGCGCGACCTTCGTCTCCGTGGCTGCGTCCTGGACACCCGACTGTTCCTGCGCCGACCAACTTCCGGCCTGCTCTGATTGAACCGCGGCTGCTTTCTGTTCACCAATTTTTGGATGAGCCCGAAACGCTTCGAGCCAATCTTCGTCACGCAACGACCACCAAACACTATCGGCTTCTCGAAAGAGAGCATCGGCGTCTATGAATGGTCGCGCGTCGGTCAATGACCGGGCCCAGTTACGCGAGCCGCAGCATTTCAAGAACTCGGCTTCTGCGTCAACTGCTGACAGTGAATTGAGCCATTGAATCCGATGTGTAGTGTCTCTCAATTAGATTTACAAGGGCTTAAGTTTCGTGGATTTCGTGTGACTTCGTGGATCGGGTTCGCATAACAGAAAAGCGATCCACGAAATCACACGAAATCGCGCGAAAAACCACAAAACTCAAAAGCAGTAACGACGGATGAACTTCACGATCACTCGATCTTCCCGAAAACCCGCAACCTGCTGACGCCGCCATCTGGAAAGATATTAAAGCGCAGATGGGTAACCGTGCCCGTGTCCATCACTTCGTCAAACAGGTGACGGGTGTGCGCCTGCAATTTTGTGCGTGCCAGGACCGGCTTCCATGCGAACTCCGGCTCCGCCAAAGTCTCGAGCGGCATATCGACCGCGCTACAACTTTCCAGCGAACAGCTTTCGGGAAAATTTCCTTTGAAGTAGGAAGTGTCCACTTCCAGACGGCGAATGCGGCCCGGCGTGCCCAACTTAATGATCGTCCAATCGTGGCCCGGGCCCCGGCGGCGTTTTGTTTCCCAGCCGTCGCTCATGTTCGCGGCTTTCCCTGGCATAATCAAATTGTGCCGGTGGCCAAAGAACATGTCGCTGCACGAAAGCACCATCCCGCCATTTTCCACCGCCGCCAGATCGATCTCACCACCAATCTGTTTCAGGCGATGCCAATCCGGTACGACCTCGCCATACACACGCAGGCGCGCGACGCCGCCATCGGGATAGATTTTGAAGCGCAGATGCGTCCAGCGCGATTCGCCGACTATCGCGAACGGATTGAGTGAGTCACCGTTGAGATTCACTTTCGTCAGAATCTCGGTCCACGGCACCGACTCGGCAGTTAGATCTTCGGTCGTCGGCAGGCCGTCGATCGTGCAGGCCTCGAGCGAGCATTGTTCAGGATAGTTGCCTTTGAAATGGCTGGTGTCGACAAGCACCCCGCGAATTACGCCGGGCAAACCGAGCCGGATGATGCACCAATCGAATCCCGGCGTGCGGCGGCGGCGTGATTCCCAACCGTCCATCCACTTACCCAGGTCTGTATATTTGCCTTCGATAAAAACAGGCGCGGAAGGCTTCAGCAGGTTTTCTTTAGGCGCAAAGAACTCGTCGTTGGCAAACAGCACTGCACCGCCGAGGCGTTCGGAAGCGAGATCGATTAGTTCAGTAAAGTCCATCGCGATCAGTTCTTCTTTGCGGCTTCGGTCTTTCTTTGCGCCTTTGCGAGAACCGAATACATTTCACGCAAAGGCGCTAAGAAAAAACTGAAGGCGCAAAGGTTTTCGTTATCTCTCTTGTACCCGAAATAGCATTTGGCCCTTGGGCTCGCTAAAAGCGCCGCCATCATAAACCATCCGCCCCCGAAGCAAAGTCTTTTCTACTACTCCCCGCAGAACTTCACCCGCATAAGGCGTCAACTTGTGCCGATGGTGAATCATCTCGGGCTCGACGCGAAACTCGCGGTTTGGATTCCAGATCACAATGTCCGCGTCGCTGCCGACACTAATCGAACCTTTTCGCTGGGCCAGGCCAACCTGCCGCGCCGGCGCGCCACAAAGCCACTCGGCCAGTTGATTAAGCGTGAAACCGCGCGCGTTCGCTTCCGTCCACATCACCGGCAAGCGCAGTTGCAGAGAAGAAATGCCTCCCCAGGCTTTCATGAAATCGCCCTGGTTTCTCAGCTTCATCTCCGGAGGACACGGTGAATGATCCGAGACCACCATATCGATCGTTCCGTCACGCAGAGCTTCCCAGAGTTGTTCACCGTTGGCGCGCTCACGAATCGGCGGGCAGCACTTGAACTCAGTCGCCCCGTCGCGAATATCCTCGGCGGCAAAATGCAGATAGTGTGGACAGGTCTCAACGGTTAGTTGCGCGCCCGATGCTTTGGCCGCGCGTAGCATTGACAACGCATCTGCCGATGAATGATGAACGATGTGAATGCGACAGCCGGTTTCGCGGTTGAGACGAATCATCAGCTCAACTGCTTCGCCCTCAGCCGTGTGTGGACGCGAACGCAGGAAAGTTTCATAAGACCGATCGGTCCCGCCGTTCTCACCTGAAGTTTGACAGCAGGCAGCGTCGATCGGACCAGGCACCTCGGCATGCACAATCAACATCGCTCCCAGCCGGGCAAGTTCGGGCATCGCCGCGCGCAGATCCTTTTCACTGACGTTGGGAAATTCGTCTACACCGGAATGAACCAGGAAACATTTGAAGCCGACCACGCCCGCGTCCCAAAGCTTTGTCAGTTCACCCGTATTGCCCGGCACGACGCCGCCCCAGAAGGCAGTGTCGACGATCAGCTTGCCGCGCGCGGCGGCTAACTTTGCATTCAAAGCATCGAGGGTGGTCGTGGCCGGAATACAGTTGAGCGGCATGTCAACGATTGTGGTCACGCCGCCGGCCGCCGCCGCTCGCGTGGCGGTAGCAAAACCTTCCCACTCAGTCCGGCCTGGTTCGTTTATGTGCACGTGACTGTCGACCAGGCCCGGCATTACGACCGAGTCTTCGCCCGCTTCCACTATTTCGCAATCAGAAGGAATCTCTGCGA
>DATHHW010000112.1:0-30083 GCA_035317005.1 Pyrinomonadaceae bacterium | reverse complement strand
ATCTACACGCACATCACCGACATCCACATGCGCAAGGCTTATGATCGATTTCATCCACGAGCGCGAGCGGCAGGCGGCGGTAAGGGCAAGTGAGCGAGATGAAAGATTCATTTTCCATTTGACATGTTTTATTCGCGAAATTTTATTTCGTGTCGGTTCGTGTGATTTCGTGGATCGCTTGCTTGGCTGAGAATGAAGAACGATCCACGAAATCACACGAACGAACACGAACAAGAATCAAAAATGACAAATGATAAATGCAAAATGGATCTTCAGTTCAGATGAATACCATCTCAACCATCGAAGTCACGCGTACCTATCTCGAGATGCGTGATCCCGCCCACTTACAAGCGGCGTGCAGTGACGATCCGCGTATTCGCGTCGAGCAAATGCCTGAATGCCCGGCCTCGTTCTTCCGCTACCTCTACGTTGAAGTAGGCCGGAACTATCACTGGATCGATCGGCTGCCGTGGACTGATGAAGACATCGTTGCCTATCTTAGCCGGGCGGAGATTTCAGTTTGGTTAATGACTGAGGATGGCGCGACGGCGGGCTACTTCGAACTGCGTCGTTGCGAAGATGGCTCGGTGGAGATCGCTTACTTTGGACTGCTGCCGGGATTCCTGGGTCGCGGTTTAGGTAAGCACTTGCTAACGTGCGCGACGGAACAAGCCTGGGCCGACGGCGCGAATCGTGTGTGGCTACACACGTGCACGCTCGACGATCCGGCCGCGATGCCGAATTATTTGAAGCGCGGCTTTCGACCCTTCAAGGCTGAGAAATATTCGGTTGAGTTGTGAGGGGAAGGACCGCCGCTCGAGCCGAACCTACTGACCCGCCTTCGGAGCCCGCACAATGGTCAATGATTTGACCTGCCGCACCCAACGAGCGTGGGTCTTGTCGCCGGGAACGATCATCTTGAGCAGACCCGCGGCAGCCGGAAAGGCCGCCCCGTCCTGACGATCTGCCAGCAGAATCATCCGGTCGTTTGCCGGCGGATCGAATTCGGGGAGCGCATAGACAGCCTGATAACCATCCGCAGCTTCGACCAGCAGATAAGTAGCGAGAGCTTTGCCGCGCAACGCGTCACCAAACTTCAGCCCGGCCTTTTGCAGAATCTCCAGGACCGTCACGCCCTCAAAAGTGTATTCCTTTCCGTCGTGGTCCTTTGCCCGTATCGTCTGCCGCGCAAACTTGTCGAGGTCGGCGCGCGTCAGCTTCATGGGATGTTCCACCTCGCCGCCGACGGTTAGGAGCACATCGGGCGCGACCACCTTTTGCGCGGATGCCGATATTGAAATACCCGTAATCAAAAACGCTATTAAGCAAAGGCGCTCAATGAAATTCACTGCTGATGACTCCTCTAAATGATTGAGTTGGTTAAGCGCCGAAGGCGCGAGATGTAATAGTCTAGTACCCCAGCCGAGATGCTCAGCTGAGGACCGCGCCCTGGGCCAGCGGCCCACGTAAAGGCCATAAAATGATCGTTGGAGCGCTGAAGGCGCGGAATGAGTCACGTCTGTTATTGTGGCTCATAACGAATCGAAATCCCAGGCTATTACATTTTGCGCCTTCAGCGCTGATCATTATCCTTTCCCGCTCCGATAAAAATGGATCTTAATCTCTTCCAGGGTGGCCATGCCTTCTTCGATCTCTTTATCAATCACTGCTAGAAAACTCTCGAGCTTTTCGCGCGTGTCAACGATCTCAACAATGATGGGCAGGTCCTGCGACAGGCGTTCGATCTTGAAAGTGTGTAGGCGGCTGTGGGCGCCGAAGCCCATCATCCCGCGCATCACCGTCGCTCCGGCCAGACCAACTTCACGGGCTTTCAGGACAATCCATTCGTACAAGAGCTTGCCGTCATGCCGGTCGCTCTCGCCGATGAAAATGCGCAGCAGGTAACCTTCTTCCGGCAGCATCATGATGTCACCTCCAAATTTGGTAAGCGAGCGCGCGTCCAATCCAGACGGCGCCCAATCCCAGCACGAGATGCGCGGCGACGTTAGCCAGGGCGAGTGAGTTCTGGCCCTCGCGCCAAAGATTCATGGTTTCGTTGCCAAATGCAGAGAAAGTCGTGAACCCGCCGAGGATGCCGATAAAGACAAAGGTGCGTGATTCCGCGGTGAACACGCCGCGCGACTCAGCCAGTTGGGAAAGAAAACCGATGAGGAAACAGCCGATGAGATTAATGGCGAGAGTGCCGTAGGGAAAGTCTATGCTGCGGCTTAACTGCTGCACATATCCCGTTGCAGCGTAACGGAGAGTCGAGCCAATAAAACCGCCGATGCCTGCTAAGAATAGTTTGCCCACGTCGATGACTCCTGACCAGGAATTTGGTAGGAGTCATCAGCACGCAGGCATTTAATGGCGGACTCCATCGCCCGAATAACAGTTGCAGCGCAAACGGGGCAGTAGCCCGCGCGTTAGCAAGGGCTCAGTACTGAACTGATGAGCCCTCCCTGACGGTCGGGCTACTGCCCCGCTCTCCATCGCCAGGACGTTCGCGCTTCGCGCTCAGTGCGGACAGGATGTCCGCGCTCCTAAACAAAAGCGAAATCAAACTGCTCTTGCAGGATGCGCGGATCGCTGTTGATATCCACTGAGCCGAGATAGTCCTCGATCTCATTCAACACCTCGCGCTCGGAGCCGCGCAAGGCTTTCGCGACTTCCGGATTGATGCGCAGCATTGCCTGGCGCTTACCTGATTCGCCTTCGCGTCCCAGACGCCGCGCCTGTTCCAGAATCTCGTAACAGATTGTTTGCGGCGACTTCACCAGACCCGCTCCCTGGCAGTACAGGCAAGGCGTGCAGAGGGTGCGCTCGAGCGATTGCTTCACCCGCTTGCGCGTCATGATTACCAGACCAAAGTCGTTGAAAGAAAGGACCTTGGTGGGCGACTTATCGTATCGCAGCGCGTCCTGAAGCTGGGTCATCACGCGCTGGCGATTGCGGCGCTCTTCCATATCGATCAAATCCAGCACGATGATTCCGCCCAGATCGCGCAGGCGAATCTGTCGCGCAATCTCTTCGACGGCTTCCATGTTGGTGCGCGTGATGGTGTCTTCCAGACGGGTCGCGCCGCGGCCCACGAACTTGCCCGTGTTCACATCGATCGAAACCAGGGCTTCAGTCTGATTGATCACCAGATAGCCTCCGGAGCGCAGCCAGACGCGTGGCTTAATCGCCTTATCGATCTCGGCCTGTACGCCATAGGCTTCCAAAATCGGTTCGTCACGGGTGTAGAGTTTGACGCGCTTAACCAGACGCGGTTGCATCCGGTTTACGAACTCAACCACGCGCTGGTATTCATCTTCGGTATCGATCCGGATGGCGGTAAAGTCTTCCGACAACTGATCGCGCAGAATCCTTTGCACCAGATCCAGATCTTTGTGCACCAGCGCCGGAGCTTTCGATTTTTCCGCGTCGTGACGCAGGTCCTGCCAGGTGCGCAACAAGTAAACCGCGTCGGCGTGCAAATCAACTTCGCTGGCCCCTACTCCCGCAGTGCGGACGATAAAGCCGCCGGCCGGTTGTCCCTCTTCCACATGAATTTTTTGAATCAGCTTGCGCAGTCGCGTTCGTTCGCTGTCCGACTCGATCTTGCGCGAGACACCGAGATGTTCGACCGTCGGCATGTAAACCAGAAAGCGGCCGGGCAAAGCGATGTGCGAAGTGATCCGCGCGCCTTTCTTGGCGATTGGTTCTTTTGCGATCTGCACCAAAATCTCCTGGCCTTCCTTCAAGAGATCGGTAATCGCCGGCTGAGGGCTGCGCTCGTGCCGGGCAGGACGACGGCCACCGCGACCGCCACGTGGGGCCGGCGGGCGGCGTTCACCGCGGGGAGCCGCTTCCGGAGCTTCCTTCACATCCGCTGCTTCCGCAGGTTCTTCAACCGGCGACGGCTCTGAAATCATGTTATCCAATTGGGCTTCAAGAGGTATGTCTACCGCCTCAACCTCTTCATCAAGGCCGTTGGCTCCCTCTGCGCCTGTGGCTGCTTCGCCTTCGGCGCCCGCTGGCCGTTTAGACGAGGGCCGGCGGCGGCGGCGGCCACCGCGCCGGGTGGCAAACTCTTCATGCGCGCGACCGGTTGTGATGCCGGCTTCAGCATCAGGAATCATTTCGGCTTCTGATGCCGGAGTTTCATTTGCCGGTTCGGCCTCGTCCTCTGCCTTCTTGGATTTGAACAAGCGACCAATAACACTGGTCTTTTTCTTGCGCGGGCTGGCGGTCGTGCTGCGCCGGGCAGGACGTTTCTCGACCACGGCCGGCTCAGCCATCAAGGGGTCGATGACCGCTGGCTCAACCGTTCGAGGTTCGACTTCAGTCGCCGAAACTTCCGATGCTTCGTCGTCACTAACGCGCTCGAACGAAAGGCTGCGTGAACTTTCGTCGGCGATTTCGTCGACGAAGTTGCGCACGCGGGCAGCTTCCAGTTTTTGTGTGCGTGCGCGCGGCGCCACCGTGGCATCATCGTCATCCGCGATACGTTGAAACGATCCGGAATCGGTCAGGCTGGGATCAGAGAGCAGCGAGCCCACCGGCGCGCTGGGCAAATCTTCCATGTCGAACTCAGCCGCGTGGACTTCATCCAGCAGACGCTCCTGTAGCCGCGCGTCCTTGAACATCTCACCATTCATGGCGCGTTCTTCATCGTCGCTGATGCGCTCGAATGACGAGCCGGTCATTACAAACGGGGTGTCGATAGGTTCTGCCGGGGTTGGCACTACGCGGCGCTCTTCCGGCGCATCCGCGCGCGTTGAGCGGCTGCGACCGCGTCCTCCGCGACGTCCACGGCGGCGTGGCCCGCCTTCTTCAGCCTCTTCCGATTTTTCCGCGGCGAGGGCGGCCTCGGCCTCGACGAGTGGCGCGTCGCGCAAAGGCTCAGCCCGCTCCTGAGCGCCTTCGATGTGGTGCTCGCGTTCGACGCGGCTTTGCTCGATGTGTTCGGTCGCGGCGCGGGTCGCGGTTTCGGGATCGACCTTCTTTGATTTATCGACGACGATGCGCTCGAACTCGGCTTCCTCGTCAAAGAAATCGGTGACGTAAAGAAACGCGTCGCGTTCCAGTCCGATGTCCACAAAGGCGGATTGCATGCCGGGGAGGACACGCATTACGCGTCCTTTATAGATGTTGCCGACGATGCCCTGGTTCTGTTCACCGCGTTCGATATAGAACTCAGTGACGCGGTCGTTTTCGACGATCGCGATCTTCTTTTCTTTTCCGTTGACACTAACAATTAACTCTCTTGACATTGATTTTCTTTCTGTCGATGCGCTGGCGGGGCAGTAGCCCGACCATTCGGGAGGGCTCCAATATTATTTGGGCGCGAAATCCCCCGGCGCAGACGGTTGATGAGCCTGAGCGCACGCAGTGAAGCATGCGGTTCGCAGCCGAACTGGCCTGCGTTTTCTGTGCTCGTTGGTGGTTGGAGGTGCCGGCAGAATTTGCCGGCCGTTGGTTCGAGGTTCGATCGAGTAGATCGAGATCCCTCGCATGAATTTTTAGTACCACCTGCAGTCGCCGGTGGATACGCATTTGATTCAAACGGGAACTCCGTGAAAACCGCTCGGTGCTGCTCAATCAGGCTACCACCGCCAGGGAGCCTAGCGTAGCCATAAAGGACGCGCTCTGAAACCTGGTTCGCGATTCGTCAAAGGCCGTCGGTTGACGGCTTCAAAAATCTTGCTCGACTTCAACTGCATTGGAAACTAGGTTTGCGATGCGTTGCGACCGGGCCGAATGCCTGAGCGAGGCGAGCACGGGCAGTATAACAGAGGAGTTGGCAAAGCAGAAGGCAAGGGGGGGTGTGGGGCCGACGGTTCTAATTGAAAGGCCGCACCTAAGCGTTATCAAAATATCTTTCCCAGACGTCTTCTCGATAGATCGCGATAGAAGCAATTTCCTCAATAGGTATAACAATCCGAAAATCTAATATGATTGCCTTTCGGCGCTCGATTCGCCTCTCGGTTGCTGCTTTCCGTCTCTCAAGCCTTACGATTCTTGATTTGATCTCGCTTATTTCTGTCGCTGATTTCTTTCTTGTAAGAACAATTTCCATTTCTGCTATCTTGCGAATAATATTGTCCAATCTCGTTTCATGAAGATCGATTTCAAGGTTGATCATGCTGAGCGCATCCGCATAATTGATTGTGTAATCAACTTCTTTTGTTACTGGATGCCGATAGCCGCTCTTGGTTGGCAATAGGCCAACAGAACGTGCGGGAGTTCCCGGTGGACTTGTGCTGGATAAGAAGCCGACATACACCTTACCCCCTTTTAAAGTTACTAAGAGTGTCTTTTGGTTTGCATCCGCTCGCCGAAGTAGCATATTCAAAGGATCGCCATCTTCCGCAATCACCCTGTCGCCCTCTGCTTTATAGGGCCATCCTGTGACAAGTATTTGCTTTATCGATAAGCCAAACGGTTTCCAAGAATCCAGTTTTCGCAGAGTTCCAATCCAAATAAGCACTCCCTTGTTGAGTGGAATCCAAAGCAGCGCACCTAATGTAAACGCAATTACGGAAACGTCGGAATAGGGAAACGGAACATGGTAGTTCCACCAAGCGGCAACACACGGAAGACTGGGAAATGCGGTACAAGGAAGAAGTGAAGCGGCAAGTGATCTAAGGACAAAAGCGAGCGCCACGGCGATAAGGCCGGCAAGTGAAGCGAATATGACTATCCGCTCCTTGTCCGCGCGGATCGCGTGATACTTTGTCCTGTTCCAATACCTTACAAAGATGAACCCGCCTAGGAGAGGAAGCAGGAATAGATTGAACGGTATCTCAGAAATAGCTGTTTAGCCTGTCGCGCTCCGAGGGGTTCTTTTGATACCCCTTTTGTGGGTTCGCTGACGAAGGATTTCCCGTCTGCCAGCCACACTTCGCACAATATCCACAGGGGAAACATATCGACTGCCGTTACGGTTTATAACGACAATTGGGATAGATCGCTCCTCCGACTCTCGTTGGCTCTCTGGACGATCCATTTCCTCTATCAAGATTGATTTGATGGTTCTCATAAAGGCTACTTCCTCGCTCACAGATTCAGATGCTTTTCCGATTGCCAAGGGATGCTGGTCGCAATTACGACAAGCCAGACAAAAGAGAAGAAATTAAACGGGAGCCAACACGACTTCACTATTAAGCTAGCACTCCTACGTGCAGGTAAGCAAGCATTCCTACGCCGCGACCTTTAGGTCCCTTGAACCTCGCCTACCTTCCATTGTACCTCGGTGGCACCCTTCACGTCCGAGTAATCCTTGTCATCAACCCCCCAAACCGCGGATCCTCGCGCAGGGACGCCAGATTTGAATCGTGCTCGAACAGCGGCTTGTTTTCGTTCCCCAAAGCCACCGAACGCTGCAACCACTCGAACGCCTGATCGCGTTCGCCTTCCAGCGCATAGACCGACGCCACCGCATAAGCAATATCCGGATCGACGGCGGCGTTTCGCTTTACGTCTTCATTTAGTTCCGCGCGCGCGGCTTCGTGCTCTCCCCGCGCGCTCAGGCACATTGCCAGAAACGGCCGCACGCCGTGCAGGTTCGGATTCTGCGCCAGCACCTCGCGCAGAATGTCGCACGCCGCGTCGAACTGCCCGCCGTAGTACATCGTGATCGCCCGAAACATCCGCAACAGTGGATTGTTCGGCTCAACCGAAGCGGCCCGATCCAATTCGCGCATCGCGTCTGCGGTCTTTCCCTTGTAGAGAAAGATCAGCGCGCGGTTGTAGCTGACGACAACGAACGATGCCGGATCCAGATGCACCAGCCGATCGTAGCTGCGCAACGCGCGATCGTATTCGCCATCCAGCCGGTGCAAGGTGGCTTTGACGAAATGGACCACTGGCTCGCTGGGCGCCTCGCGCCGCATGCGCGCCACTTCATCACGCGCTTTCTGTTTCTGGCCACGCCACAGATACACGAACACCATCAACATGCGCGCCTCAATAATATTGCCATCGATCGACAATGCCTTATTGAAAGCCGCTTCCGCGCGTTCAAAATCTTCGGCCCCACCCAGGCCCTTGAAGACCCGATTCACGTGACACGCGCCCAGACCGTCATAAGCCAAACCAAACGCGGGATCGAGTTCGATGGCGCGGCTAAAATGGGTTATCGCCGCATCGCAGTCGGCCGCGGCCACGCTGCGAAAGATGAATCGCGCAAACCGATCGCGGCCGCGCAGGTATTCATCGTAAGCTTCAGCGTTGACGGTCGCGGGCTGGGCCAATCCCGCCTGCTCGTCGGGACTTAACTCGAGCCGCAAGCCGTCGACGATGCGCCGGGTGATCTCGTCCTGCACCGCGATGATGTCGCCTGCCGAGGCGTCTACCCGATCGCTCCAGATAATCTCACCGCTCTTGATGTCCAGCAGTTGCGCATTGACCCGAAAGTGTTCACCGACGGCGAGGAAGCCCGCCGACAGCACGGCATCCACATTCAACTCTCTGCCGACGTCGGCCGGATCCGCCGGCTGGCCCTGGTACTTCAACATCACCGAAGACGGGCGTACGACCAGCGAGCGTATCCGCGCCAGTTCCGTAATCACCGCGTCGGCCAGGGAGAATTCGTAAAAGCTCGCCTCGGAATTATTGGCGAGATTCTTAAAAGGCAGCACCGCCAGACTCTTTTTCTCGCGGTCCGCGATCGTGGTCATCGATCCTTCCTGCGGATCGGTGAGGCCCTTCGAAGTCATTTGGGGAACGCTGGTCGGTGTCTCGGCGGCGCCGCTTAATTTTCGCAGCCAGCGCATTGCGCGCCCGACTGGACTCGAGCCGCCCAGGTGCCGCGGCGCGGTAGCCTCTTCAAATTTTGCGCCGCCGGCGACTTCGTGCAGAACTTTCCGCAGCTCATCGCGCAGCTCGCCGATCTTTTGATAGCGATCGCGTGGATCTTTCTGGAGTGCCTTATCCAGAATCTCTTGCAGTCGCGCCGGCACCGGGCCAGGGCGGGCGGCTGCCAGCGGCTTTGGCTGGTCGTAGATCACTGCATGACGCACATCAATGGTCGACTTGCCGCGAAACGGCCAGGTGCCCGTCAACATTTCATAGACCAGCACTCCGGTCGAGAAGATATCAGCGCGCGCATCGACCTTATCGCCGCGCGCTTGTTCCGGGGCGGCGTAGGTGGCTGTCCCGTACGGAACTCCGATTTCGGTCAGCTCAGTTTGATGAATGCCGCTGTTGGCTGCTTCAGTTTCATCGAGTAGTTTCGCCAGACCAAAATCCAGAATCTTTACCTGGCCACTGTCTGTGACCATGATGTTGCCGGACTTAATGTCGCGATGAATGATGCCGCGCGCGTGGGCTACCGAAAGCGCGTCCGCCACCTGAATCGCGATCCGCAAAGTGCTCTCCAACTCCAGCGGCCGCCCGTTCACCAGTTGCCGCACGTTCCGTCCTTCGACGTACTGCATCGCTATGAAGTGCAGGCCGTTGGCCTCGTCCATATCAAAGATGGTGCAGATGTTCGGATGATCCAGCGACGAAGCCAGGCGCGCTTCGCGTTCAAAGCGTTTCAGGTTGGCTTCTTTGACGGTGAGTTCGGCGGGCAGAACTTTGACGACGACGGTGCGGCCGAGTTTTTGATCGGTGGCTTTGTAAACCGTGCCCTGACCGCCGGCGCCGATCTTCTGAATGATTGTATAGTTGCCGATGTTCTGCCCGATCATGCGGCGTTATTTAACTCCGAACCAAGCGCAACTGCAACGTGAAATCAACGAGTCAGTGAGCAGTGAGCAGTGGGCGGTGAGCAGCAGCGCACTTTCGACGCTCAGGCATTGAGGTCAGTACCACCCGCGTGATCGGGTGGATCAATTTTCAACGTGGAGGGATGAACTCAAGTCTGTCGCTGAAGTTTCTGACCCACCCGCTCGTCTCTGTGTCTTCGTGAAGACCTCGTGCCTAACCGCTCTGCAAGGGCTATCCGCATCCGCACTCATCGGCAATTAATCAATTATGTTATCCTCCTCATATGAAAGATGAGACCTCTGCCCTGGCCTCCTGGACGCCCGAGCAAATCGTCGTCGGTCGGCGTTGGGTCGAAACCTGGGAACTTGCCGGAGCGGATCTGGAGCAACTCCGGCGCAAAGAAATTCGCGAACTCGATACCTATCGAACGATCGCCCTGCTCTGCGGCGACGCCGACTACACTAGTCCCCCACGAGCACCGGGGCCGTCTTCCGGCTTGGTGGAGCAACAACGCTGGTTCATGAAGGCTTCCGAAACCGCCGATGAGATCAGAAGACTAAGGCGGTAGCGGCTGGCGTTTGTCTACAACGTAAGAACGACTGACTGTGAATGAAGTCATCCGCGCTGCTGCCGAGCTTCAGTCCGTCTGCGAGACGCAGGGGTGGCGATTTTGTTTCATTGGGGGACTGGCGGTTCAACGCGTTGGGGTGAGCCTCGGGAAACCGTCGATGTGGATCTAACACTGCTGACGGGCTTCGGCAACGAAGAGCAATTCATTCAAATCCTGTTGCAACACTTTGCAGGACGAATCCTTGACGCGGCGCAGTTCGCTCGCGAACGGCGCGTGCTTCTGCTCCGTTCAAAAAAGGGTGTTGGACTTGATATTGCCCTTGGCGCATTACCGTTCGAAGAATTAATTGTGCAGCGTTCCTCGATCTTCGTCTACCCTGCGGAGACACCACTGCGCACCTGCTCAGCCGAAGATTTAATCGTGCTCAAAGCATTCGCAGGTCGCGGTCAGGACTGGGTGGACGTGGAACGAATAATCATCAGACAGACGGGCGGCCTCGATTGGGACTATATCCGCGCACAATTGCGTCCCCTGGCAGAGTTGAAACACGCGCCTGAGATTCTCGATCAACTCGAAGCCCGTCGCGTTCAATTCGAACACTAGCCAGCCGACACTTTGGGACTCAGTGAATCAACGCCGATGAGACGAGATCAATACCACCCCCGGGGCGAGTGGATCAATTACCCGAACGCCGCGATCCGAACTCTTTTCATTGCTTGAGTTTCTTTCCCTCCCGCTCACGGAGGTCGTACTGATCTCATCCTCCTGCTTGAGTGACAAACTCATTTGCCTCAGCGCAAACCCGATCTGATTTCTAGCAAATTTGATTGGATCGAGACCAAACTTGCCCGGTTGGATCTAACTCCGGTCCGTGGGCTCAACATTATGATTTTAATTGACTTTTCCACGTATCAAGCCTTAATCTGCACGACATCCCGTGAGTTTGTTTCGAGTCAACCAGTAGCGACGATTATGGTGCTGACACGGGCTTTGTTCTAAGTCCGATTTTTAGAAATAGGTAGATAGTCCCCCACGATTCGCCGACATGTTTCGAGGCAGTAATCAGGTCCTAAACTGTTCGCTGCTCGCTGATTGAGGAGCTTGCCCCAGCAATGCCCCACTCGCCCAGTACGCGCCTCGCCGCGCTCAAAAGAGCCAGCTTACTTGTTGGTGTATTCGCGCTCTGTTTCACGTGCATCGTCGGACTGCCGAGCGGGTCAGTGTCTGCCTTTGTTAACCAGTCTCTCTTCGGCGATTTTGCTCATGCTACCTATTCTAAAGTCTTCGCATATCGAACCGCGCCTGAGGTGACTGCTCCTGTTGCAGCGGGACTGCCTCTATCCGAAAACTTCGCTGGGTTGGGAACCTCGGCGACCGCTACTCTGCCCGCCGATTTTAAGGTTGACAAGAACACGACCGTGCGCACCGTCGGTACCTACGCTGCCGCCACCGCCGCAACGGAAAACGTAGACGGCGCTAACGTCGCCACGAACGCGACGAATGGCATTTACAATTTTGGTTCAGGGACAACGGATACAGGTCCGGATCGGGCCGTGGGATTCCTGTCTTCCGGAACTGCCACCAAGAGCGGCAATCTCTACGTGCAACTAGTAAACAACTCGGGAGCAAATTACAGCGGTCTCAAGATTAGCTACGACGTTGAGAAGTATCGCAATGGTTCAAATCCGGCGGGCTATAGCATACAGATGTACTACTCGACGGACGGCAGCAACTGGACTAGCGCCGGTGCTAACTTCCTCACAAGTTTTGCAGCAGACGTCGATAACAGTGGCTTTTCGCCGGCTCCTGGCTCGACGACGCCTGTAACTAACAAAATACTCTCGCAGGCAGTAAACAGCGGCGCTGATTTTTATCTTGCCTGGAACTACTCCGTCACATCGGGTTCATTGACGACGAATGCGCAAGCACTAGCAATCGACAATGTCTCGATCGTGGGAACCAACACCATTGGCGGCACCGTGTTCACAACCAACAGCGCCGGCACAATGCCCGCAGGCCGCACGATTACGCTTTTAAAAAATGGTAGCGTCGCTGGCAGCGGCATCACGGATTCTGGCGGCAACTATTCGATTCCCGGGTTAACACTCGCGAGCGGCGACAAGATCGCGGTCTTTATCGACAACGCCACTACCGAGAAAGGCGCGACCGTAACCCTGTCCGGCACGTCGGACATCACGAACCTCAACATCATTCAGAACCAGCTTATCGTCCGCACAGACAATGGCGGCGCGATCTCGAACACGAACCTGGGGTTGGCCCAGGGCGTTTCCCCGGATACAGACCTCACCGCCATCTATACCGTCGCGAGCGGCAATCTCACGACACCGCCCGGTGTCTCTTTGCAAATCTGGTTGTCGAGCAGTTATCAACCCGCGGGTGATATCACCGACGGCGGCGATTGGACGAACAACGGCACCTTCACTGCGGGCTCGAACACGGTCACCTTCGATAGCAGTGTTGGAAACCAGACTATCGGCGGCACTAACAATTCTCTCTTTGATCATTTGACCATTAACAACGTTCCAGTTAACCCGACCCCGAGCACGAACAATGTTGTCTCGCTGGCAGTCAGCACGACGGTTTCCACGGCGCTGAATGTGACCGCCGGTGTGTTTAATCAGGGAGCCAGTGCTTCAGATGATTTCGACGTCACCACCAATAGCGTAACGGTTGGTGCGAACGGGACCTGGCAGAATTTGGGGAAAGGCAACGTAACGCTGACCGGAAACGTCTCGAACGCCGGCCAAATCATCTTCAACGCGAACGGCACGCCCTGCGGAGGAGATGATGACATTCTGATCCGTTCTTTACCTGACGGGACCAAGCGCACGTGGTCGGGCGCGGGGACTTTCTCGATGACCGATGTGGACGTCAAGGATCAAAAAGTGCCGGGCGCCTTGACGCTGCCGCTGCAAATCATCGTTAACAACGGGACTGACGCCGCCGGAGGCGGGACCAACACAGGTTGGACGTTCACGAACACCTGCAATGGTCCATACACCTGGATCGGCGGGGCCAGCCAGGATTGGCAAGTACCCAGCAATTGGTCGCCGGTAAGACCTTCAGCCGTCGCTAACTCACCGGGCACCACCGATGAATTGATCTTCGACAGCGATGTCACGCCCGCGCCCACCGTCGTGAATGTGCCGACGCAGACGATCGCCACCCTGCACCTCATTAACGGTCCGATCAATGGCCAGACTGTCAGCGTCATGCTCAATGCGGCCACGACGCCGACTACGACGCAGACCTTAACGATTTCCGGCGCCACCGCTAACGATCTGTTAGTACCGGCCGGCGCTTCGCTCTATTTTCAGGGGACTGGCGGCGTGTTGAAAATGCAGCTCGGCTCCAGCTCGACCGCGAAGATTGACGGCAACGTCATTCTCCAGGACAAGGCCCATCGGCTCTTGGGTGGCGGCGCCAGTACTGTCCTTTTCCAGACCGGCTCGTCATTCGCGACTTCGGGAGTCGGTTTCGTTGGGAACCCCTTTGGCGATGGTGGCGCCGGCGGTGGAACGCTGGGCTCGATCATTTTCAGGAACGGCTCGACGGCGAATTTCGATGGTGGCTGCACCAGTCCGTTTGGCGCCGCCGGGCCGAATTCAGTCGTCGATTTCCAGTCGGGCAGCACCCAGCACCTCTTTGTCGCGTCCGCGTTCGAGTCCTCCGGCAGAAGTTATGGAAACCTGATTCTCGATGGCGGCAGCACGTATGACGCAAGCGGCAGTGGAGAGCTCTTCTGCCAGAACAACCTGACGATTGCCTCGGGGAGTAAACTAACGTTGTCGCCCACGTCCGGGGGAAATTTGATCGTCAACGGGGACTTCACCAATAGCGGCGCCTTCGACGCAAAGACCCGCACGGTCAAATTTCAGGGCGGCGGAGCTACGCAAAACATCAACGGCATCGTGACCTGCTTCGATCTGCTAATTAGTAAGATTGGCGGTAGCGTTAAGGTTGGCGGCGACCTCACCATCAATGGGGTACTTCAATTCAATGGCGCCACGGACTTGCTGGACATCGCCAATCATGATGTGACTTTGAATGGCACCGTTGCCGGAGCGGGGGCGCTCGACAGCACGGTCTATGGCTCTGACCTGCACTTTGGAGGCATGGGCGCCGTGGGAACGGTTCGCTATCTCGGCACTCAGCCACTTGGCTTCCTCACTGTCAATCGGATTACTAATGGCTCGGTCACTTTCGCGACGAATGTGACCGTCGGCAATGCTTTGTCCGGCGGACTCGACCTTAGTAACGGGATTGTTGATATGGGCGCGAACACGCTCTCGCTCGCGGCCTATCCGCAGATCACGCGCACGAACGGCTATGTGATTGGCAATCTTCAGAAGACATTTGGGGCGACCGGGCCGTTTGTGTTCACGTTAGGAACGGAGAACGGTTACTCGCCGGTGGACGCTAATGTGACGGCGGGATCGGGACAGAGTCTGACTGTGAAGGCCGTGCAAGCCAAGCAGCCGAATATCACCGGGACGAATGCCCTGCAACGTTACTGGGCGATTAGTAATCCGGGCGCAGTCACTGCCAACCTGACGTTCCATTACCTTGCCGGCGATGTGCCCGGCAGCGCGACGGAATCGACTTTCAAGTTCTTCAAGTACAACGGCAGCTTCACGCAGTTGGATCCGGATGTGCTTAATACGTCGAGTCACTTCGCTACCAGGAATGCGGTCTCATCGTTCTCTGACTGGACCCTGGCTGAGCCGGCCGCGGTTTACAACGACGCGCCGGTGAACAGTGTCCCGGGAACGCAGACGACTGACGAAGACACCGACAAGACTTTCTCCACTGGCGGCGGGAATGCAATTCAGATTTCGGATGCCGACGCAGGCGGCGCCAGCGTTAGGGTCACGCTAAACGGCACTAATGGAGTGATCACTCTGGCCGGAACTGCCGGACTGTCATTCACGCAAGGCGACGGCACGCTCGACCCGACGATGACGTTTACGGGTTCGATAACCAACATTAACAACGCCCTCAATGGATTGACGTTCAAGCCTAATGCCAACTTCAACGGCGCGGCCAGTCTTCAGATCATCACCAACGATCAGGGGAACACCGGAGTCGATCCGGGTCTGACGGGCGACGCCAACAGCGAAGAGGATAACGACACCGTTAACATCACAGTCACCGCCGTCAACGATGCGCCGGTAAACACTGTACCCGGCGCGCAGGTGACTAACGAAGATACGCCCCTGGTCTTCTCGACCGGCGGCGGTAATAGGATTTCGATCTCGGACATCGATGCCGGATCTAATGACGTGCAGGTGACGTTGACCGGCGCCAACGGCGCAATAACTCTGAATGGTATTACCGGCCTGGCCTTCACGCAGGGTGATGGCACGCTCGATCCACAGATGACCTTCAAGGGCTCGATGACCGCGATCAATAACGCGCTCAACGGACTTACTTTTACGCCGGCTGCTGATTTCAATGGCGCGGCCTCTCTGCAAATCACCACCAACGACCGCGGGAACTACGGGGCCGACCCCGGACTGACCGGCGATGCCAACAGTGAAGAGGACTCCGATAGCGTCAGTATTACGGTAAATGCCGTCAACGATCCGAACGTGACCGTCACCGTGTCGCCTTCATCGGTGCTTGAAGATGGCGCGACGAATCTTGAATACACCTTTGCGCGTGATGACACAAACGGATCGTTGCGCGTGAATTTCGCTGTCAGCGGCGACGCGATTTTTAATACTGATTACACCGTCAGCGGCGCCGGCGGATTTGGTTCGACTCAGGGGTTCGTCGACTTTGCCAATGGCGAGGCGACGAAGACAATCACGATAGATCCGACGGCGGACGCAATCGTCGAAACGAGCGAGACGGTGACGCTCACGGTTACCGATACCGTCTTCTATAACGTCGGCAGTCCGTCGTTCGCGACCGGAACGATCACTAACGATGATGTTGCGCCTCCGGAAATCGACGTGCAGGGAAATGGCAACTCGATCGCTGATGGCAGCACCGCGCCGCAGACGAGTGACGGTACTGACTTTGGCACAGTCAGTCTCGGCAACGCGCTGACGCATTCATTCGTCATTCTCAATACCGGAGCCGGGACGCTGAACCTGAGCGGAACTCCAAAGGTCGATATCACCGGCCCGAACGCGGGCGATTTTGTCGTTGCCGCTCAGCCGAGTAGTACGGTGGCGGCGAGTAGCAATACAACCTTCACGATTCAGTTCGCGCCGAGCGCGGCCGGCCTTCGCACTGCTACCGTGAGCATTGCGAACGATGATGCGAATGAGAATCCCTATGACTTTTCGATTCAGGGAACGGGAGTCGATCCTGCGTGTGCTACGCCGCCGTCAGGTATGGTGGCCTGGTGGCCGGGCGATGGCAATCCCGATGACATAAAGGGCCCGACGCTCGAAAACGGCACGCTGCAAGGCGGGGCGACGTTTGCATCCGGCAAGGTCGGCCAATCGTTCAGTCTCGACGGCGTCAACGACCTGGTGAACGTGCCTGATGCAAGTGCGCTGCATCTACAAACGTTCACGATCGATGCGTGGGTGAACTCCACCCAACCATTTACTAACGACGAGGCAATTGTTACCAAGAGCACGTTGTCCGCCAGTACGGGTAACGAATTCGCCTACGGCTTGCGCGTCTTGAGCGGCGGGCAGGCGGAAGGACGGATCACTGACGCGGCGGGCGCGACCGCTATTGTGGTTTCGGCCTCTGCTTTATCGGCCAATCAGTTCTATCACCTCGCTCTTCGCTACGACGGCGCCGCTCTGACGCTCTATGTGAATGGAGTATTGGATGGTACTACCGCCACTACGCTGGTTCCTGATCCCAACACAAACCCGGTGACGATCGGTGCGTGGCAATCGGTAAGCGCCGGCGTGACTGAGTACTGGCCCGGCCTCATCGATGAAGTCGAAGTCTTTAATACGGCGCTTGATCCTTCGGACATCGCCGCCATCTACAACGCCAGCTTCATGGGCAAGTGCCGCTACACGATAACTGCGAGTGCGGGCGCTAATGGTTCGATTAGCCCGTCCGGCACGGTGACCGTCGTTGAAGGTGATAACCAAACCTTCAATATCACACCGGACTCGGGCTATCACATCGCCGACGTGCTGGTTGACACAGTGTCGGTGGGCGCGGTTTCGAGTCACACCTTCACGAATGTCACCGCCAATCACACGATTGAAGCGAGCTTCGCAATCAACACCTACGCGATAACTGCAAGCGCGGGCGCTAACGGTTCGATCGACCCGTCCGGAGCCGTCTCCGTTAACTCGGGCGGTGATCAAGTCTTCAATATCACACCAGACTCCGGCTATCACATCGCCGATGTGCTGGTTGACACAGTGTCGGTGGGCGCCGTTTCGAGTCACACCTTCACGAATGTCACCGCCAATCACACGATCGAAGCAAGCTTCGCAATCAACACCTACGCGATAACTGCAAGCGCGGGCGCTAACGGTTCGATCAGTCCGTCCGGAACCGTGACAGTTAATGAAGGTGATAGCCAAAGCTTCAATATCACGCCGGACTCCGGCTATCACATCGCTGACGTGCTGGTTGATACAGTGTCGGTGGGCGCCGTTTCGAGTTATTCCTTCACGAATGTGACGGCTAATCACACCATCTCGGCGAGCTTTACCGTGAACTCATGTCCGCCGCCATTAATCGTAAATAACACCGGCGATGATTCGGACATAAATCATGGCGATGGAATCTGCGAGACGGGAGCGGGCAACGGGGTCTGCACACTGCGCGCGGCGATTGAAGAAGCAAACGCGGCGCCGAATTCGTGCGGCACTCTCAATATTAACTTTGATTCAATTGTGTTTGCCACGCCCGGACCATACGAGATCTCCCTTTCGAATGCGCTGCCGGCAATTCAGCACAACGTCAATATCAATGGCCCGGGCGCGGACGTGCTGACTATTAACGGTGAGGACAATCGGGTCTTCGCCGTCGATTCCGGATTCATTGTTTCGATCTCAGGTCTGACCCTCACCGGCGGGTATGCTTCGGACGAACCTGGCGGCGCCATCCTGAACGATGGCGGCACGGTCACGGTTAACTACTGTGTGCTTACTGGAAACACGGCCGACGATGACGGTGGGGCCATCTACACTAACGGCGGCAGCCTGACGCTTAACAATTGCACTATTGAGGATAACGACACGACGAACGGCTACGGCGGCGGCATTGCCAATCGCGGCGGTGGCACGCTCACGCTTAACAACAGCACAGTGAGCGGGAACAGCGCGGACAGTGGCGGCGGTGGCGGCATTGACAACGGCGGCAGCGGTAGACGCACCGTCGCCAACAGCATGCTGACTCTCACCAACAGCACAATCAGTGGGAACTTTGCCGGGCACGCAGGTGGAGGCATTCGCAGCCGGGGCATATTGATCCTCACGAACAGCACAGTAAGTTGCAACTTGGCGAACAACAACGGCGGTGGCATTCACAGCGACAGCGGCACGTCCACTATCAACAACAGCACCATCGCCAACAACGTAGCGGGCTTTGATTGCGACAACGAGGGTGGGGATTGCTCAGGTGGCGGCATTTTTAACAATGGCTCCACGGTCACGCTGCGGAACACGATCGTGGCCGGCAATTTCAATGCTGACAGCAACACTTCTGATGACGTAAGCGGCGCCGTCGACGCCAGCTCCTCTAGTAATCTGATCGGCGACGGCACGAATATGTCCGGAATTACTGACGCCGACGGCAACCACAATCAGGTGGGCAGCAGCGGGTCGCCGATTGATCCAGGACTTGGCCCACTGGCTGATAACGGTGGTCCAACCCAGACGCATGCTCTGCTGATTGGCAGTCCGGCGATCGATAAGGGCGACAATTGTTTCGTCGATAATACTTGCAGCGGCGGAGTGTTACTGACCACGGATCAGCGCGGCAGTGGCTTTACGCGCAAGGCCGACGGGAATGGCGACAGCTCCGCTACAGTCGATATCGGCGCCTTTGAAGTTCAGACGTTTGTAGTCAACACGACGGTTGATACCGATGATGTTTGCACTTCGGATCCCGGCGGTTGCTCGTTGCGCGAAGCTATCAACGCGGCGAACGCGAGCGGCGGCGGCCGGATTACATTCGACATTCCGTTCGACGATGGCCATCACTACTACTATGCGGCTGACGTGGGGGATGGCGTTTCGCTGGATCACGTGACGCCGGTCCCGAATACCGCGACGACTGATGACGAGATTTTGGGCAAAGACCCCCAGTGGCCGCACAGTTGGTGGTCGATCCAGATCGAGAGCGGCCTGCCGGAAATCGAAGGCAACGTCCTCATCGATGGCTACAGTCAGCAAGGTGCGAAGGTTAATCCCAATCCGCTGGCCAACGGCGACGACGCCATTCTGAGAATTGAAATCAATGGCACGAACGACAGCGATGGGATAGGGCTGGAAGTCTGCGGTTTTGGCGGTTCGACAGTTCAAGGCCTCGCAATCAATCGCTTCACCAGCCAGCAAGTCTGGATCGTCAGCGATGGTAATACGATTCAGGGCAACTTTATCGGCACCGATGTGTCCGGTACTTTGGGCTTCGACTTTCCAGAAGATTGTCCCGACGGCATTCGCCTGGACGACGCCAGCTATAACGACATCGGCGGCGGCGATCCGGCGCAACGGAACGTAATCTCTGGAAATTGTGATAACGGGATCTTCCTTAACTCGAGCCTCGATTCCGTGGGTCAGCGAGCGGACCGCGGCAACGGAAATAAACCGAGGCCGGCGGCCAAACCGAATACAGCCGTTAAGACAAACTCCGCCGGCCGGACAAATCCGGCAACCCCAAACAAGTCGGGATCTGCTCGTGCGTCGCAGACCAGCGAACTCTCGTCCTTCTTCTCTTCTTCAAATAACAATATCGAAGGCAACTACATCGGCACCGATCGGACCGGCACGCAAGCGCTGGGAAATGAAATTGGAATTCAGGACCTCGGCGGCTCATGTAACATGATCGGTTGCACCGTGCCTGAGGAAGGCAATCTCATCTCAGGCAACAACGACGATGGCATTCTGATCACGGACACGAATGCCTTCTACAACACCATTCAGGGCAACTTCATCGGGACGAAAGCCAACGGCGTGGCCGCGCTTGGCAATGATGGCGCCGGAGTCGCGATCTATGACGCGGTCAAGACTGTCATCGGCAGGACAATGAACGATAGCGGCCTGGCTAACACGATCGCCTTTAACACCGGCGCTGGCGTGGCGATCGAGACTGGAAGTTTCAACCCGGGCACCGGCAATATCATTCGCCGCAATTCGATCTACAGCAATGGCGGATTGGGCATCGACCTGGTGCCCGAACTTAATAACACGCAAGCGGTTAAAACTGAGTCCGCCAGTAACCTTGGCAACACCGATTCGGACGGCGTCACGGCGAACGATGACAAAGACCCGGATACGGGCGCGAATAACTTACAGAACTTCCCGATCATTACTTCAGCGACTGCTGGCAGTGGTCAAGCCGGGCGCGCCCGGCAAGGGGCGGCGCGTCGGAGCGATTCGATAACGTCAGGCGACGGAAGTTCGATCAGTGGCTCGCTCAATTCCACGCCGAACCAAACCTTTAAGATTGATTTCTATAGTAATACGGAGTGCAATGCTGCGCCGCCGAATAATTACGGCGAAGGTAAGACATGGATCGGCTCGATGGTTACAGATTCCACGGACAGCGGTGGCAATGTGTCGTTCGTTTTCAATCCGGCTTCGCTAAATGTCGGAGACATCATTACCGCGACCGCCACGGATGGAAACGGAAACACTTCGGAGTTCTCGAAGTGCTTCGAAGTGCCGTCTGCCAATGATTTCTCAATTTCTGCAAGTCCGTCGAGCTTGTCGATCCCGCTCAGCACTTCAGACCATGCCACGATTTCGACGGCCGTAGTCAGCGGCTCGGCTGAAACTATCAATCTCAGTGTTAGTGGCGCGCCCTCAGGAGTGACAGCTTCGCTGAGTCCGAATTCCGTAACAGCTGGGGCCAATTCCACGTTGAACGTTGTCGTTTCGAGCAGCGCTGCTGCTGGCACTTACACGCTCACAGTGACCGGTACGTCTGCTTCAGCGACGCACAATACGCCAGTCCAGTTGACTGTCACGAATAATGATTTCTCAATTTCCGCGAGTCCGTCCAGCTTGTCTATCCCGCTCGGCACTTCGGACCACAGCACGATTTCGACGGCCGTAGTCAGCGGCTCGGCTGAAACCATCAATCTTAGTGTTAGTGGCGCGCCCTCGGGAGTGACAGCTTCGCTGAGTCCGAATTCTGTAACAGCTGGCTCCAATTCCACGTTGAATGTTGTCGTTTCGAGCAGCGCCGCTACCGGCCCTTACACGCTCACAGTGACCGGTACGTCCGCTTCGGCGACGCACAATACGCCAGTCCAGCTGGCTGTCACCGCGCCGTTGATTAGCGGCCATGTGGATTATTGCATTAGTCCAAGCGCCGACGTTCCGGGCGTGACCATTAACGTGAGCGGGTCGCAAACAACTTCGACCACGACCAATTCCAGCGGCAACTACAGCATTAATTTAGTCGCAGGCGGCAACTATACATTGACGCCGACGAAGACGGCTCTCTTCCCGACTGCTCCCGGCATCGATACTGCCGATGTTATAGCCGCGCAACATCACTTCCTCGGCTTCACGACTTTGAACGGATGCGCATTGACGGCCGCGGATGCCGATGGAGATTCAACAGTCGATACAGTCGATCCGCTTGCTATCCAGCGGTTCTTCCTTGGCCATAATTCGGGCACCGGGCACGTGGGTGAGTGGCGGTTCAATCCCGCGAATCGTCCGTACTCTAATCTGACTACGAGCCAAAGCTCGCAGAATTATGATGCACTCGTCATCGGCGACATCACTGGAGACTTGACGCCGAGCCTTGCTAATCCTGAGAGCGGCACTTCTGCGGCTGCACTCTCTATTACTCCGTCTTCCGTTGCGATAGTTTCTTTACCCGTCGGAAATATCGGTACGAATGTCACCGATTTCACGCTTCCGGTAACGACTTCGAACATCAACGCCTCCGACAACCTCGTCGGTTTCCAGGGCGATTTCACGTTCGATTCTTCAGTCGTGACGTTCCAAGTTCCGCCCCCCTCCACGCGGAAGCCCGCGTCACCAGCTGGATTGACGGCGATCAATCCCGGCGACTGGAATGTGAGCGCAAACATTCTCGGCGCGGGCACGATCAAGACGCTTCGCATTTCGGCGTTCTCGACGACCTCCACGCCGCTATCCGGATCGGGGACGCTGTTCAATTTGAATTTCACCAGAGTGAGTAATACGGTAGGCGCCAGCACGCCGCTCACGTGGGCGTCCTCGCCGAATAACTTTGTCTTCATCGATACAAACCTGGTGAAGCAAGCTCCGGGTAGCACGCCTCCCGGGAGCATTACGATTGTTGGACCGACTGCCACGAACGGCAACGTCTCCGGTCAGATTGTCGACAGCAACGGCAATCCGGTCGAAGGCGCCGCCGTGCGGATGAGCGGGACCCAGAACCGCCTGACGGTCACAGATGCCAACGGCCGCTACAACTTTGACGAGGTAGAGACGAACGGCTTCTACACCGTCACACCGTCGCGGTCGAACTTTAGCTTCAGTCCGTCGCAACGAAGCTTTAGCGCGCTGGGGCAACATACGGACGCGGCTTTCAACGCGTCGGCTACCGGCACGGCCTTGAATCCTCTCGATGCGACCGAGTACTTCGTGCGCCAGCAGTATGTGGACTTCCTCGGTCGCGAACCGGATGAAGCAGGCCTTAACTTCTGGATAAACAATATCGAATCGTGCGGAGCCGATCAGAACTGTCGAGCGACCAAACACATCGACACCTCGGCCGCGTTCTTCCTTTCAATTGAGTTCCAGCAGACTGGCTATCTGGCTTACCGAACTTACCAGGCAGCTTATGGGGACATGCCGGGCGCACCTGTCCCAATCACATTAGGTGAGTTCAAACCTGATACGGCTGAGATTGGTAACGGAGTAGTTGTCAACAAGTCTGGTTGGGAAACATTACTGGAGAACAACAAACGAGCGTTCGTGGCAGAGTTTGTGCAACGGCCGCGGTTCGCAACGGCATATCCCACGACCATGACGCCGACGGAATTTGTCGCCAAGCTGTTCGCGAATGCTGGAGTGGCTCCATCTGCAAACGATCAGATGGAAGCTATCAGCGAGTTCGGGTCGTCTTCCACTTCATCCGACGTCGCGGCGCGCGGCAGGGCGTTGCGGCGCGTCGCAGAGAACTCAGCCCTCGCGCGCCAGGAGTTCAATCAGGCGTTTGTGCTGATGCAGTACTTCGGGTACCTGCGGCGCAATGCCAATGCCAGTCCAGACGCAGACTTCACGGGATACAGCTTCTGGCTGGACAAGCTGAATGCTTTCAATGGCAATTTTGGCGACGCCGAGATGGTGAAGGCGTTCCTCATATCGGGTGAATATCGCGGGCGCTTCCCGCGATGAAGTGTCGTATCCGTTAACCTTCGCGCTACGCACGCTCTTCACTGTCTACCAATAATCCTGGCTGCTATTCCCAGAATCTCTTGACACGACGCAAAAGTATTTGCTAAAAGGCGTCACTAGCTTAGACAAACCGATTCTAACCCATCAGATCACGGCCGAAGGTCGAGTCCAAATCAAGCCTTCCCCCTTTACTGATGGTCATCGTTAACAAACAAATTGGAGGTGCCTGAATGAGAAATCAAAAGTCTTTTCTGTTAGTGATATTCGCTGCGCTGATCTTGGCATGTCTACAGACGGCCGCACTCGGCCAGACGGCGAACGACCAATTGGCCAACGTAACTGGCGGCGGGTCAAGCGTCAGGTGGGATGTGCGCGCCCCGAATAGTGGCATGAGCTTGACTATCTCTTTTCCGGACGGCAGGTCGTTCACCCGAGAGTATAAATCGGGCAGCTCGCCCGAAATCACGCTCAGCGATAGACAGCTCGAAGGTCTGCCTGACGGGGCGTACGGCTACGAGCTGCGTCTGAGGCCCGCATTATCGCCCTCCGAAAGAGAAGCGCTGAAGGCAGCCCGCGGCAAGGACGATGACCCTGAGGCTGAGCGGGCAATGCGCAAGCGGCCCGCGCTGCCAGTCCTCGTTCAATCCGGATCCTTCGCAATTATGAACGGAGCGATTATCGTCGGCGGAGCGGTCGAAGGGGAGCGATCCAACGCGAAATCAGCTGAGCCAAACAAGTCTCCGGGAGTTGTCTCCGGCAACACGGTTACCAGACTGCGCAACCATCGGGCGTCTTTGATGCCGGACTTCGTGATTGCCGACGATCTAATCGTGCAGGGGAGCGCCTGCGTCGGACTTGACTGTGTCAACGGAGAGAGCTTCAGTTTTGACACAATCAGGTTGAAAGAGAACAACACTCGCATTTCATTCAACGACACCAGCGTCGGCAGCTTCCCGACTAACGACTGGACTATCAGGGCTAACAGCTCATCCAGTGGTGGCCAGAGTTTCCTCGCGTTCGTAGATCGAGGAACTTCTGAAAATGGCGACGAGGTGGGCACGATTGTTTTTGCAGTCGACGCCGGTGCTGCAGCCAACTCGCTTAGGGTGGATAGTACAAGCCGAGTCGGGCTCAGAACGGCCACGCCGGTTTTGGATCTGCACATTGCCACCAGCAATACGCCCGCCCAGAGACTCGAACAAACCAATGCGGGTGGTTTCACCGCGCAGACCTGGGATATAGGGGGTAACGAAGCTAACTTCTTCGTCCGCGATGTCACGGGTGGCTCACGGTTGCCCTTCCGCATCCGGCCCGGCGCTCCGACGAGTAGCGTAGACATTGCCGCCAGCGGCAACGTTGGCATCGGGACGGCGTCTCCAACGGGGAAGCTTACTGTCCTATCCAGTTCGGATACGAATAATCAATTTATTCGGTTGGAAAACACGGCGGCAGGTGGCCGTAATTATGGACTGGTGAACGGACTAACATTACCAGGGAACCTAAGCATCTTCGACTTTACCGCTTCTACCTCGCGAATTCTAGTCGATAGCTCCGGCAATGTCGGCATCGGTACTACGGCGCCAGACTTGAAGCTGTCGGTCAGTGGAGACGCCGACAAGTCTGTCGGGGGCGGATCCTGGCAGTTCTTTTCGGACGAGCGCCTGAAGAACATCAAGGGCCGTTTTAACAGCGGACTGAAAGCCGTCATGCAGTTACAGCCAATCCGTTTCCAGTACAAGAGTGACAATGCGCTCGGCCTTCAGTCAGAACTGGAACAAGTCGGTTTTGGAGCCCAGGCTCTACAAAAGATCATCCCGGAAGCGGTCAGCAAGAACGCAAACGGATATCTGATGGTCAACAACGATCCCATTCTCTGGACCATGCTCAACGCGATCAAAGAGCAGCAGAAGGAGATTGCGGAATTGAAAGGACAGGTCCAGAAACTCCGGGCCGCTTCGCACCGGCGCAGGAAATAAAGCGCGCTTAGCGACTTAGCCACGAAAAGGCGCAAGCAGCACAAAACGAATTCCCTTCGTTTCGCTCTTGCGCCTTTGGTGCGTTTTTCAGGCCGCGTATTGAAGTTCAAAAGAGCTGGTTACGCGCCGCCTTCCTGGACAAGATCCAGAAAACCCTTCAACTCCAGCGCGCGCTTCTTAACGACTTCCATGCGCGCGTCGATGCGCATCGGAATGTACATCGTGCCTTGCATCGTATCGTAAAGGCTGTCGATAAGCTTGAAATCCAAATCTCGATACTTGATCCATTCAAGCTGCGCCAATCTTAGCGCCTCCTTCTGCGCCGGTTTCCGAGTCCGCATCAGCTCGCCATAGTTCTTGTTCAACTCTTTGTCCCACGCGGCGTAAGCTTTGTCGGTACACTGGACCATGCCGGCCGTCGAGCCGTTCTTATCAATGCAAGCCTCGAGCGCTTTGTCGATTGGGTGTTGGGTTTGCTCCTGTGCTGCGGAAGCCAGCGGGTAAGAAAGACAAGTAAGCACAAAAATCAGAACGGTGAATTGCTTCTTCATTAAGAGACTCCTCGATTATGCGGTGGTGTTGCTACTCACTCGCTAACGCTGGCGGTTCTGAACGAGGTTAGTTGACGAATCTTCGTAGTTGCACGCTGATCGCGAAACCGATAGCGATGAACGTGGCCAGCACGGAAGAAAGACCCGCGCTCATCAATGGCAGCGGCACTCCGATTACGGGCAGGAAGCCGAGGGCCATGCCCACATTAATGAAAATCTGAAAGATGAGTCCACCCACGATCGCCATGATCACCAGCATGCCGGTCCGATCGCGCGAACGCCGCGCGTCGGTAATCAAGCGGATCAGGAGCAGCGCGTAGGATGCCAGCAGGAGCATACAGCCGCCGAAACCGGTTGTTTCCGCCGTCACGGCGAAGATAAAATCGGTGTGTGGCTCAGGCAGGAACTTCAGACTGCTTTGCGAGTACTCGGAACTACGAGCCCCCATCAAGCCACCTTTCCCCACGGTAACCATCGATTGCCAGGTGTGATAACCGAAGCCGCGCTTGTCGGCGTTCTCAGGATCGAGAATCACGTTGATGCGCTCGAGCTTATATCCATGAAGCAGGCCGGTCTTTACTCCCACCGTGTAGGCAAGTGGCGCCCCGGCAATCAATCCAGCCAGTACCGCGACGACAACCCACATCCGGATTGACGAAAGAAAGAGCACGATGGCCAGGAGCGGCAGGTAGGTAATCGCCTGCCCCAGATCAGGTTCCAATAGAATCAAACCCATCGGCAAGCCAAGAATCACGCAACCGGTGAATAGTTCTTTCCAAGTCAGCAAGCCGCTGCGATGCTTCCCGAAATATCTCGCCAGCATCAGGACCACGGGGATCTTTACGAATTCTGAGGGTTGAAACTGACCCAGCGGACCCGGCAACCTAATCCAGCAACGCTGGCCATTGATCTTCATCCCGATTCCGGGTATCAGCACGATGACCAGTAACACCAATCCCAGGACGTAGAGAATCGGCGCCAGCTCAACCAGGCGGCGATAATCACTGAAAGCGATCGCCAGCATCGCCACCAGTGCAATGCCCAGACCAATCAGTTGCTTCTGCCAGTAGGGCTCAGTAGGTTGCGCGTTATGAATCTCCCACGCGCCAAAGCAAACGATGGCGATCGCCAGCACGGCGATCAGCCAGTCGAAGTCGCGCAGTTTACGTTTTTGCAGGATGGCAACCATGAATTAGTAAGCAGTAAGCAGAAAACAAAACCAGATCGGTCAGCGAATTCTGATCGCGACGGCATTCGCCGGAGTTTCTTTTGCCGTGCGCGTCTTAGCGTAATAGACGTCATAAATCGCGCGCACCGACGGAGCTCCAAAGCGCGATCCCAGGCCCGCGTTCTCAATCATGGCGACGCAGGAAATCTCTGGCTTAAACGCCGGCGCGTATGAGACGAACCACGAATGATCCTTGTGCTCGGTGCCTTCTTTGCCGAGGCTGACTACCTGGGCCGTGCCGGTTTTGCCGGCAATGTCGAACCCGGCCATCTTGATTCCGGTAGCCGTTCCCGCGACGTTAACCACCGACCACATAGCGTGAACCACCAGGTCGTTTTGATCAGTGGGGATAGGGAGAATCTTCGGTTGCGGGCGATCGAAGGTTCGGGCTGGTCGCGCTGGCCGGTAATCCGGACGGGACGGATCATTTCCCACCGCGGCGATTTCACGCACTTCCTTCAGTAGATGCGGCACATACATCTTGCCTTTCATGCCGATGGCCGAGTGCGCGCGCAATAGGGCAATCGGAGTCAATACGTCTTCTCCCTGTCCGAATGAGGAATAGACAGTGTCGATGTCTTTCCATTCGGCGTCGGTTGGGTACAGACGGGCCTTGAGTTCTCTTGAGGGCGTGGTGCTGATGATCTCGTGCGGAAGGTCGATCCCGGTTCGCTTGTCGAGATCGAATTCGTCTACCATCGCCTGGATCCCTTCCAGCTTCATCTTCAAACCAAGTCGATAAAAGTAGGCGTCGCACGATTTCATGATTGCGAAATGGACATCGGGTGAGCCGTGATTCCCGCCCATGCAGCGGGTGAACTTATTACCGACGGTGATCCCTCCGCCGCACACCAGATTTGAACTCTGGATCGAAATCGCACCCTGTTGCAGTCCGGCCGTGGCCATCAAAGGCTTCCAGGTCGATCCGGGAGGATAGCGTCCCTGAATCGCGCGATCGATTAGCGGCTTGTCGGGATCGTTCAGCAACGCCTGATACTCGGCCCGGCCTTCCTTGGTCGTGATGCGCTGCGAGAAGAGATTCGGATCGAACGTCGGGGCCGAAGCCAGCGCAAAAATCTCGCCGTTGTTCGGGTCCATTGCAATGATCACGCCGCGACCCTGCGGCGATTTGCGCAGTTGGTCCTCGGCAGCCTGCTGCAGATCAAGATCGATAGTCGTCACGATGTCCTGGCCCGATTGCGGCTCGATCCTCTCAACTTCGTTTTGAATATGGCCACGACTATCGACGATTACTTTCCGGTAACCGTCACGGCCGCGCAGGTATTCGTCATAGACGGCCTCCAGTCCTTCCAGCCCGATCATGTCGCCGGGCTTTCTCTCTTTGTAATCCGGTTGTTTCAATTGCTCCGGGCTGATCTCGCCGACATAACCCAGAACGTGCGCCAGCATTCCGTTGGCCGGATAGCGCCGTTGCGGAGTTTGTTCTACTCGCAGCGCCGGCAGTTCCAATTGATGCGCGTCCACCCAGGCAATGTCAGCCTGCGAGGCTCCTTCCTTAATCAGAATCGATTCGAAGGCCGGCTGCGATTTCAGTTGTTCAAAGCGCTCGCGCAAAATCTCACCGTCGATCCCAAGCCCTTGAGAAAGCGGCTTTATCAGGGAGTTACGATCGATGCCTTTGGTGTCTTCGCGCGAGAGAATCACGCTGTAGATTGGTCTTGAGTCAACCAGCGGATGCGCGTTGCGATCGAAGATCACGCCGCGGGGCGCCGGGATTGGCAGAAGCCGGATGCGCTGGTTCTCGGCAATTTCCGCGTAGTGCGAGCCGTTGATAATCTGAAGCAGATAGAGCCGGACGCCCAGCAGGCTCAACAGAATCAGCACCAGCGCCTGAATCAGCCGCAGCCGCAGCCGCAGATTTTGTGAATCGTCAACGAATTTCATCGGCTTCTTCTGCGTAGCCCGCCCGTGCTGCCGCGAACCACGCGGCGACGAACTGTAAATTGGCGACGCTGCCGGGCCTTGCCACTAAAATATGAATCGTAAGTGTAAAGCAAGATGGTTCCGGCGATCGTCGTTGCGACCAGTTTATATGACAAGGACTGAACAAACGGCATCGGTGGCGTTTGTCCCAGCAAACGATGCATCCCAACATACACAAGGTTGTCTATCAGACTGGCGCTCGCCAGGACGGGGATGCGCAGTATCGTCGTGTCGAGCATTACGCGCGAGGCCACGAAATAGACCGCATAGGCAGTCAGGGTTTTTGAAAATCCGCCGGCGCCCAGCAATGCCGGACGGCCGCTGATGAAGTCGGTCGCCAGTCCCGCCGCCGCGCCTCCTATGAGAGCTTGCAGAGGTTGGCGTTGGAGCGCGAAATACACCACCAGAATCAAGGTGAGGTCAACATATCCAAGCGGTTGCCAAACGGATCGCAGCGCCGATTGCAAAGCGATAGCCGTGACCAACAACACTGCAATCGTTAGTTGACGCATGTCTTAGGCGGTGAGCAGTGCGCAGTTGGCAGTGCGCAGTAGGGCGAGCAGAACGAATCAAGTCGACAGCAAATGATCG
>DATHHW010000111.1:0-64286 GCA_035317005.1 Pyrinomonadaceae bacterium | reverse complement strand
TCTCTTTTTCATTAACTTTCTCCTTCTAATAATGAGGCCGGTTACTTAGGCCAGCTATGTTGGTCAGCGGGGCAATAGCCCGACCGTCAGGGAGGGCTCAATAGTGTAGTACCCGAGCCCTCCCTGACGGTCGGGCTATTGCCCCGCCTACTTAGGTTGATTAGGTAGAAATGATTTCAACTCATCCACGCTTTGATTCATTTGCGGCAAAGTCTTGAGCAATCCCTCGCTCGGCGAATCGAGGAGCGTCGCCGTCGGTGACTGCCAGCTCTCGATAGCCTTCGCATCGCGGAGAGTCTTCTTGCTGGCCGCAACCAAAACCGCCTGGCGGCGCGCCGCTAATATCAGCGCGCGCGACCTTTCACCAGAGCGCGGCTGCGTCACCGGCTTAGATCCCGGATCGTTTGCAGGTTCAAAGCCGCCAGGTTGCTGAACATCTTTCGGAACGACGTTTGAGATCGGAGGAGCATTAGCGACTAACACATTCTGACTCCGCGGCGAGCGATTCACCCACCATGCCAGTGAAACCAAAGCGCACACCAACAGCGCTGTCGCCGCTACGAACGAAAGATTGAATGCTCTCGGCGTTCGAATGGTCTTTGATTGCGCGCGGTTCCATACGCCCACAAAGGTCGGCGTGGTCTGTTCATCAGCGTGCCGGGCCTCGCTAAACAGCGCCTGGATTCTCTTTTCCTCTCCAACTAATTCCATATGCACTTTCCGTTTGTCCCAAATATTCGCGCAAGCGTTTCTTGCCGCGGTCGTAATGCTGGCGAGCACTTCCGATCGAGATGCCCATCACCTCGGCGGCCTCGCTCAAACTGAGGTCCTGGTAGAAAACGAGGTGCAATGCTTCACGTTGCCGGCGTGGCAAGCTCTTCATTGCGCTTTGAAACAAAGCCTGCGTTTCGGATTTTTCAAAAGCCGCGCCGGGCTGTTCCAAAGGCGAGACCAAAGTCCTCGTAGCTTCTGAACCGTCCGACCATCTCAGCTTGCGCAAGATATTTTTGCGATGCTCGCCGATCGCGGTCTTGCGAATCACTGCAAACAGCCAGGTCTTCAAACTGGCCTCGCCGCGAAAACACGCTTTGCCTTCAAGGATCTTCAAATAGACCATCTGCAAAACTTCTTCCGCTTCGGCCCGGTCACGACGGCAACAATTCAAGGCCCAGCCGAAACTAGCGCTGTGGAGCGTTTCCAGCTCAGCCTTAAGCTCCGCAATGTCCATTCTGTCTATTTGCCGGTCTATTCTCACGGATTCGGTCCGTGTTCAAAGTATTAGTCGCTCGAGCGAGCGAATTATATGACTCAGATGCTTAAAAATCTGCAGTGAATCGCGCGGGGCAGTAGCCCGACCGTGAGGGAGGGCTCGAATTGACGCATGCTGGCCCTCCCTCACGGTCGGGCTACTGCCCCGTAAGTCTTGCAGCAGGCCCGCTTCACGGCTCGCAGCATCACTCGGCGAATCAAACCGCTGAACGGCCGCACCAAAAGCCAGTAGATACGAAACTTCCGCCGGCTGGCATCATCGCCGCAAACGACTCTGGTCTCAGTAGACAAGATCGTGCGGCCAGGTCCTTCCTCTTTCAGACTGAAATTCCAGACTCCCCGCGCAAGGCCTGCGGGCACCGGACGATCAAAGTCCGCGCGGTTGAACGGGGAGAGATTACCGGTCGGACGCCAGAACCTTCCGGTGACGCCGAGGACAATCTCCTGGCCCGGCTCCTCAGCCAGTAGCCCGAAGCCGGCATCCATCAAAGTCTGAAGCGTTATCTTTCGACCTCGCTTCCACGAGCGCCGGGGATGCAAAACGATTTCCGGCAACGACCGCACGCCCATAAGCGCTTTGATAATGAGAGAGCCCCCGAGACTAGCGCTCAAGAGTGTTTGGTAAACTATGTCGCGTGACGCCGTCACGGAGACGCTGTGCATTTCGACAGCGTCGGGATTTGGCGCGAACGAATCTATGAGCATTGCTTCAAGTGCGGCCTGGGCGGGGCAGTAGCCCGACCGTCAGGGAGGGCTTAAGCGCTAACTATTGAGCCCTCCCTGACGGTCGGGCTACTGCCCCAATTCTTACTTCGCCCACTCGCGCGCGATCTGAAACTCCACCTTCACGGGCACGGTCTGCACATACTCTTCACCCGCCGTTACCATCGCGCCCTCAACCTTCCGCGCCACGTCTTCAGATTCACTCTCGTCAACTTCGACAACGATCTCGTCATGAATGATGTTCACTATCTTTGCCGAGGTTGGTCGCAGTTCGTCATTCAAGAGTCGCAGCGCGCGTTTCAGGATGTCCGCGCTGGTGCCCTGAATCGGCGCGTTCTTGCCGTTGCGTTGGGTCATTGAAACCTGCTGGCGATCCGACGGATCGAAATTGAAACGCACCAGCCGCCCGGAAGCTGTGCGCGCTTGCTTATCGCTCACCGCGCGGCTGGCTGATTCGCGCAAGTAGGTATCAAGCTTTCGATAAGTCGCAAAGTAGCGACGCAAAACATTTTCAGCCTCAGTCACGCTCAAGCCGGTCATCATCGAAAAGCGTTGCGCCCCGATGCCATACACCACACCGAAGTTCAGCCGCTTCGCAAAATCGCGTTGCTCCTTGGTCACCTGATCCTGCTCCACATTGAACACTTGCGCGGCGGTCACGCGGTGAAGATCCGCGCCTGAATTGAAAGCATCAATGAACGCCTGGTCGCCCGAGAACTCTGCCAGAATACGCAACTCGATCTGCGAATAGTCGGCGATCACCAACCGACGTCCTTCAGGATTCCCGGTAAAACAACGACGGTACTCAGTCGCGTGCGGCACCTGCTGAATATTTGGATTCGTGCAGGCAAAGCGCCCAGTCGGCGCGCCAATCTGGCGAAAGTCAGCATGCAGGCGGCCCGTTTTCGGATTGATGAAATCGATCATGTTCTGGCCATAGCTGGTCAGGGCCTTTTGCATCGTGCGGTACTCGAGCAGCTTCGCCACCACCGGGTATTGCGCCGCCAGGGGCTGCAACTTCCAATTGCGAGTTGAGTCAGGCAGCGGAATACCCAAACGATTCAAAGACTCAGTCACTTGCTGTTGTGAGTCCAGATTGATGTTCGCGCGCGCCGGACCGAACAGCGACGCCTGCGCTACACCCTCGCCCAGCATCTCCTGAAGTTCGTTGGCGAGTTCGGCCCGCCGCTCGCCCACGATGTTGAGTTGTTCCAGCCAACGATGCTTGTCCATGAAGAAGCCGGTGAGCTCGATATCCACCACGGGCATCACGCATTCAAACTCGAGCTGCGCGCACTGCACCAGATCCAGAGCCTTGATTCTTTCGATCAGCTTGTCACGCAGCGGCAGCAGCACGGCGGCATCGCGGGCCGCATATTCCAACTGCGCTTCCGAAAGTTCGAACTCCCAGTTGCTCAGCCGCTCGCTCTTATCGACAGTTTCGTTAAGATAGCGCTCAGTGATCGCCGCCAGCCCGTGGCGCTCTTCGATGTCGCCCGCGGACACGAGCTGGCTGGCCAGCAGCGTGTCGAACAACCCCACCAGATCAACCCCAAGGTTGTATTTAATGAACTTCGCATCGAACTTCGCGTTGTGAGCAATCTTGATCGGACGCGGCGAAGTGAAGAGTTGCCGCAAAGGCGCGAGGGCCTCGCTCTCCTTCATATCACCATCCGCGAAGCGGTTCAGATCGACGATGTACACACCATCCGGTGACGCGAGTTGAATTAGGCGCAGGCGGCCTAGGTAAGGATCGAGTTCAGTGGTTTCAGTGTCGAGGCCGACGGCGTGCTTTTGCGACAACTCTTCTGTCGCGCGGCGGAGTTCTGCCGCGTTAGTAATGATTTGGAAACGCGTGTTCATTGCTAATTGATTTAGCCACAAAAGGGCGCAAAACGCACCAGAGGGAAAATTACATGGCTGGTAACGTGAGGCCTGCGAGCGATGGCGGCGCGAGCGATGAGGTGAGTACCGGGAGCGGTAGCGACCTCGTGCCGACAAGGACGATTAGCGCGGAGAAGGACGCCGATTGGAATTCGAACGTTGGTTTGATTGAGGCGCCGGGCGTTGCGTTCCGGAAGATGGGCCGAACCATCCGCGCCACCAGCCAAACGCCGCGGCGCAGATCAGTAGTACGACCAGCGCTCCCACCAGGGCGAGCTTCAGCGCCAGACGAAAGACTCGCCGCGCGACGAACAGAAAGAGCGCGACGACGACAAAAACGATTAGTCCTGTTGAGATGGCCGTGAACATCCGTTGGAGCGCGGACATCCTGTCCGCACAGCGCGCGACAGCGCGCTCAACCCGCTGCTTTCCGCTTACTGCCTTCGATAACTAGCTCTGACCGTGGTCTTGATATTCCCGCGGACGTTGAAGTCACCTTCGATTTCGACGCTGAGCGGATCGCAGGCCTGCACAAAGTCCTCGAGGATGAGGTTGATGACGTGCTCGTGAAAAACTTTCACGTCCCGGAACGAATTGATGTAGAGCTTCAGACTCTTCAATTCGACGCAGCGTTCGTGCGGGGCGTACTCCAGACGAATCGTGGCAAAGTCAGGAAAATCCGAGAAGGGACAGATGCAGGTGAACTCGGGAATGTCGAACTTGATCTTGATCTCGCGGCCGGGAAATTCGTAGGCGAACGTGTCGAGCGGATAGAGACTCATCTCCTCGCGCGGCGTCGATTTGATGTCGAGCCCTTGTTGATTTGGCGGCGATAGTTGATTAGCCATCTTTGGGTACGCAGCGGATCTAGTAACCGCGCGGAAGGTATTCATTCGGGCGCGACCGCCCGATCTCGAAAATCTTGATCAAGACCAGTCCCGCGATAAACCCGCCGATGTGTGCCGCGTAAGCGACTCCGCCCTGTTGCGCACCGCTCCCGAGCACGCCGAGTCCGCTGATTAGCTGGAACACAAACCAGAGACCGATCGCTATGAAGGCCGGTACCTGCGTGACAAACCACGACAGAAGCACCGTTACACGTTTGGTGGGAAAGAGCAGAATGTAAGCACCAAGCACGCCAGAGATGGCGCCCGAAGCGCCGAGGCTTGGGACCAACAAACTGGCTTGGTTGTCGCCGGCAAAAATTACCGTGCTGAAGACATGAGCCAACCCCGCCAGCACCCCGCAGACAAGATAAAACACGACATACCGAATGTGGCCCAAACGATCTTCGATGTTGTCGCCAAAGATCCAGAGGAAAAGCATGTTGCCGAAGATGTGCGCCAAACCGCCGTGCATGAACATCGACGTGATCAGAGTCAGGAAAACCGGGACCGGTGTCGGTTGCAGTCCGGGCATAGCGACGCGCTGACCCGTGATCGGCTCGATCAAAATGCGATCGGGTGTGACGAGGTCACGTCCCGTAACGATTTCACCGGGAACCGTTGAGAAGGCATAGGTGAACCTTTCGTTCGTTCCCAGTCCCTGCAAGAACATAAAGACGAGTATGTTTATTAGAATGATCGTGTAGTTGACCCACGGAGTGGATCGACGATCGTCGTTTTCGTCTGCAATTGGAAAAAGCATTAACTGAAATTAGCCCAGGCAGTTCGTGAATATCTTTGCGCCTTTGCGCTTTTTCGAGAGATTGATTCACGGCGAGAGATTGATTCACGCAAAGACGCCAAGACGCAAAGAAAACCTCAATCTAATCACCTTCAGCCGCCGCTTCAGCAAACGCCAGGTCTCCAGCTGCGAGTTCCCGGCGCACTTCTTCAGGCGTCCCGAACACCCGCGCTTTGTCGTCGTCAAACTCACCTTCCCAACGCGCCACGACTACGGTAGCCAGACAATTTCCCAAAACGTTCACGGAAGTGCGGCCCATGTCCATTAATTCGTCTACGCCAAAAATCACCGCGACTCCGATCGGACCCAGACCGCCGGGCATAAAGCTGTTCAGCGTCGCGAGCAGGATCACCAACGCGGCGCGGGGCACGCCCGCCACGCCTTTGGACGTAATCATGAGCGTCAGCATCATCACGATCTGGCGGCCGAAGCTCATGTGACCGATCACCGGCTCTGCCGCTTGCGCCACGAACACGGAAGCCATCGCGAGATAAAGCGTCGTGCCGTCCAGATTGAAACTGTAGCCGGTCGGCATCACAAATCCGACGATTCGCCGCGGCACGCCTAGCCGCTCCATGTTTTCCATGGCCTTGGGCAAGGCAGATTCACTGCTGGTGGTCGCGAAGGCAATCGTGAAAGGCTCGCGCACGGCTTTTAGAAATTGCTTGATCGGGACCCGCGCAATGATCATAACGGCGCCAAAGACAAAGACCACGAGGATGAAGAGCGCCAGGTAAAGCGATCCGATCAGCTTGCCAAGATTGATCAGCACCTGGAGCCCGTTGGTCGCGATGGTGTGGGCCATCGCCGCACCCACGCCTATCGGCGCGAACATCATCACGTAGTTGGTGAACTTGAACATCACCTGCGACAGCGCTTCACAACCGCGCAGGATCGGAGCGGCCCTTTGACCCATCGCCGAGACGGCCATCGCAAACAAAACGGTGAAAGCCACGATTTGCAGCACGTCGCCGCGCACCATCGAATCGATCACGCTCGAGGGAAAGATGTGGACCAGCAGATCGCGAAAGCCCTGTGGCTGGGTCTTGACCAGAGAGCTGATGTCTCCGCCGCCCGCGAGCACAACTCCGGCGCCCGGCTTGGTCAGATTCACAATGCCCAGGCCGATGAACAGCGCAATCGTGGTAACGATTTCGAAATATAGCAGCGCCTTTGCGCCCATGCGCCCGACTTGCTTCAGATCTCCGCCGCCGGCAATTCCGACCACCAACGTGGCAAAGATTAAGGGCGCAATGATCGACTTGATCAGATTAAGGAAGATGTCGCGGAGGAAATAAACGTTATTGCCCCACTTGGGGCTGAGGTATCCCAGCACTCCGCCAATGACCAGACCGATGAGAATCTGAGTCGTCAGCGAAGGTCTGTACCAGGGACGGCGCGAAGCAGCGGTTTTGAGTTTCGAGTTATGAGTTTGGAGTTTCATATTGATTGTTTCACAGTCTGCCCATCGAGAAAGTTCCTGAGCCGGGCTCTTCTTTAACTCGAAACTCTAAACCCGAAACTCAAAACTCATCTCCCCCATTTCAATTTGTCTCTCAACACATCAAAATAATTTCGCTGTGGTGGTTGCACCAGATTGAACGTCGTGTTGCTCTTGGTAATCACGATGCGATCGCGGACTTGCAGAGGGAATCCCACCTGGCCATCCAGTGTCAACGCCACCTCTTCTTTATCGGTCATCAAGCGCACTTCGATCGACGACTCGTCGGGCACGACGATCGGCCGGTTCGACAAAGTGAACGGACAGATCGGCGTGATCACGACCGCGTTCATGGAAGGGTAAATGACCGGACCGCCGGCCGAAAGGTTGTACGCGGTCGAGCCCGTCGGCGTGGCGACGATCAGCCCATCAGCCCGAAACAAATTCACGAACTGAGAATCAAGATAGGCTTCGATCTCGATTATCCGGGCCAGGGCTGATTTATTTACGACGACGTCGTTGAGGACGCGAGTGCGAGTGATCAATTCTTCGCCGCGCCACAGTTCAACGGCCAGCATCACGCGCTCCTGAACTCTGTATTCACCAGAGAGAATCGCTTCCAGCGCCGAAAACAGTTCCTCGATCGGAAACTCGGCGAGATATCCCAGGCCACCGTAGTTCACGCCAATCACCGGCACTTCAGCGTCGCCAATGATCCGCGCAGTAGCGATCATTGTGCCGTCGCCGCCAAGCACCAGGATCAAATCAACCGACGACGCAAGCTGTTCGTCTTTGACGATTTCAACTGTACAGCCTGTTTTTTGCTTGATCTGCTCATGGGAGATCTCGGCAACGCCGACCAGTTGAATCCCTCTCTCGCTCAACCATTCGGTGACCCGGCAGAGCGTCTCGAGCGCATCAGGCTGATGCGGCTTAACGACGACACCGATGCGTTTGATGGCAGCCTGCTCCATTAGTTTGCGCGTGATACTTTGAACGCGCCGGATGATATCTGTGTGCGGATCAGAGTGTCAACGGAATTTGGAATCACGCGATCACTATCGGCTGGAGATTCTGCGGCTATGCCGCCGCACAGTGCGGTCAGGCTTTGCCTGACCGACGGCATTACTCTATGAAACCGCAGCGAGGCTCAGCCTCGCTGCGGTGAAATTGAAGGGGGCGCTGCTGACGGTAAGGCAAAGCCTGACCGCACTGGGACTGTGGCGAGCCACGACTAACAAACGAGCTCGAGCAATTATTTTCGGGATCGTTCATACAATGCCAGAAATTCAAGATTCCCAGCCGCGCCATGAATCGGGGATTCAATCACACCAGAAACGCTCAAGCCGAGGTTCTCCGCAGACCGGTTTACTTCCGCGACCACGCGTTCATGTTTAGCTGGGTCTTTGACGATGCCGCCCTTACCAACTTCGCCTTTGCCTACTTCGAACTGCGGTTTTATCAAAGTAATTATCTTCCCTTGTTCAACCAGCAAGTGCACGACTGCCGGCAGGATCTTAGTCGCTGAAATAAAGGCAACATCGATCGTCGCGAGATCAAACTTTCGATCAAAGTCTTCGGGTTTCAGATAGCGGGCATTCACACCTTCACGCAGCTCGATTCGAGGATCGTTGCGCAGTTGCCAATCGAATTGATTGTGACCTACATCGACGGCCACGACCCGGCGCGCGCCATGCTGCAACAGGCAATCAGTAAAGCCGCCGGTCGAGGCGCCGATGTCGAGACAGGTTAATTCATCTGTGGTGATTTGAAATTCCCGCAGCGCAGCTTCCAGTTTCAGTCCGCCGCGACTGACGTAACGTGAGGCTGGATCGCCATCGCCTTTGAGACGGATGTTGGCGTCGGGAGCAAATGCTTCGGAGGATTTGTTAACCAGTTGTTCATCGATCAGGACGACGCCGGCCATCACCAGCGCCTGCGCCTTGGTCCGGGAATTCGCCAGCCCGCGGTCGACGAGCAGTTTGTCGATTCGCTCGCGCTTCATCGACGACCACTCTACCGCAAAGCGCCTGGGTTGGCAGTAGCCCGACCGTTAGGGAGGGCTGGTCGCGTATGGGGCCCTCCCTGACGGTCGGGCTTGCGGACACTCAGCGTCGCGCGCCTTGCAGCACCGCGCGGGGAGCGTCACTGATATGCAAGTCAGCAGCGCAATCCCGGCACAGCCAGACCATGACTCGCGGCGCGTCTACCCAGTAAAAGGGGGAAACTTTTCCGGCCATCTTCACCGCCTCGGCGCTCTGCAGCCGCTGCAATGCCTGGATAAAAAACATTCCGTTGTAGACGTCTCCGTCGGCTCCAACGTCTCGGTGCACGCATTCTCGCTCAAACATAAATTGCTTCTTCATGGCGGGCCCTTCCCCTCGCGCCGCACCGCGCGAGCTTCGATGTCAAGATCCAATGGATCCTTTATGTCGGGTGCTGATTATGTTGAGGAGAATTACGGGGCAGGGCGAATCAAGAAGATTTTCAAACTCTCAGACGCCTCAGGCGCATAATGCCACGACCGCGACGGGAGGTCAACCATCTTTTGTGAAGTGAATCTAGGCTGTTACCTTTTGCTGCTTCGCGCGTCGATCTTCGAGGATTTCGACGGCTTCTTTTACGCGCGTGTAGATGCCATCGGCGTCCAAACCATATTTCGCCAGCAGGAGCTTCGCATCGCCGTGCGTGACAATTCTGTCGGGAACACCCATGCGCACGACCCGCACCTTGTCCTGCAGTCCGTTCTCTTCCAACAACTCGAGGACGGCCGAACCAAAACCACCGGCAAGATAAGCTTCTTCCACTGTTACAATCAGCCGCTTGGTGCGCGCCAGCGCCAGCAGCAAAGCGCTGTCAAGTGGTTTCACGAAACGCGCGTTTATTACCGTCGCTTCGATGCCATCCCTGGCCAGGTTCTCAGCAGCTTGCAGAGACGGATGAACCATCGAGCCGTAGGCGACGATCGCGATCTCGCCTCCGTCACGCAACAATTCGGCTTTACCGATCTCCAGGGTCTGCGGCTCACAATCGATATCCACGCCAATCCCGTTGCCGCGCGGATAACGCATCGCCACCGGCCCGACGTGTTCGATCATCGTCAACATCATGTCACGCATCTCGCCTTCGTCTTTCGGCGCCATCAACACCAGATTGGGGACGCCGCGTAGATAAGCGATGTCCAGCAAACCGTGGTGCGTCGGTCCGTCGCCTCCGGCAATGCCGCCTCGATCCAAACAGAACTTGACGTTCAGGTCCTGGATGCACACGTCGTGAACCAACTGATCGAAGGCCCGCTGCAGGAAGGTTGAATAGATCGCGCAGACCGGCTTTAGTCCTTCACAAGACAACCCGGCGGCAAAGGTCACGCAATGCTGTTCGGCGATGCCGACATCGAAAGAGCGATCGGGAAATTGCTCCAAAGGCAGGCAGACGCCGGTGCCGTCGGGCATGGCCGCGGTCAGGGCGACAACTTTCTCATCCTTCGCCATCAACTGGCACAAGGTCTCGCCAAACACCTGCGTGTAAGTCGGAGCTTTGGCGGGCGACTTGATCGGCTTGCCGGTTTTCAAATCGAACGGGCCGGTCGCATGCCATTTATAGTAGTCGCTTTCGGCGGATGGATGACCTTTCCCCTTGGTCGTCAACGCGTGCACGATCACCGGGCCATCCTTGATCTGTTGCGCTTCGCGCAAAGCCGCAACCAGCGCCCGCACGTTGTGACCATCGACATAGCCGATGTACTTGAAGCCAAGTTCGTTCACCAATGCGCCCGGCAAAACCGCCGCGGCGATCGCGTCCTTCACCGTCTTGGCAGCGTGATGAAGTCGTTCGCCCACCGAAGGAATCGATAGAAGCTTCTCTTCCACCTCGTCCTTGAAGCGGTGATAGCCATGCGCTTCGCGAATCCGGTTGAGATAACCGGTCAGCGCGCCGACGGCGGGCGCAATCGACATTTCATTGTCGTTAAGCACCACGATCAGACGCGTCTTCAAATGTCCCGCCTGATTTACCGCCTCCATCGCCATGCCCCCGGCGAGAGACGCATCGCCGATCAAGGCCACGACATTGTGATCCTCGCCCTTGCGATCGCGCGCGATGGCCATTCCCAAGGCCGCGGAAAGCGAAGTCGAAGCATGGCCCGCGCCGAACGTGTCGTACTCCGATTCATCGCGGCGCAAGAAGCCGCTGATACCGCCGTACTGTTTGACCGTGGGCAGCAGATCGCGGCGGCCCGTCAAAATTTTGTGCGCATAGGCCTGGTGGCCTACGTCCCAGACCAGACGATCGTGCGGCGTGTCAAAGGCGTAATGCAGCGCCACGGCCAATTCAACCGCCCCGAGCGAAGCGCCGGTGTGCCCGCCCACGCGGGACATGGTTTCCAGGATGTATGCGCGGACTTCGTCGGCGACCTCCTGCAACTGATCGAGTTGCAGGAGCCGCAAATCGGCGGGCGAATTGATATCTTGAAGCAGTGTCATGCGGACGGAATTGTAAACCCTGAAGCGGGCTTTTGCTATCTCATAAAAGATTCAATTTTAAGTACGCTATCACCGGCGGTCACCTCCCTCGACCATCTCGAGGTTTTTGCTTTGCCAGGCAAAGTAGTTTGTATCCCAGAAACATACCGCCCGTCAAGAACTTCTTTAGACCACTTCACATGGTCAGGCGTCTGAACCGACACATAAGAAGGAGCCTGAGTTCCCCAAAACTGTAAATCAAGTTCGAACCAAAGGAGTAACCGATAAATGTTCTTACGAAGAAAACTTACATACGGCGGCCTGGCGCTGGGATTGTTGACCGCGTTTGGCGCTGTCGTCTCTGCCCAACAGCCTTCGACTCAAAACCCCGCTGAAGGACCTGGACGAATGGGGCGCGGCGAAGGTCGCGGGTTCCGTCGCGGCCCCGGACCCGGCGGCAACTTTGGCCCTCGTCTGCTCGAGCAACTTAATCTGTCTGACGATCAGAAAAAGCAAATCCATACCGCCATTGAGCAGACTTTCGAAAGCAACACAGCGACGCGCGAAGAGTTGCGACAACTGGGCAAGAAGAGACGTCAGGGAACACTCTCTGCCGACGATGAGGCGCGCGCCAGAACTCTTCATCAACAGATGCGAAGTTCAATGGCGGATACGGAAACGAAAATCGCTGCGGTGCTGACGGCCGAACAGAAAGCCAGGGCTGAACAGCTCATCAAAGAACGCAAGCCAGAGTTCGAGCGAGCCGGTGGCCGGCGTCGTGGAGCTCCGGGCCAGCGCGGACAAGGTAACCCTCCGGCGCAAAAACCATCGAATCTTCCGGCAAATTAATAACCAGGCTCACGACGTGAGAGAATTTGAGCAGAGATAAAGCGGCGTCGCCAAATTCGGCGCGCCGCTTTCTTTGCCCAAGTTTGGAGTGCCGCCTTCAGGCGGAGCGCTTACGCCGCCGTTCAACCGTCTGAAGACGAAACTCCGAACCCGGCTATGAAATCTGTGTCAACGGCGCTGCGCAGGTGTCGTCGCTAACGCCACAACAAGCGTTCGATTCCACCAGGTTGTCTTCAAGCACTACGAAGGCTTCCCATTCGTTGCCGTCGGGATCGCGAACCCAGGTCTTGTCCTGAACCGCGTAACAGCAACTCGTCTGCATCTCGTCGTGTGTCGACAGACCGGCGTCATTCCACTTCTGCCTGGTCGCCAACACATCTTCGGTCGAGGCCAGCTGAATGCCGAGATGCGACAGCGCGCCGCGGCTGGTAACAGGCGCTTCATTCAAGGCGAGGTTCAATGGCGGATTCTGCACATCAAATTTCGCATAGCCCGCGCGCACCTTGCTGGGCTCAATCCCCAGCATTTTGCGGTAAAACTGAATGCTCTGGTCCACGTTCCGCACGTTGAGCGACAGATGCGCTTTCAAAGCGTTAACGGTCCCGAGTCGATTTCCATTCGCATTGATCTTGCTTTCCATGTCAGTTCTCCTTTAGACTCACATACGTTAAGACGAATATGAGCCGAGAGCATAGCAGCGATTATAACATACGTCAAGACATATGTGACAATAGGTGGTGTGAATGACTCTTCGAATGGATCCGATGCTGCCGTCTGACTGGCCAACGGTGCGCGAGATTTACCTGGAAGGGATCGCCACCCGACAGGCAACATTCGAGACAGAGGCCCCTGCGTGGGAAGCATGGGACGCGTCCCATTCGCCTTTCGCCCGCCTGGTGGCGCGCAAAGTTGAAGTGGTCGGGTGGGCAGCGCTCAGTCCCGTCTCTTCACGCCAGGCATATGTAGGCGTTGCCGAAGTCCGCGTCTATATCGCGCAGAGCCAGAGAGGCTTGGGTCTCGGGCGGCAACTGCTCGAAGCATTAATTGGCGAGTCGGAAACGAACGGCATCTGGAGTCTGCAAGCGGTAATGTTTCCTGAGAACGCAGCCAGTGTCACACTGCATCGGCGTTGCGGCTTTCGCGAAGTGGGCCGGCGCGAACTCATTGGAAAACTGGACGGCGTGTGGCGCGATACAATTCTGCTGGAGAGACGCAGTAGGATCGTGGGGATTGATTAGGCATGGCGAAAAACAACTACAACATCGAATTCCTTTTCAAAGCGCTGGCGGATCGTACCCGGCTGCGTTTGATCAGCCTGATTGGTGATTCAGAGGTTTGTGTCTGCTTCTTTGTAGCAATTCTGAAAGTCAGCCAACCAAAGATTTCGCGGCACTTGGCTTACCTGCGGCGCGCCGGCATCGTCACCTCTCGGCGCGAAGGCAAGTGGATGCACTACCGGCTCGCTGAACCACCTGACGAACACGCGGCGCGCATCTTTCGCGAAGTCCGTGTATCGCTGGCAGAACATCCGGAGTTTCAGCGTGACCGCGAGAAACTCATGCAGGTTTGTTGTGCGCCCAGCCTTCCGGTGCAACTGCGTCGCGCGCCGCGACCGCTGGATCTGGCGGCGTAGTAGCGCAAGGTGTTAGCTTGCGTATTCCGAATGTCCTGAGATAAAGGCGCAAGTTAACAACTCGCGCTACACCTGTCTTGACAATCCCAGTTAGCAGCTTAGAATAACTTCTCGACACAGCCGCGGAGATGTGGCCGAGTGGCTGAAGGCGGCGGTTTGCTAAACCGTTAAGGGTCAAAAGCCCTTCACAGGTTCGAATCCTGTCATCTCCGCCATAAATTCCGGGAGGTCAGAGGTCGGAATCAGGGATCAGCGGTCAGAGATCAGAGGTCAGAAAAAGGCGCGACCTCCGACCTCCGGCATCTGACCTCTGATCCCTGACTTCTGACCTCTATCATTATTGACTCTAACTCTATGACAGTTCGCGTTCGTTTTGCTCCATCACCTACCGGCTACCTGCACATCGGCGCGGCGCGCTCGGCGTTATTCAATTGGTTATTCGCTCGCAAGGTCGGCGGCAAGTTCCTGCTGCGAATCGAAGACACCGACCTGCAACGCTCCACCGATGAATCGACGCGTTCGATCATTGAAGGTCTGGAATGGTTGGGACTCGACTACGACGAGGATCTGGTTCGTCAGTCTGACAATGCCGACAAGCATCGCGCGGCCGCGCGGCAACTGGTCGAAGAAGGCAAGGCCTATCGCGACTTTACGCCGAAGGAACAGCGCGAGGATAAGTCCGTCAAGCAGGGCATCGTCGATCGCGCGCGGGCTCATGCCGCCGAAGGGATCGATCATCGCAGCAATCCTTTTCGCGATCTCTCAAAAGAGGAGTCCGACCGCCGCGCCGCTGCCGGAGAGCCCTTTGCGATTCGTTTGAAGGTCGCGCCCGAAGGCGTGTCGCACTTTGCCGACATTGTTTACGGCGGACAGGAGCGGGCCCATTCCGAGATTGAAGACCTGGTGCTGCTACGTTCGGACGGCCATCCGCTTTACAATTTGTCCGTGGTGCTCGATGACATTGAGATGGGTATCACGCACGTCATTCGTGGTCAGGATCACCTGACGAACACGCACAAACAGATTCTGCTTTACCAGGCCTTTGGCGCTGAGATTCCACAGTTCGCGCACCTGCCGCTGATTCTCGCGCCAAACAAGGCGAAGCTTTCCAAGCGCAAGCACGGCGAGGTTGTCTCGCTAACTACTTACCGCGATCGTGGATTCGTGCCCGCGGCGTTTCGAAATTTTCTGGCGCTGCTTGGTTGGTCGCCTGACACCACTCAGCTTGCTGCTGAGATGACAGTCGGGGATTCTGAGGTGCAGCCGAAGCTTGAGCCTGGAGATGAGATTTTTTCTCAGCAAAGGTTAATTGAACTCTTCTCGCTCGACCGCATTCACAAGTCTCCCGCGGTTTTCAACTTCCAGGAAAACGATCCGCGTCATTGGACGGACGACAAAGCCCTTTGGATGAATGCTGAGTACATCCGCACGATGCCGTTCGCCGAGTTACTGCCGATGGTGAAAGCCGAACTGCGATCTGAGAAGCTTTGGCGTGAAGAGTATGACGACGATGAAAGCGTCTGGTTTGAGAAGACCGTGAACCTGATTAGGCAGCGCTTTTTCACTTTGAAAGATTTTTCGTCGCAGGGGCGCGCTTACTTCTCGGAAGATTTCGATTTCGATGAAGCGGCCGTGCGCAAGAATATCTTGAAAGAGCCAAAGCTAAAGGAACTCCTCCCGGCGTTGGCCGATCGTCTGGGCACCATCGAGCCGTTAAATGCCGCTCAGGCTGAGGCCGCTCTGCGCATCTTCAGCGATGAGGCCGCGGTAAAAGCTGGACTTTTGATCAATGCTTCGCGCACCATGTTGACCGGACAGGCAGTGGGACCGTCAATGTTTGAGGTCTTTGAGATTGTCGGCCGCGAGCGTTCGGTGATGCGCCTGCGCAGCCAGCGTCCGTGGCATGAATTTGGAACCTGAGAACCGCCACCGAGGCACGGAGACCGTAGAGAAAGATGAACAGCCAACCCGCCACCTCGATTTGCTTTGTTGTCTCGGCGTCTCTGTGACTCTGTGGCGAGCTTTGAGGAGATAATTATGGTGAAAAGATTTCTCGCGATCGTTTCAGTTGTGCTCACCGCCGCAACCTTGGCGTGGGCGCAGAACACTAACACGAATTCCGGAAGCCCATCCACGCGTACGCGCACCGTCGCGCCGAAGCCCTCGCCCACACCCAGGCAGGTAACGAAGTCCACTGACTCTGAAGCGGGACCCGCAAAGCAAAGACCGAAGACCACTCAAGCTGCCGGCCAGGTCGCACCATCAAGCGCGGTGCTGGCAGCTTTCAATAGTCTGCTGGACGGCATCAGGCACGCGGATGTTAAGGCAGCGACTGGCGCTTATCAAAACACGCCGCGCCTCGTGCTCTTCAATTACAACGGCAGCGTCACGCGCGGTTGGGATCAGTTAAAGCAAAATCGCCAAGCATCCTACCCGGAAATGAAAGACGTCAAGCTGGACGTAAGAGATCTTCGCGTAACCATGCTGGGCCGGGATGCGGCGTTGATTACTTGCCTGTGGACTCAATCATTGACCTTCCGCGGAACGCCCGAAACCGACAGCGGTCGAATGACAATCGTGTTTCGCAAGGTCGGGAAAGAGTGGAAGGCGATTCATCTCCATACTTCGAATGACCACCCCGATGCATCGCGCATTCCACCATCCGAGCAAACGCCGCCCCCGGCAAAGTCGACGCCCTAGTTTTCATCGGCCACAGATAGACACGGATTCACACGGATAAGGAAGGATTACTCGTCAGTCCTTATCAGTGTAAATCCGTGTTCATCTGTGGCTATTAAGGAACCATGGCACCCGCGCGATCGCGATGCCGCCGAGGACCGCCAGGAACGGAAAGAACTCTACCAGGTAGCGCGGCTCGGGATTCTCAATCGACGAAAACAGAATCAACCGCAAGAGAATCGCCAACGAAACCAACAGCAGCCAGCGGCGGGCGGCGAACCTTCGCGAATCCCAAAGCAACCAGGCGCCCGCCAAACCCAACACAGTGTAAATCCCCGTCAAGCCGGCAAACAGCGGCAACCATATTTGTTGGTAGTGCTCATAGTCGAGATCTTCGAGCGGCAACAACGTCCCCTCAAACGGCCAGTACTGCGAATGAGTATCAAACCACATCGTGCGCGCGCGTTTCAGCGGCAACCAAACATAGTAGCGAAACGGATGACGCGCGATGCGCTCGCCGGCAATCTGCGCAAAGCCGGCGTCGATCTCCGGCGTCATTTCGACGGCGCCTTGCTCGTCTGCCTGTGACTGATCGGATTCGTCGGCGTTGTCGCTCTCGTCACCCTGATCACTGCTATTGTCGTTCTGATCACCCTCGTCGGTTTCTTCGGCATTAGCGTTTGAGTTCGCGTTCGCATTCTTTTGGATTGGCAGGCTCGGCTTTGGCGTACTGATGGGAGAGGCTTTGCCGTTCGCTGTGGTGTGAGGTGGCGTTGGCGTGGGCGAAGGCGGCGGCGCCGGCGTAGAGTTCGGTTGCGACTGATCCGGATTTCCAGCGTCCGGCGCATGGTTGTACTTATCGAGCAGCGCGGCGACCCGAGCTTTCTCTTCCGGCGAATCGAACGACCACGGCGGCACGTCGTCCACGTCTATTGGCTCGGTGTCGAGCGACCACAGAAACGGGCTGACATAACTTTCATCGTCCACCCAAGTGCGCAGCCATTGATTGTAACCCCGCGGCACGAACTCGCCCGGCATTTCACCATGCGAGGGCGACAGCGGCTGGAAGAGATGAAAGACGCGCGCATTGCGAATTGTCCAGGGGACGAGCACGATGACAAATGCGAGTGAGAACAGGGCCCCGGCCGCGACGGTGCGAGATGTGGAGTTCGCCGGCAGAGCGAAACGGCGACGGCGCTTTGGATCGTCGCCGGACGTTTCGACTGGCGATCCAAAGCGGTGTCGCGCTGCGCTTGCCACCGCACTCCAAATCGGCGCCGTGATTACCAATGTAAGACCAATCGCCAACGCAAACAGTCCGCTGTCAGGTCGAAACAAGACGGCCAGGCCACCGCATAGTCCGGCTGCGAGCCACCAAAGAAGTGCACGTTTGAAGCTGCTACTATTTGTTGACTCTTCGGTCTCCTCTTTTGCGAATCCATTACGAAATGCGAACGTCGCGGCCAGGAACATCGCCATTACCAGAAAAGTAGTGGGCACTTCCGTAAGGATGGTCGCCGCATAGATCGTCGTGAAAGGACAGACCGCCGCCAATGCCAGGGCCGCGATCGCCGTCGCCCGTTTTCGCTTTTCGTCCGGCTGCCAATAGAACGCGAGCAAGGCGACAAGTGCGCAGGTGCCGGTGTCAATCAACGCCTGGACGATGCGCACGGCGCCGTTGCTCGTGTGTCCAAACACTGAATAGATCGAAGCGAGAAAAAGCGGATAACCAGGAAGACGGATTAGCGACGGATCGTAAGGCGCTTCCGTTTCGTGCGAGTAGACGTGTTGCTCGAGCACGTTGCGCGCAATCTGCGCATACGTCCGGCCATCATCGGGCCCATCGTTGGGCAGCCAATGCGCGACGGCGATGCGAAACGCCGCGGCGACGATCAGGATAGCGAGAAAGACTAACCACTTCTTTCGCATCTTCAGTGTTAAGGCAAGGCCGCAAAGTGGCACAGACTTTTTAGTCTGTGATTAGTCCACGGGACTCAGTATCTTGAGGGGGTTCATAGTACGGGGATTAGATCACAGACTGGAAGTCTGTGCCATTTCACGGTTGCACTTCGACCGTTGCTTTCCGTTCCAGCTTGCCCCAGCCTACCACGGCGCCGCGCACGGCGGTGGTGACTGACTTGACCATCACGTAATACATCACCTGGCGATAGCAGAAGCGCTGGAGGAACAGCCACCACAGCAGACGCCAGCGTTCCTTGCGTTCCAGCACGAAGGCAAAGCAGGCTGCGCTCCAATCGACGGCCAGAAACAGCGCGTAATAAAAAAGCACCTGTCGCAGGTTGGTAAACGAGTAACCCACCGGCTGCTGCAAACGATCGAGGGCGTTCGAGATCAACGTGTAGACGAGAATCAAATCCATCACCGGCGAGATCAACGGAAACAGGATTTGGAAGATCCACACGTTCGGCAAGGCGACAAAACCCAACGCGCCGTAACGCGGACGGAAGAGCACGTCACGATGTTTCCAAAGACACTGCAAAGTGCCGTACGCCCAGCGGAACCTTTGGCGCGCCAGCATTTTCAAACTGTGGGGCGCTTCGGTCCAGCCGATGGCCCTCTCTTCGTAACCAATCTTGAAACCGAGTTTGCGTATACGCAGCGTCAGGTCCTGATCCTCTGCCAGCGTGTCGGCGCTAAACCCTCCGCAGATCTCGATCAGCTCGCGACGCCACGCGCCGACTGATCCCGGAACTACCGTGATGCAGTTCAGGCTCGCAAACGCGCGGCGATCCATGTTCTGCGAAGTGATGTACTCCAGCGCCTGCCACCGGGTCACGATGTTTATCCGGTTGCCGACCTTGGCGTTACCGGCGACAGCGCCGATCTGTGGATCGACGAAGCGGCGCGCCAGCATGCGGATGGTATCGCCGGGAAACTGCGTGTCGGCATCCAGCGCAACGATCACGTCGCCCTTTGCCTGCCGCAAGCCCAGATTGAGGGCGACCGCCTTGCCGGCGTTCGGTTCCGTGAACAATCTGACTAAAGGCTGGTCGCCAAAATGTTCGCGCACGACTTCACTGGTGCGATCCTGCGAGCCATCGTCGACCACGATAATTTCAAAGTTGTCATAGTCGGAATTCAGCAAGCTGCGAATGGTGGCCTCGATAACGCGCTCTTCATTAAAAGCGGGCACGATGATCGAAACGAACGGCTCGTACTGTTCGCCGGAGTGCTGTCGGTCACGGCGTCGCGAACGCACCCATTGGGCAAATGCCAGCGCGCCAATCACTCCCAGTCTGGTTAATCCCAACACGATGCCGACGATGAAGGTCCACTGCAAAAGCCAGCCGCCGGTCGAAAGGAACAGAAAAGCCAAAGCGTCCGTGCGCGTATAGACGCTCTGACTCGGTGGCAGCAGCGGCATTACCTGATCGCGGCTCCAACCACCGAGAGTAGAAACCGGAACGAACTTGAATCCGCGCGCGCGCAGTTCATGAATTATGCGCGGCAGGGCTTCGATGGTTGCCCCTCTGTCGCCGCCTGAGTCGTGCAAGAGGACGACCTGGCCACGGGTCTCAGGATTTGTATCCATGGCCCGATCGATTGTCTTCTGCACAATGTGGTCGGCAGTGACATTCGGTTCCCAGTCACCGGGATCGATGCGCAGACCAACGACGATGTAATTAAGTTTTTCCGCGCGGATTGCCGGCTCGACTTCTTCCGGCTTGTCGGCTTCGGCGTCTCCAAAATATGGCGGACGGAAGAGCACCGTCGAGCGGCCGGTTACCGATTCGATTAGCCTTTGAGTGGCATTCAACTCCAAATCGGTAATTCGTCCCGGAATTTCACCGAGGTTCGGATGCGTGAACGTATGATTGCCGAGTTCGTGACCTTCGTTGACGATGCGCCGGAGCAAATCGGGATGCGCCTGGCCATTCTTGCCAATCACAAAGAACGTTGCCGGCACGTTTTCCTGTTTCAGTATGTCGAGGATCGCCGGGGTCCAATCAGGATCAGGTCCGTCGTCGAACGTCAAAGCAATCGATCCCGGATGATCTCCGGTGCGTTCGATCACATACGATGATGGGATCTTATTATTGTCATAGGTCTCAGAAGCGACGAATCCCGTCTTCTGATCGACAGTCAAACCACGCTCGCCGTCATGCGGGACGGCCTGGACGCGAAGCAATTCCCCGGTGCCTTCAAAGTCCACTTCGTAACCGTAGAGAATCTTTTTGAGCGCGTCAGCCGGCGGATTCGGCGCGTCAGTTCCAAAGATTGACCAGATGGACGGATCTTCCGAGCCCAGCCGCCACAACGCGAATCCGGCGGGATTGTAACCACTCGCGGCTCGCATCTGATTAAAGGCGGTAACCCCGTCCAGAAACCAGACGATGTGGTGCGACTTGTCTTCTTCGTCATACTCGTAGTGCGGATTGCGGGTGGCCGGATCGAATTCGATTTGCGCCTCAGAATCCTTGGCGTCGATTACCGCCTCCTGGAAACTGACTTCCTTGGCATCAGCACCCTCAGTCCAATCGTAGCCATAGTTACCCAGCGCGATGATCGTCTTCGCCGGAGTCAATTCGCGCATCCGGCTCGCCAGCGTGCCTTGATACCAATCCTGCGAAGCCACCGAGCCCGCTATTTTCCCGGCCCAGTGCTCGTCGTAAGCCATCAACATCAGATAGTCCGTGGCGGCTGCATATTCGCGATAGTTCCATTCGGCGTCGTCGAAGGGGACCGCCTGCACGACCACCCAGCCACGCGGTTGAAACACGGCATGCAGCTCCTGCATGAAACGGAGCAGGTTCGGCTGAGTTTCTTTCGTGGGCTCTTCAAAGTCCACGCAGAGCCCGGCGAATTTGTTCTGCTCGACGAACTGCGTCAGCGCTGCTACTAACTTCTGTCTTGAATCTTCGTCGCCGACGGCCCGAGCGAGCACATTGTTCTCCCACTTTTCATCAGAGAGGTTCTGCACCATCGGAATGATCGAGGTCTGGGGTCGGCGCTCGCGAATCAGGTTGAGAGCTTTGGCGTCCAGTTCGATGCTCAGCGGGCTGCTGCCGTTCTTTGGATCCACCAGGTGCACCCACTGCGCTACGACCCAGTCGAGGTGATCCAGGTTGCGCTCGAGCGAAGCGTAACTGGATTCGTCCCAATTGATGTAGAAACCGATGGCCAACTGTTTCGAATTGAAGCTGGCGGGCGCCGGCAGCGGAGTGTTCACCGGCGCGGGCACAATTGGCGTCAACTCTGAACGCCTTCCGGGCACACGCGGCGTGTCTTTATAGGCGTTCTTTAATTCGTCCTGCGCTTTTTTCGCTTGCTTTTCCCGCGGGCTCAGCAAAATTGCCGGTGGTTGCGGCTTAATGCGATAGGTTTGCGGCAGATTCTGCAGCGGACGCAGATTCAGTCGCGGCAGCAAAGGATTGGCGAGCACGCTGGCGATGAAGACCGCGGTGATGGCGGTGACTCCGATGCCCAGCGCCAGGTATGTGCGGCGGACACGACGCCAGCGACGGCCGCGCGGGTCGTAAAACACGGGAGAACCTGGCGAAATCTTTTCAGACACCTACACGCTCTTTTCCGGCAACCAGGAGAAGTTTTGAGTTGCGGACGGTATTTGATGTCTATAACGGTGCGCGGGTTGATAAGTCAAGGGGGTAGATACGTTCTTGCTGTCCTGGCCGAGTTTCCTCTCCGTGTTCTCCGTGTCTCCGTGGTGAATCAATTGTTGGCAGGAAGTCACCACGGAGACACGGAGAACACGGAGAACAGAACACTCTTCAAATTGGGCCACTATTGATACGTTCCTGCCAACGCACACGGAAGAAAAGCCGCTCGCGATTGCTCACGAGCGGCTTTCCGGTGAACTGTAGGGATTGACCTGTGGCTGTGACCGCTTCGGAAAGAAGGTGTCACAGAGAACGTCTCAGGAAGACAATCCGAACAATCTCGATTATCAATTCCTGAGGCTAGGTCTCAGCCACCTCACTGTGATTAGAACTCATAAATTTACGATCACCTCCTTTCCAGTGTTGACGGAATAATAAAAGACAAACGGCGAACTCGTCAATCGAAAAATTCTTGTGTCAGAAGCCCGACCGTCAGGGAGGGCCGGTGTTTTGATTCGTGACGCTTAACTGTGGAGAGTTGCCGTCCCTCACGGTCGGGCTTCTGATACGCTTCTGGAAAACGCTGGTTCGCCCGATGTATAGACCCGCCATGGATGTTCGATCCCAAAAAAGTAAGCCAACTCGCGATAGTCTTCGCAATCATGAATCACGAAATCGGCGCGCTTTCCTTTCTCGAGCGAGCCTATTTCATCGCCACGCCCGAGCGAGTAGGCAGCGTTGATGGTGGCTGCGGTCACTGCCTCAGCGGGAGTCATTTTCATCTGCGTGCACGCGAGCGAAAGCACCATCGTCATCGAAGGCGTCGGCGAAGATCCTGGATTGAAGTCGGTAGCCAGCACGACTGCGAGTCCCGTGTCGATCATTTGACGCGCCGGCGGGTATTGACTGGAGCCGAGCGCGTAAACCGAACCCGGCAAGAGCACTGGTTGCACCTTCGCTGTCTTCAACGCCTGGATGCCCGCGGAATCGACGTGTTCCAGATGATCCGCGGTGGCGGCGTTGAGTTCAGCGGCGAGCTTCGCGCCTCCCGAAAGTGAAAGCTGATCGGCATGCACGCGCAAACCCAATCCCTGGCAACGCGCGGCCGAGAGTATCTGCCATGATTCATCCGTGGTGAACACATCCGTTTCGCAGAAGACGTCGCAGTACTCAGCCAATTTTTCCTGCGCGACGCGCGGCAGCATTTCGTTAATCACCAGACTCACGTAAGTAGCTCTTCGCGATTTGTACTCGGAGGGAATGTCGTGGGCGCCGAGAAAGGTGGGAACGTAATGCAGCGGTGTTTCCTCGTCGAGTTGCTTGATCGCCCGCAACAACTTGAGCTCATCTTCTATAGTCAAACCATATCCCGATTTTGCTTCGATCGTCGTAGTGCCGCAGCGCAGAAACCACTGCGCATAACGTCTGCCGGCTTTGACCAGATCATTCAAAGACGCGGTGCGCGTGGCCCTCACGGTGGCTCTGATGCCGCCTCCGCGGGCGGCAATCTCGCGATACGTCGCACCGGTTGAGCGCTGTTCGAATTCGTTGGCGCGGATGCCGGCAAAGACGGGATGGGTATGCGCATCGACAAATCCTGGCATTACTATGCGCCGCCCGGCGTCGACGACCTCGCAATCAGCGTTAATCAAACTCTCGATTTCGCGCCGCCGGCCAACCGTTTCGATTTGCTTGCCGCGCACCAGGATCGCGCCGTCTTCAATGATCGAAAGTTGACGCAAGTCGCCACCGGTACGCGGCCGCTTCAAACCTGCCAGCGTGACTAACTGGGAACAATTGACGATGGCGAGAGATTCAGGCACGGGTAATGGCGCGCGCCCGCCGGGCGGCGGGCAAGGTGTTTCAAATGAAGATGACTAATTCAGTTAGGCGGCGAACTAAGCTTCCTTGTACAGCCAGGCGCCGATCATCGCGGCCAGGACATATTCAACCAATCCCCACACCAACGCGATTGGCAACATATTAGTAGGCACAAATCCAAACGCAGCCCCGATAATGTTGTTGTAAACGTAGACGCCGAACCAGGCGAACAGGGCAGCGATGATCGCCGTCTTCGGGCCCGGACCGAACCGCGGCCTGATCGCCGCATAGCCAAGCACTATGACAATGCCAAGCACGAACACCATTACCACGGCGACGGCAATCGCGTTTCCGCCCGGCGTTGGGAAATTGTGTCTGGTAAAATACTCTTTCATCTGGGCGCCGAACACCTTATCGTTCAGGATGTATTCGCCAATATTCAAAACTATTCCTGCTACCAAACCACCGAGCAGGACGCGTCCAAAGTTTATCTTGCCCATGTTTTGTCTCCTTCTTCGGGGATGTTTGAAAGTGACTCGTGGAAAGACAGACTCTTATCACAAGGTAAAGACGAAAACCAGGTTTCCTTGGCGGGTACTGGTGCAGTTTCATTTAGTTGATGCCATTGCGCAGCGTGGCGAGTCGTTACAGAACCGCGAGCGGTAGCGACCGGATGCTACATTCAACCTGCGATCGACAATTTCGCCGGGGGCAAGACCTGTAGTATCCGGTTGAGTGCTTGCATCCGGTCGCTACCGCTCGCGGTTCTGTAACGAGCAGTCTATGGCCACGTGGCCTCGGTTCCGGGCTGATTCAAGCTGAACCAGTACCCGTTGACGCGCGGTTCTTAATCCGACACGTGTTTAGAGTACCGACTTTAGTCGGGTTCTTTTACCGCCGTAAACAGCCCGGCTGAAGTCGGTACTCTGAACGCCTGGATGCCCAAATTGAGAGACTACCTCTTGGACATGTTCGGGCTGTCTGATTTCTCCGCACGTTTCCGGCCCAAAGTGAACAGCGCAACCCCGATGGCATTAGCGATTACCACCACCACGATGATCTTTGCGGCAAACATCCCGGGACTATCGACATGCGTAATCGGAATCATCGTATAGAAGCCGGCGATCACGGACACGATGAAACCTGAAGCTGATGCGATCTTGAGCCAGAGCGGTGTCCTGACTCCGAACCGTTTGATCGCAATCAGCGGAATCGCGAAGAGCACCATGTACATCAGGGCATAGAAGACAGTGGCAGCGTTGTCCTGAATCTGAAAAGCTTCCTGCTCTTTCACGCCGATTAGACTGGCGAGGCTGAATGCCAGCGTGATCACGCCGACGAAGAGAATCGAGTTCACCGGCGTGCGATAGCGCTTATGCAATCGAGCAAACCACACCGGCAACAAATCGTCCCAACCGGCGACCATCGGCAAGCGTGTGTTGCCGGCAAAATAAATACTCATCAAAGCGATTTGCCTGGCGGCCACTCCAAAAATGGTGAGCGAGACGAGCATCGACACCCAGCCGAATGAACTGAATCCTCGACTGAGCACTTGCGGAATCGGACCAATTAGATCGACCTCGTCGGGAGTGACAAACGCCAGCACAGAGCCCGTGCCGAGTATGAACATCAACGCAATGATCGGCGCCGAGATCAAAACTGAGCGACTGATATTTCGCGCGGGCGCGCGACATTCACCGGCCAGAATGGCGATGTATTCAAAACCTGAGAGGGCCCCCACCGCGAGTTTGCTGAAGATGTTGATGTTGTAGGAACTGAATTCCGGCAGGCTGGTCGAAAATGGGTGATAGTTTTGAAGGGTTCCCCGGCCGGCAGTAATGAAGGGCAGCAGGATTAGCGTGGCGAAGGTCACCAGGAGAAAAATGCCACCCATATTCTGCACCCACTTGCCGAGGGCCAGACCGCGTCTGGAAGCAGCGATGATGCTGATCATCAAGACGACGCAAACAATCGTCGTCATCTTTTTGTTTTCGTGCATCCAGTCGGCCCGCGGCCCGATGGCGTACGCGATGTTCTTCTTGATGATCAGGCCGATGCCGGACATCACCAGGATGCCGAACACCCACAGGTTCCACGCCACCATGAAGGCGACGAAATCATTGAAGGCCAGCTTGGCCCATTGATACAGGCCGCCCTCGAGCGGCATGCGGTTGTTGAGAAAGATGACGACGGCGGCCAGCGGCAAATAAAAAGTGACGATCGCCAGCAGCCAAAACGCCATCTGATGATTGCCCAGCTTGGCCGCCCAACCCACCCAGACGGTGCCGACGACAAAGACTACCTGGGTCAGGACCAGATCGAACAGACCGAGTTCCTTTTTGAAGACGGCGCTGCGAGCCTCGACTTCACTTTCGATCGCCTGGAGCTCTAGCGTAGAAGTTGGTTGTTCTGGTTCAGCCATCAAGATGAGTTCTCAGATTCACTCTCGAAAATCTCAAGGTTACTGAAATCTCAAGGTCAGGAAGGGGGCTTGCCCCCGCATAGCCTTGGCGTCAGATCAGAAAGCGGGGGCAAGCCCCCTTCCTGACCCTGAGATGTTCCAGGACATCCGTCACGCGGAAGAGCTATGGTCGTGCACAATTCGCCAACCAGCTTTCGTTTTTCGGAAAAGCAAAGTAAACGTTCCGTGCGGCTCGTCGTTCGCGCGCTTCAGATGCCAGCGCCCCAGAACCAGCGCGGCGTCCTTGCTTAGAATACTGATCTCAAGTTCTGAAAAGGTGAGCACTCCCATCTTCTCGCGCGAATTGTAGTTCCGGCGATAGCGATCGAGCACCGTCTGCCAGCCACGAGTGATCGTGTCGCCACCCACAAACTCGGTATTGCTCGACCGATCGTAACCGTCCATGTAGCCTTCGAGTTCACCCCGATTCCAGGCGGCGGCCTGGGCGTCGAGAACGGCTCTGATTGCGTTCGCGGCTTTGATGTCGTAGCTGGTTTTGTCCTGCGCCGCTCTGAGAGGCGATGCGATCGCGAGACCCGCGAAAATGAATGCGACAAGATTGAGAACGTAGCGTTTCATAGATTTTCCCCGAGTGCGAGTGACTCCGGCCGGTCAACTGTTTATCGAGTGCAGCCACTCAAGATTTTTCCACGGATAGGCGCGGCAATTTATCATGCCCGGCCAATTAGCACTAGCAGGTTCGCTGAAAAACTTGAATACGATCCACGAAATCACCCGAAACGACACTAACAACTCCTACTTCGTGTTGCTTCGTGTGATTTTGTGGATCGTTTTGCCTGCTCTTACTCGCGTATATGATCAGAAGTAGCGATAGTGTCCTGTGATCTTCCAGGCGAACAGAACATCTTCCATGCGCGTGCCGGCGCCGATGTTGTGCACAATCAGATAACGCTGCGTGGGTTTGAACCAGACATTCACGACCATGCCGATATGTTCGGTTCCACCGAGTTGAAGATCCCACGTGACTAAATCTCCCGGCAGGAATGTTTCGGCGTCGCCGTCAGTTGAAAGCGACTTGCCCTTGCGCGCGAAATAGGTTTGCAGGTTCGGAACGCGGCGATGATCGATATTCGCATCCGTGCCCTTCAGTCCCCAACGCGTGGGATACGCCGAGAAGTTGTCCTTCATGTCTTCATGCAGGTCCTTCTGCAAATCAATCCCACCCTTGCGAAACGCGCGCACGACTACGTCAGAACAAACTCCCGTTTCAATCGGCACGTCGCCGTTCGGATATTCGATCTTCTGATAAGAAGGATCGTAACTTGTCGTCTTGCCGACCTGATCAACTGCGCCATCGATCGCAAGTTTGAGTTGCGGAGGGCTCTTGGCCGACAGGGGCACAGTTTCTGTCTGTTGCTCGGGCGGTCTCACCGGTTTGACCGCCCTGGCGAGCTGTTGCCGGCAGGCGGTGCCCGCCAGTAGCGCCAGCGACAGAAAAAGAAATATCGCGGTTGAGTGATTTCGCTTCATCGCCCGATGATTGTCGTTAGACGCGGTGTTTGCCAGTTGGGTTCCCACGTTACCAGTTGTGGATCTACACGTTCGATCTTTCCTTTAGCCATGCGCGTAGATCGTCGCGCATGGGCTGAACAATTTCGTGTCCCGCGTCATAACTCTGGAATTCAACCTCTCGCGCCCGGGCGTGCAATTGCGCGGCGTAATCGGCGGTGCGCGCTGGCGGATAAAACTCGTCATGCTCGCCACTCAGATGAAATACCGAGGCTTCGGTTCGATGATAAAGATCGCTCGTGTCCCAATCGCCGGGCATTCCGCCGCAGATGCCAATCACCCCGTGCAAGACGTTAGGGTGTGTAAACGCGAAGCGATAGTTCAGCGCGCAGGACTGCGAAAAGCCGAGCAGGAATATTCGCCCGGGATCGGCAACGCCATCGGTAGTTAGTGTGTCAACCAAATCGAGCAGCGCCCGGTGATGAACTGCCACAGATTCTTCCGGACGAAAGTTCGTCAGCCAGCCAAACCCAAATCGCAAAGGCCCGCCCGGTTCTTTCGGGTCTTTCAAATGCTGATGCGGCCCCTGCAACGACGCGACGGCGAAACCTTCGGGCACGATGGCCAGCGCTTCACGCATCATCTGACGCTTGCTGGCTCCATAGCCATGCAGCGCGATCAGGAGCGGCGCCGGCGCGGGCTTCGCGACCTGCAGATCGTAATAGAGTTTGAGTTCAGCGGATAGCGCGTGCTCGGTCGTGGGATGGTGTGTTGTGTCTTCAGTTTGCATTGACTCGAGGAGGCTTATAGCACGCCACGGTCAGAGAAGCGAAGGGATATTCACAGGCCAAAGGCAAGTCTGATCAAGTTGTTTGGAGGATGGTGGTTCCCCTCCCTTTGGGAGGGGTTAGGGGAGGGTGCGAAGCATGACGCCGACAAGCCCTCTCCCCGCCCTCTCCCAGAGGGAGAGGGAGAAAAGACTTTAAAGTCTGTGCCCGCTGCTCCAGCTTTGCATTCAATGCCCTTGACAGTTACGATGCTCTCGTTACTCGATTCAATACGATTATCAAAACCGGAAGCGAGGTTGGCACAATGAAATTTCCCGGCGGACTCAACATTCAGGGAATGATGAAGCAGGCGCAGCAGATGCAGGAGAAGATGGCGCGCGAAATGGAAGAGCTGCGGGTTGACGCCTCGGCCGGCGGTGGAGTTGTCACGGTAGAGATGAAAGGCAATCACGAGATCATCTCTCTTAAGATCGATCCGGAAATTGTCAAAGAGGGCGACGTCGAGATGCTTCAGGACATGATCGCCGCGGCCTTAAACGAAGCCAATCGCAAAGTTGACGAAGCCATGAAGGGCAAACTGGGAGCAATGCTGCCGCCAGGATTGGGCAATCTATTCTAATTCTCGATTTTTGATTTGTGATTTGCGATTGGTTTCTGACAGATCGTCCACCTTGAAACGGTCTAGCTCCACTGCAAAGGCAATCAAAAATCTAAAATCGCAAATCAAAAATGCTTGACTACGCCGAACCCGTCACCAAACTAATCGACGAATTCAAACGGCTGCCCAGCATCGGACAGAAGTCTGCGCAGCGGCTTGCCTTTCACATTTTGCGCACGCCCGCTGCCGAAGTCGAGCGCTTCATCGAAGCCTTGCGTGAAGTAAAGCAACGCATCACCGAGTGCTCGATCTGCAACAACCTCACCGACATCAATCCCTGCCGCTTTTGCTCTCTGCCATCACGCGACCATTCCCTGCTCTGCATCGTCGAGCAGCCTTACGACCTGGTAGCTGTTGAAAAAACACGCAGCTATAAAGGCTTGTATCACGTTTTGCATGGAAGTCTCTCGCCGATTCGCGGCATCAGGCCGAGCGATTTGCGACTCGACAATTTGCTGCCCCGTTTGAAGCCGGAGAATAACGAAGGCGTCGAAGTGCAGGAAGTAATTCTGGCCACGAATCCGAACACTGAAGGCGAAGCCACCGCGAACTACATCAGCCGCCTGCTGAAACCTCTCGGCCTGCGCGTGACGCGTTTGGCGATGGGTATGCCCGTGGGCAGCGACCTGGAATACGTCGATGAAGTAACGATGGATAAGGCGCTCACGAACCGCCACGAAATGTAGCTAGTGTCTGAAGCCCGACCGTCAGGGAGGGCCCGATTCGTCACGGAAGACTTCCAAACGAAACTCCTACCTTAGTCATTTTATCGATCGCTAAATCTCACCGAAGTGCCTAACTTCATCCGTATTCGCTTAATTCAATATCGACTTTTGAAAGAGCAGGCGGATTCAACAAGTAGCTACTGCCGAACCACAGACTACTCCTTCTCAGAACCTCACATGCTCTTCCGGCACGCCTTTCGTGCACTCGTCGCATTCTGCGGCTGAGTCATAGAACTTTTCGTCGAACTCAACCAAAGACTTGATGCCCACGCCTTCAATCTGATCGGGAGCAGAAGTGAAGCGCACAATCGCGCCGCAACCGATGATTGGCGCGCCGAGGCCGCGCACCAACTCAACCGTTTCTTCGATCGCGTGGCCGCTGCGAATGATGTCGTCGACTATGATGCAGGGATTGATGTCGCCCTGGTTCACGTACTGGCGAAACATGCGCTTTCCGTTCTCCTGCTCTGCCCAGTAAATCTGTTGCGCGCTCAACGCGTCACGGACACCGAAGGCGACCGGGATGCCGCCAGAGCTGGGACTGATGATGGAAACCTTTGGTAATTGACTGGCGATATCGCGTTCGACGCGAAACTTTCGGCTGAGCGCGACTGCCAGCACGCGCGCCGTATCGTACCAGCGAAACGCCAGCGGCATCTGAAAATAGTGCGCCGTGTGTTTGCCGTTTGGATAGACAAAGTGACCTTCACGAAACGCGCCGGTGCGTTTCAGAATTTGCATGATGTCTTCGGGCGACGGAATCAGTTGGACGCCTGGTGCTCCTGCCATGGATTCTCCTCAAAAACAAAAGTGATGAGTCTGAGTCATGAGTCCTGCGCGTTGAGGTGAGTGTCATCCACTCATCACTCGTGATTCATAACCCATAACTTCGTGTAGCGGCGCGTAGCATAACATCATTGATAAGAGTTTTCACTCGCAGTAAGCGCGCGGCGGATCAGTCCACGCTGATCTTTCGAAAGTTCCATCGGTAGATTGTCAACCGAAAACCAACCCGCACTCTTGATTTCAAAGCTGCACGGCTCGGCATGTCCCAGCGCCCGGGCGCGAAAGTAGATTTCGATCTGCCGTGACTTGGGAAGAGTTCGCGCTAAAAGCAGCTCGACGTCCTGGACTTCAATTCCAATTTCTTCGCGCAGTTCGCGTCGCAAAGCGGCTTCCGGCTGTTCACCCTTGCTCATGAAACCGCCGGGAATTCCCCAGCCGTCGTCAGGCCGAAAAACATGATCAAGCAGCAGGATCTGTCCCCGGTCGTCAAAGATCACCGCGCCGACGGTGCCCGTGAAGCGCTTCTGGCCGATGCGTACCAGGCGACGGCGTACGTTGCCCGGCAAATAGCGCCAAACCGCGCCGAGAAATTCTATGAACATCAGAGGACAAGAATATCATGTCCGGCAAACTTCAGTTTGTCGCTGCTTTTGTGGCACAGACTCTAGACGTGGATTCGCGCCGCAGATCACAGGCTAAAGCCTGTGCCACTCATTCTCGATTGACCGCGTTTGCGTTCGTAGTTAATATTCGTTCAACCTTTGGTTCGTGGCTCGACGGAAGAAGCAGATCATCAGGTACGCGAAAGCGAATCATGTTAGCTAACATCGCAGAAGCTAAACCAACTACGCCAGCCGTTGCGGCGCCGGTACCGAAGCGCATCACCAACGCCCAGACTGTCTGTAACGAGCGGAACGAGAAGAACAAACTCTGCAACGGACACTTGAAGCAATTGCGCACCGCGGGCGAAGCCTCCGAAGTGCATTTGCGCGGCGACGATGTGCTCTTCAAGTGTCAGATCTGCGGCACGCTCTACATGGGCCCGCCACTCGGGCATGTTCGCGATCCGGAAAAGCAAAGCCGCTTTGTCGAGGCCGAACTCTCCGCTTTGCTGCAAGCGGCGGGCGGGACGCTCCCGGTAATCGAGAAAAATGAAAAAGGCGTTTACGTAATCGTGGAACAGGATGGCGGCGGACATGGACACGCCGCGCCGGCAGTCAAACCGTCGCCCGCGGGCGCGACTCCAGCCGCAGTTCCCGCGAAGCCGACTCCGGCAGCCGCGCAAGCGACGGCGGTGGTTGAGAAAGCGACGGCCGCGCCCGCTGGTCCGAAAGGCGCGGCCCAGCCCGATCGCCAATTGAACCGCCGCACTGCTTACGCCGGCGTAGTCGATACCGGCCCAGTGTCCGGTGAAACTAAAGAGCAAAAGATCGAGCGCCTGACGAAACTCGCCGCGGCCGTAAAGCAACGCTCGGACGAGGGCGGCGCCGAACCTGCCGCCGCAGTCACCGTCGTCGATTCATCACCGGCAGCGGACTCGCACAGACCAGCCGCCGAAGCCCAGGCTGAAACCGGGGCCGCTTCGGCAGCACCGCTGAGTGCCGCGGCAGCCAACGCTTCGCCCGTTGCAGGGGCCGAGAGCCCAGAGGATCTGGCGCCTGAGCAGGTTGCACCGGCCACGACGCCTACGCCCACGACCTCGCACGCAGCCGGCGGCGAACCCGATCGAACTTTGTTAAGAAGATCTACTTACGCGGGCTTCGTCGATACTGGACCGGTTCCAGGTGAGACTCAGGAACAAAAGATCGAGCGGCTGACAAAACTCGCCGCGGCTGTAAAGCAAAAGTCGGAAGAAGGCGGGTAACAAAAAGACCGTTGTTGCCGATCAACCGCATCGTTGTTGTCGATCAACCGCGAAGTGGTTGTGACCTCCAGCCCAACCTTGCCGCTTAGGCTACGTTGGGTCAACCATCCACCCCAACAATTCAACCGCAAGGCGGTTGCGTCAATCCCAAACGTAGCGCTCCTCCCACTCGCTCCTGACACCGCAGCAACATTCGCAGCTCATTCTGAAACCAAATTGCGTCGCCGGCGTAGTAGGAGAAAGTTCAAGCATTGGCGCCGGTGGTGCGTAGTCGATCCACGCTAAGTCGATTTCAACCTCTTCGAAGTGTGATTCGCCTCGCTCATCCGCGTAAAGTCTGATGTAGGTAGCCATGCTGATTGGTAATCCTAACTTGATAAGCGGTGTACAGAGTACGAACTTCAGTCGGGCTTTTGTTAAGCGAGAAAGAACCCAACTGAAGTTGTTATTCTAAAACGCCTGTGAACTTAGGACCATGTTGATTCGTCCAATTTGTGATCGATCACGCTCGCTGTATAATTCAAGTCGTTTTGATTTCAAGCTCTTAACTCTAATCGATCCAGCGGAGATCTCGTTATGCCAAATCCAAATCAAATCAACGTCAACTCAGGTGACAACCTCGTGCTCGTCGGCACGATGAAAGGCGCGTTCATGTTTCGCTCTGACGCGACCCGAGAGAAATGGGAAGAAGCTGGGCCGTATTTTCCCGGACGCAGCGTTTATTCGATGGCCTTTGACGGCCGCAACGGACGCTCGCGCCTGTGGGCCGCGGTGAACAGTTCGTTTTGGGGATCGTTTCTGAGTTCGTCGGATGACTTTGGCAAGACGTGGAGCAATCCGGAGCAATACAACATCAAGTTTCCTGAAGGCAGCGACGTCTCACTAAAACAGATCTGGCAAATCGCTGAGGGTCATCCCAGCGAGCCCGACACGCTCTATTGCGGCGTCGAGCCGGCCGCGATTTTCAAATCAACTGACGCCGGAGCCACCTGGTCGCTCGAGCGGGGATTGTTCGATCATCCACACCGGACGCAGTGGCAACCCGGAGGCGGCGGCCTTTGCCTGCACACGATTCTTCCCGATCCGACTAATGACCAGCGCTTGTTCGTGGCCATTTCGACCGGCGGCGTTTATCGCACCGACGATGGCGGTAAGAATTGGCAGCCGCGCAACAAAGGTATTCGCGCGAAGTTTCTGCCTCCGGATCAGCAATATCCGGAATGGGGACAATGCGTGCACAAGGTTGTCAGTCATCCTGCGAATCCGGATCGAATGTTTTTGCAGCATCACTGGGGAATTTATCGCAGCGATAATGCCGGGGACTCGTGGAACGATATTGGAAACGGCGTGCCGTCGGATTTCGGATTTGCCATGGAGATCGATCCTCACGATCCAAATACCGTTTACATTGTTCCGATCGAGTCGGACGAGTTTCGCTGCACACCGGAAGCGAAGCTGCGTGTCTATCGCACCCGCAACGCCGGCGAATCGTGGGAACCGCTCACCGAAGGCCTGCCCCAACAAGATGCGTTCGAAACGATCCTGCGCGACAACATGAAGGCTGACGCAAACAATCCGACCGGTCTCTACTTCGGCACGCGCAATGGAAAATTATTCGCGTCGAAGAATGGCGGTGATTCCTGGACGGCGATCACGGAAGGCTTGCCGGCCATTACTTGCGTGAAGACGGCGACGATTAACTAACTGGCTGCTGGAAAAACGGACTTCGATCCACGAAACCACACGAAGCAACACGAAGAAGAGTCCTGGTTCGTGTCATTTCGTGTGATTTCGTGGATCGCTTTGCGGTTTTAGATGTTGAAAAGCAAAATGGTGAACAAACTACTCCTGATATTTATTATCACCTGTTCCTTAGCAGCTACGCCGCTCATCGTGTCGCAGCAAAAGGAAGAACCAAAATCCAAGCTGGTGCAGTTTCATATGGCCTTAATCAAGAAGGGCCCGAAGTGGGGTGAAACAGCTGAGCCACAGCGAAACCAGATCTTGCAACAACACTTCGCGAATGTCATTTCGATGCTCGGCACTGGCAAGGCCGTGATTGCTGGTCCAATGGGCGATGATACCGGCCTGGCAGGCATCTTCATCCTGCGATCAAAGACTGCCGAGGAAGCGAAGGCCTGGGTCGACGCCGATCCCGCAGTGGACGCGGGTCTGTTCACCGCCGAAATGCACCCGTGGTGGTCGGAAGACATTTTCAAGAAGGCGAACGCTCCGTTGAAATTCGATACTCTCTACCTGGCTTTTTTGAAGAAAGGTCCCAACCGCAAAGAAGGCGACGGCGAGACTCCGGAAGTGCAGGAACTGCAAAGAGCGCACATCGCAAATATCGAGAGACTGGCGGCGATGAAAAAACTCATTGCGGCCGGGCCTTTTGGAGACGATGGCGCCCTGCGTGGGATTTTTGTTTTCCGCGTTGGTTCGTTGCAGGAAGCCCAGAAGCTTTGCGCAACTGATCCGATGATTAAGATTGGGAGACTCACCGTTGAATTGCATCCGTGGCAAGTGCCGGAAGGCGTGCTGCCGTAGGAGCGCCGACATCCTGTCGGCGGGTCGCGCGCATCATGCGCGCATCTTCAAACCGGCGAGTTAGGAATAATGGAAAACGCCGGCAGGGATGCCGGCGAACCGCAGGCAGGATGCCTGCGCTCCCATGTCGCGCTCCATCAACGTCGATACGTCCCCATCAACTGTCCCTGCAGAACGACGTGGTCGTCCATCGCTTTCATGAGCTCTGCTTTCGTGGCGCCGGCTTTCAAAGGCAGCTCGCTGTCGAGCGCATAAATTCTAAAAAAATAGCGGTGTGTTCCTGACGGTGGACAAGGTCCGCCATACGCGGTCTTGCCGAAATCATTCTTGCCCTGAAATCCGCCGGATTTGAGCGTCTCAGTCGCCGGCAGGTTCTCGACCAGTCCGATGTTTTCAGCCGGCAAATTGTAAAGCACCCAGTGCACCCAGGTTCCTCCCGGCGCATCCGGATCGTCGCAAATGATCGCGATGGTCTTTGCCGTCCTGGGTACGCCGCTCCATTCCAGCGGCGGCGAAATGTTGACCCCATCACAGGTGTACGCGCGCGGAATCGGCTGGCCGTCTTTGAAAGCGGCGCTCGTCAATTTGATCTCGGCTTTGTTTTGTGTCGGCGTATTGGCTGGTTGGGCAATCTGTGGCTGCCGGCCGGCACAACTCAGGAACAGGAGCAGGAACAGCGCCAGCACGACGATGACAGAAATGCGTCTCAACTTTTTCGCTGGATCAATCAAAGTAGCACAGACTTTAGTCTGTGATTACTTAAGCTCGTTTTGGAGCAAGCCGACGACACAGACTGAAGTCTATGCTACCTTCAAATCACAGCGAGGGGCTCATTTCTTATCGGTAGTATATTTCGATAGCAACGCACCCATCTCGGCGCGCGGCATCGAGAATTTTACGCTGACCTCTTTCCCCTGCGAAGTGACTTGCGTGTGGTTGTAATAGATTTCTTCGTCCTTACCGCGTTTGGCTATGCGGCCTCCGACAATCAACAGACTGTAGCCCTTCTCCATTTGCCGCGCGCGGCTCTCTAAATCCACTTCCGTAGCAGCCGTAACCTCGACATTGTTATCGTCAATTTTCGCGATCAAACGCAGGTGGTTTGTGCCTTCGAGAAAATCGAGGACACCGCTATCGCTCAGCGCCGCTACAAAGTCGAGCGCGACAGCTTCAAGTGTCTTGTCGCCACGCTTGTCGGTTACGTGCGCGTTCTTCAGCTTACCGTTCGGATCCAGATCTGACTCGACTGTCAATTCGATCTGGCCGGTCAATTTCAACTTACCGTCGTCTTTCATCTTCTTGGCGCTGGCCAGAAGATCCTGAAACGGGCGGGTGTTGATTTCTTTTGGCCGCTTCACGCCATTCTCGGCGGCGGCCCGATCAAGCTCCTCTTCAGCCTTGGCGATGGCTTTCAGGTCTTCTGCGCTCGGCGTCGGTGTGGGCGTGGGCGTCGCATTCGCGGCAATGACGGGAGACGGAGTCGCAATCGGAAAAGGAGTCGGCGTCATAAACGGGTTTGGAACTCGCGAAGGCGTAAAAGGCGCCGGCGCAAAAGGCGTGGGCGTGGGAGACGGCTCGATTGGCATACCCTGCTGATCCATTGCGAAGTAACCTTCAGGGTAATGAAACTTTTCCAAAGTTACTTCGGTGATGTCGCCTTCGTCCTCGATTTGCGTTTTCTTGTAAGCCTTGTCGACGAAGCCTGCGCCCCGAAACATTATCGCCAGGCTAAGAGCGTCGCGCACGGGTGGAATCATGAGGATGCAGGCGAGTAAGACCAGGTGCCACACGCCCGACCCAGCAATCAACCACGAAATTCGCGGCCAAAATGGCTCACGATTGATCTCAAAGTTCTCAAAGAGTCCGTCTGTTTCCCTAAAATCCAGCATTTCTTTAATAAAAAGCGACCCCCTTGGACGCATCGAACGCGCTTTGCGTTGCGAGACTCATCTTTTCTGATTTAGTCACGGTGACTAACGATACTAAGGCACCCATAAGTTAGCCGCAACCGGCGCCTCAGAAAAAAACTGGTTCAGAGTTCAGCCTTTGGGCTGTTCCTGACAGGGGCGCAAGCTAAAGCTTGAACTCTAAACACAACCCGACGCGGATATCTTCAGCGTAAAGGTTGCCATACAATGACGGTATGAGACGCTCTGGTGGTAACCGGAAACGCAGCGCACGCAATCAGACGGGCAGCCGTGACAGAGTCCGACCGCGTGATCCGTCCCCGCCTGGTGAATCCCAAGGCGCCAGTGGGAGACCAAAGCCGCTGCCCGCCGCGACTGGAAATTACGGACGCGACCTCCGCGAATTGCTCTCCGGCATCGGATCTCCCAGGCCCGCGCCGCTCAAACCTGATCCATTCCAGTTGCAGGCGCTCACGTCGCTTGAGTTTGAAGACGTCCTGGTCACGGCGCCGACTGGAAGCGGTAAGACGTGGATCGCGCGCGAAGAAATTCGCCGGCTGTTGGACGTGCGCAAACGAGCTTGGTACACGACGCCGCTCAAGGCTTTGACGAATTCCAAGTATGCCGAGTTCAGCGAAGAATTCGGGACAGAGCGCGTCGGCATACTTACCGGTGACCGCAAAGAGAATTCAAACGCGCCATTGATCGTAGGCACGACGGAAATCTTTCGCAACCAGTTGTTTGATTCGTTGCGCGGCGGCGAAGAAGTCAGCGCGGATCTGGTGGTGTTCGATGAAGCGCACTATCTCGCTGATGAAGAACGCGGGCATGTGTGGGAAGAGGCGATCATTTTGACGCCGCCGCGAATTCGCATGCTGCTGCTGTCGGCCACGATTGGAAATGCCGAGGAGTTCGCGGCGTGGATTGCCGAAGTTCGCGGTGTGCATTGCGGCGTGGTGACGCGGCCCGGCGCGCGACCGGTTCCTTTGCGGGCAGCGTTCCTGATGCCAGACAAGCGGTTGTTACCGCTGTTGAATCAGAACGGCAAATTGAATTCCGAAATCGCCAGGTTGAGCGAACAGGATCAACGCGACCGCGGGACAGGCGGAAGAGGAAGAAGACGGAGATGGTGACGGGAGCGCCGACATCTTGTCGGCGGTTCGCGCGCATCCTGCGCGCATCTTCCGACGCTTCAAATAAAAGCCCGGCAGGATGCCGGCGAACCGCTGGCAGGATGCCTGCGCTCCAATCATGAAACTCCGCATGCCAGAAATGCCGCCCGGCACTTTGCTGACGGCGCTCGGTTCCTACAACTTGCTGCCGGCGATCATTTTCCTGCCAACTCGCCGGCGCTGTGACGAGTCTGCTTCCGAGGCGGCACTGAGTCGTCGCACCGCGCCCGACGAGCGCCGCGTCGCGCGCCGCGAGTTCATGCTCACCTTTGTCGAGCAGTATCCGGAGATTCGCAAACATCGGCACTGGGACGCGATCATCAGCGGAGGCATCGCGGCGCACCACGCCGGACACATGCCGGCCTGGAAACTCGTGATCGAAAAGATGATGAGCGCCGGGTTGCTCGATGCGATCTTCGCGACCGCCACGGTCGCCGCTGGTGTCGACTTTCCCGCGCGCACAGTCGTCGTTACCTGCGCTGACCGACGCAGCGCCACCGGCTGGCAGTCCTTAACCGCATCTGAGCTTCAGCAAATGACCGGGCGTGCCGGACGGCGTGGTAAGGATCGCGTGGGGTTCGTCATCGCGGCGCCCGGCCCTCATCAGAATCCGCTGCGCATAGCGGAGTTGCTAAGTGCGCCGCCCGACGATCTCGACAGTCAGTTTCGCGCGACGTACACGTCTCTGTTGAATTTGCTCGACGCCTTCGGAAGTTTTGCGCAGGTGCGCGCAATCGCCGAAAAAAGTTTTGCCCATCGCAACCTGCTGCCGCAGATCCGCCAACTCGAGAAGTTGCGAGAGGAGAATGAAAAGCGCATTCGCACGGCTCTGGAAATCGCATCGGCGCAGACGCCGGTGGCGACAGTGCGCGGACTCGAGCGACTGGCAAGCGCGCGTTCGCGTCTCCTTGAATCGGCGCCGCAAACCCGCCGTGAAGCTCGACTACGCTGGCTGCACAAGGTGGTCCAGCCCGGCCGGGTGGTAGCCACCGGTCGCAGTGGCAAACGCCTGACAGTGGTCACCGCGTGCGGCGGAGATGGTGTGACCGGCGTGCGCGAAGATGGCCGGACGGCGTCGTTTTCCCTGGAACGCATCGGCCGAGCTTTCGCGCCAATCTTTTCGACAAAACCGGACAGGATCGAGGAAGCGTTCGACGAAATACATCAGCGCGGCGCTCAACTTGCTTTGCCTGAACCGCGTCTGCGCGACACGCGCAATGAAGAAGAAGGTTCGATCAAGTTGATTAACGATCTGATCGATTCGCTGGCGGGATCGCAAAGCGAGATTCTATGGTCGCTGCAAGCGGAAGCCGCTGCGATCGAACAAGTGGAGAGGCAAATCGATCGCTTGCGCAGTAACGTCTGGGAACCGTTTGAGCGTTGCGCGCGCGTGCTCGATCACTTCGGCTACCTCGACTTTGAACTCGAGCGGGTAACGGATCGCGGTCGCTGGCTGGCGGATCTGCGAGTCGATCGCCCGCTGCTGGTCGGCGAGGCTCTACAGCGCGGACTGTTCGCGGCGTTGAATCCGATCCGCGCGGCAGCTTTGATCGCGGCCCTCGCCGCGGACGAGGACCGCGATTATGGCGAGTTGGAGCTGGACGATGAGATTGTCAGCCTGCTGGCGAAGTTCGAAGAGATCGCTTTCGATGTCTCAACCGAGGAATGGAAGCAGGGCGTCGAAGCCGCACCCGAAATAAATTTTTCAGCCGCCGCCACCGCGGCGCATTGGGCCGGCGAGGCCGAGTGGACCGCGCTGGTTCGCGAGACGCGAGCCGAGGAAGGCGATCTGGTGCGCCTGCTTTCCCGGACCGGCGAAGCCCTGTTGCAGGTTGCCGGTCTGCGCGAGACGCACGCGGCAGCCGCAACAACGGCCCGCACAGCGGCGGAGATAGTGCTGCGCGAACCAGTGAGGTAGGGTCGTCGCGTACTGCTATAATGAGCAAACTATGAACGCCCTTGGAACCGCAAAGCGCGAGGAGATCAAGAAGCTGGCCGCGAACTATGGCGCGCATAACGTTCGCCTGTTTGGTTCGGTCGCACGGGGTGAAGCGCATAGCGATAGTGATATTGATGTGTTGGTGGATCTTGAGCCAGACCGTAGCTTGTTTGACTTGGGCGGTCTGCTGATGGAACTGCAAGACCTACTGGGGTGCAGAGTCGATGTCGTAACTGAGCACGGATTGCGACCGCGCATCCGCGAACGCGTTTTGCGAGACGCCGTGCCCCTATCAGAGATGACCGCGAGCGACTGCTCGATATCCTGGAAGCAATCGAGCGGATCGAGAAATACACTTCGAAGGGTCGCGAAGTCTTCGAGGATGATGAGCTGATTCAAACCTGGGTAGTACACCATCTTGAGATCATTGGCGAAGCTACTGGCGCTCTCTCTTCAGAGGTTAAGCAGAACTACCCGAAGACTCCCTGGACGCAGATCGCTGGAATGAGGAATATCCTGGTGCATCAATACTTTGGCGTTGACTCTTCTGCCGTGTGGAATGCCGTGGATCGGGACCTTCCAACACTAAAAGGTCAGGTTGGAGGCCATGCTTGCCGCCCTTTCTTAGAATCCAACCTCCACCGATGTGGAAGCGGACACAACCATGTTAAGATGACGGCTGAACTGATATTGATTTCGACACTAAACCACTATGGAAGTCTTACTAGCTGACGAATTCGGATTTTGTTTTGGCGTCGAGCGCGCCGTTGAGATGGTTGAGGACGCGCTGGAAGTTGGCGCGCCCGTGCGCACGCTGGGCCCGCTGATTCATAACACTCAGGAAATGAAACGCCTCGAAGGCGAAGGAGTGGCGACGATCGAAGCGCCCGCGGAAGTTGGCACGAACGAAATTGCCGTGATTCGCGCGCATGGCGTTACGCCGCTGGTCCAGATTCAACTGGAGCAACGCGCGGCCCTGGTCGTCGATGCAACCTGTCCGTTCGTCACCCGGGTGCAGCGACTGGCCGAGCGCGCCGCGAAGGAAGGCCGTCACGTCGTGGTAGCCGGCAGTCCCGACCACCCGGAAATGATCGGCGTCGTCGGCTATGCTCCGGACAACACGTTCGTGGTCAGCGATGCTGCCGGAGTCGCGAAACTGCCGCCGCTGCATGCGCCGCTGGTCGTCTCGCAAACCACGCTCAAGTTGCAGACCTTTCTGGAAGTCGCCGAAGCAGTGCGCGCGAAGGCCGACGCTGAGCCGCAAGTAGTCAATACGATTTGTTCGGCCACGCGCGATCGCCAGGACGCCGCGCGCGCTCTGGCGGGACTGGTCGACGTTTTCTACATCATCGGCGGCAAGCACTCGTCAAACAGCATCAAACTGCTGGCCGTCTGCAAAGAACAATGCGAGCGCAGTTTCCTGATCGAAACTGACGGTGAAATCGATGCCGCTGATTTGCTTGGCGTCAATCGTGTCGGCGTTACGGCCGGCGCGTCCACGCCTAACTGGTTAATCGATCAGGTGGTCAAGCGGCTGCGCGAGATTGGTAACCGGCTCAGCGTCGAGACCGAAACCAGCGTCAACTAGAAGGTGGCACGGGCGTCCCGCCCGTGAAGCACGCGCAAGATGCGCGTGCCACAATCAAAGTCTCCCTAAAATTACTTTGCGCCTTTCGCTCTTCCTTTGCGCCTTTGCGTGAAAGTGTTTCGGCCCGCGTTATGGTTCACGCAAAGGCGCAAAGCAAACACTTAAGGCGCGAAGTATTAATCAACCAGCCTGGGTACATGAGAATTATGAAACGTTCAGGACTTACTCTTTTAGTCGGCATTCTGGTTTCTTTAGTTATGGCTACATCAATAAGCGCCAAGCCACGCACCTTTCTTGAACTGGTCGACGCGTACTTTGCAGATTACTTCAAAGCGAATCCTTCGCAGGCCACGAGCGTGGGGTTTCACCAGTACGATCATCAGTTGGAAGATTTCTCGCTGGCCGCACATCAGCGCAACCGGGGCAAGCTGCTGGCTTATCTGAAAGAGTTTCAGGAAATCAACCCGCGGACGCTTTCGCAAAACGATCGCGACGATCGCGAGATCATGATCGCGACGATTCAGAGCGGCCTGCTCGAAGAAGATCGCGTACAGATGTGGCGCAAAAACCCCGACAACTATTCGGGCGCAGTCACCGGCAGCATCTTTACGATCATCAAACGCAATTTCGCTCCGGCTGAAGAGCGTCTGCGTTCAGTCATCGAGCGCGAGAAGCAGATTCCGCGTGCGCTTCTGCAAGCACGTCAGGTGTTGGTCAATTCGCCAAAAATTTACACTGATATCGCGATAGAGCAATTGCCGGGCAACATTGATTTCTTTCAAACAACGGTGCCTGAAGCTTTCAAAGACGTGAAGGATGCGGCGTTGCTGGCCGAGTTCAAGAGCAGTAACGAAGGCGCCATCGCAGCTTTGAAAAACTATCTATCGTGGCTGCAAACGGATTTGTTGCCGCGTTCGAACGGTGCGTTCGCGATTGGCGCGGAGAACTATCGTTTGAAGCTCTTGTACGACGAGATGGTCGACGTGCCCCTGCCCCGGCTTTTGAAAATCGGATATGCGCAGTTGCGGAAAGATCAGCGCGCGTTCATCGCCACGGCTCGTCGCATCGATCCGGACAAGTCTCCGGAAGAAGTTTTGAAAGAACTCGAAAAGGACCATCCGAACGCGCCGGAGTTGATTCCGGCAGCTCAGAAACAGCTTGACGGCATCCGCCAGTTCTTAATCGATCACAAAATTATCAGCGTTCCGGGCGGCGCCCAGGCGAAGGTGGTCGAGACACCGCCATTTCAGCGGGCCACGACCTTCGCGTCGATGGACACGCCGGGTCCTTACGAAGCGAATGCGACCGAAGCCTTCTATAACATCACTCTACCGGATCCTTCGTGGCCGAAAGAGAAGCAGGAAGAATATCTGCAGGGCTACAACTATCCGCTATTGAGCAACGTGTCGGTGCACGAAGTCTGGCCGGGGCACTACACACAATTTCTGTGGGTCAAGAACAACCCCGAGCTTTCCAAGGTGCGCAAGCTGACCGGGGCCGGATCGAACGCCGAAGGCTGGGCGCATTACAGTGAAGAGATGGTGCTCGATGAAGGTTTCAATAACGATCCGAAATATCGGCTGGCGCAGTTGGTCGATGCGCTGCTGCGCGATTGCCGCTACATCGTCGGCATTAAAATGCACACGCAAGGCATGACGATGGCGCAGGCGAAGGATTTCTTTGTCAAAGAAGGACGGCAGCAACCGGTTGTCGGCGAGATGGAAACCAAACGCGGCGCCGGCGATCCTACTTACCTGATGTACACGCTTGGTAAACTGGAAATCCTGAAACTGCGCGCGGACTACCAGCGAAAGATGGGCAGCAATTTTTCGCTTCAGGACTTTCACGATCGCTTTATCAAAGCCGGCAGCCCGCCGATCAAGATCGTGCGCCGCGAGTTGATGGGACGTGACGGACCGTTGCTGTGATTTCCTGATTCCCGCGCGAATCGGACTGCGGGTCTTAGTCGCCCTGCGGCTCTGCCGCCTGATGTGCGGCAAGGCTTCGCCTTACCGTCGCGTTGACTATTGATTTTGAGCGAGGCTACGCCTCGCCCCGTTCCGAGGCGTAGCCTCCCTCATTCTTTCTAACTCGGATCCGAAAGGCGGAGCCTTTCCGCACATCAGACGGCAAAGCCGCACGCGCATTTCGCAATCGCGTTGTTGGCGTCGCAACTATCATATGGATATCGAACAAGTTCACGCCCATTGTCTTTCATTCCCGCATGTGACCGAGGTGGTGCTGTGGGGAAACGATCTGGTATTCAAGATCGGCGGCAAGATGTTCGCCGTCATCGGACTTGATCCGGCGTCAGATCATTGCATGTCGTTCAAATGCACACCGGAAAAGTTTGCTGAGTTAATAGAAGAAGATGGCATCGTTCCCGCACCATACGTCGCGAGATATCACTGGGTCGCGCTCGCGCGCTTCAATGCATTGAGTGAGAAGGAACTAAAGGCCCTGCTGCGAACTGCTTACGATTTGGTGCTGGAGAAATTACCCAAGAAGTTAAAAGCAGATCTTGTACTCGCCCCGCCGAAACGCTCTTCAAAGTGCCGTTAGGCGCGCAATGTTTATAGATCGAAGATCGTACTAAACAGCTGAGCTCCATAGGAGCGCGATGTACGTTGCGCTCCTATGGAGCTCGGCCTCAAATAGACTTCCACGGGCTATAAACATTTCGCCCCGCTGGGGCTCAAAGCCAAGACACTCCTATCTACCTCGCTTCCTGTCGCTCTCGTTTCTCTTCCTTTCGAAAGGCGCTCGGCTCAACCGGATCCGCGTCCTGCCAAAGTCCTCGTCGGGCGTTGCGTGCTTCATCTTCGGCCATTGCATAAAGCTCTCGATCTTCCGGAGCCTGCTCTCGCTGATATTCCTTGTAGTGCCAGGCCATGCCGGCCTTCACCTGTTCCAGGTTAATGTCCTTCCCGTCGAACACGATCTTTCCCACCAGCCGCCCATACTGATCTGTCTTTTGATAGAAAATCGTGACGTCCTTACCAGAAACCATTTCGGACAGGCTCTTTTTTGACTGAGTGCCAAACGCCTGGTGCGACTCGGGAGCATCGATCCCTTCGAGCCTGATGCGATGTTGAGTGTTTGACGAATCCAGCACCGTGATCGTGTCGCCATCGGCCACGCGCACGACTCGGCCGGTAAGGCTCTGGGCGCCGGAAGCATCGGCCGATCGACGGACAGGTTGGACGACTGGTGCCGGCGGACGACTACAGGCGGCAGAGAGGAGTAGAATGCCTGCTGCGAACGAAATCAACCGCGGGAATTGTTTGGTTCGTCTCATTAAGCGCCACATTATCGATAAGTCTCGCAGCATTTGAAAGGCGCGCACGGAAACCGAAGCTGCCGCACCCCTGCAAAACTCTTGCAGCATCCAAGCCAACCAAAACTCAGCCCGCGTGTCTATGGCAATGAATGTCCGCTATGAAGATCTTCCAGGCAGTACCGCTGAACACCAGCGAAAGTGAATTGATTACGCGGGCCCAGTCTGCCGACATGGATGCTTTCTGTCTGCTCGCTCAACAATTCGAGCGGCGCATCTATTCACTCGCGCTGCACTTTTGCCACAACCAACAGGACGCAGAGGATCTCTCACAGGAGGTTTGGCTGAAGACTTACCAGGCGCTGCACACCTTCAAAGGTGAATCCAGCTTTTACACCTGGCTGCGCAAGATCACGATCAATTGTTTTCTTAACCATCAGCGCGCGCATTCGTTTCGCTGGCGCGGACAAACCACGGCCGTTCAACTTTTGGATATGGACGCAATTGAAGCCGGTGAACGCCAGGGTTCCGCGGCGGATTCTGAAAAGGCTTTGCTCAATCGAATCATGGCCCAGAAAGTAATGCAGGCGCTGTCCGAACTAACATCGCAACAGAGATTGATCTTTCTGCTCAAGCATCACGAAGAGATGACTTACGAAGAGATAGCCAAAGCGGTGGGCTGCTCGACCGGCACCGCCAAGAAATCTGTTTTCCGCGCCGTCATTAAACTGCGCGAACACCTGAATATTGATGTCCAGGCGTCAACTACGTTCCGCGCGCTGCGGGAGAAAATTGAGATAGGAGTTTAGGGAAAATGCACAACTGCAAAGCAAACAGAGAGGCGTTAATCGCACTGGCCCTGAACCTGCCCGATCGAACTCAGTCGTTGCCGGCTGAACTCGAAACGTGCGCCACGTGCCGTGAAGAGTACGCTGCTCTTCGGAATGCCCTGCGCATCGCTGATCAGACAAAGCAATCCACCTTGCCCGCGGAAAATTTCTGGGCCGGTTACCATGCGCGCTTAAGGCAACGCCTGGAAGCCGGCTCGCAGTCCGAAGTCCCGTCACCCGCTTTTGATAAGCGACCGAGAACCTGGTTGGGAAATCTGTTGACTAGTTCCGTGCGGGTCCCTGGTCCTTTGGCAGCTGCGCTGTTGTTATTCCTTGTCGCCTCATTCGCCTTCGCGTTGAATTCTCGTCGTCAAATAGCCCAGCCAATTGTCGTGACCAAAACGGTTGAGGTGCCTGTCCCCCGGGAAACGATCCGGGAAAGAGTCGTAACCCGGGTCGTCTATCGCGAAAGAGATCGCCGGCAACCTTCTGGCTTCCAAGCTAACGCAATTGCCGCCCGGCGCAATGAACCGGCCGAGACACAGATCAGTCTGGTCGGTTTCAAACCAACGAACGAGGTCAAGCTTACGATCATCAAAGGGAGTTACCACGATGAGAAGTAAGGCCCTGACCACAATGCTTTGCCTCCTGGCCTTTGTCACGATGGCGACCGCACAGGAAACGGCGAAGCGTCAATTGATCGTGCCTTTGGCTGAAGGTGGATTCGTCGCCTTCAAGAGCGAAACCTCGTGGACCGACGCGAAGATAGCCTCGACCGAGCCGCAGCGAGGGCTTTCGGTCCTCAACTCACAGGCCGTCACGGATGACCGGCACACAATTCACCGGGTCCTGGAAGACAATGCGGGACGTTTCATCTTCGGATACGATCTCTGGGTCGCGCCCAACGCGGCGGCCAAACAATTCAAAATTGAAGTCCGTCCGCTCGATCGGCAGTTTGAAAGTAAGCTGCGCCCGGAGAAGACCAATGGCGAGCAGCCGGAGAGTGTCTCAACGTTTCCGCAATCCACTGCTCCGCAGATGCTGGATGACGGCGACGCGTTTTCGCTCGACTTGCTGGTTAATCAGAACACCGGCGTAAAGATCGTCGACGTAGTGAAAGTGACTTTCAATCGTGCGAATCTCCAGGAAATCAATCCCCGCATGTTGCCGCGCGATTTCACGCTCGATGCGGTCGAGCTGGCAGTGAAAGACTACCGTTTGCTGATCGACGGCAACGCGGTGGCCTCAGTCAAATCGGCGAACGGATGCTCGGGCGCGCTGCTTTGGTTCTACGTTCAGGATCGGGGGCGCTTTATCTTCTCGCTGGCGCCACGCGCCGGCTACGAGTTTCAGAAGGTCGGGATCATTGACGACAACCGGATCGAATTCACGGTGAACGGCGCCCGTTACGAATGGCTCTCGAGTTCGCCAATACTGCCGGGCGGCGGCACCTGGAACCTCTGGGTCCTGCACGATCCAAAATACGCTCCCATCTTCGGATCTGATCCGGCGCTGCCGCAGAAAAAAAGTGTCTGGGCAAAAGTAGACGAGGCCGTGAACAATAACCAGGTCACCGGCATTGGCGTTCGCAGTCAAAAACAAACCACGCTTCAGGTCCGCACCCCGACTGAGAAGACCCAGAGCGCTCCAGTAGTAAAACGACCTCGCGTAATGGTTGGGGGCGCCGACCGCATTGAGAATTTGTGGCCCAAAGGCCCATGACCATGGTGCGAAGCTCCGACGCGTCGGGGTAGCACGCGGGTAGCAGTCAGTCCGGCAAGCTAAAAAGTTCCGAACAGTATTCAACCAAAGTTTTTCTCCGGTTCAAGTGCAAAGCCAGGAGACGGTCGAAGTGTGTTCCGCAGCAGATCGGTTTCGGCAACACATATTCGATGGGAATCAAGAACCGAAGTTCATTAAGAGGGAGAGAAAAATGAAAAGAGATTTGTCGTTTGTGATCGCAGCAATGGCCGTTTGTTTGTTAGTTGGCATCATCGAGGTCCGCGCTCAATCTCCAGACATTCCGAAGTTCGAAGTGGGCGCGGATTTCTCAACCATCACCTTTGCCGCGGGCCAGACTGAGTTGGGTTTGGGCGGAAGACTTACTTACAACCTCAACAAACACGTCGCGCTTGAAGGCGCCGGCTATTTCTTTCCGCGCAAGTGCCAGTTTTGCGCTAGAGGCAACGACGGCCAGATCACCGAGGGACTGTTTGGTGTGAGGGTGGGGAAGCGTTTTGAAAGGTGGGGCATATTCGGAAAAGTCCGCCCCGGCGTCATCAGTTTTAGCGAAGGCAAACTTAATCTCGTTCCAACCACCGGCATTCCACCCACCGGTCTGGGCGCGTTTCCGTTCGATTTCGAGTTCAAACGCCTGACCACGCTCGCCGTCGACGTAGGTGGCGTGGTTGAGTTCTACCCCTCGAAACGCATCTTCACGCGTTTGGATTTCGGCGACACTATCATTCACTACGGCCCGCGCAGGATTAATAGTGCGATCTTCGACTCAACCACCAACACGTATGTTCTGATGCCCTTTACGGTGCCGTCACAGACTCGTGGCAACCTTCAGTTTTCGGTGGGAGTTGGCTTTCGGTTTTAGAGGCATTTCTTTGCGATGAGAGGGATCCGCAGATTACGCAGAACTCAAACTTTGGGGATGCTCGAACTGGTAAACAGATAAGCTTTTAAAGTTAAATGAGTCTGCATAATCTGCGGATGAGGTATTTCACTCCGGGCAGGCGGCCCCAAAGCGGGCCCAGTCCTGGAACCGTCGGGCGAATTCTTCGTGACCCATCGATGGCGGCGCGCGTCCTTCGCCGGGATTCCATCCCCACATGACAAGCTTGTCAGCCGTAACGTGCTCGACGATCTGGGCAACGGTCTTGCCGTTGTTCTGTTTGGGATCTTTAATCTGGCGGCAAATCTCTCCCGGTGTCTTCCCTTCCCAAATCATCGGCATCGTCGCGGGCGGCAGATGCCAACCGGGCGCGCCGGGCGGCATGTTAAGACCGGCGACGTTTTGTTCCTGGTGACAAGCGGTGCATTTCTGGCCGTATAGACCCTTGCCATCCGGACCTCGTTTCACATTCTGCGTGTGAATGTGATTGTCATCGCCTTGTCTGGGATAGTCGCCGGTAGCATGGCAATTCAAACAACGCGGATGTTTGAGAACGGGAATGATTGAAGTGAAGAGCTCGCGGGCTTTCGCGTCGTCCTTCTGAAGTGATTCGTCGGCCCATGAAGAGATCGGTCGAGCAACAAGTCCCAGCGCAATCATGAAGAGCAGCGCGATTAGGAGTTCGAGTTGTGATTGATCTCCGTTCATCGTTCTATTTCGAAAAGAATTTGAAACGCAAAGGTCGCAAAGGTTAATCGCAGAGTATCGCAAAGGAAAACTCTGCGCCCTTTGCGAAAAAACTTTGCGTACTTTGCGTTAAGAAATCCCCTCACACGTCATACCACCAATCCAATCGGAAGCTTCCGCACTCGCTTCCCCGTCGCCGCAAAGATCGCATTCGCCACTGCCGGCGCGACGGGCGGCACGCCGGGCTCACCTACACCGGTCGGGTTTTCCGTGCTCGGCACAATGTAGACTTCGATCTCGGGTGCTTCATTTATTCGCAGCATCGGATAGTCGTGAAAGTTTCGCTGTTGCACGCGGCCGCGATCCAAAGTGATCTCGTCTTTCAACGCCGCGGTCAGGCCAAAGATGATTCCACCTTCCATCTGTGCCTTGACCGTGTCGGGGTTAACGACCCGCCCGCAATCGAGCGCGCAAACCACGCGATGCACTCGCACCGCTCCGTTCTTGTCGACAGAGACTTCCGCCACTTGCGCCACATAACTATCGAAAGAGAAATGCGTAGCGATACCCCGACCTCGGCCAGCCGGTACAGGTTTGCCCCAGTTTGCTTTTTCCGCCACCAGATCGAGCACCCCACGCATCCGGGGTTGATTAACGAGCAATGTGCGACGGAGCTCGACTGGATCCTTTCCACCGGCATGGGCCACTTCATCAAAGAAGGCCTCGACTGCGAATCCGTTGTGCGAATGACCGACAGATCGCCACCAGAGAACGGGCACGCTGTTCCTGGTCGTATGCAGGTCAACCTGTAAGTTCGGAATGCCGTAGAGCAAGTCAGCCGCACCCTCAACCGATGCGTCATCGATGCCATTCTTTATCATCATCGCGAAGGGCGTTCCTTCCAGGATTGACTGTCCTACGATCGTATGCGTCCAGGCAATTGGATTCCCCGACCCATCAAAACCGGCAGACATGTGGTCGTACCACATGGGCCGATAATAGCCGCCATGCATATCGTCCTCGCGGGTCCACACGACTTTCACCGGCGCCTTCGCCGCCTTCGCGACGTGAACTGCCTCTACCACAAAATCCGAGGCGGGATTTGCGCGGCGACCAAACCCGCCGCCGAGCAGCGGCGTGTGAATCTGCACCTGTTCTGGTTTCAATCCTGCAACCGCCGCCGCGGCGGCACGGTCTCCCGTCTGAAACTGAGTGCCGGTCCAAATCTCGCAATGAGCTGATCGCAGATCGACGACGCAGTTCAGCGGTTCCATCGTCGCGTGGGCCAGGTAAGGAACTTCGTATTCAGCAGTGATTGTTTTGGCTACCCCGGCGAGTGCCTTAGCCGGGTCGCCGACCTTTCGCGCCATCGCACCGGGTGACTTCGCCAGATTCGCGTATTGCTCGCGCATGCCCGTAGTGGAAACATTTGCGCCGGCCCCTTCGTCCCATTTGATCTCGAGCTTGTCGCGACCAAGCTTGGCCGGCCAGAATCCATCGGCGATCACGGCGACGCCGCTCGGTACTTGAATAACATTCCTGACACCGGGAACAGCCTTAGCGGATTCGGCATTGAAACTCGCGACCTTTCCACCAAAAACCGGCGACCGGGCAATCAACGCTGTCAGCATCCCAGGAATCTTCACGTCGAGACCAAACTGTGCACTGCCATTAACTTTCGCGGGCGTGTCGAGACGCCGAGTCGGCTTTCCGATCAGCTTGAAGTCTTTTGGGTCTTTGAGTGGGACATCCTTTGGCGGTTCGATCTTCGCGGCGGCGTCGGCAAGAGATCCAAAAGAAGCGCGTTGACCATTGGCCGGATTAATGACGAAGCCTTTTTCGGCGAGCAAGCCTTTCGCATCGACGTTCCACTTTTGCGCCGCTGCGGCAATCAGCATAACGCGCGCCGTCGCGCCGGCTTTGCGAAAGCGCTCCCATTCGGAAGCGGTGCTGGTGCTGCCGCCGGTCATCTGAATCCCAAACACCGGGTGATTGTAGGCAGCATCGACCGGCGCTGATTCAACTTTGATCTTGCTCCAGTCAGCTTCGAGTTCTTCGGCGAGCAGCATCGGCAGAGACGTGTAGACACCTTGACCCATTTCTGATTTGTTGACGATGACAGTGACGTTATCGTCAGTGCCAATGCGGACGAATGCATTCGGGGCGAATGGGAGCGCAGCCATTCCTGGCTGCGGAACGCCGGCAGCCCTGCCGGCTCTTGCCGCCTCCGGCAGATAAATGCTGATCAGCAGCCCGCCGCCTGCTGCTGCGCCGACTTTTAGAAAAGATCGTCTTTTCATTTCAGTCGTCATGCTTCAGGTTCCCCTCTCCCCTCTGGGAGTGTACGTACAGGGAGAGGGGCTAGGGGAGAGTGTGCGCCCCCCCGTCTCCTCCTTCCTTACAAGGAGATCTTCTGAGTAAACCAAGCGCACCTACTAACGACAAGAGGTAGAACTTTTTCACTTCGCAATACAAGCCCTCACCCTAACCCTCTCCCAAAGGGGAGAGGGAATAAATCAAAAACCTTCTCAAGCCTGCCTCTTCATCTCCGCTGCCCGATGAATCGCCTTGCGAATGCGCGGGTACGTGCCACAGCGACAGATGTTTCCCGTCATCGCTTCATCGATGTCAGTGTCCGTGGGTTTGGAATTCTCTGCGAGCAGGACGGCCGCGCTCATAATCTGTCCCGATTGACAATAGCCACACTGCGGCACATCGATTTCGATCCAGGCTTTCTGTAAGGGATGACTGAGGTCACTTGAGAGGCCTTCGATGGTCGTGATCTCTTTGCCAGCGGCGTCGGCAACACGCTTGACGCATGAACGGATCGCTTCGCCATTCAGATGGACCGTGCACGCGCCGCACTGCGCCATGCCACAGCCGTACTTGGTCCCGGTCAGCCCGAGCCTTTCGCGCAAAACCCAGAGCAGAGGCGTGCCCGGATCAACGTCGACACTGACCGACTTGCCGTTAACCTTCAGAGTAATCACCGGGGACACTCCTTTTGGTTTAGCTCGAGGGGCTTTTATTTCGAGGGATGTTTGTATGCTAGGCCTGTCGTTGGATTGAGTCAAGAAAGTGCGGCGATGAACGGGGCAGTAGCACGACCGTTAGGGAGGGCGTCGTATGCCGACCTCTCAATCGACAAATCGAGGGATCGAGGATTACGCCCTACCTCACGGTCGGGCTACTGCCCCGTTCGCAGTCAACCCACCTTCCCAATAATCGCGTCCGCAAACTCATCAGTCGTAGCCGTGCCGCCAATGTCACCCGTGCGGACCTGTCCTTCTTCAAAAACTGTAAGCATCGCGGTTTCGATTTTCTCGGCGGCGGCGCGTTCGTCGATGTGTCGCAGCATTAAGATCGCGGATTGCAGCAGCGCGGTCGGATTGGCGATGCCTTTGCCGGCGATGTCCGGGGCTGAGCCGTGCACGGCTTCGAACACGGCGCCTTTTTCGCCGATGTTCGCGCCCGGCACCAGGCCCAGGCCGCCAATCAATCCGGCGCACAAATCCGAAAAGATGTCGCCGTAAAGGTTCTCGCACAGCAGGATGTCGAACTGTTCGGGACGCATGACCAACTGCATCGATGCGTTGTCGACGATCTTGTCTTCGGCTTCAATCTCCGGATGATCGTCTCCGACTTTGTGAAAGCACCTGAGGAACAATCCGTCGGACAGCTTCATGATGTTCGCTTTGTGCACGCAGGTGATCTTCTTGCGGTTTTCACGCAGCGCATAGTCGAACGCGAAGTGCGCGATCCTCGTCGAAGCTTTCTCAGTGATGATCTTCAGACTCTCGACCACGCCGGGAATGATTTCGTGCTCGAGACCTGAATACAAACTCTCTGTGTTCTCGCGCACCACCACTAAATCCAGTTCCGGATTGCGGCAGGGCACGTTCGGCAAGGCCCGCACTGGCCGCAGGTTGGCGTAAAGATCCAGAGCCTTGCGCAAACCGACGTTGACGGAAGTGAAGCCTTTGCCGACCGGCGTCGTGATGGGACCTTTGAGCCCGACCTTGTTACGCTTGATTGACTCGAGCAGGTCTTCGGGCAACGTCGCGCCGAATTTATCGAGCGCCTGCTGACCGGCGAGATGCGTCTCCCATTCAATCTGCACGCCCGAAGCTTCGATGATGCGCACGACCGCGGAAGCGACTTCAGGGCCGATGCCATCGCCAGGAATCAGTGTGATACGATGCATAAAATCAGTAGGCAGTGTGCAGTAAGCAGAAGGCTTCATCTAATCCGTCCGACGCGTTTCAGCATAAGACTTCAACTGATAACTGACAACCTGACAAGTGTCTTCGTTTTCGTTTCGCGTCTTTTTCCCGCTTGGTCAAAAAACGATCCACGAAATCACACGAAACGACACGAACAAAACAGTTCCGTTTCGTGTGACTACGTGGATCGTTTTTGCCTTGGAAGCGGCAATCTCTCAAAATAGGACTTTACCCTGACGACTGGCCAACGTGACTCGTGCTTGTTAGCAAAACATTCAGACCCAACGCCACCGCCGAAGTCATCATCATCGGCGGCGGCGTGATCGGATTGACGATCGCCCGCGCGTTGGCGCAGCGCGGCCTGCGCGAAGTGATGTTGATCGAACGCGGCCGGCTGGGCGCGGAAGCGTCGTGGGCCGCCGGCGGTATTCTCGCGCCTCAGGTGGAAGTCGATCGTCATGACGAGTTCTTCCAGCTCGCCTGCGCCAGTCGCGATCTGTATCCGGCTTTCGCTGAGTCTCTGAAAGAAGAAACCGGAGTGGATGTTGAGCTGGATACTACCGGCACTCTCTGTCTCGGCTTCACCGAAAAGGATGAAGCCGAACTGCGGCGGCGTTATGAATGGCAGCAGGGCAAGAGCTTGGAAGTTGAATGGCTAACCGGCGATGAAGCACGGCGATTGGAGCCGTGCGTCTCGGCTGAGGTCCGTTGCGCATTGCGCTTTCCCAAAGACTTTCAAATTGAAAACCGACGATTGATTAGCGCGCTGGTTAGAACTAATGAAGAGCTGGGGATTCAATTGATAACCGGTTCATCGGTGAATGCGATCCGGATCAAACACGAAAAAGTCTGTGGAGTTGAAACCTCAAACGGCTTTGTCGACGCGTCGGTGGTCGTAGTTGCCGCGGGCGCCTGGGCTTCATTCATAAAATCGCCGGATGCAAAACTTCCCGCGATCACAATCGAGCCGGTGCGCGGACAGATGCTCTGCTTTGAGGCGCGCCCGCAAATTGCGCGGCACGTGATCTATAGTTCGCGTGGTTACCTGGTGCCGCGTCGCGACCGCCGGGTGCTGGCTGGGTCAACCGCTGAGCACGTGGGCTTCGATAAGCGCGTAACTGATGAAGGTATCGCTGTCATTAAGTCCATGGCGCTGGAGATCGCTCCCGGAATGGCGGCCCTGCCAATGATCGATTCGTGGGCCGGTTTCCGTCCGCGGGCTCAAGACGGGCTGCCCGTACTCGGATCATCCGAAGAAATCGGGGGCCTTTTCTACGCCACCGGTCATTATCGAAATGGAATCCTGCTGGCGCCGATCACCGGCAAAGTGATAGCGGACGCGATCGTCGATGGAGTCTCGCGGGCAGGGTTCAATGCGTTCTCACCAGATCGTTTTCGCGAGTGAACCGGCAATGAGAAAATTAGAGTTTAGAGTGCCGACTTCTGTTAAGTGGCACAGACTTCAGTCTGTCCTTTCTCGTTCAATGGCAGACCCGGGTCTCTTCGAAGATCACAAACTGAAGGAAGTCTGCCCCCCTTTTACCGCTTCATTCCCCGCCTCAAACTTAACTACAGGGACAGATAAACGGGTAATTCTTGTTGTCGATGATGGGCTCGATGCCGAAGAAATCATTCAGCACCGATTCGGCGGTGCAGTAGGCTCCTTCCACCCAGGCCTGGTCGTTGGAATACGTTTCGCCCACGATGAAAATATTGGCGTCCGCTCCTGGAATCATTTGCGAGGGCTTGCGGATCTTCTGCTGCACATCGCAGATATCATAGTGTGCTGCATAGGCATGATAGCCGGCGTTGAACGGCGGCAGAGACCAGTCCATGTAGCTTGCTTCGAGCGGTTCGGGCACCGCGCTGTAGTCTGATTGCGGCCCAAAATGCACGGCCGCCAGTTGCTTGCGCAGCATTTTCACCATTCCCGGAGGCACTTTGCGCGGGCCTTCCAGGGGCTGGTAATTTTCCGAGATCGGCCTTTTGCGTTCGGCGCCAGGACCCAGTTCCAGTTCCTGCCAGAAAGAAGTGAACTGCTCGTCGTCGTAACTGGCAAGAATGCCGTAAACGGGATCCACTTTTCGATCAAGCGCATTATTTCCGAAATAGACAACCTGGCGGATCGGTGTGTCAGTTATGCTTGGCCCGATCGTGTTGCGCAGGGAAAGGTTCAGCAACAGTTCTTCCTGTTTTATCGTTAACCGTTCCTGAATGGCGTCTTCCACTGTCTTGATAAAAACAGACGCCGGTGTGAATGGAGCTTCAACAATCGCCGGATTATTAGCAGCACTGATCGCAGCAATATACTTTTTGGGAAAGCCGTTAGCTGCCAATTTCTTAAGTACGTCATCCGTCACTTCGTACGCGGAAATTTGCGCCGGGTAAGGAGTATTAACCGTATCGGCCCACCATGGCGAGCTGAAGAACATGCCTACTTTGTACGAAGGTTGCATAATTGCCGACTCCAGATACAACTGCACCTTTTGGTGATTGAGCACATCGAGCCCTTCGTGGCTCTCATAGCGAGTAGCCTGGGCCACCAGGTCAATCGCATAGCGCGGCATCGCCAGCCAGGCGGCATCGGTGGTTCCCGATCCGGACTTTTTGTTGGGATTCTCGCGGGTTGCTATTGAGTAATGAATTACTCCCTTGATCTGCAAAATAGAATGGAGACGGGTGTTGGGGTGATATCTGAAATTCACACCCTTCTTTTTTGCCAGCTTCCCAATTGTCTCAAACAAGGCATTGAACATGCTGGAGTAGCCGGTAGTCAAAGTCCTGTATTCAGTGCCGGGTGTGAATTCATTGTTGGCCTGAATCGCATCAGCCGAGTTCCAGTTAATGATGTTTGAGGTGTAGCCGTTTCCATCCGCGGTATAGGCGAAGCCTTCCGGGCCCAACTGATCGAACATGAGATCCCAATAGCCTATGTCCGTCATCAAATCGCCTTTTTTGTAAACGGAGGATTCCGGCAAGTCAACGGTGATCGCTCCTGTTTCATAAAACTTACACCAGTCAGCACGGGTCATCTTCGCCGCTGCGGCAGGCGTCACTGCCAGATCCTGAAGAACCAAAAAACCATTGTCAGGGGAAGTAGCGTTGCCGAAGTGGTCAACATTATAGGGTGCAGGATTGCTTGAGGTGATGTCATTCAGATACATGTTCTTCGTCCGCAGATAAAACAAGGGATTGGTGGACTCGTTGAATGGCACAGAAAACTTTTTCAGCCCAAGCTGTTCTATCACGGTGGTAACCAAACGGTGCCCCCCGCCTAAATCCGTGCCGGCCCAATCCGAGTAGCGCATACCACCCAATTCCAGGTAAGACTTATTCTTGTCGTTCTGATAATGCCAGGTACAAACGCGGGCGCCGGCGGCACGCGTTCCAGGTTCTTCTTTCGAGAAGTCGTACTTTCCCCAATCGTACAATTCGATGGTGTCGCCTTTCGACAATTGTTTCGCCTGGTCGTTCTTACTGCTGGGTATGCCGTCCAGCAGACGCCATGCGGTATAAAGCCCGGCCGCTCCGGCGCCGAATATTGAATAGGTTTTATTTTTCATGAGGTTGATTCCTTCCAGAGTATTTCAGGATTTTGACTTTTCCAGGTTTCAGAAGCTCTGAACAAATTTCATCCCGACGCGATGCGTCGAGGACACTCGTTGAAGAGCTTCCTTATTCTATTCCCAGCCGATACATCTGCTGCGGAAGATCCGTTTCAGGGACTACTACTTCTACCAATGCCGGCTGATTGGTTATTTTTTTCAGTTCCTTCAGTACCGCATTTAGTTCCTTAACGGTTTTCACGCGGTATCCCTTAGCCCCAAACGCCTGCGCCAGCGCCAGGTAATCCCATTTGGGCAGGATGTCAAAAGTATCGAATTTGCCGGTCGCAAACGAAGCAAGGTTAACGTATACCTGCTCAATGGAATACACGCCGTTACTGATCACGAAAATCACGGCGTTCAGCTTGTTCCTGGCCAGGGTCGACAGCGACTGACAAACCATCATGAATCCACCATCGCCGGCCACCGTCCAGGCCCGTTTTCCACTTCCAAGCTGGGCGCCCGAAGCGGCGCCGGTTTCGAATCCAATACATTGCCAGGCTGCCGAGCCAATGAAGCTATTCTGAAACAGACCGTAGGCGTTCGTGGCCACATAAAGCGAGTTGCTCACCCCAAAAGTCATGACAATATCATCGAGCATCTTGTTGTCTTGCAGGAACTTCATCGAGTGCTGGAAGAACCGGTTGTAAGTAATGATCTCCGGTTTGTCGTTGAACTTAGGATCTGAATTGGACGCCCACGGTTCAGGATAGGCCGGTTGGGGAGGCGCCACTGTCGAAAGCGGGTAACCTTTCGTCTTCTTGAAACGTTGCAACAAGGCTTCCATGAAATCTTTCATGGTCACGCCTTCATAAGTAAAGTATCCCACCCGTATCTCATCTGTGGTGGCCAGCACCATGTCCGCATATTTGCTCTCGATGAACACGAGGTAATCGTCGGTAATGATCGTTCCAAGTGTCAGGAAGCAATCGGCCTGCGTGACGAGTTCAAGCACACTACTGATGGAAGCGGCGTCGGAATACGTTCCAATGAACTTGTCGCCCTTTTCATCAAGCACAGTTTTGCCAAGGCTGGTGGTGGTGTAAAGAAACCCACTCGCGTCAATGATTTTCTGCAACAGGTCCGACAGTCCGTGACGAAGCACCTCAACCCCCGCGAATATCAGGGGATTTTTCGCTGCGGTAATTTGCGTCCAGGCTTGTTCCACGGCATTTTCAAGAGCTGACGATTCGCTCTTTACTGATAAAGGTTGCAAGGCTTTATTGGACGGTCGCGGACAAGGGTCGCCCCAGACTTCTTTGTAACAAGCAATATAAACGGGCCTCTTGTGTGTGATCGCCGCGATGAGCAGGTTGTCTATTTTTTCGGGCGCGCCCACTGAAGTGCTGAGCGTTTCAGCAGCGACAGTCACGTGTTCATAGACTTCCCGGTCGCAGTCCAGGTTGCCGGTAGAGTGGTGATAGAGCACGTTGTACATCTTCGTGATCTGGCGCGCATCAGCGCCGGGTGCTGCACTGATGACAACAACAGGGCTGCGCTCAACATAAGCGCCGGCAATGGCATTAAGGGCACTAAAGGTGCTTACTCCATACTGGAGCGACACTGCTCCCAATCCTCTGGTACGCCCGTATGCATCGGCCGCGTAAGCAGCATCAAGCTCATTGACGGCGCCGATTGCTTCTACCCCATCAAAATATTCCAGCGCCTGGGTGAAGTGCTTCACGTAATCGCCGGGAATCTGAAAGACTTCCGTTACGTTGAGCTGCTTCAATCTGGTTAGTAGATAGTCAGCTACTGTGAATGGTTTTTTCTGCATTCTCTTTTTCCGTTTGGGTTGGCTTGAGGGCCGCATCCATAAACCGAAAGGACAATTCTCAACCCTGATCGCCGGTACTGTATCATCGTTTCCGTTACAGGCGTATGACTTTCTCCCGTTAGCAACTTAGGAGGGATGAATCCTCTGGGCGACCCCCAACCTTAAGCTGCCCTCTCCGATCGGTAGGTCGGATTGCCGTGCCTCTTAGCTGTTCACGTCTGAGTCAAACTCCTCCTTTTTGACAGCATCGTCACCGTGTCCTAACATGCTCGCGTCTCTCTGGGAATGCTTGTCAAGATCACCGCGTTTTGTCTCTGAACTACTAATGAAACGATTTCAACTCTTACTGCTTGTTTTGTTCGGCGTTCTTGCCTTGAACAACTCTGCGCCGGCACAGTCCGGGCGTGTGAAGGACGCTGCCGACCCCGCTCAGACTGGCGAAGCCAACAAACCCACCGCCGAAAAGCCTGATCTGAATGACTCGCGGACGGCCGCACAACTTTTCGAAGACGCGGACACTTACACGGAGAAAAAGTTTGCCGAGTTCGAAAAGCGGAAGATGCCCTACGACACGCGGATCGAGGAAAAGATCAAGCAGGAGCAGCGCGACCTGGCGGCCCGTCACGCGACGGTCTTAGCGGCGCGCAAACTCGAAAGCAAGGACGTTTATTACCTCGGCCTGCTGCATAACCTGGCAAAGAATTTCGATGCGGCGCTGGAAGCAATGCGCCGTTATCTTACTGAGGACAAGAGCGCGACCGGCGAGCCCGCACAGAACGCCCGCGCCGTCATCGTGATTCAGGCCGCGAAAAAAGGTTTGCTGCCAGAGGCGGAAGGCCGTCTGGCTGAGTATGCAAAGGACCAGCCGCAACTGGCCGACGATCGTTACGTCCTCGAGAATTGGATGGTGTCGGGTTACTTCAAGAACAGAGACTACGAGCACGCGCTGCCGCATGCAGAGGAGCTTTGGAACGCGGCCAGGTTGGCGTCAAAGAAAAAAGGATCGTTCGCGCGCGACTCGATGCTAAACGAAGCGGTCACGCTGCTTTCAGAAGCTGATTTGAAGCTGAAGAAGAAAGACGAAGCAGTCGCGGCGGTGCAGGAACTGCGCGCGCTCGCGCTTAAGTTGCCGTCGGGAAACTTATACAAACTGGCGATGCGCCGGTTGCTCCAGGTCGCTCCGATGATCGATCCGTTCAAGTTGTCTGACACTTCATCTGAAGGCGTCGCTTTACCGGAACTTCGCGTGGATGAATGGATCGATCAAAAGCCGGCGAAGCTTTCAGAGTTGCGCGGGCAAGTAGTGCTGTTGGATTTCTGGGCGCCGTGGTGCGGCCCCTGCCGCGTAACTTTTCCCCGGCTGCAAAAATGGCACGAGAGCTACAAAGCCAAAGGGCTGGTCATTCTGGGAGTGACCAATCTTTACGGACGTGCGGAAGGTAAAGCGCTGACGCGCGCGCAGGAGTTGGATTACCTGCGCAACTTTAAGAAAACCTTTCGACTGCCGTATGGCTTCGCCGTCGCCGACACGGAAGAGAACGACCGGAACTATGCAGTCGGCAGCATCCCGACGACGTTTCTAATCGATCGTCGTGGCGTGGTGCGCTTCATCAGTACTGGATCAGGCGACGAAGAGAATGCGGCGCTGAACAAGATGATTAAGAAGCTGATCGATGAGCCGGCGCCGCCAGCTAATGCTGCAGCACGTTGAGAGAATTAATGCAGTCCTTAAAGCCAATCGGCGAACCAGGCTGGCTCGCTATCAACAGGAAAGTGACGTCCGGCGGTACCACAAAACGATTTTCTTTGGGTTGGGTTTGCTGTTGCGCTTGAATGCCGGTGCTGCTCGAGATCACCAACAGCGCCGTCAGCAGATAACCAAACGAACCCCGAAAGTGACACCGCACTTGCTTCAGTCTCATTGCTGATACCGATTCGGGCGTGTTTGCTCCTTTACAAATCCCGCCACTGCTAATATTTCACTTTTCAATTTTACGTCAGCTACTCGTCTCGTTAACCGCGCCAAGAGAGGTAGCGTGACCCTTGGCTTTCTGTACTGTGTGGGAATCAAGTTTGGATATAGGAAAGAGGAGCGAACGATTGGCAAAAACTTTCGTATATTTTCAGGATCCTCCAATTCGTTCGCATTGAAGATTTTTAGTAAGGATATACTGACTCGATCGCCAAGCCGGTCCGATTGTTTGTCGGAAAAGCCGCTGGAGAATCCGCTGGGTTGCTGCAGCAACTCTTCGACGGTACGAACCGACGGATCTTTTCCCTTTGGTGTAACCGGATTCGTTTGTGCCAGGCCAGCAGAGAGCGTGATAAGCACGCAGAAAATGGGCAGTAATCTGGTGGCTGTCTTTTCATGGCCCGCTTTTTTCATCTGAGCCTGTTCGCCTATACCTTTAGACAAGACATCTCGACCTCCAAATCCGGTAGCAGTGTAAGTGCTGTCAGGTGTCGTTCCGTACACGAGGCTTTCAATAGATATGTAGCCGTTACCTGTGTTGTCTCTAGCTGAAGCGGCGGACAATATGGTTCCGTTTTGATCGACGATTCTAAGCGAAACATAGGCGTCGTAATCGCCCACCAACCAACCATCCAAGTAAGTTTCTGAATAAGCATCCAGGGTGTCAGTATCTCGCTACAGTGCTTGTTCCGTCGATGCCCAATCTCATGTGGGCCTCACCTACTGAGCGCTGGTACCCTATGAATATTTAGAACATAGTTGTTTGTTCCTGGCTCGTTTAGCAATCGCCACGACAAGTGTCCACTTGGATCGACGCTCTCAAGAAGACCCGACAAGACGTTCTTCGCCTTGTCGGGTCTTACTGCTCCTATATCGTGATATTGAAGAAACAAGTTCAGCGGAAAGGTTCCAATGTTTACAGATGCTTGACTCTGCCCGGTGATAGCAGCGCAAATAGCATTAAGCGTTTGTGCACCGGATCTTTCCTCCGCGGGTAACGAGATGGACGTCTCTAGCAGTGATTCTTGTGGTGTTAAATTTCCAAGTGCGTCTTTGAAAGTTATTGGAACAACATGAAAGGTTTTTCCATCCTTCTCTAACCTGAATCTGCCTGCACCGTTCCCGCTGGCATGTGTATTCAGGAGCCGTTGTATTGTGTCGGCGGTATTAATTGGAATTTTCGTTCCTGGTGTCGAGCTATACTCAAGAGCTAGTGTTCCACGTTTTGGGCGAAAGACGCGCGGGGCCTCACCTGGCCCAAATTTCTCTAGGTCCTTACGCACTGTTTGTGTTACGTCAACGATCTCACTGTTGTGAAGATAGCGCGGGTCTTCGTAGGTGATTACGCACCCACAATTCTGCTCAAGTTCTCTGATCGCCTGCGCGACGGGACGCGGATCATTGACAAAAATGTTCACGGTCGTCTGCTGATCTTGACTCTTGACGATGAAACCAGCTAAAAGACACGTAATCATAAGTGCAAGTACAATTGACAGAAATGAAGACTTGGAACTGTGGTCATCTTTAAGATGCTGTCTCGTCTGCATCGCTATTCTCCTTTATCGCTATTCCCCTTTAAGGTGCTGTCATCCTTCATCCTGGATCAAACGCAGGGTTTGGACTGTCTCCAACCCGCAGTGAACGTTTTAGGGCCAAGCCCGGACAGCAAAGGCGCCATTGTGCTCGCTTGAGATTGTGCCAGTATCGATGGTTAATTTAAGTATATGTGTCGCATAAGCTGCGGTTCCAGTAGGACAATTTATGAGCATTTGCTGCGGAACCGTAACACCGCAGCGTGCTCGCCCGTGGCTGCGATAGTAATTTACTGAATATGCATCCCAGCCATTGGCGTCGGGACCCCAATGGTTACCGCTTTCAACTGGCCATGTGGCTCCGTCTACAGCGGTTATTTCATCAACTTCAGAACCGGTAAAGTAACAAGTATCCAAAGCGCCAGGCGGACTTGCCTCCGTAACGTAACGTCCCGCGAAATTCTTGTCGTTAGGCAACAACGTCTGGTTCCACTTTGCAACAGTCGGGTAACCATCAGAATCAGCCCATCCGCCGAAGGTTGTGCTTTCCCGAACCGGTCTTGTACAAGGCGGCGTTGACACAGAACGCGAATCGTACGTGCTGCCAACTGAAATTGGCGCTGTGTTTCGGCGAATCTCCTGAAAGCCTGGACTGTAAAAATCGAAATACCACGGCTCGTGAATTCCTTCACCTTCAAAGGACGTGAAGTTATAATCGTCATAATAAAAAGGACGGTACGGGTAGTACGAGTAGTAATCCCACAGATTGGCAATCGGCTTATGAAATCCCGTGGCGGTATACGTGGTATTAGGTGTGGTTCCGGACGCGGAACACCCGACACTAATGACGCCAGTGCCGGCGTTGTCTCTCGCTGAATTCGCGCACAATATATTTCCGCTTGGGTCCGTGATTCTCAACGACACATAAGCGTCGTAATCGCCGACCAACGAATCATCCATATCGGTTTCAGAATATGAATCCAGCGTATCAGTATCCGCGTAGTAGTCAATTGCTGTGTAGCCTGACGCCTTCTGTGCTCTTGCTTCCGTCGCGACCACGAGAACGCAAAGAAGCCCCAGCAACTGGAGGACGATTTTTGTTACGCTCAGGGAGAAGTCCTTTCGCTGTTTAATGACAGGTCTTCGGCGTGTCGTTTTCTTAGTGCATTTCCACGTTCGACGCGATGCGAGTCTTTACAAAATTATCGAAGCGGGTGAACGCTTCATCCCCTTATCGAATTCGCAATCGATCGAGCGCGCGAAGGACGGCTGCATCTCTCTCTTGCGAGAGCTGCTTTAACTCTTCGGGTGGCGGCGCGGGAGTTTGACCATGCGGCACCTCTCCGCCCGGATACTGGGCCTTATAAGCTTCGATTAGAGGTCTGGCCCGGGCGCTGATTAGTAGCTCGTCCTGCTCCAACTCAACGGCAACCTCTTCGAGAACAGTGGCCTGTTCCGGAGTCAGGTTAGCCTTGCGTATGAAATGAGTTCGGAACTGGGTGCCGTCCTTGCTTTCCTTTTCCACCTCTGCGGCTTTTTTCTTTAGCGCGATGACGTGATGGAAAAGATGCTTGTACATTACCTGGACCGGGACCTCGGCAGCCTGCGGTTGTGACATTTGGGCAGCCGGGTGTGGCCGCCATACAAAGGCCAGCGCGCACGCAGTCAAAGCAAGAACGGATAGAATTGTCAGCGCTCGTTTCTTCTTCATATGCCCTCCTAAGGACGCAGGTCACAGATTGATTTGATTTGAGAATTAACGGGACTCTTCGCTGGCTGCTTTCGGTTTGGCTCCGATGAGAAACTTAGAAGCAAGCCAGTGGAGAACCGAGAC
>DATHHW010000110.1:0-3961 GCA_035317005.1 Pyrinomonadaceae bacterium | reverse complement strand
CGCGATTCAGGTCTTTGATGGCGCGGGACGCGTATTTGCCACGCAGGGCCTGCATCCAGGCAGCACCGGATCGTATAAAGCGCAAATAACTTACTACGACGCGATGGGCCGCGTGATGAAGCAATCAAATCCGACCGAGATAAATGGCAGCTGGGTGCCGGTAGGAGACGATGCCGCAGGCTGGGTTTCCACGCAACAGACTTACGATTGGAAAGGCAGGCCGCTGCTCACTACCCACCTGATCGATGGCACTACCAAACAAGCCAGCTATACAGTTTGCGGTTGTTCCGGAAGCGACATCGTAACCTTGACGGATGAAGTAGGGAGGCAACAGAAAGTCTACAACGACGTACTCGGTCGTACCGCGAAGACCGAAACGCTTAACTGGGACGGTACTGCTTATTCGACCACGGTGAATACATACAACGGACGGGATCAAGTGACACTAGTGCGGCAGTATCAGGGACCAGAAGGAAGCGGCGCCTATCAGGACACGACGATGAGTTATGATGGTTTCGGTCGACTGCTGACGAAGCATGCGCCGGAACAGAATGCCGGCACGGCGACTGTCTATAGCTATAACCCTGATGACACCGTGCAATCAGTCACCGACGCGCGTGGCGCTTCGGCAACCTACACCTACAACAACAATCGTCATTTGGTGAACGGCATTACTTACAGCGCACCTTCAGCCGTCACTCCGACGGCGAATGTTTCGTTCGGTTATGATGGTGCAGGCAACAGAACTTTGATGACGGATGGTTTTGGCAGTAAGAGCTACAACTACAATCAGCTTTCGCAGTTGATGTCTGAAACTCGCACCTTCGATGTCGGCACCTTCACGCTCAGCTACGATTACAATCTGGCTAGTGAACTGAAGAGCGTCACTGACCCCGCGGGCTCGATTGTCAATTACAATCACGACGCTGCCGGACATTTGACGAATGTTAGCGGGACCGGCTATGGCAGCTTTTCGCAGTTTGCTTCCAACCTGCAGTATCGCGCCTGGGGCGGGTTGAAACATCTCAGTTATGGGAATAGCTTAGATCTCGATCAGCAGTACGATGGGCGGATGCGTCTGACTCGGTTTGCGCTGACGCCGACGGTCTCTTCAGCCTATTCGCAAGTGAATCGCGCGCAAGATTATCAGTACTACGACGACAGTCGCATCAGGTTTATGAGTGACGAGCACGACAACTTGTTTGACCGCTCCTATGCTTACGATCATGCAGCCAGGCTGACGCAAGCCTTGACGGGCCATGAAGCACGAGGGGAGCAATTCGGGCCCTTGAGCGCTTACAACGAAAGCTTCCAATATGACGTTTGGGGAAACACTACGAGTCGTTCCACCCGCTACTGGAATCATCAAATTGGGACGGGCACAATTGCTTATCAGAACAATCGCCAGCCGGATTATTTGTATGACGGCGAGGGGCGGGTGTTGGCCGACCATTTGAATACCAGCTATGCCAAGACGATCAACTACAGTTATGACGCGCGCGGATTGAAGACCTCGACGCGTCAGGGAGACAACAGCAATATAGCGACGTTGGATTTCGACGGCGATGGCGGACGGGCAAAGGTCGTGGCGACTACTACCGCGCAATCCGTGACCACGACTACGACGACTTACGAGATCCGCAGCAGTGCGCTGGGTGGAGTGGTCATCGAAGAGGTGGATGCTCAAGGTGCAAAGACCCTTCAGCATGTTTACACTAGTGGCGGCCTCGAGTTGGCGAATGGAAAGGCCGAGACTTCGATGATCTTCATCCATCGCGATCCGGTGACCAGCGTGGAACAAAAGAGCTGGATCCAAGCGGCCGATAGTGGCCGCACGGAACTCGATCCCGTGGGTGCCGACGTGGGCACCGTTCAACCCGTTGAAGATGATCCCGGGCGAGACTTTCCCCGGGGCTTTGGTAATCCCAGCGAGCCCATGAATCTTTGTTCGATTGATGGCTTACCTTCGGACTGTCAGTCGATGTTGTTGGAGCTTCAAGGTGAGAGTGGAACTCTGGTATTTGCGAGATCGTCGCAGCAGGTTGGGTCAGTTCGCACTGTCTATGACCAGATCGGGCATGGTCATCTGGTAATTAGCGCTCTGGCCGGTTATAGCACACAGGAATGGCGGTGCTGCGATAACGATGGCAAACCCTATCCGGTGCCTACAGCGCACGCTGGATCTGACTACCTCGACTACAGCTTTGAATTAAATTCCCCGCAGAACTCTTCCAGCAAACTGAGTCATGACGAGATTTCCCAGACGTTGGATGACCTTCTAAGCCTCATACATCAAAATACCGGTTGCGAGGAGGGCTTAAATAAATTTCTTGGCCAGCTTGCCAAGTCCACTGGATTTGATGCTGGAAAAATAACCGATATCATTGAAGCCTTTCGGAAGTCAGGAATTGCGTATATGGACGATACGCCTGGCCAGCCTGGAGCCACCGGTGGGGGCTCGTCTGGTACCGGTATAGGAGGCGTTCCTGGTGTTTCCTTTTCGCAGGGGGGCACTCGGCAGGCTACTCTCTTAACGTTCATGGCAGAAATGACGCATTGGGCAGGGATGCGCCACGAAGGAAAACCTGATCAGGCAGCGAACAATGGTTACTCGAACTATTATCCAGATCCGGTCTTGGCCAAGGTTGGAGCGGACCTAGGTATAGTCATGACCGTCGAGCAATACAAACACACATACCCGGAGTGGGTAAAGCGTCACGAAGAAATGTGGGGAGGCAAAGGGCGCGATTTCACAGAGAGCTTGCTTGGTCACGGAGCAATGGATATCGCATGTCTCCATTCAGTAAACGGTTTAGCGCCTAAATACGGAAAACCGTGAGCAAGCCGCAGTGAACGCTTAATATCACCCCTTCGAGACGAGGGAATATGAAATCAGAGCAAACCAGTACTTTGAGATTTTTTTCGCGCTCGGTGGTCTTCATTGTCTCTATTATCTTCGGTTTCCTCTCCGTTCAATCAGGTCAACCACAAAATGTCGATCCGCCCCGGCCGGTTCTCGACTTTCGCTGTCCTACGTACGCTCTTCCGGGTAACACACCGATCGTTTTGCGGGCTGAAATTATCGGTGCGAAAGAGTTGTATCAACTGCCAGGTAAGCCTGTCACTTATAAATGGGAACTGTCTAACGGCAAGTTGCTGGACGGACAGGGGACGGGAAGGGCCACGATCGATACATCTGGCATTACCAACAACACAATAAGCAAGATCGATGTAAAGCTGGAGGTCGAAGGCGCAGCGCCTGAGGTGGAAAGAGAAAAGACCTGTCAGTTAACAATCGATCATCAATGTAACGCGTCCGCTTTGTTTGATGAATATGGAGCCGGATCTAGTGAAGAGCAAAAGGCGCACTTAGATCGGTTTGTAGCATACTTAAGACAGGCCGGGCCAGAGGCGACCGCGTATATCATCACCTACGCGGGGCGGAGTGCTTGCTATTATGAGGCAGAGTGGCGCATCAAGCAGATCGTTGCGTACTTAATTAAGAAGCACGGCCTCTCACAAAACCGGATCGCTTTGGTGGATGGTGGCTTTCGCGAAACCTGGAGTGTGGACTTGTTTGTGCAAGCTCATGGTAAGTGCGGTCCGCTGCCAACTCCGACGTTGCTAAGAAACGATGCCCGGGTCAGCGGGCAATGCGGCGATAAATGCACAGATGGACTATAGGTGATCCCGCAGAACCCTTACGACATCCGCACGATTATTAGTGACGCCAAGAAGAAAGCTGCCAGACCCTTGACGCGATTTGAAAAAGCTCGAGCAGCCTGCGTGGCCCGAGAGACAGAAGGGGAAACAGAACCTCGATGACTGACGGGCTTGGCTCGGTCAGTTATGGCTACAATCAATTGTCTCAGCTTACTTCGGAGACGCGCACGTTGCCTGTGGGCTCCTTCGGGTTGACCTATGGTTACAATCTCGCGGGCGAGCTGACCAGCGTCACAAA
>DATHHW010000109.1:0-2238 GCA_035317005.1 Pyrinomonadaceae bacterium | reverse complement strand
TTTGTGACGTTTGATTTTGCTGACGATAGATTCGGCGCGCGCCTTGGTCTGTGTCGAGGAACCTTCCGCTTCCAGTTCGCCCTTGAGATTGCGCAGGTCGGCGAGCATCTCGTCGATCGTCTGGTAACGCTCATCACTGTTTTTCCGCAAAGCCTTTTGCAAAATGGACTCGAGTTTGAGCGGAATATCCGACAACACGCCGGACAAAGGTGGTGGCTCCATCGTCAGGATGGAGGCGATGCAGTCGCTCGGCGTCTCGCCGCGGAACGGCGGGACTCCTGCGATCGTCTCGTCGATTACTACGCCAAGACTCCAAATGTCCGATCGCGCGTCCACTGTTTGACCGCGCGTTTGCTCCGGGGACATATAGCGCGCCGTGCCTAACACTAACCCCAGTCGCGTTTGCAACACTGCCGCGGTTCCAACCTCATCTAAGTCTGGCACCGGCCGTTGCTCGGTGAGTTTGGCGATCCCGAAGTCGAGCACCTTCGCGTATCCGTCCGGTCGCACCATGATGTTTTCCGGTTTCATGTCGCGGTGCACGACGCCTGTTTCGTGGGCGGCAGCCAAAGCCGAGGCTACCTGGACGGCAATTTCCAGCGCATCGTGCAGATTCATTCGCCCACGCGTCATCGAGGCGCGCAGAGTTATACCCTCGATGAACTCAGTGGCGATGAAGTTGCGGCTTCCCTCCGCACCGATCTCGTAAACCGTCAGAATATTCGGATGATTTAAGGCCGAGGCACTCCGGGCTTCGGTTTTAAAACGGCTCAGCTGCGTCTCGTCTGCCGTCAAGCGCTCTGGGAGAAGCTTGAGCGCGACTTTGCGCCCGAGTCGCTCGTCTCGGGCGAGGTAGACCTCGCCCATCCCGCCCACACCGAGCAACGATTCAATCTGGTAGTGACCGATTGATTGACCGATCAAATCGACCGTCTGCACGTTAAGCAGAAGTTCGGGTGCGATGGCGAACGCCGGCGACTCGATAAAATTACCCGATATCTCGTGAGACTTGACCATTGCCTCAACTTGTTTGCGTAAGGTCTCGTCGCCGTGGCATTCTTGGCCGACAAACGAGGCGCGCTCTTCCAGTGGACGGGCAATGGCGGCAGGATAGATGTCAGTGATTCGAGCCCAGCGTCCCGGTTCCATCAGCATTCGTCTTGGCTCAGCGCGCCGTAAAGCCATGCCTTGGCTGCGCTCCAGTCTCGCATCACCGTATTGGGATGTACCTTCAGCACCTCTGCGATCTCCTCGTTACTCAGTCCGCCGAAATAGCGCATCTCAACGATCTTGCTCATGCGCGCGTCGAAGGCGGCGAGATTTTCCAGCGCTTCATCCAACGCGAGCAATTCCTCCGATCGCGTCTCAGTTACTAACGCTGCCTCGTCCAGAGTCACCTTCTGCGCTGCGCCACCGCGTTTAAGCGCGTGGCGCTGCCGCGCGTGATCAACCATGATGCGTCGCATTAGTTGCGCAGCCACGGCGAAAAAGTGTGGCCGATTTTGCCATCGCGGATGTGTCTTGTCGACAAACTGAAGATACGCCTCGTTAACGAGCGCGGTGGTTTGCAAGGTGCGCCCCTCTCCTTCGCGGCTCATATAATAGTGTGCCAGCCGATGCAGTTCGGGCTGCACCAAAGGAATTAGTTTATGGAGCGCGCCCGTATCACCGCTGCTCCAGTCCACTAGAAGCTGAGTGACCTGTTGTTGGGCTGACGAGGCCGCAGCCATATGGAGACCATTTTAATGCGATCGATCGGGCGGGTCGAGAACGCATTATTCTAACGCTTTTGGCGGCTCCTTGCTGTTCGTTGCACTGCATTCAGAGGAAATTTTCCTGCTGAATGGTGGGTTTGGCCTGCTGCTTCCGCTTTAGGAGATAGAAGCACATTTATGTCGGCACGAAACAACAGACGCACCGAACAGATGTCACAACCTCAAAGAAAGAAAACTAACCTATGCAACCTATAAAAAATATTATGAAAAGACATTGGCTCTCGCTGGCAATCGCCAGCTGTGGTTTAACATTCATTTTCAACCCAGTAACTGCTTCAGCTGCTCCGCAGGTGTTTGAAGCATCTGGTGCAACTCCAGCAGATATCCAGACAGCGGTGGACGCCTTCAGGGCTTCTCTGGGAACGAATAACGGAATAGGCGGCACATTTGCCAGTGGCCGCCGTGAAATCAACTGGGACGGGGTTCCAGATCAATTCTCCGCGCCGAACCTGCTCCCGGCAAA
>DATHHW010000108.1:0-4046 GCA_035317005.1 Pyrinomonadaceae bacterium | reverse complement strand
GACATCAATCGCGCTTGACTATTTCTCGACGATAATTATGCCGGTCATCTTCGGGTGAACCGAGCAAAAATAGCTGTAGGTGCCGGGAGCTCCGGCCGTAATGGTGAACTCTTGATCGGTGTCGAGCGCGGTCGATTTCTTAAACTGCTTCCCAACGCTCACAATGGTGTGAGGTTCTTCGTCCCGATTGATCCAGGTCACCTTCTCTCCAGATTTCACGGTTATGGTCTGAGGATTGAAGGCGAAGTCTTTGATCTCTATTCTGTTTTGCTTGCTGCTGGTGCTGTCGTCGTTCTTCATCTCGCCCGCGATCGCGAAGAGGGATAGATTGAGAAAAGCGACGGCGCACGAGAGTGCCGCTACTTTTTTTCTGGCATTGAATGTGATCATATTTTGTGAGGATCTAGCTGAGGTTCGAGTCGACAACGGCGAGAGAAGACTTGCCTTGTAAATACTTCACGCTCGTGAAGCCGAGCATGCTGCGCAGTTTTTCAGCCGGCACCTTGAGGGGGCCGGGATTCGGCGCCGTTCCAGGCGCGGGCTGAGGAAAAGCAGTCGACATGGCGGTATGGAACGTCACGTTACCTTCTACTTTCTGAAGCACTTGGTGGATGTGACCGTTAAGCACTGTCACGGAGCCAAAGCGCTTCAAGTATCCAAGCGCTCGCCCACTGTCATCAGTACCCCAACCCCACTGCGGATAGACCGCCCAGAGTGGGATATGCGCAAACACAACAATCGGCGTGCTCGTTCCGAGATCCTTAACGTCGGCCTCGAGCCACTCAAGTTGCTCGTCGCCGAGCTGTCCTAGACCGCCGGCCTGAAGATTCAAAACGTTGACCAGTCCAATGAAATGGACGCCGTTCTTATTGAAGCTGTACCAGCCGGAGCCTTTGCCTTCGACGCTTTTTAAATAACGGTCACGATAAAGCTTTCCGCCATCATTGAGGACGTCGTGCTCACCGGGCACATAGAAAACGTCCTTTGTCCGGCAGCTCTTTAGGACTTCGTCGAAGGTATCGAATTCCTCAGGCTTCGAGAGCTGGGAAATATCTCCCGTGTGGATGAGAAAGGACGGTGGCGTTGGCATCGCGTTGATGCGATCGAGCGCAATTTTGAAGGTCTCGGTAACATCCTTGTTCGCCTCTTTGCTAAAACCGATGTGGCTGTCGCTGATCTGCAAGAAGCTGAGATCGGTAGCTGGCAACGGTTCTGCGGCCTTCGCTACCTGGGCGAGGGTTTTCGATACCAGGACGCCGCCACTGACCGTCCAAAGTAAACCGGTGCCGGCCCAGGCCATGCATTGAAGAAACCCACGACGATCAATGCCGTCGTGTTCGTGGTTATGAGAAATGTAATCGGACATAAAATAGGGCTTCTATTTAGGTTGGTTTGGTTAGGAAAATTGACTTCACCTGTCTCTACTGATTCAATTTGATTTTATTCCCGGAATCTTTGGTGGCCGCGATGGTGTGCGGCGAAAAGCTGACGTTATCGGTGACAACCTGAGTCTTTGCAGCTCGCGGTGCCGATAACTTTCCCGGTCGAGCATCCTTTCCCTGAGTGTTACTCAGAAGCGCTAGAGCAACGAACATGGCACATGCCAGAGTACCCATATTTAACTGCCTGAGGAACCGGCGCGCGACTGGGCTTCCTTTGGTGCCGGGCCCGTGATAGGAAGCGTCAAAAGCGGGAGCGAACATAATGTTAGTTCTTTCAATAGTTGAGTTCTCGTTAGTTGGTTGATAAAACTGGTTTCAACTATCTATACCGTTTGCCATGGAAAATATTCCAACGCGTCTGAGAACAGCGTCCGAGCAACGAAACGACGCAGCAGTGGTATGCGTATCTTTTGGAGGATTCCTACTGCACCGTAAGGACGAGGTCGTTGCCAGTGCCGCCCTCGTAGTTCGCTTTGAAGGTGTTGCCGCCGCTGCTGAAGGTCGTCCCATTCGCCAGGTTAGCGAAGGTGCCGCCAATTGGGTTAGCTGAGATGTTGTTGATCGCAGTGAAGACCGTACCTCGTGTCAATGTTCCCGTGGTTCTATCCACAAATTCAAAGGTGACACCGCTGTGAATGATAACTCCCAGAGCGTTGACCTTTCCCACCGCGGGCGTAGTTCGGTCTAAGACACATTCATAAGTCGAGAGCGAGTTAAGCGTCAGGCTGTTATTGATAGTAAGATTGCCTGGAGTTCCCGCCGTGCCCGGCAATAGAACAGCTCCGGCGGCAACCCCATTGCCGACATTGACGGCGCCAACAATCGCCCCAGCGCCGCTAAGGAAACCGCCGTTGATTTGCACCGGCCCAATGCCCGTGGCCGACCCTCCCTGGTTATTCACTGTTAGATGTCCGCGTGTAATGATGGTGCCTCCGGTGTAGGTATTTCCGCGAGCGAGAACGAGCTCTCCTGCGCCAGTCTTCGCCAGCGAGCCACCGATGCCGCCATTGGCTCCGCCATCCCGGATCGAACCCGAGAAGTTCGTGTTCTGATTATTGCTGCCGACCGTCAGTTTCCTGCTACCAAGGAAAACACGGCCGTTACCTTCCATCGAACCGACAGTCATCCCGGGAGCAGCATGGCCGCTGATGTCCAAGCTACCGTTCCCGAAAACCTCCGCGCGGGCAGTGCCGCCTCTGGAAGCATCGACAAAGTGAATCAAGCCGCCCGGGCCTCCGCCGCTCCCGCCATTCGCTATGAGGGTGGCGTTGCCCGCGTTGCCGCGAAAAAGCGTTTCGGCGTTGAGCGCTCCGCTGACGGCACCGCCGTTAGTGGTGATCAAGGCGTTGCTAGCAGTCGAGCCTGTGTCGAATACGATGGTCGCGCCACCTGTACCGTTAACTTTGCCACCTTCGTTGATAAAAGTCGCATCGCCAGCCGTCGAAGTGTTGAGGAATGTCAATTCGCCGTCATTGCTGAAGGTGGCATTGCCAGCGCTCGAGCTACCTGTAAAGGCGATAGCTCCTCCGTTGGTAAACGAAGTTAAACTTCCCGCCGTCGCGCTGTTCGCGAAGACGATCTGTCCCGAGCCGGGTGTGAAATTCTGCACAATCCCCGAATGGTTAGTGATGCCTTTGCCGCTGATCGTCACCGTCGGCGCCTGGTTGATGAATGTGAATGGACTCGCGCCGGCATTGAACACGATACCGTTCACCTCGGTATTGGCTGCGAAGAACACGCTCCTTATATTGGAGAATGCGAACGTTGCGGTGTCACCCGCCGCGTTAGGAATAGTAGCAGGCGTCCAGTTCGCCGCCGTATTCCACGTCCCAGACCCAGGATTTGCCTTCCAGGTGGCGCTCCCTGCGAAAGCCGCCGTTGCCGCGAAGAATATGAGCATGCCAAGTCCCTGGAGCGCACTCCTCCTGGACAGTCTTGGAACAGCTGGCGGAGGGGAGGCAAGAAAAAGACAGATGGTTGTCATCACGAGCTTTGTTAGGGATTTCAGGTTCATGGGCGGTGAGTCCAATGAGATTTCTTCTGGGCGTGGCCTATCGCGAGGCTTGAGGCTCGCCATAAATGAAATCATCCATGACGACGACGTCGCGGGCGGGCGTTTTCAAGATCCTATTGCCAGAAGTAATTCGGACTAAAAAAACGTTAGCTCTGTCAAATTTGACTCCCACGAACGACAGGCTTCCACGCGCTGTCGGTCCAGGCAATACGTTCTGGCTTAAGAGCAGATTGCCCCCAACATCGAAGTAGTCGATCGTCGTGCTGTCGGCAGCATTCACGTCCGTGAACACGGCGCCAAATGCGTTGACTGTCGCCGATTGTGCAGTCCCGGGAATAAAGAAGAGTGTTTCCGTGATGTTGCTACCTAAGGCGGTGAAGAGCCTCTGGGGACTAAACGTGCTAAACAGCTCGGGATAGACAGGATGGATATTTCCAAATCTGACCGGAGTGTTTGTTGGATTGCTACTATTGGCGCTCACCTGGAACCCTGTTCCTAGAGTGAAGAATACGGCCCCACGCGGCGAGTTGCTGTTGAAGAAATTTGCCGGGAGCAGGTTCGGCGCGGAGAATTGATCTGGAACCCCGTCC
>DATHHW010000107.1:0-139054 GCA_035317005.1 Pyrinomonadaceae bacterium | reverse complement strand
GTAAACTAAAAACTAACAGTCTCATGTCAAAGAGCATTCAAACGAAATATCAACCAAGCCAGGCGCCGCGGCGTCCCGGCCGAAGTCTGGACTTAAAACCTCTTGACTTCGAACGCCGCTTCATAGATGACTCCATCATGGTAGTTGTCGTGGGTTCACCGGCCACCCTTGACCAATCGTCACGGCCTGAATAGACTTCCACCTCATCGCCGAGCGGCTGAATCTTGTTGAAGGAAACGAATCCTTCATTCCTCGTCGAACCACCGCAGCCGCCGATGATATCTAATCTCGGATGCGATTGGGTGGGGGCCAGACCCCGCTGGTCGCAATACTCAACTTGGAGGTCACCAGAATGAAATTCGATCACGGCAAGTTTTTCACTGCTTACAAGGGACAATTCGGTCCAATCTCGGGTCAGTCGCAGGTAGACGGAATTGAGAGTATGTTGACACAGCTCGAAAGCGATGCCGATGTGAACGACGAGCGCTGGGCCGCCTACATGTTCGCGACAGTCAAACACGAATGTGATGACAAATGGCAGCCAATTGAAGAGTACGGAAAAGGGGCCGGGCGTCCTTATGGTAAGGCCATCACGGTCAAGGGTGCGGACGGCCAGACCTACACCAACAAGTACTACGGCCGAGGCTATGTGCAATTGACCTGGGATTACAATTACAAGAACTTGAGCACGGCCCTCGCCCTGGGTGATGCCCTATACATACACCCCGAAAAGGCTCTCGAGCCCGACACCGCATACAAGGTAATGTCCTACGGGATGCGCAACGGTACGTTTACCGGCAAGAAGTTGAGTAACTATATCAATGGCTCAACATGTGATTACAAGAACGCGCGGCGAATCATTAACGGACTCGACAAGTGGGACCTGATTCAGGGGTACGCGCAAAAACTGCAAACCTGTTTTAAGAACAGTCGCATAAGCGAAGATGCGGCTGCCACCGGAGATACCTCGGCCACGGGAGATAGTGGGGCCAGTGAAGATTCCGCCGCCACCATGGGCGCCGGGGTCACCGGAGGTGCGGCGGGCGGGGCCATGGGAGACGGAGCTTAAGCTGTCTTAGCGGCTCCGCCGCGTGATGTGCGGAAAGGCTCCGCCTTTCCGTAAACCGTTAGCATTGTTTTAGGAGGCTACGCCTCCCAATCACTGAAGAGGCATAGCCTCCGCGAATTATTAGAGAGTTTAACGGAAAGGCGGAGCCTTTCCGTACACGAGGGGGCAGAGGCGCGATTCGAGTTTGCGACCTAGGTCGTGGTCTTGACTTTCGGTGGAGCCAAAACCGGGATTGCTTGAGGGAGCGGTCAGAAACGGCCGCTCCCGCCGATACTATAAGTCCCGGTCAGAAACGGATTCGTCGTTCGCTCCTGGCCAATCGTCGTGATTGGTCCGTGGCCTGCATGAACTTCCACGTCATCGCCGAGCGGCAGGATTTTGTTGAAGAGCGAATCCATCAATTGCTCAGTCGAGCCCCCCGGCAAATCCGTTCGCCCAATCGAACCAGCGAACAGACAATCACCAACAAACACTTTTCTTTCACTCGGCTCAAACAATACGACATGACCCGGAGTATGGCCGGGGCAATGAATCACCTTGAAACTCAGCTCGCCGACTTTGTAAATCTGTCCGTCGCTCCAGTACTGATCGGCCTTTGGCGGCTGTTCGTAATCAAACCCGTACTCGGCCCATTGAGAACGCGGAATTCCCAACCAACTCGGCTGGTTCGGCAGTTCCAGGTACAGGGGCTCATCGGCCGGATGAATCGTTATCTTCGCTTCGGGCTTGAGCTTCTTCAGCGCTGTAACTCCGCCGACGTGATCCAGGTGAGCATGCGTGCAGGCGATGGCTTGCAACTCAAAGCCGTGCCTGTCGATGGCCCGCACTATGTCGTCTGAGGCCGCACCCGGATCGATGCAGATCGCGCGCTTTGTCTTTTCGCAGCCGACGACGCGCGTGTGTTGCTGAAAAGCAGTGACGGTGATTTCTTCGATGATCATGGAATCAGACGTTTCTTAAATCCATTTTCAGTTCTTTGAAATCTCCCTGCGCGATTGTAGCAATTGCTATCTCGAGCTGGGGCAGTAGGCTGATTACCGCCGGAATTTCGTTTGTCGGCAGGATAATCGCGGAAATCTGTCGCTTCTTCAGATTCTGTTGAAATGGAAGATTCTTATCAGTGGTTATGATGATTTGGAATTCGCCCATCATTCGATTGAGCAGGTCACCGTTCCTCAGCGATCTCCAACCCATCTGTTCAACTGTGAAGATCGGAAAGGCCAGGAGGCGCTGCTGAATGATTTCGGGCACGCCCTCATCGAGCAGAATTTTCACCTGGAGAGGCCTAATTTCTTCAACGTCTCGCTGGAAAAATTGAGCACTGCCAACGCCTGTTCACGGCGCACCGTTCGGAAGTTGGCAAGAAATTCGTCCAGTGAAACGCCGGCAGAAAGGTTATTTAAGAGAGCGTCCACTGGAACGCGCGTGCCCTCAAAGACGGGCGTGCCGCTCATAACTTCCGGATCAATACTGATAGGAAGGCGCTCAATAGCTTCTTCTTCAATAACAAAGCTCATTCTTTTGTCCTCGACTGCCATTCTATCACGGGTGAAACATTAATCCGCGGCCAGCCGGAAACCACCGTCTCGCATCCAAAAGAGTATAATTCCTCAAAGGAATTTCCGCATTAAACGATTATGCCACTGAGCGCTACAGCAACTTCACTCGCTACGGTTTTGGACCAAATGACCGCCGCAGGCGCGCCTGAGTTGACCGAGCACCTCGACCATAACGCCCTGCACTGTTTCGCCTGCGGTCACCGTTGTCTTATCAAGGAAGGCAAGCGCGGCATCTGCAAAGTCCGTTTCAACGAAGGCGGCCAACTGCGTGTGCCCGTGAACTATGTCGCGGCCCTGCAGTGCGATCCGACTGAGAAGAAGCCGTTCTTTCACGCGCTACCCGGCTCGGACACGTTGACTTTCGGCATGCTCGGCTGTGACTTGCACTGTGCTTATTGCCAGAATTGGCTCACGTCACAGGTTCTGCGCGACGATGCGGCCGTGTCGACGCCGCAGACGGTCACGCCCGAAAGATTGATCGCGATGGCCCGGGCCTATGGCGCGTCGATGGTGGGTTCGAGCTATAACGAACCTTTGATTACGGCTGAGTGGGCGGTCGAGGTTTTCAAGCAAGCGAAGCCGGCGGGCTTTCGTACAGCTTTTATCTCGAACGGTAACGCGACGCCGCAGGTGCTGGATTATCTCAGGCCGTGGACCGACTGTTATAAGATCGATTTGAAATCGATGAGCGATCGTAACTATCGCCAACTCGGCGGCGTCGTGGACAACATTCTGGACACGGTGAAGATGGTTCATGAGCGTGGCTTCTGGGAAGAGATCGTGACGCTGGTGATTCCCGGCTTTAACGATTCTGAAGACGAGCTGAAGCGGGCGGCCGACTTTATCGCGGCGGTTTCACCGGACATTCCCTGGCACGTGACAGCGTTCCATCAGGACTATCGGATGAATGACAACGCTAATACGACCGCCGAACAGTTGATTCGCGCTTGCGAAATCGGACGCGACGCGGGACTGCGTTATATCTACGCGGGAAATCTGCCCGGGAGAGTCGGGCGCTGGGAAAATACTTATTGCCCCTCGTGCGACGAACTGTTAGTTGAGCGCTATGGTTACGTTATTAAGAAAATGAAAGTCACACCCGAGGGCAAGTGCCCTTCATGTAGCGCGATGATCCCCGGCATCTGGTCCTGATCGGAGCGCGGACATCCTGTCCGCCAGCGTGCGCAGCACGCTCAGCCTAAGCTAATACTCATTCGAAAGTTATGTTCGCGCTTCGCGCTCAGGCGGACAGGATGTCCGCGCTCCGACCTTTTCATTAAGGCGTCTTTGTCTTCGCCGGTGTCGGCACGGGCTTCATCGCCGGCGAAGGCTTTGGTACAGGTGTTCCCTTCAATGCCGGTGTGACCCTCGGCGAAGGTATGGCCCTCGGTGAAGGCGTTGCCTTCACCGCCGGTGATGCTCCGGGCGGCGGAGAAGCTTTTGGTGTTGGAGTTGCGTTTGCGCCTGCTCCTTTGGGCAAAGGTGTGGCGGCGCCAGCTACGACTTGCCACTGCCCGTTCCGCCGCGCGAACGTATCCACCCAGCGATACTCGCCGCTGATATCCTGGACCTTACCGTCGGGCATTTTGTACTTGCCGCCCTTAACAATGCTGCGGCCCGTAACGACCGCTGAGTCCTTGTCGAGCACAATCACCTTCAGGTCCGCAACCTCCCACGAATCCGCACTCAAAGCACCGGATTCCGTGTCCTTGATATCCTGCGCCTTGTCGCCGAGTGACCCGTCCGGATAAACGAAAACTGCGTCATCGGCTTCCATTCTGCGAATGGCCGCCGCATCGTGCTCTTTGATAATGCGCGGCCAGTCATTCTCGATCTTTGTGAGTTCAGCTTCGATAGCCTGCTTGTCCGGCGTTGGCTCGGGTGTAGCCATGCTGACCGTGGGGGTGTTCGTATTCTGCGGACTGCCGCAGCCGAATTGGGAAAACGCCAGGAATGCGGTTGCCACAGCCAGAACTACCACTGAGAGATATTTCTTCATTACCCTTACTCCTTTAGGAACAGATTAAGAATCGCTTTTTTGAGTTTGGAAATCACAATGCTTCTATGCCAAATCTGTCCGCGAGTCAATAGGGATCAACCGGCGCGCGCGCGCCATGGGTAACACTTGGAAACTATTGACTTGTGATTCAGGCTTGGCATATTGTCATCGTCATCGTAATGCCGGTCGCGGGCACCGAATGGCAGGCGCGCCCGGTTTCGGAACCTTCCGCCACATAATTCCAGCGTGGCAATGATCGAAGGAGGACAAAATGTTTTGCTTTTCCCCCGGACTCTTTCATGGTCGAGCTAGCAGATTAACTTTGCTTATCGTCGGCGCGTTGACCTTCATCGTGCTCGCAGCGGGCACTTCGCGCGCGCAACGCACCAGGACACCACCACCTGCTGAGCCGGAAGACCAGCCGGCATTCGTCGAGTTTAAGGGCGTGCGCCTCGGGATGACGGCCGATGAAGCACGCAAGAAGCTGGGAAGTCCCAAGGACAAAAGCGCCGAGCAGGACTTTTATGTCTTCAACGATACGCAAGCCGTGCAGGTTTTCTATGACAAAGCCGGAGCGGTGTCGGCGATCTCGATCGATTTCATGAGCGGCGCCAATGGCATTCCCGCGGCGAAGGCAGTGCTGGGTACTGAACCCGAGACGAGGGCGGACGGCTCAGTGTACAAAATGTTGCGCTATCCGAAAGCCGGCTATTGGGTTTCTTACAGTCGCACCGCGGGAAACTCGCCGACCACCACGATTACCATGCAGAAGATCGAACATTGATTCCTTGCGGGCTGACTCAACTCAGCCGCAAGCGATTCCGTGATTACAGCCGAACTTCGATTTGATCAAGCATAAAGACCTCTGCACTCTTTACACTTCAGTATCGATCACACTGCTCTCATGTTCCCCTTCGTGGACGAGATCAACCTGGCAGGCTCCCTTCACCTCGCCTTCTTTGGGCTGTTAATTCCCTTTGCAGTGGTGCGTGGGCGGATGAAGCTTCGGCAAGCGAAAGGGCGTTGCCAAATCGTCTGCGTCACTTTCAGGCGACGACGTTTACGCTGGTAGCGTTCGCGATCCTGTCGCTGATGGTGGCCCACGCGGAATGGATTGAACTCTTTCCGCGAACGCGGCCTCCACTTCTCGCCATCCTGGCGGGCGCGGTTATGTTGGTTGCGGCCGTTGCAATCATGCGGCCACGCTGGCGCCGCGCCGTCGAACATCGGACGCCGATTGGGGCGCGCGTCCTGCATCTCGTTATGCCTGCGAATGCCGTCGAGCGCGCGTGGTGGATTGTCGTCGCGATGCTGGCCGGTATAAGCGAAGAGATCACCTGGCGCGGCGTTCAGACCGCCCTGCTGATCAACCTTACCGGCCACTTCTCGATCGCGGCGATCGTCTGCTCGATCTCGTTTGGCTTGGGTCATTTTAACCAGGGATGGAAATCGGCAGCGATCATCGTTTGCTTCGCCCTGGGTTTTCATGCGCTGGTCTGGCTGAGCGGTTCGCTTTACGTCGCCATGGCTGTTCACGTGGCCTATGACATTACGGCCGGCATCACTTATGGAAGACTGGGGAGGGAGTTTGGTTATTCTCCGGAGATCATCGAGTCGGCTGCCACTTCCTGAGATCACCTGCGAATAGCTATGCTTTGCAGATGCCAGTAACAACCAGAAGGGGAACCTGGTTTTGTTCGTGGGTTTCGTGTGATTTCGTGGATCGTTCTTGGTCCGAGCGCGAAAAGCACGAACCCAAACTAACAACTACTAACCTACCTCGCGCTTATGAAAAACCTGCGACTTTCCGTTAGACTGGTTTTCTAATGTTACAAGCAGGCTTCGTCGGCTTACCCAACGTCGGTAAGACAACTCTCTTCAACGCGGTCACGGCGCAATCATCCGCTCTGATCGCCAACTATGCATTCTCAACCAGCAAGCCGAACGTCGGCGTGGTGGCGGTGCCCGACGAACGTCTGGCGCCGCTCGCTAAACTGGTGAAGACCGAAGTAATCGTTCCCGCCAGTGTCGAGTTCGTAGACATCGCCGGACTCGTCCGTGGTTCGTCGCAAGGCGAAGGAATGGGCAACCAATTCCTGCACGCCATTCGCGAAACGGACACGATGGTCCACGTCGTGCGCTGTTTCGAAGACGATTCCGTGGTGCACGTCGAAGGCTCGATTAATCCGCGCCGAGACGTCGAGACAATTCAGATCGAACTGGCGCTGGCAGATCTATCAACCATTGAACGTCGCCGCGAACGCGTGCAAAAAACTGCGAAGAGCGGCGATAAGACCGCGAAAGCCGAGCTGGAAGTTCTGGACAAGCTGCAACCAACGCTGGAAGAGTTCAAAGCCGCGCGCACCGTATCACTCAGCGACGAAGAACTCGTCATCGCGCGCAACTATTTCCTGCTGACCATGAAGCCAACCATCTATGCCGCCAACGTCAACGAAGCGGCGTTGGGTGCTCCCGATGAAAACGATTACGTAAAAGCAATGCGCGAAATCGCCGCGAGTGAAGGCGCCGAATGCGTGGTGATCTGCGCCCAGCTCGAAGCCGATCTGGTCGACCTTTCGCCTTCCGAGCGAATCGAATATCTGGAATCGCTCGGCGTCAAGAGCAGTGGTGTCGACCAACTGATCAAGAGCGCCTATCGCGTCCTGGGTTTGATGTCTTTCCTGACTGCCGGCGAAAAAGAAGCCCGCGCCTGGACCATCCCGCAAGGATCGCGCGCACAGGATGCCGCCGGAGCGATCCATTCCGACATCGCCCGCGGCTTCATCCGCGCTGAGATTGTTGGCTACGACGCACTGGTGCGCGCCGGCTCATACGCCGCGGCCAAGGAAAAGGGACTGACCAGGTTGGAAGGCAAGGACTACATCATGCAGGAAGGCGATGTGGTGAATTTCAGGTTTAATGTTTAGCTGCACATTTAAGAGTTGCCGTTTCGGCCTTCCCGAATGATATCGATCAATGAATTGATTCGTCGGTCCGAGTTAGCTTGAGATTCTGCCAGCTCGACGAATCTCTCGTCGGTTCTGGCAAATCTCTCTTCATTCTGTTTTTGAAACTCAATCAGGATCTGTATGTTTTCGTCTTGCTTCGAGAATCGCTCCTCTTGCTTCGCGAATCGCTCCTCGTTCTTAGCGAATCGCTCTTCGTTCTTAGCGAATCGTTCCTCGTTTGCAGCGAATCGCTCTTCATTCTGGATGTGAAGGTTGATGAGGATATTGATTTTATCGTCAAGTTCCCGCATGTTGCTTCGCGCGCGCCGACCGGCTCTCACGAATAACTTCGCGATTCGCTCAATTCGATCGAGTCTGCCTTCCGGTGTCATCTCGTCTGCCTCGGTGTGGGTTAGCTTTCCGGGCATGATCGCGCGTCATGAGTTATCAGTCAAGTATGTTTTCTTGCAAGGGGAAACGGATGGGTAGAGTATTTTGACCGACAAATAGGAGATCAGACTTGTGAGTCTGATTTTTTGAGCCGCTTCTTGATAGATCTAGCTTAATTAGTAAACCGCTTACCGCAGCACCGCCCGAATCCCCACGACGATCAAATAGATAATCGCGACGACAATGGCCACCTTGATCAGAGCTATCGCGAGCACAACAAGGAATCCAACGGCGATATGGAGTAGGGTAAAGACGAAGGGTAAGGCTACTAACAGAACAAACAGTGCCAGCAGGACGATGCCCACTATCTTCAAAACATCCGTTGCTTCTTTCATCTCTTCTACCTGATACCTTTCGCTCTCGCGTTATTTACGGGCCTTTCCGTGTCCGCGTCAATATACGAAGGTCTCAGGGCAATCGTTCCGTAAAACCTCCATCTTGCTTTCAAGCTCTTTCTCCCTCTCCCTTAGGGAAAGGGCCGGGGAGAGGGTCTGTCTGCGTTAAGCGTTGCACCCTCCCCTGACCCCTCCCAAAGGGAGGGGAAAGAATCGCACTTCACCCAACATGATCAGACGTTCACAAGGTTCATGGTCTTCCGGCGACAAACCATCATCACAGACTGAAGTCTGTGCCAGTCTCAAAAGAAAGGGCCGCCGGAATTGGCGGCCCGTGAAAGCGAAATGATGAAATGATTCTCGCTGAACCTATGGAACTATCTGAATTACTCCAACCCTCTGACCCGCGGGTCCGATGATTGTTTTTTGCGGGTTCAGATCCTCGGTCGTCACCAGCAGTCCGAAATCGTCGAAAGCAGTTTCGGATTCAATTTCCGCTTCGTTACGTCCGTGAACGTTCACGATCGCCCCCAGCCGCTGGAACTGATGGTCGGGCGACACGGCCCAAAGGACATACGATTGTCCTTTCGGCGCTTCTCTCAAATCGTGAAAGCGCATGAGCACTTCAGTCATCTTGCCGTGCTTATGCGGATGGATGAAAATGTTGGCGCGCGCACCTTCCATCGCGCCACTGAAATTGACCTTCAGTTTAGTATCGTCGCCTTTCTTGAGTGTCGGGATGCCAATCATCGGCACGGCATAGTCGGACACTCCCGGCCCCAGGCCCGTTTCGACGACCGCCGTCACCGGCGCTGTCACCGGTGCAGTCACTGTGGCCGTTACTGGCGCTGTTTCTGTTACGGGCGCAGTTACCGGCGCGGCCACCGCCGCGACCGTTTCACCTGCGGCATTACTCAATGGAATTACCGCGAAGCCGTTCGGCACCGCACTACGAAAATAGACCAGGCTAGTGTCGCTGTACGTCGATAGGTTGGCATCCGGTGATGCTACCAGCATGAACTTCGTCAAAGGCGTAGAAGTTGTGAAGGCAGCCGCTCCGTTGGCGATTTCAACCGGGCCCAGCAACGTGACTGCGCCGGTTGGATCTACCGCATAGAGGTTCACCGCAGTTGCTTCGGCGGGCAGCTTGGTCAGGTTCACTTTAATGGTTGTTCCGTCGGCGGCGCGCAGGATTGTCGCTGTGCCGGTCGCTCCGGTGAGTCCTACCGGATTCAAAGTGACGATCGTTTCTTTGCCGACGGGATACTCAACGATAGTGTAAGTCCCGTCGGGATTTTGGATTGTCTTGGTAACCGTTGTTGTCGGCGTTTGGCCAACAATGACGACGGCTAGAGAAAGTAAAAGAAGTGTTGCCCCCAACACTCCAATCAGACGTTTGCTCATAAATTTATCCCTCCTAAAAACCATGGTTTTCTGCGTCGGGATTCGTGGGGTTTGTGTTTCCTCTATTAGAGAGGAGCAACAGACGTGCCGGTTGCGCGTGAAGTTAATGTACGCAATACGAAATGCTTGCGGCTTGCTTGCCGGGGCTTTATCGGAACGAAGCAATACAGAATGTATGGGATTGTGATCGAAAGAAGGTCAGCCGCGTACGATCAGGCAACACCGGCCGAACTGCGGATAAGCGTGGTTAAACCGCGTCTCTATTCACGGAAGGTCTCACTTCCGCGCGTGTCCATTGCGAGAAGATGATGAAGTCTCAGTGCTTCACGCGATAAGTCACTGCAAGATAGCCGCCTTTAAGAATTAAGCAGTCGAGAAACTCAAGGTCGATCTGTTTCTTCATCTCGTGAAAGAGCGGAATGCCTGAGCCAAGCAGGACGGGATGAATGTTAAGTATGACTTCATCTATTAGATCGGCTTCAAAAAGACCCTTCGCCAGCTCTCCGCCGCCGAACAGGCAAATGCCTTTGCCTTTTTTCTGCTTTAGGTCGCCAACAAACTTCGTGGCATCCGCGGTGACAATCTCGACGTTCTTGTCGCTTTTCTTCTTTGACGCCAAAGTTTTCGTAAGCGCAGCGGATTTCTTCTTCGAGCGCGAGAAAACATAATTCTTCGCACCGGGATAAGAAGTCTGACCGTAACCGAGCATCGCTTCATAAGTCTTCCGCCCGATCAGAATCACATCGACAGTCTTCATGAACCTGGCGCTGATCTCGGCAAACCTCCTTGCTCCAATGAAGCCAATCCGCGCCGCCGTCTTTGCGCGCAATATAGTTGTCGAGACTGTTAGCGAGACCGAGTGTTACTTTGCGCATTTAGTTTTTCGTCAGCGATTCAAGAGAGACCAATATGCCAGCGGTTGAATTGCGTACATCGCTCCGTAGGAGCGAGATATTTATAGCACTTACGCCTCAAGATCAATCCAGCTCCTTTAGGAGCGGCATGTGCCCAGGGATTTCACATTACGCTCCTAACGGAGCTTAAGAAGATTGGGTGGTCGCTAGGTCTATAAACATGTCACCCCTGACGGGGTGAAGAAAGCGTCGCTCAAATCATCGCATGCGTCGTCCCTGCGCCGACTCTTCGATCAATTTATCGAGACGCTTGAGTCTCGTCTCTTCCTGCTTTGCGCTGACCACCCACCAATTCATCACTTTACGGTAAGACGGCGGCTGCGCCTGGAAAAACTTCCACGCAGCTTTGTTTCGTTTGAGCTTTCCCAAATAAGGTTCGACCAGTTCCGGACTTCTCTGTTCGTAGGAATAGATGCCGGATCGATTCTCTTTGCGTGCTTCATACGCTTTCAAGCCGGCGGGCTGCATTCGTTTTTCTTTGATCAGTCTCTCGACGTTGCGGATGTTCACTGCGCTCCAAATGCTGCTGGGCTGGCGCGGAGAGAAACGAATCTTGTAACTATCTTCGTCGATGTTCTTGCGGATGCCGTCGATCCACCCAAAGCAGAGAGCTTCGTCAACGGATTCCGGCCAGTCGATGCTCGGCTTGCCCGAGTTCTTCTTGTAGAACCCGACCCAGAGTTCTTTGGACTTAGCGTGATTGGCGGCGAGCCATTTGCGGAAGCCGGATGGGGTTTTGAAGAATTTGGGATTCACTCGGATATCAAGCGACGATCTTCAATCTCTCTCCCTGATTGTGAAGCGCGATAATTTGATCGTCACGCAAGGCGAGTTCCGCGTACGTATGTCCATCGTCATCCGAGAATTCCACTTCGAAGACATCAGGCGCCAGAATCTCTACGACCGTACCAACTTCACCACGCTTTAGCTTGCGCTCAGGCAGATCGTTGACCAATGCCACTGTATCGAGAAGTCTTATCTTTTTCGTAGACATTACCTACTCCTCTTCTTCACATAACAGGTCGTCAAACTAGGCGCCGTCCCGTTGCGCAAGATGATCCAGCCGCTACGCAATTCAGATCTTCCAGTCTCGGTCTCCATCGCAAAGTCTATCGTATAACGCTGACCATAAAGGTCAAGTTCGCCGACACTTGCATCTTCCGACGCCGCTATCTCCAACAATCTTGCACGCAGTTTGTCGGCATCTTTCGCTGTGATTCCCAGCGCACTAGCAAAAACCCGCGCCTTGCCACTACCACGGGGATTATCCGGATTCAGACAATAATCGCGCAACTTTCTAATATCGACAATTGCGCGCTTTCCGTTCGGCAGCAACATGGGAGGTCACAAAAGGACGGGCTTCCATTGGTCAGTAACCTTTCAACTCCACAATCGCCTTCAGCACATCAGCCACCTGCGGCAGGATCGCGTCTTCCAGTTGCGGCGCGTAGGCCACGAACGTGTCCATCGCGGCGACGCGGCGGGCGGGCGCGTCGAGGTACTCAAACAACTCGTTGGAGATACGCGCGGCGATCTCGGCGCCGTAACCCCACGACATTGTGTCTTCGTGAGCAACGAGCACGCGCGAAGTCTTCTGCACTGATTCGGCAATTGCGTTCCAGTCGTAAGGATTGAGCGTGCGCAGGTCGACGACCTCGACACTAATTCCCTGCTGCTCAGCTTGTTTAGCGGCCACTAGTGAGCGTTGCACTAAAGCGCCGTAAGTGATGATCGAGACATCGCTGCCCTCGCGAACGGTCTTGGCCTTGCCAAACGGAATCATGAAATCGTCGCCCGGGTAAGGCGATTTGTTGTAGGCCTGCCGATAAAGATGTTTGTGTTCGAGAAACAAAACCGGATCGTCACAACGAATCGACGTTCGCAGCAGCCCGTTCGCATCCAGCGCGTTGGAAGGATAGACGACGCGCAGTCCCGGAATCTGGGTGAACAGCGACACGCCCGATTGCGAGTGATAGATGGCGCCGCCCTTCAAATAGCCGCCGATCGGAACCCTCATCACCATCGGCGAAGAGAATTCATTGCCCGAGCGCCAGCGCAACAGCGCCAGCTCGTTGCGAATCTGGTGATACGCGGGCCAGATGTAATCAAAGAATTGAATCTCGACCACCGGCTTTAGGCCGCGCGTGGCCATGCCGATGGCGCGGCCGACAATGTTAGCTTCCGCCAAAGGCGAATTGAAAACCCGCGCGCTGCCAAACTCGCGTTGCAGGTTGGCCGTAACTTTGAAAACACCGCCCTTGCCTTTGACCTGGCCGAGCGACTCTTCACGCGAGCAATCAGCGATGTCTTCGCCAAAGGCGATCACGCGCGGATCGCGTTTCATCTCAGTGTGCAGACAACGATTGATCAGATCGACCATCGTGCCGGGATTGCCGCTGAGCTCTACGATGGCTTCGGTATCAAACTCTGGCGAGGTCGGATCGACGATCGGAGAGTAAATAAAGTCCAAAGCTGTTTCGGGCGCCGGCTGTGGACTGGCCAGAGCGATGTCGGCAGCTTCAGTAAGTTCGCGATCAACTTCGTCTTTTAGTTGTTGCAGGTCGTCCGGGCTGACGATGTTCTCTCTGACGAGCAGCGTTTCAAATCGCCTGACCGGATCGTGTTCGGCGTCGGACAGGCGTTCGGCTTCACCCCGGTAAAGCTTTTCATCGTCAGAAAGCGAATGCGAATACGGCCGAATCACTTTCGCGTGCACGAAAGAAGGGCCGCGGTTCTTCCGGCAGTTGTCGACCGCGCGCCGCATGGTCGCGAGCGACTCGATCGGATCGGTGCCATCACAACGTTGTCGATAGAGATTAGGAAACCCTGAGATCAGTTTCGAAACGTCGCCGCCGGCGGTTTGCACCTCGACGGGAACGCTGATCGCGTAACCGTTGTCCTCCATCAGGAACACCACCGGCAGTTTCAAATTGCAGGCAGTGTTAAGCGCCTCCCAAAACTCGCCTTCGCTGGTCGTCCCATCGCCGAGCGAAACATAAACGACTTCATCGTTGTGAAAGCCCTTGATCAGTTTCTTCAGTTCCTTGATCAGCTTTACCCGGTAACCTGCTTCAGCGCAGCCCACTGCCTGCAAAAGCTGCGTCCCGGTTGGTGACGACTGTGACACGATGTTGAGTTTCTTATGCCCCCAGTGCGAAGGCATCTGCCGGCCATGCGAGTTGGGATCAGCTTCCGCGCCGACACTTTGCAGAAGCATTTCCACTGGCGTCATCCCCAACTGCAGGCACAACGCGCGATCGCGATAGTAGGGATAGAACCAGTCATGGCCCGGCTTCAGACACATGCCGGCGGCCACCAGGATCGCCTCGTGGCCGGCGCCGCTGATCTGAAAGAAAATCCGGTTCTGGCCCTTCATCTGAATTTCCTTGTCATCCAGACGGCGCGAGAGATACATCGTGCGAAAGATCTTTAACATCTCTGCGCGGCTGAGGTTGAGCTTGTCCTGCTGCCTCCGCGGCTGCTTGCCGCGCCGCGAGCCGGGTTTGAACTGAGGAGGGGGAACGAGTCTGGTGACAGGCGCAATTGCAGGCTTGGGCTCAGGCTGCGCGACGGCCTTCGCTGTGAAAGCCTTCGCAGGCAGCTCGCCATCGGATTTTTTTACCAGTCTTAGAACTTTGAGATCACTCATGATTGTTGCTTAGCCGCGTAGCGGCGAAATATTTATAGCTCGAAGACCTAAAAATGATTCAAGCTCCGTAAGGAGCGAAATGCTTCTGTCGCCCATGAATGGGCTAACGATAAAAAGGAGACTCGGAACTATAAACATCGCGCGCCTACGGCGCTGAAAACTCTGCCTCCAAAATCGTCCGATATTCTTCGGCCATTCCCGGATGGCCGTGCGAAGTCGCCGCTTCAATGCCGCGCTCGTAGCTGTCACGGGCCTTTTCGGATTGTTTCGTTCGCTCGAACGCCCGGGCCAACATGCCGTACGCGTTCCCTTCATCATCGGCGGCGGCGAGATAACGCTCGAGCAGTTCGATCAACTTCGCTTCGTCGCCGGCCTTTTCATATTCCTTCGCCAGTCCGAACATCACCATCGTATTGCCCGGATCGCCGGCAAGCATTTGTTCAAATATTTCGATTCGTGATGTTGCCATCGTTATCAAACTCGACTGAGGAAGTTCCCCAGCACGAAAATCTTACGCATGCGGAAGCGCAACGGACTCTGAACGATTGTAATGGCCTTCAGTCTTTCGAGCCCGCTTACAAACCACGGTTCTTCACACTCAGGAATCTGTTCCAGCCAGTGCGGCGTTTCCAGGCCAAGCTCATCGCAAAGTGATTCTACGGTCGCTGCGACTAGCGCGTCCATCTTCTGATCGCTCTGCCGAAATGGCGCTTCAATGGCCAGCAGATCTCTGGAACGGCGAAAGTCGTCGACGAAATTCATCAGGTGAATCGCCCACCACTTTTGGTCGTTGGCGATCTTTTCTCTGGTTTCCTTAACCGTTAGCACGTGTACCCAAAAGTTCTTCTATCAGAATGCGTGTTTCAGGCTTAATCTCTTTGCGCGGATAGTAGCCCTTTACGATACCGAAGACTTCACCCGCGCTCTTTAGACCCAATTTTCGGACTAAGACCTTGAGGTCATCTTGATCCATTGTGTCGGCCCGCGCGCTCAGCACCTTCATTGCCAACAAATAATCGGGCGGCGGCACATAGATTTTAAGATGCGACAGGTCGAGCAGGATGCGGCGTTCATGTCGCGCCAGAAATATCTCGACGGCATCATTAAGCCAACCTATCGGCAGCCCATTTCTCTCGGCAACCAGACGGGCCGCTTTGCGAATCTCCCGAACCGGTTCGAAGACTGCATCTACATCATCTGTATCCGGACGGGCGTTGTACGCAATCGCCATCACGGCGCCGCCATACAAACAAATCTCGCCCTTGATATCCATCGAGCGGAGTTCATCATTCAGCTCTGTCAAATAGCGCTTAATCTCTTCTGCATTCACTTGCTGCGCCGCTTTCACTTCCCACCAATGATCAGCTTCGCGATCGTCTGCAACTGCATATTCGAAGTGCCCTCGTAAATCGCGCCGATCTTCGAATCGCGCCAGAACTTTTCAACCGGATAATCCTTCACATAGCCATAGCCGCCGTAAAGCTCAATCGCTTTCGAAGTAATGCGTTCCGCGGCGCGCGACGAATAAAGCTTGGCCATCGCGGCTTCCTTGACGAAGTTCTGGCCCGCATCTTTCATCCGCGCAGCGTTGTAAACCATCAGACGCGCGGCCTCCAGGTCCGTGGCCATCTCGGCAAGTTGAAATTGCACCCCCTGAAATTCGTTGATGTGCTTGCCGAACTGTTCCCGCTCACCGGTGTAGCGCAGAGCGCTTTCCAACGCGCCGGTAGCGATGCCAATCATCTGCGCGCCGATGCCGATGCGACCTTCGTTCAGCGTCTCGATCGAAACTTTATAGCCCTTGCCCAATTCGCCGAGCACGTTTTCTTTCGGCACCGGGCAATCTTCCAAAATTATTTCAGTCGTCGACGACGCGCGAATGCCCAGCTTGTTTTCTTTCTTTCCGACAGAGAAGCCGGCGAAACTCTTCTCGACGATAAAGGCCGTGATTCCACGATAGCCGGCTTCGGGATTTGCGTTGGCGAAGAGCACGAAGATTTCCGCTTCCTTGCCGTTGGTGATCCAAAGCTTGCGGCCGTTCAAGACGAAGTGATCGCCTTTGTCGACGGCCCGCGTCTGCATTGCAAACGCGTCCGATCCGGATCCGGCTTCGCTGAGGGCGTAAGCGCCAACCTTCTCGCTGGCTAACTGAGTCAGATATTTCGTCTTTTGTTTCTGATTGCCCCAGCGAATCAACGCGTTGTTCACCAGGGTATTCTGCACATCGACAAAGACGCCCACTGAAGCATCGACGCGCGACAATTCTTCAACGGCCAGAATCGCCTGAAAGAACGAGCCACCGGCGCCGCCAAATTCTTCCGGCGTTTCAATTCCCATCAGGCCGAGATCGAAACATTGTTTCGTCAGCTCGGGATCGAAGTGGCCCTGTTCGTCCATGGCTTCGACGCGCTTGCGCAGCTCGCCTTCGGCAAACTCACGCACGCTGGCGCGAAACATTTGTTCGTCTTCAGAGAGGGTGGTCAGTGGACGCGCGACTGTTTGTTCGATGGCAATTTGAGTTTGACTCATGTGTGTCTGGCCCGCGGAAAGTCGATGCGATCTTTGAATCGACATCATAATCAACGGGTAGACCAAAAGGCAAAACGGGAGGGACTGCCCTTTTTTTCTCCCTCTCCCTTTTGGGAGAGGGCTGGGAGAGGGCTTGTGCGAGTTAAGCTTCGCACCCTCCCCTAACCCCTCCCAAAAGGAGGGGAAGAAACCATGCATGCTCAGCCAACTTGATCAGACCTCCTTATGGTTGTCGATCACCTTGGTTCCACTCGAGTCGCTTCTCGATACAGTTGATCGACAAACTGAAGTTTGTCGGACATCGTCACACCAGATGTCGCATTAATCCGGCGTGGCACCGGCGTCCCGCCGGTGAATCACGCGCAAGATGCGCGTGCCACGACCTAGTTAAACCGGGGCACGCACTTTGCTATTTGGACATCGCTCGCGCGATGCTCTATTTTGTTTCTTCACTCCGTTTCAAGGCAGATGAGTCAAACGAAAGCGCCAGGATCACGGAAGGGACTTACTCCGCTCGGCATAATATTCGCCGTTCTTGGCCTCGCCCTGTTCACGTATTTCGTTAAGAAGGCCGGGGTGGCGCAAATCGCGGATGGCATAAGGAGACTGGGCGCCGGCTTTCTCCTCATCATCGCGATTTCGGCCGTGCGGCAGATAGCGCGCTCGTTCGCCTGGTCGCTGTGCGTAGAAGAACCTTATCGGCTTCGGTTCTGGGATGCTTTTCGCGCGCGGGTCATGGGCGACGCCATTGGTAACGTGCTTCCGTTCGCGAGCTTCGTCATCTCTGAACCGGCGAAGCCCGCTTTGATTCGCGATCGCCTGCCGTTGATGGCCGGTTTATCCGGCATCGCCATCGAGAACATTTTTTACAGCTTGTCCGTGGCCGTGTTCATCTCTTCCGGGATGCTTGCCCTGCTGTTTAGCTTTAGTCTGCCAAAGGGGCTGCAGGTCGGAAGTTTCATCGTGTTAGGCGTGATTCTGATCGTAATTACGCTGGGCACTTTACTGATTCGCAAGGAAGCCCGATTCATCAGCGGCACTGCCGGGTTTTTGCACCGCCGCGGTCTCAACGATAAGTGGGTCGAAAAAGGGCGAACGATGGAAGATCGAATCTACGGATTCTACCGTCGTAATCGGGCCCGGTTCATTCCGATCCTGCTGTTGGAAGCGTGCTTTCACCTGGCGGGAGTAGCCGAAATCTACGTGGTCTTGAGCTTCATTAGTCCGCAACAACCACCCACCTTCCTGACCGCTTTTATTCTTGAGTCGGTGAATCGCGTGATCACGATGGGGTTCAAGTTTATTCCGTTGCGCATGGGTGTCGACGAGGCAGGCACGGGGAAGGTTTCGAAAGTACTGCTATTCACGGAAGTCACTGGAGTGACCCTGGCCATCGTTCGCAAAGCACGCGATGTTTTTTGGGCAGCGGTGGGGATGGCGCTACTGCTGCAACGCGGCCTGTCATTACGCACCGTGGCGCGCGAAGCAGAGGCGGCCCTCGCCGAAGAAGCAAAGGCGGTATCGGCGCTGACGAACCTACCGGCAAAAGAAGTGGGTCGATAGAAGGCAGCGGGAGATCTTAAGAGTTGTCATCGGTTGATGTGAAGAGTGAAGTAGCTGTGGCGCGCAAAGCGACCCGCAATCCTCTATCAGAAAGACGCGCGACGGCCTTGTCCTGGGAAAAGACCACCGTGATCTTGATCGGATTAATGATCGTGATGGGTCTCGGTCTCCGTGTCTCCGGACTCGGACGCATAGGATTCGCGGAAGATGAGATTAATAAGCTGGAAGCCGTGCGGGCTTACGACCGCGGTGATTTTACGGCGAATGCTGAACATCCAATGCTGATGAAGGCGCTGATCGACGTCTCGATGCGCGGGGCGCGGGCGTGGAGCTCAATGACGGGCCAGGTCATCAGCGATGAAGCCGCCTTGAGATTTCCCAATGCGTTGTTTGGGGCCCTGACGGCGATTCCTCTCTTTCTTTTGACCGCGGCGTTGTTCGATCGACCCACGGCTTTCTGGGCCGGTGCATTCTGGTCATTCGGCGTCAACGCAATTACCTACAACCGCATCGGCAAGGAAGACACTCTGATGGTCTTCTTCATGTTGTTCGCTTTTTATCTGTTCATTCGCAGCAAGCAGGTAGCGGATCAAACGTGGTTTCATCGTCTGCGAAACTTAAGCGCTGTCGGCTTTGGTTTGATGATGGCTTCGAAATATTTCCCGCACTACCTGGGCCTCAACATGCTCTATCATCATTTCTTCCCGGTCCGGAAACAGTCTGCTGATGAACCCCGTTGGCGGACGCCGCTCAGCTTCTTTCTGATCATCGGCGTGGTCCTGGTGCTGGCTAATCCCGTGATTCTGCTGCCCAGTGTATGGAACTATCTGGACGCATACTCGGGAGAAAAACTGCTGACCCACACCGGATATCTGATGGGAGATACCATCTACAACAACCGCATGTCGAACTCGCCGTTCTGGGCCTTGCCGGTGCATTTCTATCTGCTGTTCCTGGCGATCAAGGTCCCCCTGGCACTGATGGGGACATTTCTCGTCGGACTGTTTGTGAGCCTGCGCCGGTGGCGGCATCCGGGTCATACTTTCGTCCTGTTCATGCTTTTTTTCTGGCTGGTGCCTTACTCGTTGGCTGGCGCGAAATGGCTGCGCTACACACTTTCGCTAATGCCGTTTGTTTACATGGGCGCGGCAATCGGGACGATGACTTTGATTCGTTGGTCCGGCGATTTACTGGAGAAGTTAAAGGCCGGGCCGGTTGCGTTCCGGGCAGCGACCGCTGTTTTAGTGCTGATTCTGGTGGCCGTACCGGCGTGGACTGCTTATGCAAGCGCGCCGCATTATGCGATGTACGCGAACACCCTCGGCTCGGGATACGCGGCGTATTTCTTTCCCCACGATGAGTTTTACGATGACGGATTGAACGACGCGATCCGATTTGTCTCTGAGCGGGCACCGCGCGACGCCACCATTGTCACTGAGACACCGGGCGTTGTTCGATATTACACTGAGCAGTTCGGCCGTACTGATTTGCAGTCACGCGTGCTCTCCGATCCAAAGTTCACTGTTTCGGAAACAGGATCCGCGTATGTCATTCTGCAAAGAGGCCGCACGTATTTTGAGAATCAGAACAAGATGAAGGAGGTGCGCGATCGCTTCACCCTGGTTTACTCCGGCTGTATCGAAGGCCACACGGCCGCAGAGGTTTATGCCGTGCCGGCCAATCCCAGTGCGGCGGTAAAGCCGTGCGGCGATCTGCGGCCATAGAATGTTTAAGAAAAGATTTGTTGCCACCGCTTTCCTGGCGCTATCAATCCTGGCGCTGTCTATTTCCGTTTACGCACCAGCCGGGAGTGTGGCCGCGCAACACGCGCATGTCGTCATCCTCAGCACGACCGACATGCACGGGCGCGTGTTCCCTATCGACTACTACACGAACAAGTACGACAACGTGGGCATCGCGAAAGTCGCGACCCTGGTGAAGGAAGCGCGCAAGAACGATCCCGATTTGCTCCTGGTGGACTCGGGCGACACGATCCAGGGGACGCCACTCGAATATTTTCATAACCAGCGGAACAACACGCCGCCGGATCCGATGATGCTGGCGATGAATGCCCTGCGCTACGACTCAATGACCGTCGGCAATCACGAATACAACTTTGGCTTGAAAATTCTGGAGAAGGCGCGCAGCGAAGCAAAGTTTCCCTGGCTGTCGGCCAATACTTACAACAAAGGAACAGCGACGACTCACTACCAGCCATACATTGTTAAGGAAGTTAGTGGCGTGCGGGTGGGGGTACTGGGATTGACTACGCCCGGGATTCCCAACTGGGAAAACGTGCCGAACTACGAGGGGCTCGAATTCCATGAAACAGTGAGCGAAGCAAAGAAGTGGGTCGCGATTCTGCGCGACAAAGAGAAAGTCGACGTAGTCGCGATTGCGATGCACATGGGCATCGAGGAGGACCTGCGCACCGGAACCACGAGTCCTTCGCAAGTGGCAAATGAGAACGCCGCGATCGCGATTGCTCGCGGGGTTCCCGGAGTCGATATGATTTTGATGGGCCACACACACCGCGATGTTCCGGCGCTGATAGTTAACGGCGTACTGCTAACGCAAGCCAACCGCTGGGCCAGTCATGTAGCGCGCGTCGATCTCTATCTGGAAAAGGGTGAAGCTGCTCGTTGGCGTGTAGTCGCTGAATCCGCGCGCACGATTCCAGTCACGGAAAAGACCGCGCTCGATCCGGAAATCGCGCAGCTCGGTCAACCTTACGACAAAGAAACCCAGGACTGGTTGAGCCGCCCCATCGGCGAATCGCCGGAAGAAATAACCTCGCAGGATTGCCGTTTTCGCGATTCGGCGATTATCGATCTGATCCAGCGAGTGCAGCTCGAAGCCGGCAAAGCCGACGTGTCGATGGCCGCGTGCTTCAATCCCCAGGCGCGCATTCCGAAGGGTTCGGTCACCGTGCGCGACATCGCCGGTCTTTACGAGTACGAAAATACTCTGGTCACGATCGAGCTGACCGGACAACAATTGAAAGACGCGCTTGAACATTCGGCGCGTTACTTTCGCGAGTACCAGCCGGGAAAAAGCCTGGCTGAACTGGTCGACCAACGTATTCCCGGATACAACTTTGACATGGCTGAAGGGGTCGCCTACGAACTTGATCTCACCAAGCCCTTCGGACAGCGGGTTCAGAACCTGAAGTTCAAAGGCCAACCGCTCAGTCCAACCCAAAAACTCCGAGTCGTTACCAACAACTATCGCGTAAACGGCGGCGGCGGCTTCACCATGTTCAAGGACGCGCCCGTCGTCTACCGATCGAGCGAAGAAGTGCGCGAGCTAATCATCGACTGGGTCGAACGGAACAAGACAATTCCCACTCAGACCAGTAACAATTGGCGCATTGTCGGAGCTCTGTAAGAGTCTCCCAGGAACAGAAAGACGGCAGTCCTAAGGCTGCCATCTTCTGCTCCGTGAGGTATGGGGTGAGATGCGGATAAATTCTCGAGATACTTTAGGACGTCACCATCGGCTAGGCTTCAAGTCAGTTGACTGGGAAATCGCGCGAGCCCGGCTCTCCTTGTGCCAATTCGACTGCTACAACCACTAAAGCGTATTTCGAGAACGAATTCCCTCAAAGAAAAATGCTAGAATCCACTCGCTGAACGTCCCGAGCTTTAAAATTGCTCAGCCGCAGGCTCTCAATTCCCTGGCTAACGGGCACAAAGTGGATGGATCCGACGACATTACGCAGATTCTTTTGAAGTGGAGCGAGGGCGACAACGCGGCGCTGGAAGAGCTAGTGCCGCTTGTGCACGATGAATTGCGATGCCTGGCAGTCAGGTATCTGAGGCATGAACGAGCAAACCACACCTTACAGCCAACCGCACTGGTTAACGAAGTCTATATGCGGCTCGTAGACCAGCAGAAGCTTGAATGGCAGAGCCGCGCGCAGTTCTTCGGCCTGGCCGCCAGGCTAATGCGGAATATTCTGGTCGATTACGCCCGGAAACACCAGACGGCCAAGCGCGGCGGAGAATTTCACCGCGTTTCACTGGACGCTAATCAAATCGGGATCACCCCTCAGATTGATTTTCTTGCTCTGCATGAGGCTCTGGAGAGTCTCGCGACGTTCGATCTACAGAAATCTCAAATCGTAGAGCTGCGCTTTTTCGGGGGTCTTTCCATCGCCGAAACCGCAAAAGTCCTCAAGATTGGCCACGCCAGCGTCGAGCGTGACTGGACTTTGGCTAGGGCCTGGCTGCGTCGGGAGCTGGAATAATCGCTGCCAAAGAATTCGTCTGAGGGATTTTGAACGTCGCTCACGCTTTAATTCTGTGAGGGACCTCAAAATGGGTAAACCCCAAACCGCTAACGGAAGCCCATCATGAAATTTGAACGGTGGCAACAGATCGACCAACTCTTCCACTCAACGCTGGAATGGCCGCCGCCTGAACGAGCAGACTTTCTGAGTCAGAATTGCTCTGGCGACGAAGATTTGCGGCGCGAAGTGGAATCGCTCCTGCTCGCTCACGAGCTCGAGGGGAACTTTCTTGACGCGCCTGCCTACGAAGTATCCACCGAATTCTTTGCCGACTGTCTCACGGACCTGCTGGCGGGCCAGCAGATTGGTCCTTACAAGATCCTCTCGACACTCGGTATCGGCGGCATGGGCGAAGTTTATCTTGCCCATGACGGCCGGCTGGGTCGCAAGATAGCGCTCAAACTCCTCTCCCCGGAATTCGCCAGAGATCGCCATCGGGTGCGCCGGTTCGAACAGGAAGCGCGCGCGGCCTCGGCCCTGAACCATCCGAATGTCTGCGTAATTTATGAGATCGCTGAAACAGAGGATGGGCGCCACTTTATCGCGATGGAACACATCGACGGCATCACCTTGCGCGATCGAATCGCGCAACGCCGCCTGGGGGTGCGCAGAGCGCTGGCTGTTGCCGACCAGGTCGCGGCAGCGCTCTCTGCGGCCCACGCCGCCGGGGTAGTCCATCGCGACATAAAGCCGGAAAACATCATGCTGCGGAGGGATGGATACGTGAAGGTTTTGGACTTCGGCCTCGCCAAGCTAAGCGAAACCGAGTCCGCAGCGACGGACGATACCTCGTCGAGAATCTCAACCGTGCATACGGAACCGGGAACGCAGATGGGCACGGTGAAATACATGTCACCCGAACAATTGCGTGAAGGAGTGGTTGATGAACGTACGGATGTCTGGAGCCTGGGCGTGGTGCTTCACGAGATGGTCACCGGACGTACGCCTTTCGAAGAGCGCAGCCGTAACGAAATCATTGCTTCGATCCTCAAGCGACAGCCGGTCCGGCTCCCGTTTCTCGACGACGCGCTCCCCGCAGAGTTTCAGCGAATTGTAGCGCGAGCACTAAGTAAGCATCGTGAGGACCGATATCAAACAATGAGTGCCCTGGCGGCTGATCTAAGAAAACTGCATGGACAGCTTGGGGCGGAGGTACCGGGGGATTCCTGGCTAACGAATGATGACGTGGCGGTGGAGGAGCAGGATACAAAGCGAGTAAAGATCAAATATCCGCATCAGACCAGCCTCTTGTGGTCGTCCGCATTAACGTTCGCCTCGCACACAGCCGGGAGGGTCTTTTCGGAAATCAAGGAGCGGCCCAAGACTACTATTTTTGCCGGACTTGCGGCCGTCCTGGTTTTGCTCTTCGCTCTAAACTCGCACTGGTTCGTACGTGAACCACAAAAATTTGCCCTGTTTCAGGAAATCACCATGACACCGTTGACCAAAGGAGGCCAATCAGTTTGTGCCGCAGTTTCTCCGGATGGCGGATTGTTTGCCCATGCGGAGAGAAAGGACGGGATGCAGGAACTGCTCGTCAGCAACATTGCCGGCGCCGATACATCGGTTGTGATTCCTCCGAGCGATTTCAAGTACCGGGGCATAACCTTCTCGCACGACGCCAATTACCTTTATTTTACTGAAGGCGAGGCGAACGACGTTGGCGCGCTTTATCAGGTTCCCCTGTCTGGTGGCCCGCCCACGAAAATCAAAGACGGAGTCGACAGCCCTATTACGTTTTCTCCCACCGGCGACAGATTCGCATTCGTGCGTTTCAAGAGAGCCAGTGCCGAGTATTTCTTGATGGTGGCAAATATTGATGGCTCGGACGAGCGTGCGATCGACACCCGCCGCGACGGAAACAGATTTTCCACCAGCGGGCCGGCATGGTCTCCCGATGAAAAGACCCTGGTGTGTGGCGCCGGATGGTGGGACCGCGGTTACCACATGAATCTGGTGGAGGTGGAGGTCGCAAACGGGCATGAAAAGGTAGTCAGCCAACAGCAATGGTTTGCGATCTTGCAGGTCGCGTGGCTGGCGGACCAGAGCCGATTGATAATCAGTGCGCAAGAGCATCCGGTGAGCCCGAGTCAGTTGTGGCAAGTCTCCTACCCACAAGGTCAGTCGGTGCGAATAACCAACGATGTCGCAGACTATGGCAGCGTCAGCCTGTCGCGCCAGGGCAATACGATTGTGTCAGTCGCAAAACGAGTTCACTCGCAAATATGGGTTGCGCCCGACGGAGATGCTCAACGCGCGAAAGCGATCGCCGCCAGCGGCCTCTGGAGTTACGGCCTCACCTGGTCCAGCAAGGGAAGAATTGTGTTTTCAACTATGGCTGGAAAAAATCTCAACATCTTCCGGATCGATCCCGACGGCGCTAATCAAACTCAGCTAACCTTTGATGCCGGTGACAATTACACGCCGGCCACCTCACCCGATGGACGCCTTATTTTCTTTGCCTCCAACCGCACCGGAGCCTTAAACATCTGGCGCATGAACGCCGACGATGGCAGCGATGCCAGGCCGCTAACTTTCAGTGACGGCAATTCGTATCCGTCCTGTTCACCGGATGGGGAATGGGTGGCCTACGACAATCAAAGTCAGGGCGCCACTACCATTTGGAAAGTGCGCGTAGATGGTGGAAACCCAGTGCAGTTGGCTGACAGAGCCCGAATGCCGGTCGTTTCGCCTGATAACCAATTCATCGCCTGCCGTCACTATGCGGAAGGGCGTTCGCCGGAGATTGCTATTCTACCAATTCAGGGTGGCCGGCCGATAAAGTCACTGCCAATTCCGATCGTGGACTGGCAGCGAGTTCAGTGGACTTCTGACGGGCGCGCGCTGATCTATGTCAAGACGGTCAACGGCGTGTCGAACCTGTGGAGCTGGGACCTCAATACCGCCGCGACAAAACAGATCACTAACTTTCCGGCGGATCAAATCTTCGCTTACGCATGGTCCCCCGACTATAAACAACTTGCCTGTGAGCGGGGCACCGCGGTTAGTGACGTTACGATCGTTGACAGCCAGAAGTAGCGAAACTCAAGCAATCTTTTCCGTAGCTCTTCGCTGAGCGCTCAGCCCGGGTAAGGACCAGCGCCGCAACCCGGAGGGTCATAGCCGGGAATAGCCTCTATGATTGCTTGCGCTTGCCGAAGCTTGGAGCGATCACCCGCCGGCACAATGGTGCGGATGCAGTCCAATATAAGATCAAGGGCTTCGTAAACACTTCCATTAATCTCTTTTTGATTAGCAGCGACCACCGCGAGCGATAGTTTGGCCGCGCGCTTTCGCGACCTGGTGGATTTGCGTGCTGATGGGGCTTTCTTCGTAGCCATCGTTAGTCTCCTATGTTTTTGAGAGGCGAGTCTCCGATCCCGAACCTTGGCCGCCGGGAAAAGCAAGAGGCCAGGACGCCGCCGGCGCACCATGCGTTACGAGATACCGACTTCGTTTGTCGCGCCCGACTGGTGTGATGGCGGTGATCGACGGTTATTCGCTGACTTTGGGGACCCAAGTCATCAGAGACGACAACCGACTTGGGCTTGGCTGCTTTCTTCAATGCCAATTACTAATGCGTGAGTTAAAAGAAAACTCCCTCAGCTATCTCTCCCGGGCAGAGTAGCCGGGGGCTGAGCTTCTGCAACTGACAAATTGCCGGATTAGTGGCTCGACTGCCTGACTAATCAGACTAAGTGAGGTCATCTCGGCTTCTGAAGCGCTGCCAACAGTTTTTCGTGAATGCCGCCAAAGGCGCCATTGGACATGATGGTTACTACGTCGCCAGAACGCAGTTCTGAAACCAGGCTGCCGACGATCTCATCGACATCGGTAATGGCGAAGGCGGGTTTATTTTGCGCGGCGATGTCGTCGATCAGTTTCGTGGTGTCGAGCACGCCCCCCATTTCTGCGGCCCGCTGCGCGTCAAATACTCGAGCGATGATCACATAGTCAGCGGTCTTGAACGCCGCGACATAGGCATCCTGAAAAGTTGCATGACAAGAGGTGCGAGAGCGTGGCTCGAAGACCGCGATAATACGCTGGTCCTTGTACTTCAGCCGCAGGGCCGTGAGTGTTTCGCGCACCGCGGTAGGATGATGAGCGAAATCATCGATGACAGTGACGCCGTTAATTTCTCCGCGAACCTCGCAACGGCGGCGGACGCTCTTGAACGTCGCGAGCGCGGCGGCGATAGCTTGGCGTTCAACTCCCCATGCATCAGCGGCAATGATCACCGCCAAACAGTTGCGCACATTGAAATCGCCGATCAGCGTCGTTTGAAACTCTGCCCATTCCCTTCCCTGACGAAAGACACGAAAGCGAGTCATCCCTTCAGAGTAGGCAATATCGCGCCCCTGCCAGCCGGCATCTTCACACGTCCCGAAGGTTTCCAGCGGCGTGAATAGTTTCTGCCCCAGGGATGCGACTACTTCGCGCACGTGCGGGCTGTCCCAACCGGCGATCAACTTTCCCGTGCCGGGCACCAGGTTCATCAGTCGTCGAAACGCCAACTTCACCGCGTCCAGATCTGGGTAGATGTCTGCATGATCGAATTCGATGTTGTTGACGATGGCCAGCTCAGGCAGGTAGTGCATGAACTTTGGGCCTTTGTCAAAATAAGCCGTGTCGTATTCATCGCCCTCGATGATGAAGTAATCGCTGTCAACAACATGAAAGCTCGAGCCGAAGTTTTGCACGACTCCACCAACCATGAATGAGGGATCAAGTCCGCCCTGATCGATCACCCAGGCGGCGAGACTTGTCGTCGTGGTCTTGCCATGGGTGCCGGCAACTACCAGAGAGCGGCGGCCGCGAATGAATTCTTCCTTGAGAACTTCGGGGAGCGAGCGGTAAAGAAGTCTGCGATTGAGCGCAGTTTCGACTTCGGGATTTCCACGTGGGATGGCGTTGCCGATCACTACACAATCCGGCGCCGGCTCCAGGTGAGCGGCGTTGTAACCCTGCATCAGGCCGATGCCGAGTCCTGCCAGCATGGTCGACATCGGCGGGTAGACATTTTCGTCTGAGCCGGTCACACGGTGTCCCCGCGCTTGCAGCATTCCTGCCAACGAAGCCATCGCAGTGCCGCAGATTCCGATCAGGTGATAGTGCATTCAGACGATAGCGTGTGAGTCAGTTTAAAGTTCAAGCTTTAGCTTGGGTCCTAAGATTTAGTCAGTACCACCTGCGTGAGCGGGTGGATCGAGGATGCAAGCGACGAGTTGAATGTCTGGCCCACCCGCTCATGCAGGTGGTACTGACATCATGGCGATCATTCCGTCTTTAGCTTGCGGACGCCTGGTTCTCTCGCTGCCCCAACCGCTGCGAAAAATAACCAACTGTACGCTGCAGACCTTCGCGCAAAGCGATCTTCGGCGACCAGCCGAGAAGTTTCTCGGCCCGAGTTGTGTCAGGCTTCCGTTGTTGAGGGTCATCCTGCGGGAGAGGCAGATAATCGAGCTGGATCGGAACACCGCAGGCACGTGCCACTTCATCCGCCAATTCCTTGATCGTAAACTCGCCCGCATTACCCAGGTTCACAGGATCGTGAACGTTGTCGACATTCATCAAGCGAATCAGGCCTTCGACCAGATCGTCTACATAACAAAATGACCGCGTCTGATCTCCGGTCCCATAGATCGTGATCTTGTCACCTCGGAGCGCCTGGACGACAAAATTCGAAACGACGCGCCCATCGTTCTCGAGCATTCTGGGTCCGTACGTGTTAAAGATGCGCGCAATGCGGGTGTCGACTTTGTTCTGCCGGTGATAGTCCATCATCAGGGTCTCAGCCAAACGCTTGCCTTCGTCATAACAGGAGCGGACGCCGACTGAATTCACATGTCCCCAATACTCTTCCGGCTGCGGATGCACCTGGGGATTTCCATAGACCTCCGAGGTTGAAGCCTGGAGAATCCGAGCGCGGACACGCTTGGCCAGCCCCAGCATGTTGATGGTTCCAATGACGCAGGTCTTAACGGTCTTGACCGGGTTGTACTGATAGTGAACCGGCGACGCGGGGCAGGCCAGGTTATAGATCTGATCGACTTCGAGCAGGATCGGTTCGATCACATCGTGACGCACAAGTTCAAACCTCGGATTGGTCATCAGGTGGGCGATGTTCTCTCGCCGTCCCGTGAAGAAATTATCGAGACAGATCACCTCGTTCTCGTCGGCCAGCAGGCGTTCGCAAAGATGCGAACCGAGGAATCCTGCTCCTCCGGTAACCAGGATTCTTAGTTTCTGCGGCGATAAGTTCTGCATGTTCTTTTCCAGTTGGTTGAATCTTCTAAAGTTTGATGTCTACAGCGATTTGATCGCTTCACAACTTGCCAAAGAACCCGTGTCAGAAGCCCGACCGTCAGGGAGGGCCAGCATCGTTCCTAGCCCTCCCTGACGGTCGGGCTTCCGACACCCTTCGCGGCAACGGTGCGCCGCAAGTTGGCGAACATATCATTCAGAAACACTTCAACTCCGCGTCTGGGCGCCCAGCCTAATTCTGCGCGCGCCCTGCTGGGATCGACTTGAATGATCAGCGGCTCGGACATCCGCAACAGTTGGGGATTGACTATGACCGCGGGCGCTCCCGTGGCAGAAAAGTAACCACGCCATGACGCCGGATCATCACCCTCCAGATCCCATTCAAGGTCGAAGCCACCGATTCTAAACGCGGAATCAACCAACTCCCAAACAGCATGGGTCTCGCCCGTGGATAATACATAATCACGATAGTTGCGACCTATGTCTTCCAGGACCTGTTTCGTCCCGCGGATATCAATCTGTCGAAGTATGGCACACATTCCCTGAACATAGTCGGGAGCAAAGCCCCAGTCACGCCGAACTTTAAGATTGCCCAGCGTTAGAGGTGATAAGCTGGCGACTTGCGCAGTTGAAAGATCCTGCAGGGTCATCACGTGCTCGACTACTTTGCGAGTGAGAAATGACGTGGGCCGGCGATGAGATTCGTGATTGGCGAGAATGCCACTGGCGATGCGCAGGCCGTAGGTCTCTCGATAGAACTGACATAACCTGTGGGCTGCGGCCTTGGCACTGGCGTAAGGGCTGCGGGGATTAAGCGCAGAATTCTCATCATAAAAGACAGCCTGATCCGTTGAGCCGCCGAACATGTCAGTTGATGACGCTTGGTAAAGTCGAGAATGCGCGCTTTTCAGGCGCACGCATTCCAGCAGTTCGGCGACAAAATCCGCATTCGTGCGCCAGGCGATCCCCGGCTCGGTAAAAGAACGTGAAACGCTGGATTGGCCCGCCAGGTTATAGATCTCCTCCGGTTGTATCTGCGCGATTAGATCGAACAGCGGCGGCGGGAAGGTAAGATCGACAACATGTATTTCCAGCGGGCCACCGGCGTTAGGGGATTGAGCCAGTTCCGCCGGAGCTTCGGGCGCTCGCGTAACGGCGTGCACTCGCCAGTTTTGATTAATCAGGCGCTCAGTAAGGAAATATCCATCTTGTCCCGAAGCACCTATGACAATGGCGCGTCCTGAAGTTAAGCCGTCATGAGTCATGTAAATCTGAGGAGGGAACGTATACTCAAGAGTCGGTCCTTCCTCTCTTAGACTGTTACGCAAATAAGATCATCGATGAAAGATCATGATGACATGCTTGGCTCGGCTTGAAAAGCACGAAGGCTATAGCACTGGCCCACGGAATGAGGGCTTATTAGCTGGCGGGTTATTTCATTGTCGCTAGCGGGCCCGCCGTGGGGGCCGCGGATTCGTGCCTCTCAACTTGACTTGCTTCGGAGCGTGCGTCTGCTATTATGGTCGATCTGCAGAGGTCCTGAGCAAGAAATAGGGTTCCAAGATCATGACTCAAGATGAAAGATTGATTCCGGCGGGGCGCAACTTAGACCGCACCCTGGCCGAACTTACTGAAACCAGGCCTTACGGCAAGTATGACAAGTACGGCAGCAGCAATACTCCCGACGCACATGTGCGCGAGTATCTGTTCGTCATACTGAAGCGCAAGTGGCTTATCCTGAGCATACTGCTGGTAGTTACCTCGCTGGTTACGATCCAGGTTTACCGGGAGCCGTCGGTTTACGAAGCAACTACCACGATCCGGATCGAACCGAAGCCGCAGACTCTATTACAGACCAGTCAGGTGGTGTTGAACGCGCCGACGGATCCCAATTTTTGGGGCACGCAATTTAAGCTGTTGCAAAATCCATCACTGGCTCGTCAGGTGATTCTCACGCTGGATCTTCAACACAATCCGACCTTTCTCGGAGGCCAGGAGCAGAGCAGCATTTTTGCTTCCCTGAAACGAATTTTCTCTCGCGAGAAAACAGTCGACACGCCCGCTGTCGGCTCCGCCGCGCAACCAATCGGCGAAGATGAGTTGAAGGACCGTCAATTCACACCGGAAGAGTCGGCGGCGCTGGAACCGTATGAAGACGCGATCGCTGGCGGCGAAACGGTTGACCCCATTCCCGGCACCAGCCTGGTGAACATCAAGTATCGCCATACTGATCCACAATTGGCCCAAAAGATTGCCAATACTTTGGCCGAAGTCTTCGTCACGAACAATACTGAACGCATGGAGTCCGCCGGAAGCAAAACCGCGACCTCCCTGGCCGAAGAGATAGCCAAGTACCAGGACAAGGTCAAGAAGGAGCAGGATGCCCGGTTTGCTTTCGCAAAGGCCAATGATCTACCGCTGACATCTGAACAGGGAAGTAACCTGGAGCAAGCAAAACAAGCGACATATAGCGCCCAACTTTTGGAGGCTGAGAACGAGAAACGGAACCAGTTGGCGGCTTATGACGCGGCAAAAAAAGCTTCGGATCCGTTCGCGAATCCCGAGGTTCAGAAAGATGTACGCATCATTGAGCTCCGCAAGAAGCTCAGCGACTTGAAGGACAAGGAAACAGCCTTACTGACAAAATATACGACCGAATGGCCGGAGGTTAAGCAGGTCAGCGCGCAAGTGAAGCAAGTCGAAGAGGAATTGGCAAAAGCTCCCACGGAAGTTCTCGCGACCATGAAGGCTCGTGCCGATCAAGCTACCTCACACCAAAAAAGTCTGGAAGTTGCCTACAGCAAACAACACGGGATTACGACCCAACAAACGCGGAACATTATCCAACTGGCCGCAATGACGCAGGAGCTTACGACCGACCAGCAGTACCTGAACACCCGGCTGCAACAGAGGCGCGAGTTGGCCGCCACCGGAACCGACAAAGGCACCGATGTCAGCGTCTCTACCTACAGCCGGCTACCACATGCACCCGTAGGACCTGCGCGGATGCGTAATATCATGATCGCGTTCTTCCTGGCTCTAATAGCGGGCATCGGTCTGGCTTTCCTGCTCGACTTCCTCGACGACACCATCAAGTCCGTTAATGATGTCGATCGCTATATTCACCTCCCCGCCCTGGCGCTGATTCCCGCTGCGTCCAGCGAGAAGCCTCGCCTGCGCGGCGGTCAAGTTTCTGCCAAACCTAGCGACACCACCGCGCTGGCGATGGTTGGTGATGTGCGTTCACCAATAGCTGAGGCCTATCGTCACTTGCGCACGTCGCTTTTGCTTTCATCCGCGGGGACACCGCCAAAAACGATCCTGGTCACGTCGAGCCAGCCCTCGGAAGGCAAGACTACGACCGCCATCAACACGGCCTTCATGTTGGCCCAAACAGGCGCCCAGATCCTGATCATCGATTGCGACCTGCGCCGCCCGCGGCTGCACGCCCAATTCAATTTGTCGAATACTCGCGGTCTGACTAATTGCCTCTCCGGTGAATCGGACGATCTCGATTCATTGATTCAAACTTACGAGAAACAACCCAATTTGAAGGTGCTGCCCTCAGGTCCGATACCGCCGAACCCCGCTGAACTCCTGGGCTCTGAGGAGATGCGGCGTTTGCTGACAACTCTAAGCAAAACATTCACGCACATCATCGTGGATTCTCCGCCGGCAATTTCGTTTACCGACGCTTCGATCCTGTCGACCTTCGTCGATGGAGTTATTCTCGTTGTTCACGGTGGCCGGAGCTCACGCGCAGTCGTGCGTCGCGCCAAGCAGCAACTACTTGATGTTGGCGCCCACATCTTCGGTGTGGTTTTGAACAACGTGAAGATCGAATCGCACGAGTACTACTATGCGGGGTATGCGGGGTACTACAAGTCCGGTTATTACAGCGCCGCCGAGGACCCCACCGACCTTGAGACGAGCTGACCCTGCGATCCAAAACTATCACCGTGCGCAGCGTCAGCCTGCCCGGTCTGGCGATTCCGGATCGCCGGCATGTACTGCCGGCCTTCCGGCAACTTTTAGTCACTTAACACTGGTCCGCAATCCCCTATTTCATGCCCGGACAATTCTGCGTAATCGCTCCTGACGTCAAACTCGGCCGTGATGTAATCATTCATCACTTCGTCAACCTCTACGGATGCGAGATCGGCGACGGCACCAGGATTGGTTCTTTCGTCGAAATTCAAAAAGGCGCACGCGTGGGTAGCAACTGCAAAATATCAAGCCATACTTTTGTCTGTGAAGGCGTGACGATCGAAGACGAGGTCTTCATCGGTCACGGCGTGACCTTTATCAACGACAAATATCCGCGCGCCACCAGCGCGAACGGCGCGTTACAAACGGATGATGATTGGACGGTCGTGCCCATCGTCGTCAAGCGCGGCGCCAGTATCGGCAGCGGCGCGGCCATACTTTGCAGCGTCACCATCGGCGAACGCGCCATTGTCGGGGCCGGCGCGGTAGTCACCAGGGATGTGCCCGCGGACACGACCGTGGCTGGAAACCCAGCCCGAGTGTTGCGCGAAGATAAAGCGGAAAAGTAGGTGTCATCGTTTGAGAACCTTGGCTTGCCAGGTAAGAATCCACGAAAACACACGAAATGGGACTCGTTGTTCGCGTGATTTCGTGTGATTTCGTGGATCGTTCTTGTCCTCGTGGAAAAGAACCACGAAACCAAACAAAGCTTGTTTAGAGTACCGACTCTAGTCGGGCTTTTATTAAGCAAGAAAGAACCCAACTGAAGTTGGTACTCTAAACGCGGTTAACTTAGGACGCTCCTATTCCCGCCTTCCCCAATTCACTTTTCCGAAAATGGCGGCTATTCTCTCTAGCCGATGACCGCTACAACCATTGGAGTGCTCGGATGCGGCTATTGGGGTCCGAACCTCCTGCGAAACTTCGCTGAGAACGAACTGGCACAACTGCGCTGGATCTGTGACCTGGACGAGTCTCGGCTGGCCGCCATGGGCCGGCGTTACCCCGCGGCGCAAACGACCAACGACTACCTGAAACTTCTGTCTGACCCTCAGCTCGACGCGGTCGCGGTAGTCACGCCGGTGGCGACTCACTTTCAGATCGTGAAAGAAGCGCTGATCGCCGGCAAACACGTGCTGGCAGAGAAACCCCTGACGGCCACGGTGCGCGAAGCAGAAGAGCTGATCGATCTCGCGGCAGCCAACCGTCTTACGCTGATGGTTGACCATACTTTCGTTTACACCGGCGCTGTCCGGAAAATGAAAGAGATCGTCACCAGCGGCGATTTAGGAGACTTGCTGTACTTTGACTCGGTGCGGATCAATCTCGGCTTGTTCCAGCGCGACATCAATGTGCTTTGGGACCTGGCGCCGCACGACTTGTCAATCATGGATTATCTCATCGAGCGCCAACCGGACGCCGTGAGCGCCATCGGCAGTTGCCATATCGAGCAGGGCATCGAAAATATTGCTTACCTGATGCTGCACTTTCCGGACGACTTCATCGCGCACTTTCATTTCAACTGGCTCGCCCCGGTAAAGATCCGCCGCACTATGATCGCCGGCAGCCGCAAGATGATTCTCTACGACGACATCGAGCCGACTGAGAAAGTGCGGATTTACGATAAGGGCGTAACCACCAACCGCACCAGCGATTCCGAAGCTGACTATCAAACACTGGTGAGTTATCGCACTGGAGACGTCTGGGCCCCGCGAATCGATGCCACCGAGGCGTTGCGTTATGTAGTGGCCGAGTTTCTGGATTCAATTCGCAGCGCGCGCAAGCCTCTGACCGACGGCGAGGCCGGTCTGCGCGTGGTGCGCCTGCTCGAAGCCGCGCAGCGATCGATGAAGAACGGTGGTCAGGTGGAGTTTTTTACGGCGGATTGCTGGAAGCGATCATAAGGGGATCGGCATGATCAGTTGCAGCCATGCCATCCGCGCCCGCCGCATGAGTTCACAGTCCGCGCAGCGGACGAATGGTAATAGCCCAGCACTTCAGTGCTGGGATGAAGAACGGCGTGATGCGCAGTCCGTGTAACGGACGACTGAATGATTGACCCACCCGAGCGACGTTTTCAGCCGTCCGCTCCACGGACTTGGTCTTGAATCCCATCGCTTCCCCCAGCGATGAATCGCTGGGCTATTGGCGGTCGTCCGCTTAAGCGGACTCAACCGGAACTCGTTTTGTGGAAAGCAACCCTAAACGTGTGAAATCGGGACACCAGCGCGTTAGCAACCCGGCGCTCCAGAGTTAAATGAAAGTTCCGCTGCTTGATCTTCAGGCCCAGTACGCAATGCTCCACCAAGAAGTGCGCGTGGCGCTGGAACGCGTATTCGAATCGCAGCAGTTTGTCCTGGGCGCCGAAGTTCAAGCGCTCGAGGAAGAGATCGCCAAATACTCCCAAACAAAATTTGCCATCGGCTGCGCCTCCGGATCGGATGCGGTGTTCCTGGCGCTGATGGCTTGTGAAGTCGGGCCCGGCGACGACGTAATCACGACCCCATTTAGTTTCTTTGCCACCGCGGCCGCGATTGCGCGGCTCGGCGCGCGGCCGGTGTTCGTGGACATCGACGAGCGAACTTACAACCTCAATCCCGCTTTGGTTGCCGAGGCGATTACTGAACGCACGAAGGCAATCATGCCGGTCCATCTCTACGGCCAATGCGCCGACATGGATCCGCTGATGGAATTAAGCCGATCTCATGGCATTCCAATCATTGAAGACGCCGCGCAGGCGATCGGGGCCGAGGATCGCCGTCGTCGCGCCGGTTCGATGGGCGCGATGGGCTGCCTTAGTTTCTACCCGTCAAAGAATCTGGGCGGCGCCGGCGACGGCGGAATGCTGCTGACAAACGATCCGGATCACGCCCAGCGGCTGAAAATGCTGCGCGTGCATGGCGAAGAGAAAAAATACCATCACAAAGTCATCGGCATTAACAGCCGCCTCGATGCTCTGCAAGCCGCAGTGTTGCGGGTGAAGCTGCCGCATCTTGACGAGTGGACGGCCGGGCGCCAACGTAAAGCTCAACAGTATGAATTGATGTTCAACGACGCCGGTCTGGGTGAGCAGATAGAAGTACCTTTCGTGCGAAGTAACGCGCGGCACATCTTTCATCAGTTTGTCATTCGCGTGCGCGACGGACGGCGCGAAGCTTTGCGCGACCATCTGCGCGAGTGCGGCGTGGGCACGGATGTCTACTATCCGGTGCCGCTGCATTTGCAGGAGTGCTTGGCTTATCTGGGTTATCAAGACGGCGACTTTCCCATCGCCGAGCACGCAGCAAAAGAAACACTGGCGTTACCGGTGTATCCGGAGCTGACCGACGAGCAACAGGATTATGTGGTGAGCGCTATCGCGAAGTTTTTTCGAAGTTGACGGGGCTTTGGTTGGGAGTTCCGCCTTCAGGCGGTCTACTCCTCGCAACTCCGCCTAAAGGCCGAACTCCGAACGGTGCAGCCAGGGTTTGACCATTCGACGTTGATGAGCAGCACGTTGCCGGCGCACTCGGGCTACTGACTTGTTAAGCTTAGCCTGACTGACTTCGGCGGGACTGAAGTAACGCGGATCGATCTCGCCGTACTTTCTCCCGGTCCAGATTAAGGAATCTGATTACTGGATGCCTGTCGTTAATCTCGTAGTCGCCGCGCCACCTTGCAAACCTCTCGCTCCTGAATTACGCTTTCGACTCTGAATTAACGATGAAGATTAGATCATATAGAGTTGAGCGAGAATTCGGTCTGATCGTGGGCGGCATTTTCTCTTTGATGAGCGCCTGGTGGTTCTATCGCGGAAAGTTCCCTACTGTCTCTAAGATCACCTTGCCCATCGGCGCGGTTTTGGTGCTGCTGGGAGTCATCTTTCCGAGGGTCCTCGTCCTTCCGAACAGGGCGTGGATGGCCTTCGCCGAAGTTCTATCGTGGGTAACGACGCGAATCATTCTGGCTTTCGTCTTCTTTGTGATCGTCACGCCAATCGGTGTGGTCAAACGGTGGTTCGGCTGGGACCCGCTGCAACGTCGCGCGCCGGCGAGTGATTCTTACTGGAAACCTTACTCTGAGCGACAGAGAGATCCCCGCCACTATGAAAAGATGTTTTGAGGATTGAGATGTCGAAAACGCAAGTAGTCAGCGAACTCTGGGAGTTCATGAAGCAGAACAAGAAGTACTGGCTGGCGCCGATCGTGATCACTCTGGTGGTCTTTGGTGTCTTGCTGGTGCTGGCCAAGGGCTCGGCAATCGCTCCTTTTATCTACACGCTCTTTTAGCGGCCGCGCCTCCTGTGTCAAAAATTCTCGGCATCTCGGCTTTCTATCACGACTCTGCTGCGTGCCTCGTCGCAGACGGAGAGATTGTCGCCGCCGCCCAGGAAGAGCGCTTCACCCGCATCAAGCACGACTATAATTTTCCAGTTAACGCGGCTCGTTACTGTCTTCAGGAAGCCGGCATCACGGCCGAACAACTGGATTTTGTGGGATTCTATGACAAGCCGTTGCTGAAGTTCGATCGCCTGCTCGAGACCTATCTCGATTATGCGCCTGCGGGTTTTGCTTCCTTCCTCAAGGCAATGCCGTTATGGATGAAAGAAAAGCTTTGGATGCCGGATCTGATCCGCACCGAGATGGCCAAAGCCAATGGTGTCGAGGACGAAAGAGCAGCCAAGAAGGCCCGCAAGAAGTTTGAGTGGAAGCTGCTTTTCGGAGATCACCACGAGAGCCACGCGGCCAGCGCTTTTTATCCCTCGCCGTTCGAGGAAGCTGCGATTCTAACGGTCGACGGAGTTGGTGAGTGGGCGACCAGCTCGATTGGCATTGGCAAAGGAAACGAGATCACGCTCCTGAAGGAATTGCGTTTTCCTGACAGTCTGGGATTGCTTTACAGCGCCTTTACTTACTACACCGGATTCAAAGTCAACAGCGGTGAGTACAAAGTCATGGGCCTCGCGCCCTACGGCGAGCCAAAATACGTTGCATTGATCAAAGACAAGCTGGCCGAAGTTCGCGACGATGGCAGCATTCGCATGAACCACGAGTACTTTAGTTATTCGCAGGGACTGAGAATGACGAACACCGCGTTTGATCGAATCTTTGATGGTCGACCCAGGCGGCCTGAATCAAAGATTACCCAACGTGAAATGGATTTGGCGCGCAGCATACAGGCCATTACGGAAGAAGCCATACTCAAAATGGCCCAACATGCTCATAAAGAAACCGGTCTGCCTAAGCTATGCATGGCTGGTGGCGTGGCCCTTAATTGTGTAGCTAACGGTCGAATACTGCGCGAAGGGCCGTTTAAGGATATCTGGATTCAGCCCGCCGCGGGCGATGCCGGCGGGGCAGTTGGTATCGCCCTCGCGATTTGGCATCGATACCTGGGAAAAGAACGCGTCAGCGCGGAGCGCGCGGGAAAGTGGCGCAGTAGCACGGGCGTCCCGCCCGTGGATCACGCGCAAGATGCGCGTGCCACCAGTTTGGCGCCTTATTCTGATGGGATGAAGGGTTCCTATCTCGGCCCGCAAAACTCAGTGGAAGAGATCGAAGGATTTCTGCAAACCAGGAATCTGCCTTACACGAAATATTCGCGCGAGCAATTGCCCGAGGTAGTAGCGGAACATCTGGCTGCCGGAAAAATTATCGGTTTGCATCAGGGCCGGATGGAATTTGGACCGCGGGCGCTGGGCGCGCGCAGTATTATCGGCGACGCTCGCTCGCCCGCGATGCAATCGGTTATGAATCTGAAGATTAAGTATCGCGAAAGCTTTCGGCCGTTTGCTCCCAGCGTGCTGAGAGAACACGCCGCCGAATGGTTCGAGCTGGATTACGACAGCCCCTACATGATGTTGGTGGCTGACGTTGCCCCCGGCCGCCGGCGCCAGATGAGCGGCGAAGAAGAAAAGCTTTGGGGCATCGATAAACTGAACGTGAGCCGGTCCGAAATCCCCGCGGTCACGCACGTTGATTACTCGGCCCGCATCCAGACGGTCCGGAAAGAAACAAATCCGCTGTACTGGGAAATCATCGAGGCCTTTCGGCAGAAGACCGGTTGTCCGGTCATCGTGAACACCAGTTTCAACGTGCGTGGTGAGCCGATCGTCTGTGCGCCGGAAGACAGTTATCGTTGCTTTATGCGGACTGAGATGGACTTTCTCGTGCTGGAAACTTGTGTTCTGGAGAAGAAGGACCAGCCAAAATTCGAAGAGACAACTGATTGGCGCTCGCAGTTCACCCTTGATTGACGCCGCTCCGAGCGACGCCATCATCCTCGGTTCGCGCCTGTTGAAAATGCGGGCGACTAACGATAAAGGTAAGTTCTCACATCTCAGAAGAACCATGATCGCGCAAACCGATTCTGCGGAGCGCAACACTAAGCACCGGCCCGCTCGCGGCCGGATTATCATCTTCAGAATTCTAGCCGTAGTGTTCGGAATCACCGTCGGATTGGTTGCGGCAGAGGTGGGTCTGCGCATAGTTGAAAAGATCCGGATGGGGGATCGCGCCGGCGGGGAGACTACTAGCGATCCTGAGCTCGGAGTGCGGATTTTACCCAACACGCCCGGTCATGACGCCAACGGGTTTCGCAACGCTTCGGTGCCTGCACACGTAGACGTGGTCGGGCTGGGCGACTCGCAGACATGGGGCGTAAACGTGCAGTCGGCGGACGCCTGGCCGCAGCAGCTCGCGAAGCTTTCCCAACACTCGGTCTATAACATGAGTGTTGGTGGCTATGGACCAGTCCAATACTGGCGGCTGACAGAAAAAGACTTCAACTTTTCACCGAAAGTTATCATTGTAGGGTTGTATTTCGGCAACGACCTGTACGATGCGTACTCGCTGACTTATACAAATGACCGCTACGCCAATCTGCGCAGCAATCCGCCATCCGATGAACTCAGACACGATACCATTCTGAGCAAGTCGCAATCTTATTGGGACGAAGAGAAGAACTTTCACAATACTTACGGACGATCTTCACCATCCGGCTGGAGCTTTTGGGTGCGCGAGCATTCCGCCGTTGGCCGACTGTTGAACCGCACCGGGTTTTGGCCCGGCACAACCGACGTCGATTACGAAATTGACAGGCAGTGGGCGACGACCTATCCCGCCCATGGCGCCGTGTGCGATGACGATAAACTTCGCACGGTTTTTACTACCGCCTACCGGCTGACTGCGCTTGACCTCGACGACCCTCGCATCGCCGAAGGATTGCGGATTTCGAAAGTTGCCCTTTCGCGAACCCAGGAAAGAGTTGACGCACACGGCGTCAAACTCCTGGTGTTACTGATCCCGACGAAGGAATCGGTCTACGCTGATCTGATGCAGCGTGAAGGAAGGTCGACCGGTACGTTCTCTCGTCTGGTTGAGATGGAGAACAGGGCTCGTGAAGAGGTTAAGTCATGGTGCACCGAAAAACATATCGCCTGCGTTGATGCCTTGCCTGAGCTGCGGAACGCGATCGCTCAACGCCAGCAAATATATCCTTCCACCACAGAGAGCCACCCGAACGCTGCCGGATACGCGGTTCTGGCCGCCACCGTCGCCAAAGCGCTTCAATAATGAATGTACCCTGGACAGATAGCGCTATCCGGGCCCTGCTTGACTCACCTATCCTCCGAAGTTAGACTGACGCCTTTCTGCTTAGAAATCACAAACGGACAAGCGCAAGGCTAGCAAGAGAGCGAGTTAGAGCCGGACCGCAGATAGAATTCTGCCTTTAGGAACGTCTATGAGTGCGATTGATGTGGGCAAGCGTGGACATCAAACGTCAGCCGATGAGTCACCTGCAGGGAAACCCGAACGGCCGTTGCCGGAAGGGCCTCTGCAGGAAGGTCCCCTGGTTGTCATCGAGCCGAGTAAGTCCTGGGTTCCGCTCGACCTGCGCGATATTTGGACGTACCGCGAACTGCTATATTTCCTGGTGTGGCGCGATGTGAAGGTACGTTACAAGCAAACACTCCTCGGGGCCACGTGGGCAATAATCCAGCCACTGTTCGCCATGCTAATCTTTACGCTCTTTTTTGGCAGGCTGGCGGGTATTAAATCTGATGGAGTTCCCTATGCGCTGTTCGCTTACGCTGGGCTGTTGCCCTGGACCTTTTTTTCAAACGCCATAACCAACAGCGGCAACAGCCTGGTAGGGAGCGCCAACCTGATTACCAAGGTTTACTTTCCGCGCATAGTGATTCCCGCGGCGGCAGTCATGGCGGGTTTGGTAGACTTCTTTTTTGCATTCCTGACGCTGATCGCCTTGATGTTTTATTACCGGGTTCCACCGAGCATCAGCCTCCTGGCCCTCCCGGGGCTTGTCTTACTGACGGCGGCCCTCGCGTTAGCAGTGGGAATGTGGATGTCCGCCTTGAACGTCAAGTATCGCGATATCCGCTATGCCTTACCGTTTCTAATTCAGCTCTGGATGTTTGCTTCTCCGATCATCTATCCGTCGAGCCTGGTCCCGGCCAAGTGGCGTTGGTTGATGTCACTTAATCCCTTATCCGGCATTGTTGAAGGGTATCGAGCCTCACTCTTTAATCTCCCCTTAGACTGGCGCGCACTCGGCGTTTCCGCGCTGCTGACATTGGTCGCCCTCGCGTATTCATTGTTCACTTTCAAGCGCATGGAAAGAAAGTTCGCGGATATTATTTAGCGATCGACGTACCGAGAGACACTATGGGTTCCATTGTGGTTGAAAACCTTGGCAAGCAATACCGGATCGGCGAGCACCAGACGCCCTACGGAACCTTGCGCGAGTCATTGGTGCGAACCCTGCACGCGGTTCCCAGGCTGGTGCGACGGCGGAGCCAGGTGCCGCGCCGGTCGATCTGGGCGCTCAAAGAGGTCGGCTTTGAAGTTAAGCCCGGAGAAGTTATTGGAATTATCGGACGGAATGGCGCGGGCAAGAGCACGCTGCTGAAGGTACTGTCGCGGATTACTGAGCCGACTGAAGGCCGAATAGAACTACGCGGCCGCGTGGCCAGTCTGCTTGAAGTTGGCACTGGTTTTCATGCCGAGCTAACCGGCCGGGAAAACATCTTCTTAAACGGCTCGATCATGGGGATGAGGCGCGAGGAGATTGAACGCAAGTTTGATGAGATCGTAGCGTTTGCAGAAGTCAGCAAATTCCTCGATACGGCCGTCAAACATTACAGTAGTGGCATGTATGTGCGCCTCGCCTTTGCGGTCGCCGCGCATTTAGAACCGGAAATCCTGATCGTGGATGAGGTTCTGGCCGTGGGCGATGCCAGCTTTCAGCGCAAGTGTCTCGACAAGATGCAGGAAGTTAGCCAGCATGGCAGAACCGTGCTGTTTGTCTCTCACAACATGCCGGCAATCACCCGCCTTTGTGGGCGCACGATCCTGTTGGATGAGGGCAAGGTCATCTCGGACGGACCATCGCACCACGTTGTTGGTATGTACCTGAAATCCGGTTTGGGGACCAGCGCCTCGCGCGAATGGACTGATCCGGCGAGAGCGCCCGGCAACCATTTAGCGCGGCTGCTTGCGGTGCGTGTGCGAACTGAAGAGAATGAAACTACTGACGCCGTGGACATCCGCAAGCCGGTGGGCATCGAGATGGAATATGAAGTGCTCCAACCCGGCCACGCGATGGTGCCAAACTATCACTTTTTTAATGAAGAAGGGATCTATGCTTTCATTTCTGGTGATCCTGATCCGCTCTGCCAGCGAACGCCGCGGGCGGTGGGTCGTTACAAAAGCACTGCCTGGATCCCGGGTAATTTCCTTTCAGAAGGCACGATGATCGTTGGTGTCGCGCTGAGCACGTTGGATCCCGCGGTGGTGCACTTTTACGAGCGTGATGCAGTGGCGTTTCAGGTGATTGATAGTCTGGATGGCGATTCACTTCGCGGCGATTACGCTGGAGCCATCCCTGGTGTTGTGCGGCCGCTACTCAAGTGGACCACGCAGTTCGCCGGCGAAGCTGAAGAGAATGTAGTGACCGCGCTCGAGGTGCAGAATTCATGAAGGTAGCAATCCTGGCCGGCGGTTTCGGCAGTCGGCTGACCGAAGAAACCGAGCTAAAGCCAAAACCGCTGGTCGAGATCGGCGGCCGGCCTATTCTCTGGCACATCATGAAGCATTACGCCCATCATGGTTTCAATGAGTTCTTCATCGCGCTCGGTTATAAGGGCGAGATGGTAAAACGCTACTTCCTCGACTACTACAGTTTGAACGGCAGCATGACTGTCAATCTTTCTTCAGGCTCGGTCGAGATGCGCGAAAAGGAATGTGAAGACTGGGTGGTCCATCTGATCGACACTGGCCTGCGAACACTCACTGGTGGACGCATCAAGCGGCTGGAAGCATCGCTGAACAATCAAACATTCATGGTCACATATGGTGACGGCGTAAGCGATATCGATCTATCCCGACTGGTGGAGTTCCACCGTTCGCACGGAAAGCTGGCTACGGTTACCGCAGTAAGGCCCCCGGCCCGGTTCGGTGGGCTAATCTTTGATGGCGACCTGGTGGCCGAGTTTACCGAAAAACCGCAGATAGGAGACGGCTGGATAAATGGAGGCTATCTGGTGTTCGAGCCCGGCGTTTTCGACTACTTGAGCGGCGACGGGAGCAGCCTGGAGGCCGACGCTCTCGAGAAACTGGCCGCGGACAAACAAATGGTAGCCTATCGCCACGAAGGCTTCTGGCAATGTATGGACACAATGCGGGATATGCGATTGTTGGAAAGTCTTTGGCAAGGGGGTAACACGCCCTGGAAGATTTGGGACTAGCAGGCTCACCGAACCGAGAGTTTTGGCAGGACCGCCCCACTTTTGTAACTGGGGGAACGGGTTTGCTTGGTGGTTGGCTTGTGCGACGACTGCTCGACTCAGGGGCCGACCTGGTTTGCCTCGTACGCGACTGGGTGCCGCAGAGTCATCTGATCCAGAGCCGCTTGATCGAGAAGGTGAAAGTAGTTCGTGGCGATGTACGGGATCAGAAACTGATGGAGCGAATTCTTGGCGAATATGAAATCGCCACGGTCTTTCATTTGGCTGCTCAAACGATAGTTGGGATCGCCAATCGCAATCCGGCATCAACTTTCGAGACCAACATTGCCGGCACCTGGGACTTGTTCGAGGCTTGCCGGCGCAGTCCCACAGTTAGGCAGATCATTCTCGCTTCTTCGGACAAAGCATACGGCGATCACAACAATCTTCCCTATGATGAAGACACTCCGCTCAACGGCCGGCATCCGTACGACGTAAGCAAGTCGTGCGCGGATCTCATCGCCAGATCATATGCGGTCACTTATGGCTTGCCCGTAGTCACGACTCGCTGCGGCAACTTTTTTGGTGGCGGCGATCTGAACTGGAACCGGATCGTACCGGGCACGATTCGCTCTGTGCTTAGAAATCAGCGGCCGATCATTCGCTCCGACGGCAAATACATCAGGGATTATTTTTATGTTGAGGATGGCGCCGCCGCCTATATTTTGTTGGCGGAAAAGCTGGCTGAACAAGCCGAACTGAGGGGACACGCGTTCAATTTCTCCAACGAGACCCAGATTACGGTCCTGGAACTGGTGGAGAGCATCATAAAGTTAATGGGCTCGGATTTAGAACCTGAGATCTTGAATCAGGTGACCAACGAAATTCGTCACCAGTATCTGAGTGCCGCCAAGGCTCGCACCATGCTTAATTGGCGCCCGCTGTTTGCTCCCGACGACGCCTTGCGTCGGACAATCAACTGGTATACGGATTTTCTGTGGGCCACTGAATGAGCACCTCGTTTCAATGTCGATCATGCGGTCAGGAGGATTTAGAGTTGATCCTTTCCCTGGGCAATACGCCGCTCGCTAATTCGCTGGTGACGGCAGAGCAACTCAATCAGCCGGAGTCAACCTATCCGCTTGATCTGGCGTTTTGTAACGGGTGCGCTCTGGTTCAAATCACCGAGACTGTGCCGCCGGAAAATCTGTTTCGGGAATACCTTTACTTCTCTTCGTTTTCCGACACAATGCTCAGGCACGCCAATCAGATTGTGCAGCGGCTGCTCGCCTCTCGTGACCTCGGTCCGCAAAGTCTGGCTATAGAGATCGCCAGCAATGATGGATACTTGCTCCAGTACTACCAGTCAGCCGGTGTTCCAGTGCTGGGCATCGAACCGGCCATTAATATCGCGCGGGTCGCTCAGAAAGAAAAAGGGATTCGCACCCTCTGCGAGTTCTTCGGCTCTGCTACCGCGCGCAAACTGGCGGCCAGCGGCGAACGAGCGGATGTCATCCATGCCAACAATGTGCTGGCGCACGTTCCCGATCTCAATGGGTTCACTCAGGGAGTAAGAATGCTCCTGAAAGACGATGGCCTGGCAGTTATCGAAGTGCCATACGTCAAAGATCTGATTGACCGTTGCGAGTTCGACACGATTTACCACGAACATCTTTGCTACTTCTCACTCTCGGCGCTCGATCGATTATTCGATCGTCAGAACCTCGTCATTACGGATGTTGAGCGCCTCCCGATCCATGGGGGCTCGATCCGGATCTTCGCCTCAAGAAAAGGCGGCGCCAGAAAAGGCGAGTCCGTTCTGCGGCTGCTGGACGAAGAGGCCGCCTGGGGAGTCGATCATCCGGACTTTTACCGCGGCTTTGCTCGGCGCGTTGAGGAACTGAAAAGATCCCTGCGCAGTTTCATCTTTGGCCTGAAGGAGAAAGAGCAACGCCTGGCGGCCTACGGAGCGGCGGCAAAAGGCAGCACGCTGCTTAACTATTTTCAGATCGGCCGGGAAGCGTTGGATTTTGTCGTCGATCGCAGCACGGTCAAGCAGGGACGTTACATGCCGGGCGTGCATCTGCAGGTTTCACCTCCGGCGCGGTTACTGGAGGAGATGCCTTCGCACGTATTGCTATTGACGTGGAACTTTGCCGAGGAGATTCTGGAACAGCAAGCTGAATATCGACGTCGCGGGGGAAGATTCATTATCCCGATTCCTGAGTTGAGGGTGGTCTAAGCGCAGGAAAAATACTCGGAAACCCTTGCACCTGGCAAAGCATGATATTTACCGAAACAGCGCTGAAAGGCGCTTTTATCATAGAGCCTGAGCTGATTGAGGACGAGCGCGGATTCTTCGCGCGGACCTGGACCGACAAAGAATTTGGCGGCCATGGCCTGAATCCTCGGATCGCGCAGGGCAGTATCGCCTTCAATAAACGGCGCGGCACGATCCGCGGCATGCATTATCAGATCCCTCCTCACGCCGAAGCGAAACTGGTTCGCTGCACGGCCGGGGCCATCTATGACATCATCATCGACTTGCGCGAGGATTCTTCCTCACGTTACCAATGGCTTGCCGTCGAGCTAACAGCCAAAAACCGGTTGATGATCTACATCCCGGAAGGATTCGCGCATGGCTATCAAACGCTTGAAGATTCCACGGAAGTCCTCTATCAAATCTCGAACTATTATCATCCCGAGTCCGCTCGCGGCTTTCGCTTTGACGATCCGGGTTTCGTGGTGAAGTGGCCGCTGCCCGTCAGCGTAATCTCTGAGAGAGATCGCAGCTACGCCGATTTCGAACGCGAGAAAAAGTGAGTGATTCAGGCACTGAACAGATGGCAGCGGAACTACTTAACCAGGAACAGATCGAACGATTCAATCAGGACGGCTTCCTGCTCCTGCCGAACTTTTATGACCCCGGGAGAGACATTAGACCTATTCATTTCTTTATCCACAGCTTACTGGGGATCCTGATCCGAAAGTACGATCTGCCTATTCGGCAAAAGCCATTTCAGTCTGAAAGTTTTGACGACGGCTATCAGGCACTGTTGGCGCACGACCGGCGGATAGGTGGGGAAGTCTATGATGCCGTAAAACAGATTCCTGAGTTTGTGCGCCTGGTGGCAGCTGAACGTCACGCCCGGTTGTTTTCTCAGTTGCGCGCAACCGATCTACCCGGCATAGCCGGCGGCGGGTATGGCATTCGGATTGACAATCCGCTGGAAGAGAGGTTTCGCGCCGATTGGCATCAGGAATATCCCGCCCAACTTCGCAGCCTGGATGGCCTGGTGTTCTGGAGTCCTCTGGTCCAGATTACCGAGGAACTCGGGCCGGTGCACTTCTGTGTCGGCTCGCACCGCGATGGTTTAGCACCAGTGCACAAGGAAGATACACGCAATCCGGAGAAGCGAGGCGCTTATGGATTAGTCCTGGCAAACAAAGAAGAACGACTGGCTCGTTATCAACAACGCGCACCTTTAACCGGGCCTACCGATCTCATCATCAGCGATTTCCTGACTCTGCATTCGTCGGGCTACAATCGAAGCCAGCGGTCCCGCTGGTCCATGCAGTTTCGCTATTTCAATTTTCGCGATCCGGCGGGCGTCAGAATGGGATGGTGCGGATCGTTCGCGGCCGGCGTGAACTTCCAGGAGATTCATCCAGAGTTGGTCGCCGACGAACCGGACAAAGCCTGAAACAATGGAAACCTGCAAGATCTGCCTGACAACTCTGGAAAAAGCTGTTTATGTTTCGCCGGCAGAGTTCTCTCTAACATCGCTGTGCGAAGTGCTTCCGGGGAAAACGGAGGTGTTTTTCTGCGCCCACTGCGGGCACCTGCAGACATCTGAACTGGAGAATCTTGCGCAGTATTACGATCAGGCCTACAAGATTCTGATTGAGAGCGATGACGAAGATCAGCTTTACGAAGTTTCGGGCGACACGCAGATATTTCGCTTTGATCATCAAGCCAGGGTCCTGCTCTCGAAAGTAAACCTGGCGCCTGGGGCTTTCATCCTCGACTACGGCTGTGCCAAAAGCACAACGCTAAAGCTCTTGACCCGCAGCCGCCCGGATTTAGTCCCACACCTCTTCGATGTCAGTGAGATGTATGTTCCCTTCTGGCAGCTCTTTGCCGCACCTGAGAACTGGGCAACCTACAAGCCCAGGGACGGATGGCAAGGACGATTCGATCTGGTCACTTCATTTTTCGCCTTCGAACATGTTAGCGATCCCCGAGCCGAGCTGGCGTCGATCGCCGCGCTGCTGAAGACCGATGGCGTTTTCTATTGCATCGTGCCAAACGTCTATGCCAATACCGCGGATTTTGTAGTCGCTGATCACGTCCACCACTATTCTCCGAGTTCCGTCGAAAGGCTCCTGTCCGAACAGGGATTCTCGGCAATTGAGATTGACAGCGAGGCCCACCACAGCGCCTTCGTGGTGACGGCCCGCAAGTCAGCGAAAGCGGTTGCCGACGCGATCATAGAGCCGAACGAGGGCCTTATGGATTCAGTCACTGAGATGGCTGCATACTGGGCAGGCTTTGCGGAAGAGGTGAGAACGTTTGAGCGCGCCTGCGGCACAGCAGGAAAAGCAGCGATTTATGGGTCCGGATTTTACGGGACATTCGTCGCCACGTGTCTCCAGGAACGGAACAGGGTATCATGCTTCATTGATCGCAATTCCTTTCGCCAGGGGAAGACTCTGCTCGGGCTTCCCATTGTTGCGCCGGAAGAATTACCTGCGGACGTAACCCTGGTTTATGTCGGACTGAATCCTGTTCACGCTCGTGAGGAAATCGCCAAAGTAAAATCATGGCGCGGCCGAAGGCTGAATTACTTTTATCCCTAGCTGAGACAAGTTGCATGCTGACTGGAAAGAAAACCGTTCTGCGGGCGCCAATAGGAGCCGACACGGAATTCCTGGTGGCGTTACGCAACGACATGGCGACCCAAATGCTGACAATGGCAATGCCGCGCGCGAATTCCGCCGCCCGCGTGACGAAATGGCTGACCACAATGCTCGACGATCCGCGCACGGTCTTCTTCATCATCGCCGCTCGCGCTTCCGGCAAAGCTCGTGGTTACCTCCAGATAAGAAACATGGATTTTGTCCATGGCTTCGGTGAATTGGGCATCTGCCTGACGCCCGCAGCGCAGGGACGAGGGCATGCCAGGGAGGCATTGCAGTTAATCGAAACTTACCTTCGTGACGTCTTTGCGCTCCGTAAGATCATGCTGCAGGTTATGTCTTCAAACAGGCGCGCGATCGACTTGTATCTGGCATTGGGTTACGCCGTGGTCGGCAATCAGCAAAAACATATCTATCAGAGTGGCGCTTATCACGATGTTACGCTGATGGAAAAGTTTCTCGCGGCTGCCGCAGCAGATCTGTAATGAAGCGTATTGTGATCTCACAGCCAATGTTCTTTCCCTGGGTCGGGTTGTTTGAACAGATCAGACTTGCCGATGTCTACGTGCACTACGATGATGTGCAGTTCTCTAAGGGAAGTTTCGTGAACCGAGTTCAGGTTAAGACGTCCGCCGGGATGAAATGGCTAACGGTGCCGCTGCAAAACCTGAGGTTGGGGCAGGAAATCAGGGCCGTGATGATCGACGACAAAACTGACTGGCGCCGCGCGCATCTCGACTTACTTTCCCAGTCGTACGCTTCCTCACCGTTCAAGGACGACATGATGTCCCTCGTGCAATCCGTTTATCAGCGGTCCGCCAGGACAATTGCGGAGGTTGCTGTCGCAAGCATGGAAGCCATCTGCGATTACTTCTCTTTGACCCAGGGTAAGAACTTCGCGACTTCGTCACAATTGGGAATCGGGGGGAAAAGTTCACAGCGGGTTGTTGACTTAGTGAAGCGCTGCGATTGCGACGTTTACATCACCGGACATGGCGCACGGTATTACCTCGATCATGAACTCTTCGAAAGCAGCGGAGTGCGGGTCGAATACATGGACTATCGGAAACTCCCGTACCGGCAATTACACGGCGAGTTCACCCCCTATGTTTCAGCCCTCGACCTAATCGCCAACGAGGGACGTGACGGCAGCCGGGTGATCGCTTCGCGAACCCTCTACTGGAAGGACTTCATAAAGTGAGCGAAGTGGCCAGATTCTTTGCCGAAGTGGCGGCAAACATCGAAGGTTTGAGGGAAGATACCGACGTGCAGGCGCTGTCGCGTATCTGGCTCAGAGAGGTCACCCGTCACAAGTACGCCTACAACTTCACCTGGATGGGCCGGCCGCTGATTCAATTTCCACAGGACATGATCGCGATGCAGGAGATTGTCTGGCGGGTGAGACCTGACTTGATTATCGAGACAGGCGTGGCGCATGGAGGCTCGCTCATCTACTACTCGTCATTGCTCGAGTTGTTGGGAAACAACGGTCGCGTTATCGGAGTCGATATCGACATTCGTGAACACAATCGCATCGAGTTGGAAAAGCATCCGATGTTCAAACGCCTCGACTTGATCCAGGGATCTTCGATTGACCCAGCGGTTGCGGATAAGGTTGCGCGACTGGCTGAAGGTCGAAAGTCCGTGCTGGTGGTTCTGGACTCTAATCACACCCATGATCACGTGCTGAATGAACTGAAGTTGTATGCTCCGCTGGTAACCAGGGGCAGTTACCTTGTTGTTTTTGACACACTGATTGAGGACATGCCTGATGAATTTTTCGCCGACCGGCCGTGGGGTAAGGGCAATAATCCCAAAACAGCCGTGCGCGAGTTCATGACAACTACCGACCGCTTTGCGATAGACAAAGAAATCGACGCCAAACTTTTGATTACTGTTGCTTTGGATGGATACCTTCGATGTATAAAGGATTGAGTTATGGAAAGAATTCCCGTTGCCGGGCCATCTATCACGCAAAAGGAAATTGACTATGTTACCGACGCTGTAACCAATGCGTGGTACCAGAATGCCAACCTGTACCACGATCGATTTGAGAGGGCTTTCGCGGATTATCTGCGCGTCGCTTACGCGGTTGCCCTGCCGTCCTGCACCTCCGCTATACATCTTGCTCTTCTCGCCCTCGGAGTAGGAGCCGGAGACGACGTAATCGTGCCTGATGCTACATGGATCGCGTCGGCCGCTCCCATCACATATGTGGGCGCCACGCCAGTTTTCGCGGACATTGACGAGAAGACCTGGTGCTTGTCGCCCGCGTCATTCGAACAATGCATCACGCCGCAAACGAAGGCGGTGATTCCGGTTGACCTCTATGGAAACATGCCGGATATGGACAAGATCACTGAGATCGCTGCGCACCACGGCATTGCCGTCATCGAGGATGCCGCCGAGGCCGCGGGCGCAGAATACAAAGAACGAAGGGCCGGCAGTTTTGGTGATGTCGGCGTGTTCAGCTTTCATGGTTCCAAGACCTTGACCAGTGGTGAAGGGGGAATGCTGGTCACGAATAACGAAGACCTTTATCGACGCGTTCTCTATTTGCGCGACCACGGGCGCAAACCCGGTGACAGTCTCTTTTGGAATGTCGAGGTGGCCTACAAATACAAGATGAGCAGCATGCAGGCGGCGCTCGGGCTGGCCCAGTTGGAAAGAATTGACGAACTCATGACCAGGAAACGCGAAATGTTCAGTTGGTATAAAGAGGAGCTCTCAGATATTGAAGGCCTGACTCTAAACCCGCAAGCTGCTAATACTCGAAATGCGTTTTGGATGATCACGGCGGTGCTCGATCCCGGCCTCGGCATTGAAAAGGATTACTTACAGCGGGAGTTGAGCGATCGCAGCATCGATTCCCGACCCTTCTTTCACCCCTTAAGTTCGCTTCCGGCTTATCACCATTTGGAACAGGCTCAATTAGCTCGAGAGCGGAACCACGTCAGCTATCGAATCTGTCCTTACGGAATAAACCTGCCATCAGCGCTCAACCTTACGCGAGACCAGGTTGCCTATGTGTCGGACGCGCTCAGAACTATCATCGATGAAAGGAGCGTAGCCTTGCCGTTGCTGGATCAGAACGTGGCGGAAGTAGCCAAATGAGCGGGAAAATGGACCTGCCTTTCTTTTCAATTGTCGTGCCCACCAGGAACCGGGCTTCGTTGCTACGATCTTCGCTGAAGACTGCGCTTGAGCAAAGCTTTGATGACTACGAAGTGGTCGTCTGTGATAACAACTCAAAAGACGGCACCCGAGAAGTTGTTGAAGCCTTTATGTCCCACTCGAACCGGCTTCGGTATGTGAATCCGGAACGCGACCTGTCAATGTGTGACAACTGGGATTTTGCGCTGAAGCATGCCCGCGGTCAGTTCATTATTTATCTGTCTGATGACGATGGTCTGCTGCTTGACTGTCTTTCATACGCGCACGATTTGATTTCGAAGTTTGATCTCAAAGTGCTGGTCTGGCCGTTCGCTTTTTACCAGCATCCGGACATTCCGGACCCCAGGCTCAAAGGCTCTCTCTCGTGTGACTTCATGACGGGCAAGCTCTTCGAGGTTGCGTCAGACTCGATAATTCAGGGACTCTGTAACTTGCAGCCCATCGAGCGAATAATTCCCAGAATGCTGAATTGCGCAGTCAAAAGAAGTTTGGTGGAACAAGCGGCCGGCGTAACTAACCGCTTTTTCGTGCCGCCACTTCCCGACTATTCTACAGCCTGCCAACTGCTCAGCATCACTGAGAGCTATCACTTCATAGATCTTCCTCTTTTTATTGCGGGCGCCAGCGTGCTTAGTAACACGGGATTGCGTTTTGCAAGGAAACAAAAGGGTGATGAGTATATCTCTCTCTACAAAGCAGACCTGCTGGCTGATGTTCCTTATCCGATGAAGTACCTGGCTGCTCCGTACTTACTTGCAACCTACCTCTTTTTTCAGAAACTCTATCCGCACAGGTTTCGCTATTCGGCAAAGATGGATGTCCACTTGAACGCGATGTTTCATGAGCTGACAGCTTACGAGGATTACGACGACGTTTCAGAGGAGTACAAAGAACTCGCGTTTTACATGAAAGAATACTCGGGCACCAACGATATGTTCGAAAGTCTCTGGCAACAGCATACCGCGGCTAAGGCAGCAACGAGAAAGAAAGACAACTCAAGCCTGCATTTGCTAACCCAAAGCGTCAGGAATAACAAGCCCCTTTATCGACTCGCTAAAAAGGTGAAGAACTACGTCGCCCCCTCGCGTCCTACATACGCCGAGTTTTCAAATGTTGAATCTATCTATGACGCTGCCCGGCTCTTAAATGCCTCGCTACCGAGGTTGGCGCAGAAACCAACTTCTTTGCACCCTGAACAAACTAACTCATCGTTGTTTCTGCACGAGCTTCGAGATGCTCAACAGCTTAGCGGAGAACGTGCTCGCGCCTCCTGAGCTGTCCCACGGCACCCTAACTAGCAGATCAATATGATCAGCGTCAAGAATTATATGAGTTTGAAAGTTCGCAATTCGGCCGCGCGCGTTAGTCACCTAAGGATCTTCGGACCAGGCCGAGTGAGTATTGCGAGCGATAAGCGCGGGCGCTGCGGAGGGCCGCCTCTAAGACGAACTCTATTCGCCGTCCTCAGCCAGCGAGATGGTCACTCGTAATGAACGTTGTTTTCGTAGATACCACTATGACGACACCACCAACGGGTGGTGCACACACCTTTTTGGTAAATGTTTGTGCCTCCCTCGTCGAGCAGGGGCATTACGTATCGGTCGTTGGAGAACCGGGACCGGACGCAGCGATTCCCACAGCAATACAAAGAGCCGGCGGTGACGTCTTGATGAATCTGTGGTCTCGCCGGCACCTGCCGGAAGAGCGCGCCGGCCGTCTGGCCGCGTGGGTCAATGGAGAGCGCCCCGACGTCTACATTATTTCGGTTTCGCCGGATGCGGGCTGGCTGGCCTTGCCTTTGCTCGACCCGTCAATTGTAACTATGTCAATCGCCCATGCCGACGGCCCGGCGTTCTATGAGCCTTTGAAGCACTACGCGCCTTTCATCGATTGTGCCGTGGGCGTCAGTGAAGCAATTCATGGAAGAATAATTGACCAATGTTCAATTCCGCCCGCCCGAGCGCATCACGTGCCTTACGGCGTAACGTCCTTGTCGTCCGCGGAAATCACTGGCCGGCGTCAGCGTCAGATTGAGCCGGATGAACCCCTGCGCATTGGTTACCTGGGGCGGCTGGTTCAGGGTCATAAGCGGGTTCTGGATCTGGTGCCGCTGGCAAAAGAACTCGAACGCAGTGGGATTCGCTTCGAACTGCATCTGCTTGGTGACGGACCAGAGCGCCTTGCTCTCGAGGGCGGGTTTGAGAAAAACGGCGTTACGCGCCACGCCAAGTTCTGGGGTTGGCTCACTCCTGAAGCGATCAGACAGAGGTTGAGGGAACTCGACGCCCTGGTATTGTTGTCAGATTCCGAGGGGTTGCCTCTGGCGCTGCTGGAGTCAATGGGACATGGAGTCGTGCCGGTGGTCACGAACCTCGAGGGTGGACTGACAGAGGTGGTGAAGGAAGGCGAGAATGGCTTTTTGGTGCCCGTTGGGGACATCGATGCGTTTGTCGATCGGTTTGAACTCCTGGCCGGCGATCGCGAAAGGCTTTCCCTGATGCGACAAGCTGCGTGGGAAACCAGTCAGGATTATTCTTTGGAAAGAATGGTGCAGTGCTATGTCCAAACTATTCAAAAGGCAGCCGAGCGATCGATTGAGCGAAAGCCGCGTGATGGCCTAACCAGCCAATATCCGGTTATGCCGTCGTGCAGATCGAAATATCCATTCTGGCTACGCAAGATAAAGAGCCGGGTTCTCAGTATCGGATCTCCGAATTCAAGTATTACTGCGGCGATGTCTGTGTTAGCCGGCAGTTCTTTGGATTGACTCAAAGTTTATGTTTCCGTTTATCAAGACAATTATTAAGAAGCCGTTAAATATTCTCGGCCTCGATCTTGTCCGCTATCACCCCAGGTACTCGATGGGTGAATATGCATACATTGCCTCCCTCAACATCAAGACGGTAATCGACGTGGGAGCGCATACCGGGGAATTCGCCAGGATGATTACTCAGATTTTGCCTGGTGTAGCAGTCATATCTTTCGAACCGCTGAAGGAGGAGTTCCGGCAACTCGAACGGGCGCTCCGCAACATTCCCGGAGCGCGAGCTTTCAATATCGCCCTTGGTGACAGAACCGCCACTTTGGAGATGCATCGCAGTGACTACTCCCAGAGTTCTTCTCTCCGGCCAATGGCCAAGCTTCACCAAGAAGCTTTTCCAGAGTCGGCCGGGGAAACGATAGAGCGCGTGGAAGTAAGAAAACTGGACGAGATGGAAGCTGAGCTGTCACTGGAACCCGAAATCCTGATCAAGCTCGACGTCCAGGGATATGAAGACAAGGTGCTCGCGGGCGCCTCCGAGGTGCTTTCGAAATCTAAAGCAGCAATCATCGAGGTTAGTTTCCGCGAGCTCTACGAGGGCCAACCGCTCTTTGATTCCGTTTATGCCACGCTGAAGGAAAAAGGCTTTACCTATATGGGTAACCTCTACCAACTCGTCCATCCCGTTGAGCGCAGCGTGCTGCAAGCGGACGCGTTCTTTGTGAAGTTCTAATGAGCCGGTGGGGAAGACAGCGGCTCGTATGCAGCGCGCAGTGATCGCTGAGGGTAATTGCGTTTCTCGCTTGACGGCCCAGCCCCCTCGAGAGTGCTGGTGCGGTTTCCTTCTTGTCTGATTAGCACCGCGGCTTTAGCCCGCGGTGCTAATGAGAAGTGGGTCCCTCAAACTGCATCAATACCCACAATCGAGGGCAGCCACCGCCCCAAAGCCGGGTGTGTTCGACAACTTCTTTTAGTCTATGCATAATCTACTCCTTGCGATTCCAGCAACATTTGTTATGGGTTCAGCGCGACTCACTTGAAAGACTCCCGTTGGGCGACAGCGAGGCAGCGCCCGCTACTTGCACATTAAACATCTGAGGTCATTTGTGAGAATCCTCGTTACAGGTTCCAGTGGTTTGATTGGCTCGGAAGCAGTATTGCATTTCGAGAGTGCGGGTCACGAAGTCACCGGCATCGATAATAATATGCGGCGCGAGTTCTTCGGGCCCGGCGGAGATACCCGCTGGAACCTCGAACGCCTCCTGGCGCAAACTAAAAGATTCCGTCACCTGGATCTGGACATTCGGGATCGCGACGGAATTTTTTCTCTATTCAAGTCTTCTCCTTTCGATCTGATTATTCACTGCGCGGCCCAACCCTCGCATGACAAGGCGTGCGAAATCCCATTGATAGACTTTGATGTGAACGCAGTTGGTACGCTGAATCTTCTCGAAGCAACTCGGCAGTCTTGTCCCGAGGCCGTGTTCATCCATATGAGCACGAATAAGGTTTACGGCGACGCTCCGAATGAATTACCGCTAACTGAATCTGAAACCCGTTATGACTATGCAAATCCCGAGGACTTTCATGGCATCGACGAAACCTGTCGCATCGATCGTTCCCTGCATTCTTTGTTTGGCGCCTCAAAAGTAGCAGCGGACGTCGTGGCCCAGGAGTATGGGCGATATTTTGGCCTGAAGGTCGGCGTTTTTCGCGGCGGCTGCTTAACGGGTCCCGCTCACTCAGGCGTCGAATTGCACGGGTTCCTTTCGTTTCTGGTTCAGGTGGCCTGGACCGGGGCGAGATATAACGTCTACGGTTACAAGGGCAAACAGGTGCGCGATCAGATTCATAGTTACGATGTCATCAAAGCGTTTGAAGCCTTTTGGAAGGATCCGCGTCCCGGCGAGGTCTACAATATTGGCGGTGGCCGTGATAACAGTGCCTCGGTGTTGGAATCCATTCAGTTGATTGAAGAGCTGACCGGCAAGAAAATGAATTGGACGTATGTCGAGCAGAATCGCATCGGAGACCATATCTGCTACATAAGCGATTTGCGCAAACTTCGCTCACACTTTCCGGAATGGAACATCACCCGCACGCTGACAGACATCTGCACTGAAATAGTCGCGGCGCACCGCGAGTCAGGGCTTAAGAAGGGAGCATAGTCCAAAGCTTGGTTGTAAATAAAAAGGGCTGGGGCTTTGTAGCTCTTACTTTACTCTGGCTGGCCGCCGCATATTTTTGGCTTGGGCCCCTATTCAAACCACGAGGGTTGTTCGGTTGGGGGCACTACCGGCTGGTTGATGTCTATCTTGGCACTCCCCTGCTCGCGATCGCGCTGTGCGCGACGATATTCATCGCCGGCCCCGTAAGCCGCCGGCGCAAACTCACCTTTCAACTCGCAGCAATCTTTGCCAGCGTTCTCATTACGGTTGCAGTCGCGGATTTCGGTTACGCGTTTGTTGTCCAGGGGGCCTGGACACCGGCGCACACGGACATGTGGTTTGATGGCGATGCCATTACCGGGAAGAACGCTCTGCCCGACGAGGAACTCGGGTTCGTGCGGAAGCCCGGGCTCTCCTGGCAGGGCCGTCTTTCGGCCGAAGCCAGGTATGTTACCTACCGAACGGACGAAAACGGGTTCCGCAACCCTTCCGGCATTAGCAAGGCCGACGTTGTCTTCATAGGGGATTCTTTTACTGAAGCAGGCAGCGTTTCCGAAGAAGATACGTTCGTCCAGAAGTTTGGCTTAGGATCGAAGCTGAGTGTGGTTAATCTGGGCCGCGGCTTCTATGGTCCACAACAGGAACTGATCATTCTCAGGAGATTCGGCTTCAGGTATGATCCACTTCTCGTGGTCTGGCAAATATTCGAGGGAAATGACCTCACCGACGCACGCCGCTTCGCTGGGTGGAAAGCGAACCCGGACCAACACGATTCGATATCATTGCGCTACACGAAACGGTCTTTGATTGCGCGATGGCTCGCCAGGACGATACCGAAGGATGCCGGCGCTCCCCGGCTGTTTGAAGATAGAAATGGCCAAACTCGCCGGCTTTTTCTGGACTATCCTTACGTTCCCGACCAACCTGCGCGGGAACCGGTTGGCATGACCGAAACGAAAAGGGTGATTGAAGAAGGCTATCGCTTATGCCAATCACGCGGGGTGAAGCTCCTAATCATTTTTGTGCCCATCAAAGTAAGGGTGATGGCTCCTTATGTCCGTTTCAATGACGCAGCCGATCGTGATTATTATTTACCAGGTGGAAAGTTGGACAGCGACTCGGATTTCGGCAGCGAGATGGCTAAGTTCAGCAAAGAGTTAGGATGTCCGTTCCTTGATATGACCAGCGCTTTGCGGCGTCGTGCTGCAGAAGACAACGTTTCGGTTTACTCGACTAATCAGGATACTCATCTTGATGTCGACGGGCACGCCGTCGTGGCTCAAGTGCTGGAAGAATGGATGCGGGCTGATGGAGGTACAAGCTTCTCGCGTCGGTGACGCGGGAAGACTTTTTTCATCGTTGGAAAGAAGCCGATATGTCTGAAGCACAGTTGCCATTAGTCTCGATTGTGACGCCTGCTTACAACCAGGCAGCTTTCCTTCCGGAAACGATCGAGAGTGTGCTGGCGCAGGATTATCCGCGCATTGAGTACATCCTGCTTGATGACGGCTCGACGGACGAAACTCCAGAGATCTTGAGCCGGTATACGGGCCGATTCTTTTGGGAATCTCACGCCAACCGGGGGCAGACCGCCACGATTAATAAAGGCTGGGAACGCTCGCAGGGTGAAATCATTACCTGGCTCAATTCAGATGATACCTACCTGCCGGGTGCTGTCAGCAAAGCCGTGGACTATTTCCAGAAGCATCCGAGCATCGACATTGTGTATGGTGATACGCTGACTACGAACGCCGATGGAAGTCCGATTGAGCGGATGAAGGCCGCCGAATTCAACTACCATGAGCTCGTAGCCAAGTGTCATAATCCTATTCCGCAACCCTCCGCTTTTATTCGGCGATCAGTAATGGAAGACGTCGGACTTCTCGATCCTTCTTACTACTATTTTATGGACTGGGACTTTTGGTTAAGGGCGGGCATCGATCACTCGATTGCCTATTTCCCTGAATTGCTTTCCACATATCGCCTGCACGAATCGTCGAAGACCGTTGCGCAGGCGGTCAAGGCTGCTCCCGAGCTTGAGTATATGTATCGGAAATTCTTCAGCCGGTCAGACCTGCCGGAAGACATCCGGCGCCTTAAGACAAGCGCAATGGTCAATATGTTCTTTACCACGGGTGGATATTATCTGCTGGGGGGCGGTCGAAAGGCGGCCAGACGCATGGCGATAAAAGCGCTTCAGACTCGTCCCGGCGGAATTCTCCGCCCCGACGTACTTCATAAGCTCCTCTATTGCTTTCTCGGTGGCAGGCCACTCTATGAGCGGACTAAGGGGATGTATTACAGAGCCAGAGAGAGTCTCGGCAACGGTTAAGCGATCAGATTGTAGCCCGCAAACCTGGCTCATAGTCGGTGCGGTACCAGCTTGCAATTTAGTTGTGGGATCAACTAGTTTAGGTCTTCGAAATCAGGCTACAACTCACTGAAAAACGGGATGACACAGCAAACAAAAGTACTGGTGACTGGCGCGGGTGGTTTCATTGGCCATCATCTAACCAAGTATCTTGTCAGTCGCGGCTATTGGGTGCGCGGCGTGGACATCAAAGAGCCGGAATACGAGCCGACATGCGCGCATGAATTTGAATTGCTCGATTTGACGCTGCGGGAAAACTGCATCGAGGCGACGCACGGCATCGACCAAGTCTATGGTTTAGCCGCGAACATGGGCGGAATAGGGTTTATCGAGAGTCATAAGGCCGAAATCGTACGGGACAGCTCCCTCATGAATCTGCACTCGATAGAAGCCGCGCGGCAGAACGGGGTCAAGCGGTATTTTTACACTTCGAGCGCATGCATTTATCCCGGTTACAAACAGAAGGACGCCGATGTCACTCCTCTGAGGGAAGAAGATGCTTATCCGGCCGACGCCGAAGATGGTTACGGTTGGGAGAAGCTTTACATGGAGCGCGTCTGCCGGCACTACACCGAAGACTTTGGCCTGGACACGCGGGTGGCGCGGTTCCATAACATCTTTGGTCCGCTCGGAACTTATGATGGCGGCCGCGAGAAATCGCCGGCGGCAATTTGTCGCAAGATCGCTTTGGCGAACGATGGCGACGACATCGAAGTTTGGGGAGACGGCGAACAGACGCGATCGTATTGCTACATCGACGACTGTGTCGAAGGTATTTACCGCCTGATGCAGAGCGACCATCGCGAGCCAATCAATCTGGGGCAGGACCGGATGATCTCGATCAACGAATTAGTAGACATCGTCGCGAAGATCGCCGGCAAGCGCATCGGCAAACGTTATGATGTGACCAAGCCCCAGGGAGTGCGGGGCCGCAACAGCGACAACACGCGTCTGCGCGAAGTGTTGAAATGGGAGCCGAGTCTTTCGCTCGAAGAGGGCCTGGAGCGCACGTATCACTGGATTGCAGCTCAGTTAGCGCAGCACACGGTGGCGGCGGTTAGCTGAGGCATAGGACTCTCGAAACTCTCAGTACTGACCTGATCAAATGTAAATCGAGGTTCTCATCTTCAATCCCTCGTCCGACTAAACTCAGGCAGCCTCAGGTTCTGCTCTCTCCTCGAACCAAAATAGAAATCGCGTTCGAGTTGTGAGAGCCCACGGTGCAGGAATGCTCAAGAATTTTGCCAGGAAAGCCATCAGTCTTTACTTGTCACCGCTCAAGCGAAGTGAAAGACTTTTTTATTACGTCAGGCGCCTATTCTTCATAGACGCCAACGAACACTTATATTCGGCAACAAACTTTATTAAGAAGCATACCGCACCTGCCCCCGATGAAATTATCATCGACGTGGGCGGTGCTAACGGTGGCACTTCCGTTTACTTTGCCAACGCGTTCCCGGGCCACGGCGTTTATTGCGTCGAACCCAACGCTCGAATGTTGCCTTATTTGAAGGAGGTTGAGTCGAAACATAAGCGCGTGAACGTGAAGCGTTTGGCGTTGGGCAGCACCACGGCAGAGGCCGTTCTGCATGTTACCGCAAATGACCTATCGTCATCTCTTAACGAGTTAAATCTCGAGGAACTGAAACAAACGCCGCCCGGATTTCAAGCCGCGTTCCAGGAACAGCAGCAAATTCGGGTGCCCGTATCTACTCTCGATGAAGAGTTCCAAGATTCTCCCGGCGTGCTACTGATCAAGTTAGATACCCAGGGAACCGAGATCGAAGTCCTTAAGGGAGGAGTCGAGACCTTAACAAAGACGCGGTTCATCCTGACTGAAATGAACAACCACCATCTATATAAGAACGCGTGCCAGTATTACGAAGTCGATGAGTTTTTGAGAAGCAGGTCTTTTAAGCTGACTGATATTGTTGTCACCTATCGTGGAGACGAAGGAGTTACAGAGTATGACGCTCTGTATCGAAACCTGAGTTTATGATCGTCATTGCGGATAAACCGGGCCAATTGGGGAACATGTTGCTATTGTTCTCCCATTTCATCGGGCGAGCGATCGAGAGCGGTTTTACTGTCAGCAATCCGGCGTTCGAGGATTATGCACAGTGCTTTCCTACCACCAAACGAGATTTGTTCTGTCGATTTCCTTCACCGGCGTCACCAGTTGCCGCCAGTCCTTTTCTAAGGGGACTCTTGTACCGCGCGAGTAATTATGCGGTGCGGGCGCTGGCCCGGCTGGGCGGAAAACTGGGATTCTTTACCGCCATCACGCTGTATGATTGGGAGGCGCAGTTTCCGCTTGATAGCCCTGAGTTTCTGAGCCTGGCCCGCTCCGGACGACTGATACTAGTCAGGGGCTGGGGCTTTCGCGACGCTGAGACCTTCAGAAAACATTCCGACACGATTCGGGATTTCTTTCGACCCCATGAGATTAACAAACGCAATATCGACGAATTGATCTCCAGAGCACGCCGGGATGCTGACATCCTGATAGGTGTCCATATCCGTCATGGCATCATTCATTTTGACAATACCAGAAAATATTTTTACAGCGCGAAACGTTATGCCGAGATGATGAGCGAACTCGTCGCGCTGTTTCCGGGCCAGCGTGTCTCGTTCCTGATCTGTTCTGATTGGCCGCAGGATCCGGCGATGTTCCCGGACCTTAACGTAACGTTCGGCACCGGCGATATGATTGAAGACATGTACGCTTTCTCGCGCTGCGATTATCTGACTGGCGCACCGAGCACCTTTACTATGTGGGCTTCATTCTATGGTAAGGTGCCGCTCAACCTTATCCGGAGTAGCGATCAACGCCAGCGGTTGGCAGATTTTGTGATCCTGGATGTGCTCTAGTTCGCTGAAAGAAGAGCCAGAAAAGCATTGGAAAAACGCGATCGTGTAGAAGCAGTCCCTGGCGGAGAGCCCTGGCAGCGAACTGGGACACACGCGGCGCGCCGACCGCTCAGGCCCACTATCGAAGAGTCGTCGACGGAACCGAAAGTTTCGTTGGTAATTCCCGTGCGCGACGAAGCGAAAACTATTCAAGAGCTAATCGATAGTATTCGGCATCAATCCAGACAACCCGACGAAGTACTCTTCGTGGACGGTGGTAGCAGCGACGGCACGATTGATATTCTGCGACAGGTCTGCGCCCAGAATTCCAGTTTTCGCTTGCTCGAAGCCCGTAAAGCTCTGCCGGGCCAGGGCCGAAATATTGGTGTAGCCAATTCCCTTTTCGATTGGATTGCATTTACCGACGCCGGCAACCGGCTGGAGCCCGATTGGCTCGAGCAATTGATCGCCGTAGCCAAGTTAGATCCGGAAGCGGGAATCGTTTGCGGTGATTTCGAACCCGTTACCAATTCGTTTTTCACGCAGTGCGCCTCGATTGCTTACCTCCCGAGCAAAACACCACGCGAAGATGGTCTGTTTCGCGGTCCATTCATCGCTTCGTCGCTGGTTCGTAGAGATGTCTGGCACGCTGCCGGCGGCTTTCCGGATTTGCGCGCCGCCGAGGACTTGATCTTCTTTGAAGAAATCGAGCGGAAAGGCTTCAAGTTTAGATGGGCCCCGAAAGCGAGCGTAAAATGGGATTTACAATCTACGCTTTGGAAGACCTTTCGCCGCTTTTCTCTTTATTCATGCGTCAATGTTTGGGCCAGTCGACAACGATACTGGCACTATGGGGTCGCGCGTTTGTACGCGTTAGGCCTTCCCTTTTTTATTCTCGCGGCCTGGAAGAGTGTGTGGTGGTTACTGGTTCCCCTGGCGGGTATGAGTATGCGGGTCGGAAAAAACATCTGGCTTGGTCGAGGAGACCACGGATTTTTCTGGGTTTTGAATCCGCTGCGATTTGCCAACGTGTTGGTTATTACTCTGACTGTCGATCTGGCGACTTTCTCCGGTTGGCTGGTCGCACGCCTGAAATGGCGCGAAGCGGCGCGCATCAAGAGTCACATGCGCACACGGCGCGGCGACTGACCGCAACAGTCGCCAGCGGGCGGAAGTGTTGGCTAAGGTTGTCTTGTCCATCGAAGGCAGAAAAGTGCTCTTTATCTCCTATAACGGAATGCTCGACCCGTTGGGTCAGAGCCAGGTAATTCCGTATCTTCGGGTACTGAGCGAGCGGGGCGCTCAATTCACGCTGCTTAGTTTCGAGCGATCACAGGCGTACACGCCGGAGGGACATAAGGCGTGTGCGGAATTGCGGCGTGAGTTGGCAGCCGCTGGAATCGATTGGCACTGGTTGCGTTATCACAAGTCGCCTTCGTTGCCGGCCACGTTTTACGATGTGATGGCCGGCAGAAGATGCGGGAGCCGGCTGGTGCGTGATAAGCAAATTGAGATGGTTCATGCGCGAAGCTATATTCCAGCGGCGATTGCGCTTCGACTCAAGCGACGTTTCGGCTTAAAAATGATCTTTGATGTGCGCGGGCTTATGGCCGATGAGTACTTCGATGCCGGCCACTGGCGAAAGGAATCAGCGGCATATCGCATCACCAAGGCTGTCGAGCGTCGCGCGCTGGCAGCGGCCGATGGCGTGGTCACGCTGACGGAAAGAATCTGGCCGATCATCAATGTATGGGACGGTCTCCGTGATCATCACATCGCGCACGAAGTTGTGCCCTGCTGCGCCGATCTTGAACTGTTCAAATTCAGCCAGTCCGATCGGGAGCGTCGCCGACAAGAGCTCGGACTCGAGGATCGTTTTGTCGTGGTTTACAGCGGTTCGATCGGCGGCTGGTATCTAACCGCGAGCATGGCCGACTTTTTTGCTGTGCTCCTCAAACAGAAGCCTCAGTCCCACGCTTTGTGGCTGACGACCGGAAATCACGATTTGATCAGGACCTTGATGAAGACCCGCGGAATTGAAGAGAAGGATTACACTTTGCTGGCGACAACTACCGCAGGCGTGCCCTCTTATTTGTCAGCCAGCGATGCCGGGTTGGCCTTTATCAAACCCTGCTTTTCGAAACTGGCTTCATCGCCTACCAAGTATGCCGAGTACCTTGCCTGCGGGCTGCCTTTGATAATTAACGCTGGGATCGGTGATTCTGATACGCTGGTTACTCGCGAACAAACCGGCGTGCTGGTGCAGGAGTTCAGTCAGGACGGATACCAGAGCGCAATTGCCGCGCTGGAGGACTTTGTCGTCCACTCCGAACAGACTCGCCGCCGAAACCGCGAAGTAGCCGAACGTTTGTTTGACGTGCGGCGAGTCGGCGTTGAGCGGTATGTGCATCTGTACGAGAGCGTGCTGGGAACCACAGACTGAGCGCGCACTAATTTAACCCAAATTAAATCGCCTACCAGCGCGTGGGTAGTCGGGTAATTGTGGGTTGCTTAGCCCAATACCCACAACTGGAACCTGCTCGCTTTCACTGGTAGATCAATGATACGTTTTGTGAACGTCCTGGATTCAGCCTGGAAGGAGAAGTACGGATGAAGTCTAAACAAGACCGGATTGATTTCGAATCGTATGTATCTCGACAAATTGCCCCAGAAATAAGTAAGGCTGCCGGCGTCCCGCTCCTCATGCTTCAGTGCATGGATTCTCGCTACCCACATCGAGTCATACAAACAATGGACGCCGAGGGTTTACGCGGGAAATACGATCAACTGATTTTGGCCGGCGCAAGCTTAGGAGTAATCCATAAGCGGGAGTGGCAGATCACTTTTCTAGATCAACTTGGCTTTGCGATCAAGGAGCATAACGTATCGCAAGTCCTTATACTCGATCACCGGGACTGCGGTGCTTATAAGAAATTCCTCGATCCTCCTGTCACCCCGGATGATCCGAAGAAAGAGAAAGAGGCCCATATCAGAATCTGTAAACAGGCCATCAGAGTCATCCGTAGAAAGTTTCCGCAATTAACAAAAGTTCGTTGTTTGCTTCTGCCCATCGAAGCCGTCGAAGAATTAGCCACCTCGCCCTAATGACCTTAGCCCCGCTTTGACAGCAGGAAGTCAGCTACACAGATTTAACCCACCGCCAGCGCCTGACGCGGGTTGGACGGGCCTGCATCAGTCCCATATACTTACCCATTAACTGAACTGCAAAAACGCGCGGCAATCAATGAACATCCTTGCAATAGTACCCAGCACATACGACACGTCACCGGGTCAAAGGTTCCGGATTGAGCAATGGGAACCACTACTGCGGGAGCGCGGGGTAGAGATCACTTACGCGCCATTCGAGAGCGAAGAACTTCACCAACTGCTCTATCAGACAGGAAGCATGGGTCGAAAACTGGCCCATGTCACGCGCCAGTTCCTGCGCCGCTTTTCCGTAATCAACTCGGCGCGCCAATACGATGCGGTCTACGTCTTTCGCGAGGGTGCGCTGCTGGGCCCGCCCCTCTTCGAGTGGTTGATCAAAAGGAAGCGCGTGCCGATGGTCTTCGACTTTGACGACGCGATCTTTGTTTCGTACCGCAGCCCTTCCAATGGTTATCTTAGTTATCTGAAGTTTGCCGCGAAGACAAACACCATCTGCCGCCTGGCGTCACACGTGATGGTCGGGAATCCGTATCTCGCCGATTACGCGCGGCAATTCAATCCACGCGTCACCATGATTCCCACCACGATTGATACCCAGAAATATACCGTTCAACCAAAGGAAGCGGTTGAGGCGCCCCTAATCGGTTGGACCGGGAGCTTCAGCACGGTCCAACACCTCGATACTCTGGGCCGCGCCCTGCAGAAGCTGGCGCAACGTGAGCGCTTTCGATTGCGCGTGATCGGCACGCCCGAGTACCGGCTCGAAGGTGTTGACGTAGAGGCGATGCGCTGGCGCGCGGAAACTGAAGTCGACGATCTACGATCAGTGGATATTGGCGTAATGCCGCTGCCGAACGATGCGTGGAGCAAAGGCAAGTGTGGCCTTAAGGCGCTTCAGTTCATGGCGCTGGGAATTCCCACGGTCTGCTCACCGGTTGGAGTCAACACCGACATCATTCAGGACGGCGAGAACGGTTTCATCGCCGGTACCGAAGATGAGTGGGTTGAAAGACTTAGTCAGATGCTGCGCTCAGTAGAACTGCGGCGGCGGCTCGGGTTGGCCGGTCGCGCGACAGTGGAACGCACGTATTCGGCTATCGCACAAGTTCCTCGCGTTTATGAAGTGCTCGAATCAATCGCCTGCGGCGCTGCAGAGCGGGCCAAAGACACTAATGCCGAGCCAGTGCCGGCCATTCGACAGCCTGGTTAGCCGGATAAGCCCGCTCAGCAATAGCATCCATAAGAACAGAGGGAATCGATTGGAACAACTAAAGATATTGGTCACCGGCGGTGCTGGATTCATCGGTTCGCACCTAACCGATGCTCTGGTAGCCCGAGGACACACGGTGCGCGTGCTCGATTTGCTGGTGCCACAAGTACACACCAGCGGCAAACCGCAGCACCTCAATCCCAGCGCTGAATTCATTCACGGCGACGTATGCGATCCACAGGCGGTTCAGCGCGCCATCAAAGACGTCGATGCCATTTTTCATCTGGCGGCAGAGGTCGGCGTGGGCCAATCGATGTACGAGATTCAACGTTACGTCCGAGCCAACGATCTGGGCACCGCCGTACTTCTCGAAAATCTCATCGAGCATAAGGACCGCATCAGAAAGCTTGTCGTTGCTTCCTCAATGTCGATTTATGGTGAAGGAGCTTACACCTGCGCGACCTGCGGAGACGTATATCCACAGTTGCGGCCACCCAGTCAGTTGCTTGAGCGCCGTTGGGAGACGGAGTGCCCGACTTGCCGAGCACAACTGTCGCCGGCGCCAACGAGCGAAGACAAACCTTTATTTCCTACTTCCATTTATGCGGTCACCAAACAGGACCAGGAACAGTTTTGCCTGGTGTTCGGCCGCGCTTACGGAATCCCGACCGTGGCATTGCGCTTTTTCAATGTCTACGGGCCGCGGCAGGCTCTCTCAAATCCCTACACCGGCGTCTGCGCGATTTTTTCGGCGCGACTGCTCAACAATCAGCGGCCGTTAATTTTTGAGGACGGCGGGCAAACGCGCGACTTTGTGCATGTCAGCGATATCGTGCAGGCAAATCTTCTGGCGCTTGAGTCCGATGGCGCAGACTACCATGCCGTAAACGTCGGCACCGGCGTGGCAACCTCGGTACAACAAGTTTCGCGCTTGCTGGCCGAGGGTTTAGGGAAAGATCTGGAGCCTGAAATTGTCTCAAAATACCGCGAGGGCGACATCCGCCATTGCGTCTCGGACATCTCTCGCGCTCGCGCCTTATTGGGCTACGAACCTCGGGTGTCGCTCGAACAGGGGATACCGGAGTTGTTGAATTGGGTCCGCGCGCAGGAAGCAGACGACCAGGTGGGCAGAGCTACCACGGAATTGGAAACGCGAGAACTGGTACGGTAGGAACCGAAGTCGATTCCCAGGATCACCAAAACGGAATGACGCACCGAGTGAGCAAATTTCGACTGCTTGTGCTTGCCTTGATAGCCTTGCTGCCGTCGTTTCTAATGCGTGTATGTTATCGGCTGTTCTTCGATTACCGCATGGGCAAGCGAGTCAGGATTGGCTTCAGTATCATTGATGTCGGGGAATGTCAGATAGAAGACGACGTAAAGATCGGTCACCTCAACGTAATCATAGGCGTAAGAAAACTGGTCCTCGGGGATCATGTCAAGATCGGACACTTGAACATCATCCGCGGCGGCGAAGAGGTGGACCTGGGCCGGTACTCTGAGTTGATCCGCATGAATGAGATAAATTCTATTCCTGAGCCGGACGAGGTAAACCCCATGGACCCGCGCTTTACGCTGGGTGCTGGAAGTATCATTACGACCGGCCATAAAATCGATTTTACCGATCGGGTTTGCATCGGCCGCCGCACAATAATCGGCGGTCGCAACTCATCACTGTGGACCCATAATCGCCAACGCACGCGACCCATTAGCATTGGCGACTTTGCTTACGTCGGATCGGAGATAAGAATGGCGCCCGGCAGTTCGATTCCGTCGCGATGTATAGTCGGAATCGGATCCGTAATTACTGGCAAGATTGAAACTGAAGAATGGTTGATCGCCGGCGTGCCTGCGAAGCCGATTAAAGAGTTGGCGGCTGAGGACAAATTTCTGATTGAGCGCAAGACCCGCAAAGATCTACCCGACGATGTATGATCCAGCGGCGGTGCAGGATACCAAGCGCCGCCTACTGGATTTGAGCATCGCCCGTCGTAACCACAAAACAAAATGAACAGCTTACTGGCAGTTCTCACTTTCGCGACGTTTGTCATGGTCCTCATCGTTGCTCCTGGCGACGGCGGAACGGCAATGATGCTCGTGTTGCCGGTTGCAGCTCTCGCGGCCTGGATAATCTCACAGTTTAAGATCGAAGAGAGGTTCTTGTTTCAATTGTTCGCCTGTGCCGTGCTGGTGCGGATTCTCGTGGGGACGCTGATATATGTTTTTCACATGCAGACATTCTTTGGTGGTGACGCCAATACCTACGATTACTTCGGATATGCGCTGCTAAAGGCCTGGGAGGGAAACAAAGACTACCAGATTGCCGTCGACATATTCTCGGGCAGTGGCGCATCCAGCGGATGGGGCATGCTCTATTTGGTAGCCGCCGTCTACAAGATTGTCGGCCGCAACCCACTGGCCGTCCAGTTTGTGAACGCTGTGTTGGGCGCCGCCACAGCCCCGCTGGCCTATATGATCTCGATAGAAATTTTTCCCAACAAGCGAGTCGCCCGCATCTGCGCGTTGCTTTCGGCGTTCTTTCCCTCACTGGTGCTTTGGTCCTCCCAGGGACTAAAGGACGGACCGATTGTATTTCTCCTGGTGTTGTTGATGCTGGCTACCTTGAAGCTGGGAAACCGGTTTAGTTTCAAATATCTGACGGCTTTGGCATTGGCGCTCTGCTGTTTGATTACATTGCGCTTCTACGTTTTCTATATCGCGGTCCTGGCGATCACGGTAGCCTTTATTTTGGGCAGACGTCGCCTCACGGCGCAAACCTTTGCGCGGCAATTAATCGTTATGATCATTATTGGGTTGACGCTGGCTTACTTTGGCGTAAGTCGCTACGCCTCTAAACAGTTCGACACTTACGGCAACCTCCGACAAATGCAGGTAATGCGATTGGATTCCTCCCGATCTGCCGCATCGGGTTTTGCCGAAGACGTTGACGTGTCGTCACCCGAGGGAGCCCTCAGCGCGCTTCCGCTGGGACTCAGCTATCTGATCCTCGCTCCTTTCCCCTGGCAATTATCTTCAATACGACAAGCCATTACCTTGCCGGAAATGATCATTTGGTGGGCCTCCCTTCCGCTTCTCGTTCTCGGTTTGTGGTTCGCCATCAAATATCGGATCAGAGAGGTGGCGCCGATCATCATCTTCACGACCTTGCTGACTCTCACCTATTCGATTCTGCAGGGCAACGTCGGCACGGCGTATCGCCAGCGCGCGCAGTTGCTCGTTTTCTATTTCGTATTTGTCGCAATTGGTTTTGTCCTGGTGAAAGAAAAGCGGGAAGAGAAGGCCCGGCGACAAATGAAATAACCGCAATCCGCGCGCGCGCCCGGGATGTGGCGACCGGACCGAAAAGATCAACTGCCGCCGCCGGATAAAGCGATTCTCACGAACTGATTCGATCGTGCCGGGTTAGACCTTTCTCACGTACTTAAAACCTGTGTCCGGCCCGAGACCTTTTCCAAAACGATAAGTTGCAGCACAAAGTTTATGATGAGATGTACGCTGGTCGCGATTGCCAGGCCGAGTAATCCATAACGAACAAAGACCAGGATCTTGATCGGTATGTAGATCGTGAAGGTCCAGACAAACAGCATCGTCGGGGTCCTGGTATCGCCCATCGCGTAAAAAGCGACTGCCGTTACCTGGCCAGATGTCCCGCCTATCAGCAATCCGATCAGCGCCAGCATTATCCACCACAACATCCGGACGTTCTGGGCCGTGATTCCACCGTGTCCGATCATTAGGTGCAGCATAGCTTCTCCGAAAACCAGCAATCCGATGCAAGCAGCAACGCTCAGCGCCACCACCCACAATAGTCTATGTCGATAGATGCGGCGGAAATTGGGCCAATCGCCCGACTTCGCCGCCAGCGCAAGGCGCGGTACCGTCGGTGCGGAGATCGCTTTGGTAATGATCAGATTGATCGCCGAATATATCTGCTGGCCAATGTAAAGCAGCGACAAATCTCCGGCGGTGCTCATGGAAGTCAGGAAACGGTCGATCAGCGGGTCCGTTCTTGAATACGTCTGACCAAGGAGAAAGGGCTGGATACGTCGCCAGGCTTCCCTCATCGCATAAGAGTTCCACTGCGGCATTTGCCAGCGGCCCAAAACGGGAAGTAACAGCCCAACCTTCAATCCAAGATTTAGCACGGCAGCCCAGGCCGCCGCGGCAATGCCATAGTGTGGCAGCGTCCAGATCAGAAAGAGCAAAGCCGCAACGTTGGCAAAGATCGCTGATAACTCGGCCCAGATAAACTTTTGCCGCGCATAATAAACCGACCACAGGACCGCGACGGAAGCGTTGCCCACCATAGCGAGCAGTTGGATACGGCTTAGGCTGACGGTAAGTTGTTTCGCTTTGTCTGAGAATCCCGGCACGAACAGTGGCACCCAATATCCGGCGGTCGCATAGAGCAGGATTGCCAGCAAGCTGAAAATGGCGCTTACAGATATGAAAAATCCCCACGCGTCACGACGAAAGGTCTCTTCGTCTTCGGTGGCTAACAGCGGAACCAGAACCTGCGCCAGCGAGAAGCTGACTACCAGAAAAATCAGTTGGGGAAGTGCGCCGGAAGCAAAGTAAGAATCGGTTTCGATTCCAACGCCGAGGCGGGTGACGACATACCATGGCATCAGGATAGCCAGCGCGGCGTTGCAGATTGCCAGCCCTGCAAGAGTGAAACTTAGTTTGATCAACCTGACGTATACCCGGCGGACGAGTCTGAAGAACTGAAAGCAGTTCTGATTTCACTCATACCTGATCACAAAGAACGCCATTCTTACAGAGTTGGTAATGAAGTCCAAGCTCATAGGCTGTGTTCAGCGACCTACCTAACTGCGCGCTGCGGAAAGACCTAAATCTGCCGGGTCACAAGGTACGAACTCCTTGATGGCCGCCACAACGTGTGCCTGGTCCGACTCAGTCAAGTCGTTATAGAAAGGCAGGCGCAGCAGGCGATCGCTCGCAGCCTCGGCAACGGGACAATCGCCCTCTTTACCCCCAAACCTGCGCCCCATCCTTGAGAGGTGCAGCGGCTGATAATGAAAAATGGCATTCACCCCACGCGAGCTCAAATGACGGATTAAAGCCTGGCGCTCTTCCAGCGAGCCCAGGAGCAGGTGAAACATATGATAGGGCTGCTCGCAGTGAGCCGGTACGAAGGGGAGTTGCACGCCGTAATTGCTCGCCCAATCTTTGAGTTGTGCATAGTAGTACTCCCAAATCCGTTTTCGCTTCGACTGAATCAATTCGCGCACTTCCAATTGAGCGTAGAGGAACGCTGCGAGAATATCGGAAAGCAGATAGCTCGAACCGACGTCCACCCAGGTGTACTTGTCCACTTCGCCGCGAAAGAAACGGTTGCGGTCGGTTCCTTTCTCCCGAATGATCTCAGCGCGCTCGATAAACCGCGGATCGTTGATTAGCAGTGCGCCACCTTCACCGCAGGTAAAATTCTTGGTCTCGTGAAAGCTCAGCGTTGCCAGGGAGCCGAAGGCGCCTAAGTACTTTCCCCGATATCTGCCGTACAAACCGTGCGCGTTATCTTCGATCACCGGCACGCCGTGCCGCCGGGCAACATCGAGAATGGTGTCCATCTCGCAGCCGACACCCGCGTAATGAACAGCTATAATGGCCCTGGTCCGAGGCGTGATGAGACGTTCCAGCTGCGACTCATCGAGATTGAGAGTGTCCGGCCTGATGTCTATGAAGACGGGCCGAGCACCGCGCAAGACGAAAGCATTGACAGTTGAGACGAAAGTGAACGAAGGGATGATTACCTCGTCACCCGGTTTGATGTCGAGGAGCAGGGCCGCCATTTCGAGGGCGTGCGTGCAGGAGGTTGTCAGCAGTGCCTGGGGAACGCCAAGCTCTTGCTCCAGCAAGGCCTCGCACCTTTTGGTAAAGGGCCCATCGCCGGAGAGATGAAGATTATCAACGGCTTGCTGGATGTACTCAAATCCTTTTCCAACAACGTACGGTTTGTTAAATGGAATCATGAATTAGTATGAAACCAGGGCCAAGGAAATGTCAGCCTCACCTCATAATAGGAATCCAATAACTCTCAAGAATGCGCGCCCCACCAGACTACTGAGTTGTGCCCGCGTGCACAAGACAAGTAGAGAAATGGTAATGTTGCCGAAACCAATAAGGCTGAGATTGACTACCTGCGTCGCGCAATCAAGAGCAGAGACCCGCCAACCGGAAGCGAAACGCCCCCGCGAATCAAGCTTCTTTCCAGGTCCAGAATTCTCTCAAATGAGGTGTCCATCAGAGAATTGATCCTGAGTTCAGAGGTTGGATCAAACTCTTTTCCCTTGAACCGCTGTTTGAACCGCGACAAAACTAATAGCGGTAACAACAGCGAAACAAAAGAAGTAATCCGGACCACGTCAAAACCGGCCCGCTTAACTTTGTACGTTAGTTCCCGTGACTTGTACCGGCGCACGTGACGCGCATAGTCGTCTGCCGGACCCCAGAGGAATGGATGGTGCGGGACGGTCAACAGAATCCCACCCCGCTTGCGCGTTGCTTGATACATTTGCGACAGGACTTCGGAGTCCTCCCTTACGTGCTCCAGCACGTCAAAGGCGCCAATTACGTCAAACTCTTCGGTGAAAGGAATTCGTCGAGCATCCATCTGAAACAATTCGACTCCCGGCAGACGTTGCGCAGCGAACCCGAGCCCGGCGCTGAATACTTCGCTGCCGGTGAGAGAGATTTCGGGTAAGGCTTCCTTAATACCAGAAAGGACGAAGCCGGTTCCACAGCCAATTTCCAAAAGGCTCTCGGCTCGTGGAAAATAGCGCCTCAGCGCCCACACAATCAGTTGATTCCGGGACCGAAACCAGAAATTATTTGGTTCGAGTTGAGCGAGCTGCCGAAAATAATCAACCTCAAACCCGGTATTCTTCTCTGCCAATTCCGGAGCGAAAGCCAAATGGCCCTCGATTCTCTTCGGTTCGTGAAGACAAAAGGGGCACTGCCAACTTGCCCGTTCGAACGGCTTGTTGCAATTACCGCAGAGTCTCATTGCAACCTATGATTGTTGAGTAGGATCAATAGTCACCCCTGGAATCAGATCCGGAATTTCAAATTACTATTTCAATAGCCCGACAGGATCACTCGTTGCCTGAGCACCGGGCTTTGTTTGCATTTTCACTATAGCTCTCGTTATTGCCTCAGCGATGATCCTGTGTGCATTTTCATTCGGGTGAGAATCTACAATTCTTGATGGCGACCCGCGCCAGTGGCAATATGCCTTCTCGTAATTATCCTGATTTACAACTGGCAAGTGCCCTAATAAAGCATCCTGGGCGTTGACGATGTTGGCCTCGGCAGGGAACATCCCGTCCGGGATTTGCACCGGCCTGTAGTCATTTCCCAGGACTACAATAACTAACTTTGCTCCATTCGCCTTTGCTACTTTAGCGAATTCTTCATAGACATACCTGGTTAGCTGCTCACGATTGGCAGCCGGTGCAGGCAGAAATCCGAAGACACGACGGAATTTGTAGACCGACAAATTGACATCATCATGAATATACAGAGGCAGCCCGACGTGCCATAGAAAAGAAACCCTATCGACGAAACCTGTTTGTGGATTCCGATATCTGTCGATTGGCAAATCCAGTACCTTTGTTTGAAAGACCGGGGGATGCAATACCAATTCATTCTGGCTGGTAAAAAAATACGGTGTCGTAACGCTGCCAAAGTAAGTTGGCGCAAATGGGTTTTGCGCGCGCTCAACCAGCCAGGGCGAGTACTGGACGAGCAGATAGTCAGGCTTGTGAATTGGAACCAGTCTCCTGGCGAGCACCATCATTTGAGAAAGGCCATAACTGGAGACGCCGGCATTTCTGGTAGTACCTCCGAGAGATTGGCCTACCAAAAAAGGATAAGTGTTTTCGGCGGGCGTGGCGGCTCCATATGTAAAAGAGCATCCTAGCGTAAGCACGATGGGATGAAGACTTGTTGACGTGCTCCCGCCGGTTTCAAAAGGCACGCGAAAACCATCCTTGTCATAGCGCACCGGCATTTCGTCACCTACCGGGAATACTTCAGCCCCCAGGGAATCAGGAACCGGTGCGAACCCAAGTTCGGAGTCGGCCCGATGAACCTTACCCTTCCATCCGCGCTGATTAAGTTTTACGTACCAGTAAAGTGGGTTTGTTCGGTATGCAGTGTAGACAACATAAAATGCAGAAATCGTAATCGCAGGTATGAGCAAGACAATGAGATAAAATGCAAACTTCTTTCTTCTGCTCAGCTTCTGTTTGCGGTTAGTCAATGTCTGCTTCAGCCCGACGGCGGATTTGCCATAGTGGGTACCATTGATCATCACTCAGCTCAAACTAACTAGTTCAAGTTCTCACGAGCCTGCTCAAATTGCTCGCCGCCAGGCGACCCAGCGCCAGTTGTGGGGGAATACTCATAAACCTCTCTGACGATGGTGTACGGTCGCTGTTTCACTTCGATGAACATCTTCGAAAGATAAATTCCAATGACTCCCAGACAGAAGATAGTCAGTCCGCCAAGTAACCAGACAGAAATGATCAGCGAAGGCCACCCCAGCAACAACGCCCCAAAAAACAACTTTCTAATAATGAGGACCAGGGCCGCAACCGTTGACAGAAACAAGATCGCGCACCCGAGGTAAAAGATCATAACCAGGGGCTTGTTACTGAACGAGGTGATGGCGTTTATCAACTGTGAGACTTTTCGCCGGAGGTCATAGGTGCTGGAAGTTTTGAGATGTTTTTCGACGGGCACCGACACTTGATCGAACCCTGTCAGCGTCCACAAGCCGGCGATCATAGTCTCTCGCTCCCGGTGTTGCACGAGAGCTTTTACATACCTCCGCGTCATTAAGCGAGCGGTAATTACGTTTGGCGGAATCGGATCAGTGGAAAGGAAGTTGAACAGCTTGAAGAAAATGTTTCCGCTGACACGTTCAAAGAGCCCGCCCTTGCGCTCCTGCTGCACGCCAAATACAACTTCGGCCTCCGTTACCTTTAGTTTTCGGTAAAACGTTTCTAACAGCTCAGGCTCCTCTTCGAGATCGCAGTCAACCAGAAATACCAACTCACCGCAGGCGTGGGTCAGTCCGGTCATCATGGCTTTATGATGACCGAAGTTTCTTGAGAGATCGATGACCCTAACCCGCTTATCCTTCCGATGAAGAGAGATAGCTGTCTGCAGCGAATCGTCCGGTGAGCCGTCATTAACCAAGATGATTTCGAAGTCGGTTGCCACGGCGTGGGCGGCCGCGCACACGCGCGCGTAAAACTCCTCGAGATAAGGGGCCGAATAGTAGAGGGTCGTAACGATTGAGAGGTCCATATCAGAAATGCCGTTTGGCTTGAACAATAGCAACTCTCACGTGTTCATCCCTCTCGTTCAAACTTAGATCGAGTGCCGATTTGCCGTGCTCGCGCGGAGCCGATTCAAATGGCGCCACAAGGCGGCAAACGTCAGACTGCAGGCTGCGATCATGGGCGGATAGGCCTCAACGATGTAGTGTTCATTGCTGTTGATAAAACCAAAAGCCAGGGTGCGCGTCAAAATTATCAGCACGAGTAACTCGCCCAACCTGCTATTCCATGTCAAGAAAACAAAACCGGCGATCCCGCCTATTATGATGGGCAGGACGAGAAGGATTCTTACGAGTCGGTGAAATCGATTGGTGGTGGCGAAGCCAGTCAACCACATACCGGCGATTCGCTGCGACGGCAACCAAACAAAGAAACGCATGGGCGCGCGCCTGATTCGTTCGTTGGCGATCGTTCGAAAGCTGTCGCTCATCTCCGGAGTCAGCTTACCCTCTTGATCATATTGGGCAAATAGCCGAAAGACTCGCGCTCTCTCTTCAGCAGAATCAAACGTGTCATCGGGTAACTCATGCGGATCGAATGTTCCGAGACCAGGGAAAAGGAACGGCTCGTACGCTTTGAAGTAGGTCTGGTCCGTCATCCATGTTCCGAGCCACCGAATGTAGCCGTCAGGGACGTATTCGCCATGAGGTCTGCCTGTGGCCGAGGCCAGTGGTTGAAATTTTCCAAACGCTATGTAGTTGCGGACGATCCAGGGCGCGAGCACGACCGGGATAGTGGAACAGAAGAGAAGGAGACTCATAAAGCTCTTTGCCGAACGCCGCCGCACAATTTGAAAGCTCAGGAATAAGCCGAAGGCTAACACAAGCAACACCGAATCAGCCCGCGTCAAGAGTGCGACACCGCAGATCAGGCCGACCACCGGCCAGCGCCACCGTTCGGCTCGAAAGGCCATCAGGCTGACAGCCACCGCCAGCATCGTCAGGAAACTTGCCAGAGTTTCCGTCAGGATGTATCTCGTCCAGGAAACCGTAAACCATGAGAGGCATCCATAGATCATCAGTGCGGACATCGCGGCGGATCTCTTTAACGACGGCGGCGCCAGACTAAAGGAAACAAAGGCAACCAGCACACAGGTAATGAGGTCAATTGCACTCTGTGCGACTCTAACTGCCGAATTGTGCTGGCCGAATACGAAGTAAACCGCCGCAATGAACAGCGGGTAACCAGGAACCGTATGCTCACTCGGCAAAATAGGTTCGCTCTGATCCGAAGAGAAGCCGTGACCGGCGAGCATGTTGACTGCTGGAACGGTGTAGCGACTTTCATCGCCAGCAGCATGGGGAAATCCAATCACCAGGGCGAGCCGCCAGGCAAACGCAATTAGCAGAATGAGGAGAATCGGAGTCCGATACTCAGAGATGAACCTCCGAAACGAGTGATGGGTCGAGCCCTCAGTTGCCTTCTCGCGTTCGGTGGTTGTCATACCCAGGAATTCCGTATTGGAGTCTTTGGCAAGCTATGTTCTTTGGACAGCGAAGCGATCATAGCATAACCCAATCCGCGTCAGACCCATGCTAATCTAATGGCTGTATGCCAGGCGGCAGCAGATTGCGCAACTCCCAAACGTGTGTAGTCGCGCGATTCGATTGGCGGGGTACTGGTGCAGTTTGAGCTAGGCCCCACTTCTCATTAGCACCGCGGCTTTAGCTCGGTGACCATTAAGTCACTGTTCCACCGGGCTAAAGCCGCGGTGCTAATGAGACAAAAAGGAAACTGCACCTAAATCGGTTGGGTGAGAACTATTAACAGAAATGCACGAACAACTCCTGGGCCCTCTCGCTGCCTCGTTCCGATAAGTCTGCCTATGCAAGGGCAGTTGAAATAGAGAGGGCCGTTCAACTTATGCATCAAAAACGACTCATGGTTATTGCAGGCGGCCAGTGGCAAGTGGCGCTCATCCGCAAAGCAAAGGCTATGGGCTTGTTCGTCATCAACTCGAATCTTTATCCGGACTCGCCGGGCTTCCGCTACGCGGAGGTCGGGTTGGTGGCCGATGTGCGGGACAAGAAGAAGAACCTGGCGTTCGCGCGCCAATACCAACCGGACGGCATCGTCACCGATCAAACCGATCTTTCGGTACCAACCGTTGCCTATCTCTGCGAAGAACTCGGACTGCCGGGCATCGGGCTGACAAAGGCCGAACTGTTCACCAACAAATATCAGATGCGCCAATTCCTTCGTCAGCGAGGATATCCCACGCCGGAATATAGCCTGTGCCAATCGCCGGCAGACGCCGCGGATCTGGCTGGGAAGTTTGGCTATCCGATTGTGCTTAAGCCACCAGCCAGCCAGGGCGGTCGCGGTGTTTTCGTGGTGAGCACCGACGCGGAGCTGCCGAGTCGATACGCTGAAGCGCTGCGCTGGAGTCACGACGATCAAGTTCTAGCCGAGCAGTTTCTCTCAGGTCCTGAACTGACGATCGAAGGGTTTAAGACCAGTGACCGCCACTATTCGCTCGCCGTCTCGCGCAAAAAACGCTTCGCCCATAATCCTATGGTTGCGTCAGAACTAATCTATTCGCCCGCCGCCGAAGACTTGGACTTTGAAGCGCTAAAACAGCAACACAACGCTATGGTGGAAGAAATGGGCCTGCGCTTCGGGATCACCCACGCGGAGTATATCTCTTCTCAGGGCCGTTTTGTCCTGGTTGAGGTCGCGGCCCGAGGGGGCGGCAACAATATCTCGTCCGACATAGTTCCCGCCATTTCAGGTATTAACGTTAACGAACTGCTGATCAGGATGAGCTTAGGCGAAACCGTGGATTCTCTGGCTCCGTGCGCGAATGGTGTTTCCTTTGTTGCGCTCTGTTTCTTCAATTTTGAGTCCGGCATAGTTCAAGGCGTTTGCGGCGTTGAAACGGTTCGCACGCTCCCTGGCGTGCGGGACATTTCCATCAGCGTTTGTGCCGGCCAGCGGTTGGAGCCTGCATCAGATGATCCCTCACGGCATGGATATTTCATCGCCACGGCAGGATCAGCTAAAGAGCTTCAATCACTTTGCCGGCAGATTCACCAGGAGGTGCGCGTGGTCTATGCATGACATTCCGCTCTTCGATAGCTTGACGCATCCTACACTCGACGGAACCTGGATCGGATCGGTGCCTTGTAAGAACACTCTGCGGGAGCTTGAGTCCGAAATGGCCGCTAACAATGTCGAGTGGGCCTTTGCGGTTGGAATGAAAGATATTGGCGGATATAGTCTCGAGGCTTATGCTGATTACATCCGCTCCGCATCTCAGAAAGTCTTTCCCATTGCTTACTACGATTTCGACGAGTCAGATACCGGGCGCGAAATCGTCCGCAAGCTGGAGAATATCTCGCGATGCGGTTACTCGGGGATCAAGGTTCATCCCGGGTTTTCCCGAATTGACCTACGTAGCGAAGTCCTGCGGGAAGTGTTGTGTGAAGCAGGCTCGCGAAAACTGCCGGTCCTTTTGTGCACCTTCCTGCACCGACAGATCCATAATGCGATCCCCCGCTCCTATCTGGATTTCGGCCCCTTGTTGGGTAGCCTGCCGCAAATCTCCAAAATAATTCTGATCCATGGCGGAGACGTCAACCTTCTGGCACTAATGGAAATCAGCCGTCCCTATCGGAACGTGCTCCTTGATCTCTCCTTCACGTTGTGCAGGTATGAAGGCAGCTCTGTGGATTTGGACATTCGCTACCTGTTACGCCATTTCGATCAGCGCATCTGCGTCGGATCGGACAATCCGCAATTCAGTCTCGCCCAGTTCAGGCGCCGCTTCGACGAACTGGCAGCCGGCCTCGATCGGGAAAAGACCCTGAACGCCGCGCACCGGAACTTACAATCATTTATCGGAGCCGCTTAAATGCCTCTGCCGCAGACTGAACAGGATGCCATTATTGAGCGCTACTCCCGCCGTTTCGAGGAATACGGCTACGATCCCAAAACGCTCGGATGGGACAAAGGGAAGCAACAAATTCGGTTCACGATTCTGACCTCGCAGTACGATTTCCGAGGCCAGGAGGTGCTGGACATAGGGTGCGGTTTTGGTGACTTGAACCAGGTACTCGGACACCGCGCCGGGTGTGAGTATAAGTACCAGGGAGTGGATCTTGTCCCGGTCCTCACGGAGAAAGCGAAGGAACTCTATCCGGCGGAAAACATAAGATTTTCCTGTGTCGACATACTCGCCGAAAACTTTACGGGAGCTTACGGCTACGCTGTGGCCTCCGGACTATTCAACTCCAGGTTCAAAGACGTGTCTAACTATGATTTCATCGAGGCGGTCATGGACAAGGCGCTTTCCATCTGCCGCGACGGTCTTGCTTTTGATTTCCTCTCTGACAAAGTCGGCTACCAGAATTCGCATTCGTTCTATAGCAGTCCCGAACGGATTCTAAGCATGGCGTACAAACACTCGCGCAATGTTGTTCTGCGAAATGACTACATGCCCTTTGAGTTCGCCGTTTTCATTAATAAAGACTCGTCCTTTGAGAGAGAGGACACGATTTTCAACCACTACAAGCGGCGCTACCTCGGCCAGTCTGCTGAGTAACAGATCTCGCGGCCTGGAGGGCGCGCGGTCTCCGATAGCAGTTCATTGTTCGGCTTGAGGCCATGGAAATCCTTCCGGCGCAGGAAAATTGTCGAGAGGAGATATGGATCTCCGCGAAGCGTTTATGCTGCTGGCTCTCCCCTCGGCAATCACAGTTTGATATACCGACTCGTACCGTTCTACCACTGAAGCAAGCGAGTAGCGGCGCATGATCCGTAAGCGGGCTGCGGTTCCTAAATCGCTGAGACCTTCATGTTCCAACCGGATCACGGCTTTCCAGGCGGCTGCCAGGGCTACAGGATCTTGCGGAGGTACAACCCGACCGGTATCGCCCACGAGCCAGAGGGAATCGCCAACATCGGTGACCACACACGGCACCGCGCATGACATTGCCTCGCCAATGACGTTGGGGAACCCCTCAGCATGGGTGTCGACGCGGCGATATTCAAGGCGGCGGTGAGTCGTGGCGTGTCCAGACGCTCGCCCAAGAGATGAACCCGCTCGACCAGCCCCAGGTTCTGCACGAAACTTCGCACCTTGCCGTTGTTCCAGTCCACGTCCTTCCCTGCCAGAAGGAATTGCGTGTAGGGATAATCCCTAAGCAGGAGCGCCGCGGCCCGCAGGAACGTCGGATGATCTTTGGAGTGGTGATAGCGGCCAACGCGCCCAACCAGAATGGTATCGGCCGGCACGCCCAGTTCCGCTCGCACGCTGACTCGCGAACCCTCAGATGGAATGAAAGTGTCAGTGTCAAAACCATTAGGGATCACGACGGTCCTGGTTGTTTCATATCCGATGGCGGCGTGCTGAGTTACGCTCCAGTGGTTGCTTGGAACTCACTCGGGGTTTTTGGAATCGGAATCAGGACTATAGATAACCCAGGACATCGTTTGAGGGGAAATTGTCAAACCATTTTCTAAAGCCAAAGCCTGGTCATGGTCCAGTCAATCGGACTGAAGCTGCTCTGAAAGTGCTGGTGTCAAACTAGCTGTCCGCTTTCGGGAAAGATAGCCGCGGCGACTCGTGAGTGTTCCCGCGGCCATAATCACCATCAGAATCCAAAACGGATAACGCATTCGATACAGAGTACCCAGGTTGACCACTACTATTCCCAGCGCGAGGACGCCTATCGTCGTCGTGAGAAACATTAGCCAGGTGTTCAAGTGCCGCCTCCTGCGCCAAACGAAAACGCAGGCCAGCGCCTCGATCATATAAGTGAGCAACGTTTCCACGCCACCAACTAACCGGCCTATCATTCCCACGTTATAGCCCGCAGTGAACCACATTGTCGGAAAGGGTGACAGGTAACCGATCTCTAAAGCTCGCGGAATGTACTTGATAACATCGGCTCGATTTGAAAAGTTAATATCAGCATCGATCATAGACCCTGACTTTTCCCGGCTCTCCCGGATGAATTCTTTGCGAGTCCACGTCAGTACTCCCAAAAAGGATGGATCCGGATTCCTGCGGAAGTCGTTCATCTTCTCAGGGAGTAACGGCTTGGGACTCCGCATGATTCGAGGAACAGCAATCGTCAGCACACACAGCAAACCAATGACTGCCAGATTCCAGGCGAGCAGCTTTCGCTCGCGTAAAATCCTGATGAGCAACAGCATCAACCCCAGGACTATTATGGCCCCTACGACCGGCCAGATCTCTCTTCGGCACATCCATAGGAGGAAGCACGCCGGCGTACCCATCACGCCGCCGATCGCGGCGCTGCGCCATGTCTGGGTCTTCTTTAGTAGCCGAGCCAGCACCAGGAGCAGGGCCAGGATCGTCATTATGATCAAGGGGTCTCGCATAAACTGAGTTGTATGCAACAGGAGGGACGGCCACAGTCCGACGATGGCGGATGCTAACCAGGCTGCTCGTCGTCCGGCGACGACCCGCGCCAAACTAAAACAGAGAGCAAGGATCGCGAGATAATAAAAAAGGTTTACTGGCTCAGCGGCAAGTATGTTCGAGCCAAACAACGGGCGCATCAGCGCGAAATCCAGCGATAAGACTTTTGCGTGAAAGGTCGTATTGTCCTTGATCCACGATCCAACCTCACCCTCGGTGAGCGCGTCGGCCAACGAATTTGCCTGGTCTCGAAACCTGTAACCATCTCTGGCAAATTCACCAATACCGTCGCGATTAATCTGCGATGGAAAAAGTCCTAACCGACCGACGCTGAAAACGCTCACCGTAAGCAGAACGTGAAGGATCGCCGCAGCCACGATCGCCCGGCGTGGGCTTAAGAGGGCGGCAGTAGTAAGTCGGGGAATCCGCATCTGCAGGAACGGTAGTGTCCTGGTTTGATTTACTCTCGGCGTTAACCCCGCGTTCTCTGCGTCGCTGCGGTGAATCCTGGCCGCGAAAAGTTCACCGCAGAGACCGGAGCGGCCCGCAAAGGTTACGCAAACGAGAGTGAATTAAGACACTACCGCAGGAACGATTGCTTTGCACGCGACATCCAGCCTCCGCTAATATAGACTGAGTTCGAACCAGGAGTCATGGCGGCAGAAAGAGAAAGAGCTCCAACGCGTCCACAGTCTACATCAGAGTGACGGCCGCCACCTGACAGGCACTTCGCGCGCTAACTTCCAGAACTAAAGTGTGTGGCATAGCAGGCATTGCTCGCAGCGACGGCGCTCCGGTTGACCGCGAGCTGGTCGGGCGTATGAACGAGGCCATTCGTCACCGGGGGCCCGACGACGACGGCTTTTATTTCAGCGATGGGGTGGGCCTCGGGATGCGCCGGCTTTCGATCATCGATCTAAAGAGCGGCCACCAGCCGATTCACAATCAGGACCGCACCGCCTGGATTGTTTTCAACGGCGAGATTTACAACTATCGCGAATTGCGCGAGCAACTGGAAAAGCTCGGGCACAAGTTCTATACCGACAGTGATACTGAAGCTATCGTTCACGCCTACGACCAATACGGCGCCGACTGTCCCAGGTACCTGCGCGGGATGTTTGCGTTCGCGATTTGGGACGAGCGCACGAAATCGCTTTTCCTGGCGCGCGATCGGGTCGGGAAGAAACCGCTGCTATACGCGCACCTGGACGGTGAACTGGTCTTCGGTTCCGAGTTCACTGCGTTGCTCGCTCACCCGCGCCTCAGCCGCGACGTCGATTTCGAAGCGCTGCACTACTACCTGTCATTTATTTGCGTGCCCGCTCCGCTGACCGCTTATCGCGCAATTCGCAAGCTCGAGCCGGGCCACTGGCTGCTGTGGCGTAATGGCGAAATCAAAACCGAGCGTTACTGGCAACTCGACTTTTCAAAAAAGGTCACCATCGACGAGGAAGAAGCCGGCGAGCGGGTGGTTGAGTTGCTGCGCGAAGCCGTGCGAGTGCGCCTGATGTCCGAAGTTCCGCTCGGCGCGTTTCTCTCCGGCGGTATCGATTCGAGCGCCGTCGTGGCGTTGATGGCCCAGGAGTCATCGGAAAAGGTGAAGACCTTCTCGATCGGATTTGACGAGCAGGACTTCAGCGAGCTGCATCACGCGCGGCGCGTGGCCGAACACGTGGGCGCCGATCATCATGAGTTCGTAGTGCGGCCGGACGCCATGGAGATTCTGCCGACATTGGTCGAACACTACGGGGAGCCTTTCGCCGATTCATCGGCGATTCCCAGTTACTATGTCTCCAGAGAGACGCGGGCCTACGTTACCGTGGCTCTGAATGGCGATGGTGGTGACGAGGGCTTTGCCGGTTATCAGCGCTATGCAGCGATGAGTCTCGCGCAGAAGTATGCCAATTTACCCGGCGCGTTGCGCGACGGAGTGATTGCGAATGTCGTCGCGGCACTGCCCGGATTCGAGGCCCGCCAGAACCCGCTGCGAAAGGTCAAGCGGTTTGTTGCCGCTGCGTCATTGCCCCCGGTCGAACGTTATTTTCGTTGGATCAGCGCGTTCGATGAAGCCGGAAAACATGATCTGTATTCCGAGAGCTTTCGTTACGAGACCGCGAACTTCCGCGCGGCTTCGATTCTTGAGCCGTGGTTCGCCAAAGCGAATGGCGCGGGGATCGTCGACGCGGCGCTGCTTACCGACACGATGACTTATCTGCCCAACGATCTACTGGTAAAGATGGACATTGCGAGTATGGCGGTGTCGCTGGAGGCGCGGTCGCCTTTTCTCGACCATCACCTATTGGAATTTGCCGCCACCTTGCCTGAGAATTTAAAGCTGCGGCGGCTGACGACAAAATACCTGCTCAAGCGCGTGCTCCGGAAACTTGTGCCGGCAAAAAACCTGAACCGCAGCAAGATGGGATTCGGGGTCCCTATCGGTCACTGGTTCCGCGGCGCCATGCAACCGTTTCTGCGGCAGACTCTACTTTCCGAGAAGTCGCTGTCGCGGGGAATGTTCACGCCTGCGGCGGTGCGACACCTAATCGATCAGCACGTCGCTGCCAAAGCCGATCATTCGCACCGCTTATGGTCGCTGCTAATGCTCGAGCTGTGGTTCGAAAGATTCATTGATTGATTTTGGTTTTTGGGATCTGAAATTTCAAATTCTTGAGCTCTCAAATTTGAGATTCGAAAACCGTACTTTGTTCTTTCGTTTAGACGCGCACTCGTGGCGGGAGATCAGGACCCCAACTCTAAACGCAAAACTGAGCGCGGATATCCTGTCCGCCGGCGAAGCCAGCTCATAATTCACCGAAAGAGGTGTTTCTCGCTACGCGTTCAGGCGGGCAGAATGCTCGCGCTCCGGCCAATAAGATGAAAATTCTGCGCATCATTGCCCGGCTTAACGTCGGTGGCCCGGCCCGCCACGTCGTCTGGCTCACTGAAGGGCTGAAGCCGAAAGGCTATGAAACCCTGTTGGTAGCGGGAGTCGTGCCTCCGGGCGAAGACGACATGAGTTATGTGGCCGCTGCGTCAGGCGTGCAGCCTTTCACGTTGCCGGAAATGAGCCGCGAAATCTCTGTGAAGGATGCGCTGACCATCTGGAAGCTGTTCCGCCTGATGCGGCGGGAGCAGCCCGACATCGTGCACACCCACACGGCCAAAGCCGGCACTGTCGGACGCGTTGCCGGGTTGATGTATTCCGCGCTGGCTGGGAAAACTCAGCGTTGCCGCTTTGTGCACACCTATCACGGACACGTCTTTCACAGTTATTACGGCAAGTTAAAGACGCGCCTGTTTCTGGCCATCGAAAGATTCCTCGCTCGATTCGCCACCGATCGCATTGTGGTAATCAGTGAGCAACAGCGCCGTGAGATCAACGAAGTGTTCCGGGTGGGCCGGCGCGAACAGTTCGCAGTAATCCCACTCGGTATTGATCTGAGCGCCTATGCGTCATGGCGAGATCGGCGCCCGCGCTGGCGCGCGGAACTGAAACTCACGGATGACGACCTGCTGATCGGCATCGTTGGCAGAGTAACTGAAATCAAGAACCACCGTCTGTTCCTGGAAGCGGCGGCCCTGTTAAAGAAAGCCGTTGGATCGAGAGTTCGCTTTGTAATCATTGGAGACGGTAATCTCCGGCGCGACCTGGAAGAGCAGTCGAAATCGCTGGGGCTCGAGAATGACGTATCGTTTCCTGGCACGCGCAACGACGCGGAGAATTTTTATCCGGCGCTCGACATCGTGGCGCTGACCAGTTTGAATGAAGGCACGCCGCTGACGCTGATTGAAGCGATGGCGAATGCGCGTCCGGTGATTGCGACCGCTGTCGGAGGCGTGGTGGACCTGATTGGCGACCCCGTGCTGCCAGGTTCGCAAGATGACGAAGCCGGCGGTTACCGGATTTGCCAGCGCGGAGTTTCGGTCGCCAGCGGTGACGCCCAGGGTTTTGCCCGCGGTCTGGCGCGATTGATTGAAGACCGGGACCTCCGCGACGATCTCGGACGGCTTGGTCTTGAGTTCGTCACTCGGAACTATGCCAAAGACCGTTTGTTGACTGATATCGCCGAGTTGTATCGAGAATTAATGCGGGTTGAATCGACCAGTCGCCTCGCCGAGCCGCCAAAAGAAAACCTTGAGTCGCGAGTTTGAATAAACGGCTCCGCCGCCTGATGTGCGGAAAGGCTCCGCCTTTCCGTCAAGGTTGATCTTGAGTTCGGGAGAGGCTCTGCCTCGACCGGTTGCAGCGAGGCATAGCCTCGCCTCTGAACTGAAACAGTGACTGCCGGAAAGGCAAAGCCTTTCCGCACATCAGGCGGCAAAGCCGCGGCGTGGTCCGCTGTCCCGACCTACGTTTGTGCTAGACTCTCGGATCGAAATCCACAACATTTTTCGAAGGGTACTTCCATTTGCGAATTCTAATCACGGGCGGGGCAGGCTTCATCGGCTCTCATCTTTCTGACGCGTGCCTGCAACGCGGCGACGAAGTATTTATCATTGACGATCTTTCCACGGGCAGCATCGAGAACATCCGCCATCTGAAAGACCATCCGCGTTTCCACTACACGATCGAGAGCGTGCGTAACCAGCCCGTGACTGCTGAGCTGGTCGATCAATGCGACGTCGTCTTTCATCTGGCGGCCGCCGTCGGGGTGAAGCTGATCGTGGAAAGCCCGGTGCGAACGATCGAGACAAACGTGCGCGGCACGGAGACAGTTCTCTCGCTGGCCAACAAAAAGAAAAAGAAAGTCCTGATCGCTTCGACTTCGGAAGTTTACGGCTTGAGCGCCGAGGTCCCGTTTCGCGAAGACGGCAATCTGGTGATGGGCGCGACGACGAAAGGGCGTTGGAGCTACGCCTGCTCAAAAGCCATCGACGAGTTTCTCGCCCTCGCCTACTGGCGCGAGAAAAAGTTACCAACCGTAGTCGTGCGCCTTTTCAACACGGTCGGCCCGCGCCAGACCGGACAATACGGCATGGTGATTCCGACGTTCGTGAAGCAGGCGCTGGCCGGACGCCCAATCACGGTGTACGGCAGCGGCACGCAAACACGTTGCTTCTGTTATGTCGGTGATGTCGTCGGCGCCCTGATGAAACTGATGGACGATGAAAAGGCGGTGGGCGAAGTCTTCAACGTCGGATCGAATCAGGAGATCACCATCTCCGATCTGGCCCGGAAGGTTAAGGAGTTGACCGGCTCGCAATCCGAGATAATCCTGGTCCCTTACGATGAAGCCTACGAAGAAGGCTTTGAGGACATGCCGCGGCGGGTTCCCGACATCTCGAAAGTAAGCGCACAGGTCGGCTTTCAACCTCAGTTGGATCTCGATGGAATTCTCAAGACCGTGATCGAGTTTCAAAGCGGACGCCAGGCTCCCGCTAAGACTACGACTGCTGCGTGAGGCGGTTGGGTTCGCCTCGCGGGCCAGTTTGCATTATCCCCCTCCCTTTGGGAGGGGTTAGGGGAGGGTGCGAAGCTTAGCGCAACGTATTTTCTAAGGACGCGTCGTGTTTACAACGACAACCCACATGTCTAAGTCGGTTCTCGCTCAGGCCCTCACCCCAACCCTCTCCCAGAGGGAGAGGGCGCGATAGAGTTGGCAGTTGTGCCCACCTTGGTTTGGCGGGACAAGTCCAGCCTCCAGAGTGTTTCTACCTCGCCTTCTGCCTTGCCTTTACCGCGCTAATCGAATAGCTTTTTATCTCATCGATTTCAATCCCGAAACATGATTCCTTTTAGCGTCTCTATTTTGCTTCCGCCCGCAGTGGCGTTTGCGCTGGCATTGGCGTTGACGCCGGTGGTGCGCGTGCTGGCGCGACGCTGGGGGTTTGTCGCCAAGCCAAAAGTCGATCGCTGGCACAAACAGCCAACCGCGATGATGGGCGGAGTCGCAATCTGGCTGGCGGTGGTTGGCACTTATCTGGTGCTGTTACCTCACACTAAGCAAGGTTGGGTAGTGGTGGGCGCTGCCTCGTTTCTGTTCCTCGTCGGATTGATTGATGACTGGCTCCACGTTAAGCCATATCAAAAATTGATCGGCCAGGTTATTGGCGCCGCCGTGGTCGTTAACTATGGTTTGATCCTGCCGTGGACCCGTTCGCTGCCGGTGAACATGCTGATTACGATCTTCTGGTTGATCGGCATCACCAACGCGATCAACCTGCTCGACAACATGGACGGCCTGGCCACCGGAATTGCGGCCATCGCTTCGTGCTTTCTCACCTTCAACTTTTTGAACGGCAATCAGATGACCGAGGCAGCGATGATGGCCGTCTTCGCGGCCGCACTGCTGGGCTTCCTGATTTACAACTCGAATCCCGCATCGATCTTCATGGGTGACAGTGGATCGATGTTCATCGGATTGTTTCTGGCCGGCGGGGCCCTGGTCAACGTTGCCGGCGGACGGTCGCGGAGCTTCGTGCCGGTACTCGCGGTGCCAATCCTGGTTTTGTTCATCCCAATTTTCGACACTACTTTTGTGACGATCCTGCGCAAGCTATCCGGGCGCGCGGCTTCTCAGGGTGGGCGAGATCACACGTCGCACCGGCTGGTAGCCCTGGGCATGTCGGAACGCCGTGCGGTCTGGATGCTTTATGGCCTGGCTGGGCTCTCGGGCTTTCTGGCGATCATGGTGAGTCAGGTGAGACCCGACGGTAGCGCTCTGTTAAGGACCGACGTGAGCCTGGCCCTGGTGGTGGTTTTTACGCTGGTGCTAACGCTGCTCGGCGTCTATCTGGCCGGCGTAAAAGGTTACGACGAAGAAGCAGATGTTCGCGCGGCGCGGGAAACGCCTTTGTTTGCGTTCCTGGTTGATTTTTCATACAAGCGGCGCATTTTCGAAGTGCTGCTCGACGTGTTACTGATTGTGTTGGCTTACTGGTCGGCGTATGCGATCAAGTTCGAGCCTTTCTCGGACAGTCCGGCATGGAAACTCTTTCTGCGGACGTTGCCGGTGCTGGTCGTCGTGCGGCTGGCAGCGTTTCTGTTCTTTGGTGTCTATCGCGGTATCTGGCGGTACACGGGCATGGACGATCTGATGGCGTTTGCGAAAGCAGTCACGGCCGGGTCGCTCATCAGCATGGTGATCGTGCTGTTCAAGTTTCGCTTCCAGGGCTTCTCGCGAGCTATCTTCGTGATTGATGCACTGGTAATGTTGTTGCTTCTGGCCGGCAGCCGCGTCGCGTTTCGATTCTTCCGCCAGGTCCTGCCGGCAGTGAGCACCGGCAACGGCCGGCGCGTTTTGATTTATGGGGCCGGCGACGCGGGAGAGTTACTGTTGCGCGAACTACTGAACAATCGCGAGCTGAGTTATGCTCCGGTTGGTTTCATGGACGACGATCCGAAGAAGCAGGGAAAAGTAATCCACGGCTTTCGCGTTTTTGGAGGAAACGGAATGCTGGGCAAGATCGTAAACGATTACCAGATCGAGCAACTACTAATCTCAACCCCCCGACTTTCAGAAGCCCGGCTCGCCGAGATTGTCCGCGAGTGCGAGGTGCGTAATATTGAATTGAAGCGAATGTCGATCAAAATCGAAAGTGTTACCGATAATCTGCTCACGTCCATCGCGCAATCGGCGTCAGAAAGCAAATCATGATCTGCCGCTAATCCGGAAAAATGCCACAATCGAAATCCCCCTCCGTGGTTACGATCCGCCTGGGCTCAGGCATGCGCTGGTTGCTTTTCTTGCCGGCGCTGCTCGCCATTCTGGGAGCCACGTTTGCCGTGCGCTGGTATGTTGGTAACACCGTGGCGGAATACTCACCCGACGTGACGAATGGCGGAATCGAGATGGCGCGTCTGGCTGTGCGCTGGGCGCCCGGAGATCCGCTGACGCATTGGAGACTCGGGACACTCGAGGAGAAGATCTTCAGCGCGGATAATATTGCGGCTGCGGTAAGGCAGTATCAGGAAGCAGTAGCGATCTCTCCGAACGACTATCGTTATTGGATGGAACTCGGGCGCGCACTTGAGGCCGCGGGTGACGGCGCCAGCGGCGAAAAGGCCCTCCGTCGTGCGATTGATCTGGCGCCCGCTTATTCTCATCCGCGCTGGTCGCTTGGCAATTTGCTCTTGCGCGAAGGGAAAACTGAGGAAGCTTTCGATCAGCTTGGGCGCGCGGCCGAATCCGACAGTCAAATGCGCCCGCAGGTGTTTGATTTGGCCATGCGAGTCTGGGACGGCGATATCGAACAAATCGCTAAGGTCACCCGGGCTTCACCCGCTGGCCGCTTGCAGTTTGCTATTTATCTTGTGGGCGCACACCGGTTCGACGAGGCCATGCGAATGTGGGCCGCCGTCAGTCCGGCAGATCGTCGAGCGCAGGCCGCGCTGACCGAGGATCTGAAACAATCTCTGGTCCAGGCAAAACAATTTCGCGCAGCCCTGAATGTCATGCGTGAGATTCAGGCGGACGCAAATCTGCCCCCGGCAGAGCAAATCTGGAACGGAGGATTCGAGAGCCCGCTGGCACAGACGACTGCGGACATTTTTGGATGGGTAGTTAATTCGCGGCAGTTGGCGCAGATTACACTCGATTCCCACGGTCATACAGGCCAGGGAAGTTTGCGAATTATCTTCAGGGCGCCGTCGAGCCTCGATAAGATCCACGTATCGCAGACGATGGCAGTCGAACCTGGGACTCAGTATCGACTCGAATACTATGTGCGCACGGAAGGTCTGGTTACTGCCAGCACTCCTGTCCTGACTATTGTCGACGCGCTGGACGGCAATGTACTGGCTACGTCGAAGCCCTTGCCCAGCGGAACGAACGACTGGCAAAAGGTTACTGTGGATTTCACCACGAAACCCACGCACGATGGTATGACGGTCGGATTCAGTCGCGCTCGTTGTAGCGACACGGACATCTGTCCAATCTTTGGCTCTGTATGGTATGACGACTTCAATCTCCAACGCAGCGGCGCCGCCGGCTCTCCCCGCAAAGACGCAGGCCGTATCAAGCGCTAAGCCCGCGACCGCCGAGCAAAGCAAACGCCGGCACACGCTTGCGAGCCGGTTGGCCTTTCTAACGATCTGCGTCGCGGTAGTGCTGACTACACTTGCCTACGGCACGGTCCACTACTGGGCATTAGGCGCGTTCGCTTTGAGCGCCGCGGGCATCGTTTGCTTCTGGTGTGCCGACGGCCTGGTGTTGCGTTCGGTGCAACTCAGTCGTAATGCATTGCAGTGGCCTTTGCTGGGATTGATCGGCCTCGGCCTGATCCAATTGTTGCCGCTGCGGGCTCCCGACAATGCGGGACTGCCATTGCCTCTGGCGCGAACGTTGTCCCTCGATCCTTCTTCGACACGTCTCTTCCTGGTACAGATGTGCGCCCTGCTCATCTATTTTGTCGCCACTCTGATTTTTACCGACACACCGCGCCGGCTGCGTACGATTGTTAGAACAATCATGATCTTCGGCTTCCTGTTAGCGATGTTCGGTCTAACCCAATCCTTTACCAGCGACGGCACGCGGGTGTACTGGATTCGTCAGTTGACCCAAAGTACGGCGTTTGGGCCATTCATCAATCGGCACCACTTTGCCGGCTACATGGAGTTGACGATCGCGCTGCCGCTCGGCTTGTTGCTCTCGGGAGCGATCGAAAGCTACAAGCGCCCGGTTTACGCGTTTGTTGCCATGATGATGGGTGTCGCCCTGATTCTGACAAATTCGCGGGGTGGACTTATCAGCTTGGCGGCCGAGATCCTGTTTTTGGTTGTCGTCGCGGGTCCGGGTTTGCGCGACGTACAACGCCCGGCCCGGGCCCAACGCATTCGTTCGGCGCTGCTGCGCGCCTGCTTTGCTTTTGGACTGATCGTAGTTTTGATCGGAGGTACGATTGCTATTGGCGGATCAGGCGCCTTCACTCGTCTGCTCGGCACCGTCAACGCCAACGATCCAACTACGGGACGCGCGCACTTTTGGAGTGTGACGCTCGACGTGATCAAGGCTTACCCGATTGTCGGATCTGGCCTGGGTTCATTCAGCGTGATCTATCCACGTTACGATTCGCTGAACGGGCTCTATCGTCTGGAGCAGGCGCACAACGACTACCTGCAAGTACTGGCCGACGGAGGCATCGTGGGCGGCATCCTCGGACTGGCGTTTCTGGTGATTCTCTTTGGCAAGGGGTTCGCGCGCCGCGAGACCGACGACAAGTTCAGACGCGGCGTCGCTACGGGCGCCCTGGCCGGCTGCTTCGCGGTGCTGATCCACAGCTTCTTCGACTTCACTTTGCATACCACTGCGAATGCTCTGCTGTTTTTGATTCTGGCCGCGCTGGCCATGCAGGACGGTCGCGTGGACCAGGGCTCGAAGCGACGCCGGCGCCGGACATCCAACACTGAACCCGAGTCCAGCGTAACGCCGGCGGCGCTAGCAGACCCGAAAATAGCGTGAATATCCTAGTGTTTGTCATGAAAGCAGGGCCCGTTTGGTTGTATCTTTCCAGTGAGAGGATGTAGTCTGTGTGCTGCTCTTTCCCGATCTGGTAACTTAGAACTATAGCCCTGGCCCATTGAAGGAGATCGTTTTCCAGTGTCTTCGGCAGCAGCCGCCAAGGTCTCATCCGGCCAAGCAGAATCAAGCATCCCGTCCACCCTGGCGGGAGTCTGCCTGCAGGCCATCGCGCGGCATGACAAGCCTGATGCGGTCAGCGAGAAGCGCGATGGCGAGTGGGTACGCATCTCAGCCGCCGAGTTTGTCCGGCGAGTGCGCCACATCGCATTGGGCCTGGCCGATCTGGGCATTCGACCCAAGGATCGCGTGGCACTGATCTCCGAGAACCGGCCCGAATGGTCCATCGCGGATCTCGCCATCCTCAGCCTCGGCGCCGTCACCGTGCCAATTTATACAACCCAATCGGTCGATCAGATTCAATTCATCCTGGAAGACTCAGGCACCCGCGCCCTGTTGATTTCGGGTGGCCGCGTCCTCAAGCATGCGCGCGCTGGATTCGCGGACGTGCAGCAACTTGAACACGTGGTCGTATTCGATTCGGAAGCTGCCGCTAATCTTGATCGGGCCACCACGCTGGACAGTGTCGAAGCGCGTGGCGCGATGATCGAGAGTGAGGACGCCGAGGCCTTTGACAAAATGCTCAGTCGCGGCCGCGGTGACGAATTGGCGACGATCATTTACACCTCCGGCACGACCGGCGAGCCCAAGGGCGTCATGCTCACGCACGACAACTTCGTTTCCAACGTGCTGTCGATCACCAACGGGCTGCCGATCTGGCCCACGGACGTTTCGCTTTCAGTTTTGCCGTTGTCGCACATTTTCGAGCGCACGGTGTTTTATGTCTTTTGCTACATGGGCGTCTCGGTTAATTACGCAGCGTCGTTTGAACAAGTAGGCGAATATCTGCGTGAGGTGCGCCCCACGATCATGACCGCCGTGCCGCGGCTGTTCGAAAAGGTCTATCACCGCATTATTAAGAAGGGCATGTCGGCGGGCGGCTTCAAAAGCAAAATCTTCGCTCGCTCGCTCGCCATCGGACAGCGTTACGCCGAATTGAAAGACAAGGGACAGCCCATTCCCCTCTCTCTCCAGTTGCGGCAGGCGGTTGCTGATCGGTTGGTCTTTACCAAATGGCGCGAAGGCATCGGAGGGCGGTTGCGCTATTTTGTTTCGGGCGGCGCGCCGCTTTCACCCACGCTCTCGTATTCCTTTCTGGGCGCGGGCATTAACATTTTGCAGGGCTATGGTATGACTGAAACCTGCATCGTCTCGGCCAATCGACCCGACGACAATCGCGTAGGTTCGATCGGCAAACCATTCACTGGAATCGAAGTGGTCATTGCCGAAGACGGCGAGATGCTGGTGCGTGGAGCGAACGTGATGCGCGGCTACTATGGCCACCCTGAATCCACGCTGGCCGTAATGAACGATGGCTGGTTCGCGACGGGAGACGTCGGCCACATCGATGAAGCCGGCCACTTGTTTCTGACCGATCGCAAAAAAGATCTTTTCAAGCTGTCCAACGGAAAGTACATCGCACCGCAACTGATCGAAAGTCTTTTGAAGCAGAGCGAGTTCGTCAATCAAGTGGTCGTGGTCGGCGCCAGCCGCAAATATCCGGTTGCCTTGATTGTCCCTGATTGGGAAGCGCTGAAGAGTTCGTTACGATCCGCCGGAGAGCCGGTGACGGGTACTCAGGCTGAGTTAAGCGCGCAAACCAGCGCCATCAAAATGGTCCAGCGCGACGTGACGATGATTACTGCTCACCTGGCCGACTATGAACGCGTCCGCCGCGTGGCTTTGTTACCTGAAGAATTTTCGATCGATAGCGGTGAACTCACGCCCACCTTGAAGGTGAAGCGCAACGTGATCGACGAACGTTACGGCAAGCTAATCGACGAGCTATACGGCTCGGCTTAACCCATGAACACCCAACAAAAGACTCGTTGACAATTGTTATGCTTCAGAGTAGAACACTCCCCAAAGCGAGCGTGCTCGATATGGTGACGAACTCTCAAAGTATCACTATTATCCGGTGACGTGATCGCGCCTTTCCTTATCACCTTTAGGGTTGCGAGGTAGCCCGGTTTGGTTTCACAACAACTCTCGCATTACCGAATTATTGAGAAGCTCGGAGCCGGCGGTATGGGTGAAGTGTTCCTGGCCCAGGACTTGACCCTCGATCGCAGAGTGGCGATTAAGATCCTGCCGGCCAAATCGATCGAAAACACTCAGGCTAAGAAGAGGTTGTTCCGAGAAGCAAAAGCTGCTGCTACACTCGATCACCCAAACATCTGTACCATCCACGAAGTCAATGAAGAGGCAGAGTCGCCGTTCATCGTCATGCAGTTCATCGAAGGCATGACGCTCTGGACCAAGATCAGGAAGACGCCCCTGGCTCCGTCAGAGGTCGTAAACATCGGGATTCAGGCGGCCGAAGCGCTGGTCGAAGCGCACTCTCGCGGTGTCGTTCACCGAGACATCAAGCCGCAGAACGTGATGATTACCCCCCGAGGGCAGGTCAAAATCCTCGATTTCGGCCTGGCCAAACAGACCGTGAATGAGCGATCTGTAGACTCAGAGGCGATGACCGAAACCCGGCTTACTGAGGACGGACAAATCGTTGGAACGGTTGGTTATATGTCCCCCGAGCAGTTAAGGGGATATGAAATCGACGCTCGCAGCGATCTATTTTCGCTCGGGGTGACGCTGTATGAATGCGCGACGGGCGCACCCGCTTTCACCGGGAACAGTGCGATTGAGATTTCTTCTCAGATTCTTCACGTCGAGCCGCGTAAGCCTACCGAGGTCAAACCCGGCATTCCACCAGGACTGGAAAACATTATTCTCAGAGCAATGGCCAAGGAGATTGAGGCGCGTTATCAATCAGCCGGCGCCATGCTCGAAGATCTTTACAAGCTGCGCGGGTCGCTCACGGAAAGTAGTGAGATGCTCACGAGGCCGCTGACACTCGAGCACCGCCCCGCGCCCGTGACTGCCGCCGTGACCCGGGCCTGGCAGCGAAAACCGGTTAGGATAGGTTTTTTCGTAGCGCCACTCCTGCTCGTCGCCATACTATTAGGTTTGCGCCTGTGGCATCCGCCTCTGCACCAACCTTCACCTGAAGCAAAGACCTGGTACGATCAAGGCCTGGTCGCGATGCGCGCAGGCACTTACTACCAGGCCAGCAAAAGGCTGGAGCGCTCGATCGCATTAGACGACGGGTACGCGCTTTCGCACGCGCGCCTGGCTGAAACCTATCTGGAAATAAATGACACGGAAAGGGCTAAGGAGGAATTGCTGCGCGCTATCTCGCTGGTGCCCAATCGCTCCAGCTTAGCGAGCGCGGATGCGGCATACCTGGACGCCGTCGGAGCGACAGTCAGACGCGAATTCCCTGCGGCGATTGATTTCTACCGCAAGCTTCTGGATCAGGTCTCAGTCGCGGACAAGTCGAACGGATATGTCGATCTCGGCCGCGCTTATGAGAAGGCCGAGAATCTGAACAAAGCGGCTGAGTCCTACATGGAGGCCATCAAACTTGACCCTCAATCTCCAGCCGGATTCCTGCGCCTGGCGGTCCTCTATAGCCGGCGCCAGGATTCGCAGCGCGCCGAGGAAAACTTCAAGCAAGCCGAGAAGCTCTATCAAGTTATGTCCAATGATGAAGGGCGGGTTGAGGTGCTCTATCAGCGTGGTGCGCTTCTGGCCAGGACAGGGAAATTGGCCGAAGCCAAGTCACAATTGGAACAAGTATTTGAAATCTTGAAAAATGCCGATAACAAGGCCCAACTGGTGAAGGCGCAGTTGCAATTGAGCCTGGTCGCGCGAGATGAAGGAAACCTCGAACGCGCCCAAGAGCTGGCCGCCGGAGCAATACAACTGGCGCAAACCAACAATCTGACGAACCTTGCTGCCAACGGCTTGATCGAAATCGGTTTGGTGCTGCTCAATCGAGGGGATTTCCCTGAAGCTGGAAAGTACCTTAGGCAGGCGCTCGATCTGGCTCAGCGCGATAAGTCGCAGACCAGCGTGGTGCGGGCGACCCTGGGCCTGGGCAGGCTGAATCAACAATTGGGTAATAGCGACGAGGCCATATCTCAGCTTCAGGAAGCGCTCAAATTCTACAAGCCCGGAGGCTACTTCAAAGAGACTTCGATTGCGTTGAGCGTAATGGGGCGAGCCTATCAGGACAAAGGCGAGGATAAGGAAGCATTGAAGATCTTCCAGGAGCAATTACAACTTTCTCAGGACTCGGGCGATCAGACGGGCGTGGGGGATTCCCACATGAACCTGGCATCGCTGCGAGGCACAAGCCAGGAACTGTATCCTGAGGCGCTTTCCCATCTCGACGAGAAGTACAAGATCGATGAAGCGCGAGGCGCAAAAGTGCAACTGGGGTATGTGCAAATGAATCGCGGCGCCTTTCTCTGGCAATTGGGGCGCTACCCGGAGGCTCGTGCGGCTCTTGATGCGGCTTTTGAAATAGCAAATCAGGCGACCGCCAAGACGTTGCTGGCCTGGGTGCATTTGACGAATGCTCGGATGGCTATGAGCGAGCGTCGCTACGACGAAGCCAAAAAGAAGAGTCAACTCGCCCTGGAGGTTTCAGGTTCGCAGATCCCGGATGTGACGCTGCAGGCGAAGTACGACCTGGGCCGTGCGGAGTCCTTTTCAGGCGCGGCTCAAGTAGGCAGAAAGTTGTGCGAGGAAGCCGTTACCCTGGCCAGAAAATCCAACTCGCCCCAACTAATCTCCAGCGCGTTGTTGGCGCTGGCCGAGGTAATGCTCATCGGGAATGACGCCAAAGGTGCTTTGGAAAATTCCCTGGAAGCGAAAAACATCTTCGCCCGTTTCGGACAACAAGATTCAGAATGGCGTGCCCTGCTCATCGCCGCGCGAGCGGATGAATTAGCGGGAGATAAATCCGCGGCGCGCGACTACGCTTCACAAGCTGATAGCCGCTGTGCGGGTCTCGAGCAGAAATGGGGCAAGGAAGCCTATGCCGGGTACTTGCGCCGCCCGGACATTCAGAACTATCGCAATCAAATCGCTCAAATCCTGAAGCTCAGCAAATGAAGCAAGACCAATCACAAAGGAGAAAACAACAATGACGCCCTACACTCAGATCTCTAACTACGGCAGCAACCAATTGCCCCCGAGCCTGTACTTTGACGGCGGCACCGGGACAGGCGACCCGGGCGGTGGCAGTGCCGGGGGTACGCGGAAGGCCCCAAAAAAGACCAAGAAGGCTCCTCCGAAGGCGAAGAAGAAACGCTAGAGTTAGATTTATCTTCGACCAGGCCTTTCGACGCAATAGCGACGCGGGAGCCGGCATCCTTCGTTGGAGGAAGCCGGCCCTGCGCTAATAATCGAAAACAAACCGCGCTCTCGGGTCTCGCTCTTGGGGAAACCGACTGTTAGCGTGCCCAAGTCTCACGTCTGCTAAATCCAATTGCTTCGACTAAGAGCCGTCGTGTGCCCGGCGAGACGGGGCAGTAGCCCGACCGTGAGGGAGGACTCTATAGCAGCGTTGTCGAGCCCTCCCTCACGGTCGGGCTACCCCAGATCAAGTTTTGTAGGAGTTGAATATGGCTGATAAAGAAACCGGCGCCAGAGCGAAACTGCAGGAAGTCGAGAGTTCGGCTGACACAATGCCGCTTTCGAAGTTCCTCAAAACCATCGATCAGAAGTACAAATTGTCGAAAAGGGATCGGTTGCGAATCGTGCAACAGGCTCTTCTCTTGCTTGAAATGAACTACGTGCACCTGCCGCTCAAACGCGCGATGCACGCCATCGATCCCATCCAGCGGCTCAGATTGCTCAAGTTCCGGCTCATGGAATCCAAGGATGGCGGGTTACAGAATGGAATGCAGTTCCACAAGCGGATGCTGGAAATTTTCGCTTCTACTCGCGATCTCCACACAATCTATCTGCTGCCGGCGCCCTTTCGCGATCAAGTGGCTTTCCTTCCATTCCTGATCGAGCAGTACTTCGAGAACAACGCTAAGGTCGAGAAGTTCATGGTCTCGCGGGTAGTCGAGGAATTCCTTCAACGCACTCCCAACTCCGGGCGGGAAGTGGATCTCTTCGAAGCCGGCGTCGAGGTCCTCTACTGGAACGGAGTGCCAATCCGCAGGGCCATCGAGATAAACGGCGAGGCCCAGGCGGGCAGCAATCTCGAAGCGAGGTTTGCGCGCGGAGTCGATAACCTCACGATCAGGCCACTGGAGACGTCAATGCCTCCGGATGAATCCTGGGTGGCCCTGACCTACCGATCCAGGAAGGGAGAGATCCTGACGCTGAAACAGGAGTGGTCGGTCTACAACTCAGGCGCCACGCCGTTGGCCACCCAGTCCACCAAAAAGAAACGCGCCGCGATCGACATCAAGAAGACCAAGATCAATCAGCTCAAGAGAAAGTTGTACACGCCGCGCCAGGTCAACGTGCGCAAGGACTTTGAAGATATCTTCTATGCCGAGATCAAGCGCGTAGACAGAAGAGACATCGGTTACATTCGCCTGTTCAGCTTTGACGTCGACGATCCGGAAAAATTCGTTGCCGAGTTTAGAAAGGTAATCACGTCCGACGCCTTTCCTCAGGAAGGTCTGATCATAGACGTACGAGGCAATGGTGGCGGCAAGATCAGAGCCGGCGAGCGCCTGCTGCAGTTGTTTACCCCGCATCGCATCAAGCCCGAGCTTTTCGAGTTCATCAATACGCCGCTCAACCTCGATATTTGCCGGCTGGCGCCGAAGCAATGGAACCTCGCGCGATGGGCTGACTCGATCGCCGAATCCGTCGTCACCGGCGCGACTTACTCTAGTGGCTTTCCGCTCAACTCTGAGGAGTCCTGCAATGATATCGGTCAGGTATATTACGGACCAGTGATCCTCATCACCGACGCCCTGTCCTATAGCACCACCGATATCTTTGCCGCCGGTTTTCAGGACAACGGCGTCGGTGAAGTTCTCGGCACCAGCGACAACACCGGCGCCGGCGGCGCCAACGTCTGGTGGTACGAGGATTTGATGAACGCGGTTCGGACTGCGCCCAATTCGCCCTTCAAGCCATTGCCCAAGGGAGCTGATTTATTGGTCGCCGTTCGCCGCAGCATTCGGGTGGGTCGTCAGGCGGGAAGACCGCTGGAAGAATTGGGAATCGCTCCGGACCACCGCCACCACATGACGAAACGAGATCTGCTAAAGGCGAACGACGATCTAATCAGGAAGGCCGTACGAATCCTGAATCAAAAGCCAATCTATTCCCTTTGGGTACAGCCTTCCCCGTGGAAAAACGGTTACAGAGATGTGGCTGTACGCGCTGGATCAAAGATTCAAGCGGGGAGGAAAATCCATAACATCGCCCGGCTGGATATTTGCGTAGCCGACCGGCCATACAAAACTTACGAGTCGGAAGATGGGTCGATAAAGACGAGAAGGCTCACGCTGAAACGCCGCCGGGGAAAGAACGATCTGCTGGTACAAGCTTTTGACCGAGCGAACAATCTGGTCGCCGCTTACCGGCATGAGTAGCGCGAGCAGCGTAGCCCGATGACATCCGGGGCAGTAGCCCGACCGTGAGGGAGGGCGTAATTACTCATCTGTTATCGAGCCTGAACAATTCGTCACCCTGGCTGAGCATTACATATTCAATCGCCTTCGCCACATCGCGTTCCTTCCACAAATAGATTGTACTGCCGTGCCGGATCCATGGCTTCAATGTTTGTGAGATGACTCCCGCTCTGCGTAGCGCTCGAGTCGAATAGGACTTGAATGCTTCCAGCAAAGGCTCCGGCTCCCGCGCAGCGGTGACTACAACATGCACATGGTTCGTCCTGACATTTATCGCCCGCAGAACGTATCGACGATAGTCGCAGACTTCTCTTACGGCTTGTTCTACAATCAAGCGTTTCCTTGCGTCCAGCAATACAGGCGCGTGCCTTAGCTGTCCGATATCCGATCTTTGGAGAGATTGATTCGGCGCAATCTTAGGTGAACCATAGGCGTTGTGTTTTCGATCCATCGAACCGCGCTCATCACCATGAACCCATGTCCCGTAGCACCGAAACGTGACCAGATAAGCGAGAGGAAACTCGTTGTCGTCAAAATCTCGCACCACGATATGGAGGTTGCTACCGAGAAGTGATACGCCCTCCCTGACGGTCGGGCTACTGCCCCGAGCGCACCAAGAGCCTAATCAGAGCCTGCAGCGAATGCGACCTTCTACTTCGGCCCATGAGCTGCCCGCATCGGGATCTTTTTCGTAGGCGAACAGACGAGCTTCTAGGACAGCCTTCTCTGCATCAGTCAGTGGTTCGTCGCCGTCGAGCCAGTAATCACCATCGAGCTCGGCGAGCTTCAGTAGAATTTCTTTTCGTTCCTCGGTTGTGAGCTTAGGCAGTTCTTCGAGTATCTCAACTTTGCTCATACGTGCATGATACTCAGCCACGCGCAATCGAGCAATGTAATGGGATTTGCATCAACGATCGCTGGCATGACTATCAGGCTGGTTCATCTGCTGAGCCCTCAGGAACTCTGCCAGCATTCGCGCATAACAACCCTGGCACATCGCCAGCGCTAATTCTTTGCCGTCCAGGCGGATTATCTCTCCACACCAACTGCACTTAACCGTCAGGCCATTTTCTTGTGCGAGCTCTTCTTCATCAGACAGGGCGTCTTCAATCAATAGAAATGTCATGGCAATTGTTTCCTCAAAGCTGCGATAAACTTCTAGGCTGCGCGCTTCTTTTCCAGAAAGATCAAACGCATCAGCCACGCGGGCATTGACCAGGCACGGCCATCCAGGTCGCGCTCGACCATCACCCTTTTGTCATCATTGAGACAGACGCCGACGACGGTGATCGTTGCGTGACCGTCTACGTACGAGCGGCCAATCAAATCTGCACTCGGACTATTGTTTCGTTCCGGCTTCCTGATCCGAAACGGGAAAGTGATTTGTTCTGCATTCATAAAGACCTCTCTGAATCGCCGCCATTTCCACTGCGTTGGATTTGCCTTCGTCGTTAGCAGTTGTCTACGAGGGATTCTCAAGAGTCTTATAGCGGAGACGTGTTGAGTGAAGGTGAACGAAAAGAGAAATTGAAGTTAATTCTGGCCCGACCGGGGCAGTAGCCCGACCGTGAGGGGAGGGCGTAATTAACGAACAGTTAATGCGCGCTTAACCGGGATGTAGCACCAACCGACTAGTATCTCGACTCAGAAGGAAGACTATCCGAGCAAGGGCTGAGGGGTTATGACGGGAGCTACACACCGGCATAACCCCGTTTTTTCGAACGATATGATCCTCACTTCTGTTTTGCTCACACTGATTGTTGGTCACTTCGCCATACTATTGCGACACTACAGCGGTTCCATCCGATAAGCGGTGTTCAGAGTACCGACTTTAGTCGGGCTTTTATTCAGCAAGAGAGAACCCAACTAAAGTCGGTACTCTATACGCCGTTAGCTTAGAACCACTGAGATGAAAGGTGACTATTAATGATCTATCGAACACTTGGCAGCACGGGCGAGAATGTTTCGGCGATTGGCGTAGGTGGCTGGCATCTTGGCTTGGGCCACGTTGACAAACAGTTGGCGATTCGCATTGTGCGCTCGGCAATTGATCGCGGCATAAACTTTCTGGACAACTGTTGGGACTACAATGAGGGCGCCAGCGAGATTCGCATGGGCAAAGCGCTGCGCGATGGCTATCGCGAAAAAGCGTTTGTCATGACCAAGATTGATGGCCGTTCTAAGAAGGAAGCCGCAAAACAGCTCGACGAATCGCTCGAACGTCTGCAAGTCGACTGCATCGATCTTGTCCAGCATCACGAAATTCTTCGCTTCGAAGATCCTCATCGAATTTTTCATGACCAAGGGGCCAATGCCGCCCTGGTCGAAGCGCGCCAGGCCGGCAAGCTTCGCTACATCGGATTCACTGGACACAAAGATCCGCGGGTGCACCTGTATATGTTGGAAGTCGCCGACAAACACGGATTCAAGTTTGACGCGGTCCAGATGCCACTTAATCTAATGGACGCGCATTACCGCAGCTTCTCGAGAGAAGTCGTGCCGGAACTCGTCGAACGGAACATCGGAATTCTGGGAATGAAGAGCATGGCCCAGGGCATACTGTTGAAGTCGAACACTGTGACCCCGATTGAATGCCTGCACTATGCGCTGAATCTACCCACGTCGGTTGTGATCACGGGTATCGACAGCATGGAGATCCTCGATCAGGCATTAGAAGCGGTCCGCACGTTTCAGCCGTTCAGCCAGGCAGAGCTCGAAGCGTTGTTGGCGAAGACGTCTGCGGCTGCACTGACCGGCCGCTTTGAGCCTTTCAAAACAACCTCAATCTTTGACGGTACGGCGGAGCATCCGGAGTGGCTGGGCGAGGAACCGCCTGAGTTCCGCCAACTCATGCCGGCTTGACGGTGGGTTCGGGGCAGTAGCCCGACCGTGAGGGAGGGCTTAATCACACAACCCCAAAAGCGGACGACCTAACCGCTGACTATCTCTCCGGAACCCGACGCTTACTCAGACCAGGAACCAATCCCTTTCGACGAACACAACATTTGGTGCGAACCTCAAAACTGCCGCAGACTCAGCCTATCTCTTAAGAAAACATCGATTATTGATTGATTTTTTGCGGGCGTAGCAATTGACTAAAGGAAGTAATTCTCTTTCTAGGTATTCCGTTCAATAATCTCAAACGGAATCTTCGTGTCGGCAAATACTTGCCACAAAGTCACGCGGCCCTCGTTCACTTCGGCTTTCCAGGCCGCTGGCAAGCGCCAGCTTTCGGATTCTTTGTTCTGGTAGGAGCCGCCGGCGAAACCAAACAAACCCAGTTTGCCTGCGTCTTCAAAGACTTCGGTTACTTCAAGGTAGTAGTCGGGAAACATACCGAAGTAGCCGCGCCAACCCGCGATCATCTTCTCTTTACCGGAAATCTGGTTGCCGTGGGCATCGATGAACGTGTGGTCGTCGCTCATCAACTCGGCGAGGCCGGCAACGTCGTGCGCATTGATGCGGTCGATGAATGCGAGAGTGGTTTGTTTGTTCGTCATGGCAGTATCAGTAACATGAATGGGACAGGGTTGATACGTGGCTCTGCCGCAGCGCGGAGGCGCAGCCTCCTAAATCAAGAACCGACATGGCGGTAAGGCAAAGCCTTACCGCAGTGTGCGGCGGCAAAGCCGCGAATGCAACGGTTCGGGGTAATACAACTACCTACGCTAGCTATCAATTTCGCGGCTCCGCAGGAGCCAAATGTTTATAGCTCCAACACTCTAATCGAGGCCGGCGCTCCGTAGGAGCGCAACCAGAACGTTCCGCTCCCTACGGAGCGGGCCATTACGCCGGACCCGGACTATAAACATTTCGCCTCTCCGAGGCGAGGACGCGAGCAGGCACGGAGTTGACTGCTCGATCAGGGATTCCTGTAGTATGACTTCAGTAATAGACCAGGTGAAAGAGAGACAAGATGGCAAGCGACAAAAGCGAAGTCGGAAGCGACGCACACGAGAATACCTCTGCGAAATCCAGTGATGCGCAGGCTCAACGAAACATCGAGTCGATAATGAAGTTGGAAAGGGATGCTATCCATAGCCGCACCCATGCCGAACACATCGCAGATAAGATCACGACCTTTGCCGGAAGCACGCCGTTCCTTCTGCTTCACTTAATCTGGTTTGGCGCCTGGGTGATCATGAATGTTGGGTTGATTCCCGGATTACCTCCTTTCGATCCTTTCCCATTCAGCTTTCTGACCCTCGTCGTTTCATTGGAAGCCATTTTTCTCACGCTGCTGGTGCTGATGAGTCAAAACCGAATGATCAAGGAAGCCGACAAACGCACCCATTTGGATTTGCAACTGAATATGCTTGCCGAACAGGAATCGACAGTACTCCTCAAATTAATGCAGAAAATTGGCAAGCATCTGGGCGTTGAGGCGGACACGGATCAGACCGCTCAGGAATTGGCGGAAGACACCGACGTGCATCGGTTAGCGAAAAGCCTGGACGAGAAGTTGCCCGGTTAGCGACGACGTAGGAGAGCAAAAAAATGCGAGACTTAACCATCCATTTAGAAAATCGCCCCGGAGCTTTAGCTGAAATGGGAGAAGCTCTCGGGAGTGCCGGCGTCAGTGTCGAAGGTGGCGGCGCGTTCTTATTTGATGGTGAAGCAGTCGCACATTTTCTATTTGAGGACACTGCGGCGGCGCGCAAAGCTCTCGCTGACAAAGGAATCGAAGTTCTGGCAGATCGAGAAGTGCTGGTGCAACGGCTTAATCAGGATCAACCCGGCCAATTGGGGAAAATTTCTCGCCTGATGGCAGAGGCCGGCGTGAACATCGAGGTCATTTACAGCGATCATCAGAATCAACTTATCCTGGTGGTCGACGATCCGGAAAAAGGGCGCGTCGTTTCCGAGGCGTGGAAAAGCACCGTAAGCAAGTCGGGGCAGTAGCCCGACCGTGAGGGAGGGCTTTTCCTTAGCGCGAGCAAAGGCCCGATATTACGCCCTCCCTAACGGTCGGGCTACTGCCCCGCTCTCCTCGCGAACTGGTGAGATTATTCAAAAACAGACTTGAGGAATTCCTTTGTGCCTGACGGTCCCGTCAGTTCCAGCCAGACAGGCCCCTTACCCGCTTCCACGATGAGAGTAATTTTCAGGAACGGGCAACACTGATGCTCGAGCTGGATAAGAGTAGACAGGTCCGCCAACAAATCTTCGTTCGAAGGGAAGCGATAGGTAAAGCCATCCTCCGTTTCCTTCACTTCCAAAGCAGCGGCGCGAACCCTTTGCAGAACCTTAGTCCGCCGCGCCTGAAGTTCCGGGGCCGTGAGACTGCATGCTATCGGTAAGTCGTTCATCTTTGGAAACAGGTGTTCAGAGTACCGACTTCAGTCGGGCTTTGTGAAGGTGAAAAAGAACCCGACTAAAGTCGGTACTCTAAGCACCTGTCGCATTGAAACACCATTCTATTTCACTCTTTCTTTAAATGCCCCACCTCGAATTCGAATTTGGCGCGCCAGGGCAATTACTCTTAGCGGTACATCCCTTGCCCTCCAGCCCCTCACTCAATGATTATGTTCAGGAAGCATACAAGGAAAGGACCGCGAAGTTATTCCAGATGGCCTCTTTTTCGAACTTACGCAGACAGGATTTGTCGAGATTAGCCAAGCGTGTTTGGTCGGACATTGGCAAAGACAATATCTGGGGCCGGGCCGCGCAACTGGCTTACTACTTTCTGCTCGCCCTGTTTCCCTTGCTGCTCTTTCTAACCTCCGTCATCGGTATGATCATGGGCTCTGGCACGGGATTGCGGCATAGCCTCTTCAATTATCTGAGCAAAGTTCTGCCGGGATCGGCGTCTCAGTTGGTCAGCACGACCATGTTTGAAGTGAGCAACGCCAGCGGTGGCGGAAAAATCTCTTTCGGGATTCTGGCGGCGCTGTGGGCCGCGTCGAACGGCATGGGCGCAATTAGCGAAGCGCTCAACGTCGCTTATCACGTGGAAGAATCGCGACCCTGGTGGAGGCAGCGCCTCACTGCCGTGGGACTTACAATTGTCCTGGCGATTGTGATCATTTCGGCGTTGATACTAGTCCTGTATGGCGGCAAGATTGCTGATTGGCTGGCCGCCGGCTATGGGTTTGGCGCGGTCTTCACGGTCGGATGGAAAGTGTTGCAGTGGCCGATTGTGCTCATCTTTCTCTTGCTTGCCTTCGAACTCATTTATTACTGGGCGCCGGATCTCAAGGATCAAGACTGGAGGTGGGTGACGCCGGGCTCGATCGTCGCCATTGCTCTTTGGCTCTTAGTCTCTCTGGGATTCAGGGTCTATCTGCACTACTTCGACTCTTACAGCAAGACCTACGGTTCGATGGGCGCAGTGATAGTCCTCATGCTCTGGTTTTATCTAACCGGCGCATCGATTTTGATCGGGGGCGAGATCAATTCAGATATTGAGGCCCTGGCGGCGCAAAAGGGAGCGCCTGAAGCCAAGAAAAAAGGCGAGAAGAAACCTCGATAAAAACTGTCAGGTTAGACTCTCCACGGGTAGCGTTCTACTTTGACAAGCGGTGTTCAGAGTACCGACTTTAGTCGGGCTTTTGTTAAGCAAGAAAGAACCCAACTCGACGCGTTAAGTTCATGATGGTGCGCGCGGATTCTAGCACGCGGCCACAATCTCGCAATCGTGAACGATAGAGTTAACCTCGATTTAACTTCAAGTTCACCTGCCTGTAACCGCTGCTAAGGTAGCCTTGCCACTCACGCGACAAAAATTAAGATTCAACAGCCCCGGGCAAATTTCCGTACCAGTCTATTTTCAACCGGGGCATGTATCACCAAGAGCTGTACTTTCCTAAACCATGTTGAGTCGCCGACTCAAAGCCTTCGCAAACGAAACTTAAGGAGACTTCCATGCTGCACCAAATACCGCGCGCTGGTTTTCTGAAACGTGTCCCTTTCCTTCTGGCAGCTTTGCTGTTGGGCCAGGTCGCCGCCTTTGCCCAGAGCGACACCGGCACTCTCTCAGGCACGGTGAAAGATCAGAACGGAGCTATCGTTCCCGGCGCGACCGTAACCGCAAAGAATCAACGAACCGGGGACGAGCGAACAGCGACAACCAACACCGATGGGACTTTTTCAATTCCTGCTTTGAAAGCGTCAGCGTATACCGTGACTACGACAAACACGGGATTGGGCGCTACCGTAAAAGACGTCGAGATTAATGTCGGTCGAGAGACGAGTCTCAACATCGGCATGAAGCTCGCAGACCTCACCGCGGCGACGGTCAACATTATTTCCAGTGAAGAGGCTACCGTGACAACCGGTTCAGCCAGCATGGGCGCGAATGTGAATCCGCGCGAGGTCGCCGGCCTCCCGGTAAACGGCAGACAGCTTTCGCAGCTTTACCTGCAAGCGCCAGGTTCGGTGAACAGCGGCTCAGGCACGTTTGGCGACATACGCTTTTCGGGACGCGCCGTGGAACAGAACATCGTGCGCTATGACGGCATCGAAGGCACGGCGATCATCGATGCTTCGCCCGGCAACTTGAACGGTGAAATACCGACGCCCTTCCGGCTGCAGTCTTCACTCGAGAATGTCCAGGAGTTCCGCGTGGATTCAAATAACTACCCGGCTGAACAAGGCACAGGCACCGGTGGACAAATTAATGTAGTTACCAAGTCCGGCGGCAAAGATTTTCACGGTTCAGTTTTCGAGTACTTCAGAAACGACAAGCTCGACGCGGCCAACTTTTTCGACAACGTCATCGGACAAAAGAGCAAGCTGAGACTGAATCAATTCGGCGGCTCCGTCGGCGGTCCGATCAAGAAGGACAAAGCGTTTTTCTTCTTCTCGTACGAAGGTTACCGTCTGCGCGGCGGAATCAACTCGATCGAAGCGGTTCCCGGAACGGCCTCTCGTATCTGCGCTCCGCCGATTGGTTCAGGCACCATCGCTTGCAATGCGACGACCGCCGCGTTGATTCCAGCTTTTCGCGCGCCGGGCGCCGTAGCCTTGCGCGTGGGCCCCGATCTCTTCGACACGGTCCAACTGCAAGCCAACAACATCGTCAACGAGACGGCGGCGGCCCTGCGAATCGACTTTCGATTCAATCAGAAGCACACGGCGTACTTCCGGTTCTTCCGCGATCAGGCTTCGAACCTTCAGCCTGACGGCGTAACCGGCCGGAAAATTTCTATTCGCCAGATACCGCAGAATGGCGTCGCCGCCTTGACGTCGGTGTTGGGCACGAACCTGCTGAACGAATTCAAGTTCGGCTACAACGGTTCGTACTCTCGCATCGTAGGCGTGGCGCCAACCGTCAACGGCATCGACTTATCGAACCTCTCGTTCAACATCTCTGGCAGCGTCGCCGGCTTTGCCTTACCCGGTCAGGGATCCAACGCGGGTGTCGCAGTGCCCGGCGGCCTGATCCGAGCTAACAGCGCGCAGAACGGCCGCGGCCAACCCTACACGCCCTACTCACTCTCGTTCGTTGATAATCTGAATTGGACGCGCGGCAATCATGCGTTGAAATTCGGAGTCGAGGTCCGCCCGATTCGTCTCTACACGGACCGGCAGGGCGGCATCACGTACACCTACGCGAACATTAACAACTTTCTGGCGAACACCGCACAGTCAGTGCAGTTCCTCGGCGACCTGTCCGCGCCTTCGCCATTCTTCAACAATACAACCGGAGAGGCGTTGGCAAAGCAGTCCTATTACATCGGCTATGCCCAGGACGAATGGAAGATCAAACCCAACCTAACCTTGAACTTTGGTTTGCGTTACGAGTACTACACGCCTTTGCGCGAGGCGAACAACCGGCAGATTCTTTTTGACATCATCACGGGGCAGTTGCGCGATCCCAGTCAGAATCCGCTGCATGCGGCTAAGAATAACTTCGGGCCACGCGTTGCGCTGACCTGGTCTCCGAATCCTTCCGGTAAGGGCTGGTTCAGGGGCGGCAAGACAGTCCTGCGCGGAGGCTTCGGCATCTACTTCGGACCGGGACAGACTGAAGATCAGATTCAGCCGATTGAGTCCAATCGCATCAGTTCGACGCTCAGCAATGTGAGCTTTCCCCAAGACCCGAACGTGATTGCCGCTGCCTTTATCAGCAACCCAAACAATCGGCAGTATCAGCCGCGCGCTTACGCGCCGGAATATACGATTCCTGAGAAGGTCTATCAGTACAGCGTCTCAGTACAGCAACAGTTGCCGTATAAAATGGTGCTCACCGCCGCGTTTGTCGGTTCCCAGGGACGCAACCTCTTTCTGCGGAGTATCGCCAACCGCATCCTGCCCGGTCAGACTGTGATTGCCGACGGGACGACGCTGCCAACGGGTGTCGGCGTCGTCAATCGCACGAACGCCGGCGGCCAGGTAATTGCGGTCAATACGATCCGTGAATTCTCTTTAGTCTCGGGAACCTCGTCCGTGCAAAATCCCTATGCAGAGATTGACGACAAGACGAGCGGCGGACACGACAACTATCGCGCGCTGCAAATGTCGCTTGGCCGGCGCTTCAATACTGGACTGACGTTGAATGCGCAGTACACCTTCTCGCGTTCGTTCGGTAATACTTCCGGCTCGAACGAGGCACGGACCGCCGCCAACAATGCACGCGCCATCGGCGACTTTGACTACGACCTCGGCTACAATAACTTTGACGTGCGGCACACGTTCAACTTGAGCGCGCTTTACGATCTGCCATTTGGTAAAGGTAAGAAGTACGACTTTGGAGGAATCGCCAACGCCATCCTGGGTAACTGGGAGATTGGCACGATCATGAATGGGCGTTCGGGTTTGCCGCTCGAGATTGGCATCGTGCGGCCTGATGTCGTGATTCAATGTCGCAACGCGGCCGGCTGTGTAGTTCCGACCGGCGCGGGCGGAGCGACCACGACTATGGCCAATGGTTTCGTGGCCCAATTGCCCGGTACCATCAATGCTGCGAACCCGCTGCCGCCGGGATTTATCGCGGTGGTCAATACACCCAGTGGCGGCGCCTCGCGCAACGTGCGCCGCCCCGATTTCATCTCCGGCGTCAATCCCTACCTGACCAACGATCGACTGGTCCTGAATCCAGCCGCGTTCACTGCGCCGCAACCTGGCACGTTCGGCAATGTTCCGCGTAACGCTTTGCGCGGACCCGACTTCAAACAGTTCGATCTGGTCTTCAATAAGCGCTTCAAGTTTTCAGAGTCAAAGAACCTCGAATTCCGGACCGAGATTTTCAATATCTTCAATCACACGAACTTCGACGTTCCGGGCTCGCGCTTAAACCTGGCGCTGCCGACGGTCAGTCTCAGCGGCGGTCTCTATGCGTTTAGCTCGACCAACGTGGCCCAACCTGGACAGGCCTATACGCAGTCAGCGGCCGGCGGGACCTTCGGGTTGCTTCGTCAAACGGTAGTTCGCGATGTGGGCCTCGGCACCAGCCGGCAAATCCAGTTTGCCTTAAGGTTCAACTTCTAATGGGCGGGTCGTGTGCTAGAGTTCTGTTGCCACAACCCGAAAGACTGAAGTTTACGTCTCTAAGGCCAAATGGGACGACAACCGTTTCAACGGTTTTCTCCTGAGAGGCCGTTGAGACGGCTGAGAGTATTTCTGCTAGTTTTCTTGTCACCTCGCTGAAGCGAGATGCTAATGAGAGAACCAGGTTCCGCGACTTTAGGACATACCCGGTAGACGTGGCCGCAGGGCTCTCTATCGTACATTCCAATCCGGCGAGTCCCGGTCATTCCTGAGGAGTTCACGCGTGCGCCTCTTTGGTATCGGAATAATGCCCGTCGAGGAAGATTATCTTGCTTCGCTCGGGCAGATGACGACGTTTGTGGGTCAGGCCGCCCACGCGCTGGCAGAGATGTTCGGGGACGAGGGCGGCGAAGGAGCGCGCTATGCCGCGCACATCAAAACCATCGAGCACGCGTGTGACGAAATCACTCACAACATATCCACCCGGCTGAGCCGGTCCTTCATTACGGCCATCGATCGTGAAGACATCCACGCCCTGGCGACCGCGTTGGACGACGTGGTTGATTTCATTGATGCGCTCGCCAGCGCCGTGGTAATGTACGGCGTTCAGGAATACACGTCATTCATGCGAATGTTTGCGGGCGTAATTCAGCAAATGTCGCTGGAGCTCGATCTGCTCGTCCCGACCCTCGATCGGCCGAAAGAGCTCAATACGCGTCTGCTCAAACTGCACGAACTCGAACGAGAGGGCGACGAAATCTATCGAGCGGCCATAGCTGATCTCTTTCGTGGAAACACTGATGTGCATGCCGTGATCTTTCTGAAAGACATTTATGAGAATCTTGAAGCGACGGTCGATCGCTGCCAGCACGTGGGCGACGTGGTCGAGCGCATCGTGATCAAGAACACCTGAAGCACACTTCGTCCAATCAACTTAGACTATGCCTGAGATCAATGCGACCGTCATTCTTGTTCTCTTTATTGTTCTGGTCGCGCTCGTCTTTGACTTCACCAACGGCTTTCATGACGCCGCTAATTCCATTGCGACGGTAGTTTCGACGCGCGTGCTTTCTCCGCGCTATGCGGTGATGTGGGCAGCGACTTTCAACTTCATAGCCTTCGCGGTTTTCGGCACGCGGGTCGCGAAAACCATCGGCGGCGATCTGGTGCGGATCGATTTAATTCAGCAGGATCACCGGCTCTATGTTTTGTGCGCAGGGCTAATGGGAGCAATTATCTGGAACCTGATCACCTGGTATCTGGGGCTGCCGACGTCCAGTTCGCACGCGTTGGTTGGTGGCTATGCCGGCGCCGCAGTTGCCGCTTACCACGGCGTCAGTGGTTTGCTGAAACCGGAAGGATGGATCAAGACACTCATCTTTATCGTCGCTTCGCCGGTGATTGGATTCGTGATGGGGTTTGCGCTGATGGTGACGGTCTACTGGATCTTTCACCGCTGGACCCCGGCCCAGGTGGACAAAACTTTCCGCCGCGGACAATTGCTTTCGGCGGCAGCCTACTCACTGGGCCATGGCGGAAATGACGCGCAAAAGACCATGGGCATCATCACGGCGGTGTTGGCCACTGGGGGCATGTTCAATTTGCACATGGGAGACAAAGGATCTCTGCCGGCGATTCCGATCTACGTGGTGCTCATTGCTCATGCGGCGATTGCCCTGGGGACACTGTCTGGCGGCTGGCGCATCGTGCATACGATGGGCTCAAAGATCACCAAGTTGCGGCCAGTCGGCGGATTTTGCGCAGAGACTGCGGGAGCGCTGACGTTATTTGGCGCCACTGCAGCCGGAATTCCCGTGTCCACGACACACACTATTACGGGCGCGATTGCCGGCGTGGGATCGACGACCCGACTCTCAGCCGTCAAGTGGCGGGTCGCCGGCAGAATCGTTTGGGCCTGGGTTTTGACAATCCCGGCGGCGGCCGTGTTCGCAGCGTTGTCCTTCTTCATTATCCGATTGATCTCGGCGATAGTTAGCCGAGTAGCTTAGGCTTTCGCAACTTTTTCACGCCCCTAACAACTGCTCACACGTTCAGCGTCATGCCGAAACCCGCTCTAATCATCGAAGACGATCCCGATATCGCTGAGAGCGTAAGATACAATCTCGCGTCAGCAGGTTTTACGGCGATCGTCGCGGCGACCGGCGAGCAGGGATTGAAACTCGCTCTCGATCCACAAAATCCGCCCATGGTTATTGTGCTCGACCTGATGCTGCCCGGCATGAATGGGATGGAATTGTGCCGGCGGCTGCGACGGGAAAGCCAGACTCGACGCACGCCGATCATCATGCTGACGGCAAAAACATCAGAAGCCGATCGCATCGCCGGTCTCGACCTGGGCGCCGATGACTACATTGCCAAACCGTTTTCAGTGCGAGAGCTGCTGGCGCGGATACGTGCCGTGCTGAGACGAGTCGATGACGAAGCCGGTGAGCGCTACGACGATGGCCGGCTCACAATAGACTTTGCCGACGTGCGCGCGGCCTGCGACCGCACGAATGTGAAATTGACGAACAAAGAGTTTCAGTTGCTCTCGGCCCTGGCGAAAAAGCGTGGCCGGGTTGTCACTCGCCAGCAACTTCTCGATCAGGTTTGGGGATACAGTTATTACGGGGATGCGCGAACCCTGGACGTTCACATTCGCCGCCTGCGCCAAAAACTCGGCGCGTGCGGCGACTGTATTGAAACCGTGGTCGGCGTCGGCTATCGTTTCATAGGCTGCGCTGCCGGGAAAGCAAACGCTGCTAACGCGGATGACTAACTCTCGTTTTCTCTTCGGTCTTTTCATCGCTGCGCTCACCGCGCTAATCGTTCTCACTAATTATTTTTCAGGGGTTCCGCACTGGTTCGTGGTTTCGGCGCTGACCATTTTCCTGGGGTTGAGCCTTGGCCTTTTCTTAAGAACGCATAGACCTGGGGCGGCGCGTCAACTACACGGACCCGATAAGCAAAAACGCTTAGGACATGTGGCTATCGATTTCTCTTCCGACCTGCTTGACGCCACCGTCAACGAAATGCGCGAAGGTTTATTGGTAATCGATGGCGAGATGCGCGTAGTAGCTTCGAACCGGGCCGCGCGCAATCTGTTTTCACATGTAGACGACGCAATCAACCTGCGCCGTCTGACCGAACTGACGCGCAACCCGGCCATTTATGATGCATTCCTTGACGCAGTGCGCGGTACTGAGCGGGCTGGCGTCAAGGTCGAAACATATGAGCAGGCAAAGCGAATTTTCGATCTCCGCGTCGTACCCTTGCGCGCGGGAAACGGACGCGGCTCGAATGGCGCGGTGGGAGTCTTCTTCGATGTCACCAGGCTTGAACGCCTGGAACTCGTCCGGCAGGAGTTTCTCTCGAATGTTTCGCACGAGTTGCGGACGCCCTTAACCTCGATCATCGCGCTGGCCGAAACTCTTGAAGCCGGGGCGATCGACGACCAGGAACACAATCGACGATTCCTTGCGATCATTCAAAAGAATGCCGCGCGAATGCACCGGCTCATCGATGACATCCTGGAATTGAGCGCGATCGAAGCAGGAAACGTAAAGGTACAACCTGAGGCCGTGGAACTGCACGCGCTGGTCGATGATGTGATCGGGAGCTTGTCGGCCGTAGCCGCAGCCCGCGGCGTCGTCATACAGAATCTCGTCCGGTTCGAAGCAAAAGTCTTTGCCGATCCACATCGACTGGTACAGATGCTGACCAACTTGATCGACAACGCAATCAAGTTCAACCGCGATGGCGGGGCAGTCTTAATCAAATATGACAGCCAGGGCGCGGATCAGATTAGCGTGGAAGACAATGGTGAAGGAATTCCGGCCCACCATCTCGATCGCTTGTTCGAACGATTCTATCGCGTGGACCGCGCCCGCTCGCGCGAACTTGGCGGCACAGGCCTGGGGCTGGCCATCGTCAAGCATTTGGTGAAAGCCCATGGTGGAGAAGTTACCGTCGAGTCGCGCTTCGGCGAGGGAACGAAATTTACGATCGAGCTTCCAGCGCGGACCGATGTTGGGAAACCACAGCTTGCGGCCAACGCCGCCAGCTAGGTCGTCGGCTCAGTGAAAAGCTTGCCGGTTCTCGGCAGGCTCTGCGAATCCTTTAAAAGGCGCCGTGCCTCGCGTCAACAAATCTTCAGCCAGCCGCCGAACTTGCGCCGGCATCTCTGCAAACGAATACTCCTCGGCCTCGCTGCGATAGCGCGTGAGTAGTTGCAGCTCGGCGCTACAAAAGTCACAAGACTCCAGGTGACTTTCGATGTAAACCAACTCGTTTGAGGTCATGAGTGAGCGTCGGTAGGCAAGCAACGTCTGCGAAGCGGGACACCCCACGGTCTTGCGAAACAGACTGTTGCACGATGAAGACATAGGATGAATCTCTGTCGGCCCAAACTCCGATCCACCAGGACAAAAGCTTCAATGGGTTCATATTTCCAGAGTTCGACCCTTACGCAGAGCCGCTTTTCCCTAACCAAGTCAATAGTTTGCGTGTGGTGTAAAAAATTGTTGCCCATTTTTGAATTTGTTGCTAAGATAGCCGCAGGTTAATCGAGGAGTGATTCACTCCTTGATGTCCTTTTCGATGACGCAGAGAAAGTTAGCGCGCTCATCGAACCGCAGTTACCCGCTTTTGTCCGGCTGAGAAGAGTCGGTCACAAGCAGCACCTTTCCGGGATTGAAAAGTAAACCGAAATAGCTGTACGCGTCTTGATGAAGTCGCTTCGCTCTGTCTTCAGCCGGGTTAGCTTTGCCAACAGCTAGCTTCTCAAAAACCTCCCAGCGATTCATCGAACAACCTGAAGTCCAGGTGCACAGCCAACCAGGGATGTCAGTGATCCTCCGATCACGTTACTAGTTGCCAACTAGTTCACGCATCAACACTCATCTTATCGGGATAACCTACCAACGTGAAATCAATTACTCAAAAGACGACCCCAGATTCCACCGTCAGTGTGCCTCGTGACGTACCGCGCACGAGTCGCTCTGCCGAACGCATCGCCAGAGCAGGCCACTGGGTCGAAAGCCTGCGGAACTCTGACGTAAACCGTCTGTGGGCGGAACTACACCGCATCGTCAGCAATCACCCGCTGGTTCGCGCTTCTCGCAGCGCCGGCTTGTTGATTGAAGAGGGAGCGTCAAGCGCCTACACCGATCTCACGCAAGAACTATTTGTGCAGTTGCTCACCAAGTCACGCTTCCAGCATTACCTGGATACGTCGATGACCAACGCCGAGATCGAGTGTGAGATTGGCCAAATAGAACTAACGAATCTTTTAACGGCGGAGCTGCGCAAACGCCATCCAGAGAGTTACCGGCTCGCGCGCCGCATCTCCACCTTAATCCAATCGAGCGCAAACTTTCGCCGCTTTGACAGCAGCGGAATGGCTGAAGAGCAGCACCGGCGTCTGGCAGATCGAGTCTACGGATTGAGCGAGTGGCCGGACAGCAAACCTGGCCGCGGCTCGCACGAGATGGAGCAACGCGCCCACATGATTCCGGTTCGCCAGCGCGACACGCGCATGGTTGGATGCACCGGCGATGCCCAGATCGTAATCAGCAATTCGGATCTCGAAGACCTGATCGTTTCGGTGCTCGACGCTATCGATGCGCCGGCCGACGTTCGCACTTTGCGCAGCCTGGTCATGTCACGCCTGCCGGTCATGGATATTTATCTGGTGCCGCTGGGCGGGGACGATCCCGATTCGGACGGTCCGCATTACGACCCGGCCGACCTGCGTGAAAACCCCGAGGAGAGCCTGTTGCGTCATGAATCAGAGCAAGAGGCCGCCGGTTGTGTGGATGACTTCCTGAAAAATCTGCGTGGCAATGTTCGCGGCAAGATTAAGCAGTACAACCGTATGCTGGGCGTCCTGTGGCACTGCTATTTGAGTCCCGATCACGCGACGCAATTGGAAGTTGCCTCTACATTAGGAGTTTCTGACTCTTTGGTGTCCGACTATCGGCGCCGGATTGAGCAAGAGTTGCGCGCGCTCTCGTTTGTCGAAGTCGAAGAAGCGCGCATGTTCGAGTTGGCCCTGCGTGAACGTGTCCGCACTTTGGTGGCAATCGATGACGAACAAGACGCTGTCGTTTAGGTCCGCGTAATTCGTCTGAACTTGCGGATAGTGATACATATACCGAGGAAGCGCAGGCACCCTGCGCTTTTTCTTTGTTTTCCATAGTTGCGGTCAACGGTCAGAAATGCTTAGGCGACAACCACAGAATGATTATCAGCCAGTGACCCGTTCAGGTTCATCGAGGGTGAGCAAGCCCCAGCCCTCACTGCTAGACGTGTGGGCGGTAAAGCCAAAGGCCAACTCTGCGAACGACCCGCGACGGCCGGAACAACAGGACAGTGTAGTTGAGCCCAACGCGCAGAACTCCCATCAAAACAACCTTAGCGCTATCTTCCTGAAGCACGGCCATGCTTTCTCGTACACCGCGCTGTTTCTCTTCACGTTGATTCTTTATGCGCGTCCGGCTGAGTTCTATCCGTCGGCGATAACCGCGTCGATAGCTCTTGTGATCGGCATCGCCACTTTGGGATGCTTCATACCGACACAGCTTTCTTTGGAAGGTACGCTGACGGCGCGGCCACGCGAAGTAAACCTGGTCCTCCTTTTTTGCCTGACCGGATTGCTTTCGGTTCCCTTCGCGATTAATCGCCAGGAAGCCTGGGTTGAGTTCAGCGGCACCTTCATTCGCTGCATCGTGATCTTTGTCGTGATTGTTAACGTAGTGCGGACTGAAGCGAGGCTGAAGGGTCTGATCTTTCTGGCAATCTTCGCAGGTATCTGGTTGAGCGCCGAAGCCATCAACGACTATCGATTGGGCCTAATGACGGTCGAAGGGTATCGCGCAGCCGGCAGAGGCACGGGCATTTTCGGTAACACAAACGACATGGCGCTTCACCTCGTTACCATCCTTCCGATTTCGGTAGCGCTGATGCTCGGCTCGAAGGGAGCCGCTCGTAAACTTCTCTACGGGGCATCTGCCGCGGTGATGATCTCAGCCATCGTGCTTTCATATTCGCGCGGCGCTTTCATCGGCATGCTCGTAGTTTTTCTCTTCATCGCCTGGAAGCTTGGTCGCCAGCGTCGTCTGGAAATTGTCTTCGCAGTCCTGGGCTTTGCGGGTGTCGTGGTTTTGCTTGCGCCCGATAAGTACGGCAACCGTCTGCTCTCGATCTTTATTCCCAGTCTCGACGCGGAAGGGTCTGCCGACGCGCGGCGGGGAGAGCTTTTCCGATCGATTTACATAGCGCTTCGCCATCCGCTGTTTGGAATTGGAATGGGAAACTATCAGCCGGAAATGTCCTACAAAGGTCTGGTTACGCACAATTCATACACCCAGGTGGGCGCAGAGATGGGAATGACGGCCCTCGCATGCTATGTGATGTTCATCGTTACGCCGCTTAAGAAACTGGGCCAGATAGCACGCGAAACTTTCGAGACGCGACGTGATTCACGTTTCTATTACCTAGCGTTGGGACTGCAGGCGTCGCTCATCGCCTACCTGATTTCCAGCTTTTTCCTGTCAGTGGCGTACGTCTGGTACGTCTATTACCTGGTGGGTTATGCGGTCTGCCTGCGGCGACTGTACGAATCGGAAACCGGAAGGGTTGTGGCTCCAGAAACAAGCAAAGAACACAGGAATGCCGAGGCTAATGTGATCGATCAGAGCCAGGCAGTAATGACATGATCGTGCGACTGACGACAGAGATAGTTTTTTGGTTGAGCGTCGTGGCGCTCTTCTATACCTATGCCGGTTATCCATTGCTGCTCGCGTTGGTCAGCGCATTGAAACCTCGCAAAGTGCGCCGCGAAGATTGTGAGCCGACGGTCACTATCATCATCACGGCTTACAACGAAGAGCGTGATCTGGCGGCGAAGCTCGAGAACACTTTGGCCCTCGATTACCCGCGCGCGCTCATGGAAATAATTGTCGCTTCTGACTGCTCAAGTGATCGCACGGACGAAATTGCGCAAGGATTCGCCGATCGCGGCGTCCAACTCCATCGCCAATTTGAACGGTTGGGGAAAACCGCCGCGCAGAATGCGGCAGTCGAGAAAGCCCACGGCGAGATCATTCTGTTCTCCGATGCCACGAGTCTTTATCAGCCGGACGCGGTGCGCGCGATAATGCCCAGCTTTGCCGACTTCAAAGTTGGATGCGTCGCCGGGCGTCTTGAATATGTTGATGGGTCAGACTCGCGCGTAGGTCGCGGCGCGCGTTCGTATTGGAGCTATGAAACATTTCTTAAGAGACACGAAAGCCGCGTGGGTTCGTTGATTGGTGCATCGGGATGTCTCTACGCCGTGCGGCGCTCCGCTTACGTTCCGCTCTACCACGAAGCGTGCAGCGATTTCATCATTGCCACCAAAATGGTCGAGCAGGGTTTGCGGGCCGTTTATGAACCGAATGCGGTTTGCTTTGAGCAGACCAATCGGCAGAGTGATAAAGAATTGAAGATGCGCGTCCGCATCATCGCACAGACTTTCACTGATCTCTGGCGACACCGTGCCCTGCTCAATCCAGTTCGCAGCGGCTTTTACGGCGTCCAACTTCTTTCGCACAAAGTCATGCGTTACCTCGTGCCGTTTTTTCTAATGGGCTTGCTCGTCTCGTCGGCAGTTCTGGCGCCGGGGTCTTTGTTCTTTCGCTTAATTTTCGCGGCGCAGATTGCGGGTTACGCGTGCCCGGCACTCGCCTGGATGCTGGACCGGGTGGGAATTCGAAGCCGTCTGTTGGCCTTCCCTCAATATTTCATGCTCGCAAATCTGGCCTCGTTGATTGGCTGCTATAAGTTTCTGCGCGGCCAGCGCTATGCGAGTTGGGAACCGATTCGCTGAAATGACTTTTACCGATGAAGCCAAACGTTTTGTTCATTATCGATAGTTTCGAGCAGGGTGGCAGCGAACGCCAGGCCATGCAGCTCTTGACGCAGTTGCATGCCAGCGGGAAGTGCCGGGTTCATCTCGCCTGTTTGCAGAATCGCGGCTCGTTACGAGCCGAGGCCGACCAACTGGGCATTGGCGAGATCCGCGAATACGCGCTCAACAGTTTCTACGATCTCAACTTCGTCAAACAACTTCGCCGTCTCGTTCATTTCATTCGAGAGAACAAAATCGACGTCGTTCACACGCACTGCTTTTACACGAACATCTTTGGTATGACGGGAGCCTTTCTCGCCGGGGTGCGCGCCCGCGTTACTTCGAAAGGCGAGACCGATGGTTTCAGGACCCCAATGCAGAAACGCGCCGAGCGGGCCGCCTTTCGTCTGTCCCACCGAGTGATCGCCAACTGTCTGGTGGTGCAGAATCAATTGATTAGAGAAGGCGTTAGTCCGTCAAAAATCATCCAGCATTACAACGGTCTTGATCTGGATCGCCTAAAAGTTCGAGATAGTCTTCGGCGTGAAGAGGCTCTGGCTGAATTCGATCTGCCTTCAGATCGCCGTTACATAAGCATCGTGGCGAACCTGCGCAACCCCGTGAAAGACCATCCGATGTTCTTGCGCGCCGCTGCGCGCGTGCGCGCCGCAGTCCCCGACGCAGGATTTGCGATCGCCGGCGAAGGCGAGTTGATGGAGAGCCTGCGTGAGCGCGCCGGTCAACTCGGAATCCAGGACGACGTGTTCTTTCTGGGCAGGTGTGACCGGGTGGCCGATCTCTTGTTCGCTTCTGATATCGGCGTCCTGAGTTCAAAGGCCGAAGGCTTCGCCAATGCGATTCTGGAATGCATGGCCGCAGGGCTCCCGGTGGTCGCGACCGATGTGGGCGGTGCGCGCGAAGCGATCTCCGAAGGTGAAACCGGTTTTGTCGTGGCTTCGGGTGACGACAAAAAAATGGCCGAGCGCGTAATTGAACTTCTCAATGATCCAAAACGCGCGCGCGCGATGGGTGAGCGTGGCAGATCATTTGTCGCCGAAAAGTTTTCCTGCGACCGGCATCTACAGAACACGCTCGAGTTGTATGACGAGTTGCTGTCAGCACCAAAGTCTGCTCCATCACGGATTGGCCACGAATGGCGACTGAACGAATAGAAGTCCCGGCAACGCCGACCTCTTGGTTCGCGAACAAAGCTGTCAAAGCGCAAGCAAAGGAAAGGGCGAAGCGACGACGGCGTATCTTGCTCGTCGTGGTGCTCTGCCTGGGCGTGTTGTGGCCCATGTTCGCCTGGGTCGGTGCTCACCTCCTGATCGTGAAATCGGATTTGCCTGCGGCCGATGCAATCGTCGTAATGAGCGGCTCTTCGACTTACCTTGAGCGAGCGGATTGGGCAGCCAGGCTTTATCGCGAAGGACGCGCGCCCCTGGTCGTTCTAACTAACGACAGTCTGATCGCCGGCTGGGACAGGAAGGAAGAACGCAACCCGTATTTCTATGAGTTGGCCGCGAGAGAGTTGCAGAAGCGTGGCGTTCCCGAATCAAAGATTCAGGTGGTGTCCGATATCGCCTTGGGGACGTACGAAGAGAGCCTCGGCGTGAGAGATTACGCGAGCGCGCATCAATTGAAGCGACTGCTGGTCGTCACGTCTGCGTATCATACGCGGCGCACGCTTTGGTCTCTGCGCCACGCCTGCGAAGGCAGCGGCATTGAAATCGGAATCGATAGTCCGCCGCCCGGATGGCAGACACCCGCGCCTTCGCGTTGGTGGTGGCGCCGCTGGGGTTGGAAAGTCGTCGCCGGCGAGTACGTGAAATTGATTTATTACTGGATGCGGTATTGATCGGGTAGCATAGACTTCAGTCTGTGAGTTTTGGTACTGGCAATCGACAGACTGAAGTCTATGCTACTAATGCGTTCGTCGTCCTTCGATCACCTCAGAATAAATCTCAACCAAAGATCGAACATAGCTTTCCGGCGTGTACTGAGTATCGACCAGCGTCGCCGCTTCTTTCGCCAATCGTTGCGCCAGATCTTTGTCCGTCAAAAGCGTTGCGAGAGCCGCCGCGAGTGAGGGCGGATCGTTTGGCGGAACCAGCAGCCCGCTCTCGTTGGTAGAAACCATCTCCGGTACGCCGCCCACCGCCGTCGCGACGATCGGCACGTTTGCCGCCATCGCTTCCAACAGAACATTGGGAGAGCCTTCACTAAGGGACGGCAGAGCAAACACATCCGCCATCGCGTAGAAAGGCTGGACGTCGCTCACCTGACCAGCGAAGGCCACTCGGTCTTTGCAGCCAAGCGACTCGGCGACAGTTTCCAATCTTGCGCGTTCGGGCCCATCGCCAACAATAATCAGCTTGAGCGAGATGTCAGGTTTGGTTTCGCGCAAGAGCGTGAACGCCTCGAGCAGATCGATGTGGGCCTTCTCACGCGACAGACGGCCAACAGAAAGCACGACGCGTTCGTCGGCGCCAATCCTGAACTGACGTCTTGATGCCGTGACGTCCGCCGTGCTGACGGATGGTTGGCGCCGAATAGCATTGTGCTGAACCGAAATCTTGTCTAACGAAACGCCGGTCGACCTCATCAACTCTTTCGCGAACGAGTGGCACACTGTAACCAATCGATCAGCGTGCGGCAGTGACCAGCGGTCGAGACGATTGTAAACCCGCATTTTTCGATCGGTGTCGGTATAGCCGTGATGAAACGCGACCCAGGGATGCTGCCGCCAAAGACGTGATCGCCACACTAAGAAATGCGACTTTACTGAGTTAGTCACGACAATGTCCGGGCCGCGACTCTCGACGATACCGCGCAGAGCAGGAATGACTTTTAGATCGAGACGGCGGCGCTCGGGAATAATTTCGACGTCCAATCCCAATTCGCGCGCGGCCACGACAAAGTCGTTCGGCGGCGCATTGATCTCCCGTCCGCGGTCGAACGTGACCACACAGCCTTCAATCAAGGGAAAGTCAGGTTGCTCGTGATTGAGTTCGCGCGCGGATCGATAAAACTCCAGCACGGTTTTAGCGACGGCGTTGATAGTCGTTGCTTCGACGATGGTCAGAAGTTTGATAGCCGTCATTCTGAGTCTCTTGGTCTGATCACCGAGGCTTACTTTCGTATGATTTCGTGTGGTTTCGTGGACCGTGTCTTCGCGGGCGGAAGGCGATCCACGAAATCACACGAAAAGTCACGAATAGGACTCGTCGTCTTTAATCCACTTAATCACCCAGCAAAACCGCTGCGTCTTGAATGACTATTTCCGAGACACTAATAACTCTTCGTAAGCGCGAAAAAGCGCAGCGCCCAGGCTTGACCAGTCATAGCGACGGGAAACCAGTGCGCGCCCGGCTACGCTCAGATCATTTCGCAGGGCTTCGTTCTCGACCAGGCTGATAATCGCCTCCACGAGTTGGTCCTTCGTATCGGCGATCAGAATGTTTTCGTCGTGCTGTACATCCAAGCCTTCCGCTCCCAGCGTAGTCGACACGACCGGAACGCCCGCCGCCATGGCTTCGAGGATTTTGAGACGACTGCCGCCGCCCACTTTGAGGGGAACCACCGCCGCGAATGCCTCGCGATAGAATGGACGCACATCATCAACCGACCCAGTGACTTCGATGCCGGCAATTTGAGCGAGCTCGCGAACCTCGGGCGCCGGATCCTTGCCCACTATGGTAAATACCAATTCCGGTTGGCGGTCGCGCAGGCGCGGCCAAATCTGATGCGCGAAATCTACCACGCCATCGATGTTGGCGTGGTAATCCATTGAGCCGACAAAGACGATCCGGCGCGCTCGTGATTCGTCGCCGGTTCTGAGATCAGAATAGAACGCGGTATCCACTCCATTCTCGATCACAAAGATACGCGCGTCAGGATTGAGATCTTGCAGGCGCTCTCCGTCTCTGTGGCTTACGACGACGTGCGCGTCAAACTCCCGCAGCGCGCGTTTCTCAAACTCGCTCATGAGTCGCGCAGTTCTTCGGGCGTAAGCTCGACGCAAACGGCTCGGCTCCCGCTCACTGTATCGTCGCATCAATTCAGATTCGATGTTGTGCCAATCGCAGACCACCAGGGATTTTTTGCGCGCTTCCCGAATGATCGTCAGATAGGACATCAAATGAATACTTTCGACCTGGATGATGTCAAAGTCGTTTACGCTAAGAAGGTGCTTCAGCGCTCGCTTCATCGGGACGGTCGTGTAGTTGCGTATCGGCAAAGGCGTCTGACCCAGAGCGCTGCGGACCAGCTTGGCGAACGTGTAGGCTGAATCCCGTGAGATGGCGAGGACTTCTTTGTAAGTCTTTTCGAACGCGGCGATTGCCTCCTCAGATAACGGTAGGTGGTCGTTAAAGGCCAGGAGAGAAACGCGAGCACGTTCGGACAGGAGACGCGCGAGGTGATAGTTACGCAACTTTGCCCCGGTGTCGAGCGGCCAACAAACTCTGGGCGCGAACTGCAACACGCGCATGTTCGATTCAGGTGGTTTCAGGGACAATCTCCAATCAGCCGAGGCTGCTGCTGCATTCGACGCTTGATTCTAACGGCTAAATTGATGCATTCCGAAGAAAATTTCCAGTATTTGGCCAGATTTAGCTGGATTTGAGACGGTTTAATCCTGTAAAATCCTGTACAATGCTGGTGGCAAACCTGCCGCCCTCCTGACTGCGGCCCACCCACGAGCCCACTTCAGAGATACGCTCCGAGATGAATCCCGTGACTTCAGAACAGCAGCAGCCTGTGATCGTTGACGAGAATCGTCATTTCAGCACCCATCACTTACAGGGCGATTTGGCCGGCCGTTCGGCCCGCGGTGGGGCCGTGACTATGACCGCGCAAGGCTTCAAGTTTGTCTTCAGCACCGTGGCGACGATCGTCCTCGCGCGGTTGTTGACACCGGAAGATTATGGGCTGATTGGCATGGTCGCCATTCTGATCAACTTCGTCGGCATGTTTCAGTATCTGGGCCTGTCAACCGCAACCGTCAAATGGTCCGAGCTTAGCCATAAACAAGTTAGCACGCTGTTCTGGGTAAACATGTTCTTGAGCGTGACGATCATGCTGATCACTGTCGCCAGTGGTCCTTTGCTCTCCTGGTTTTATAAGGAGCCGCGCCTGATTGGAATCACCGCCGGTTATGGGATCACAATTCTATTTGCCGGTCTCGCCATTCAACACGAAGCGATTCTAACCAGACAGATGCGGTTTACCGCGATCGTCGTGGTCGAGGTGATCGCGCTCCTGTCTGGTTTTATCTCGGCAGTGGTCGCCGCCTCGTACGGCGCAGGTTATTGGTCGCTGGTGCTGAACCAACTGGTGATGACGGTGGTGACGGTAATTGGCGTCTGGTCTGTCTGCCGCTGGCGTCCGGGATTGCCGGCACGGGGGATCGGGATCCGATCGATGTTGTCCTACGGCGGAAATCTTACCGGCTTTAACGTGATGACGTTCTTCTCACGGAATCTGGACAACGCGCTGATCGGAAGATTCTGGGGCCCTTATCAACTCGGCGTGTACTCGCGAGCTTATCAAATGTTGCTGATGCCGATGCAGCAAATCAACGCGCCCCTGGCAGCGGTTGCCGTCCCGGCACTAAGCCGGCTGGCTGACAAACCCGATCGGTATCGCGCAGCTTATCTAAAGATTCTCGAAAAGATTGTGATGATCACGATGCCGCTGGGCGCCTTGATGATCGCCACGTCCGATTGGATGGTTCTGCTTCTGTTAGGACCGCAATGGCGCGAGACCGGGCGCATCTTCATGTTGCTGGGCATCGCCGCGATGATTCAGCCTGTGACTAAGACGTCGTGGTGGCTGTTCTCGACGCAGGGCCGCACGCGAGAACTGTTTCACTGGGGACTGTTGGGCGGAGCAATAGCGATCGCTTCGATCATCGCCGGTTTGCCCTGGGGAGCGACGGGCGTGGCTGCGTCTTACGCAGTGGCTGATCTGTGCATCGCGACGCCGCTTCTATTCTGGTATGTCGGAAGGCGCGGGCCGGTCCGAACAATTGATTTCTATCGCACCATCGCTCCAGTCGCGGCTGCCTCTGTTTGTTCACTGGCGACGTTGTTTGTTTGCCGCCCGTGGTTGAACACCGTGCCAAGCCTGCCAGGGCGCTTGAGTATTGCCTTCGGAATTACCGTCGCTGTTTCACTCCTAATCTTGTCGGCACTGCCGGCCGGAAGGTTAGCGATGCGAAGCCTTAGCGAAACTTTCCTGCTGCTCTTGAAACGCAATCATCCTTCTGTTGCCGAATCGGCCAAATGACCATGCTGAAGAAGTTCAAACAAGCCGCACTTAGATCTCTTAAGTCAGCCGGAGTCTCGACGCTGGTGCATAACAGTCGTTGGCGCCGGCAGAGACTCTTGATTCTCGCCTATCATGGCATTGCTCTCTCCGACGAACATCTCTTTAATGGCTCGCAGTTCATCTCTGCGGACTTGTTTCGCGATCGCCTCGAACTGCTGAAGAGATCAAAGTGCGCGGTGTTGCCGCTGGGTGAGGCTGTCGGGCGACTCTACGCCAACGATCTGCCTGACCGAGCGGTGGCAATAACTTTTGATGACGGCCTTTCCGATTTCTACCGCCGGGCCTTTCCGCTGATCAAAGAATTCGACGTTCCGGTAACGCTGTATTTGACGACGTTCTACACAAATTACCAGCGGCCGGTTTTCGATCTGATGTGCTCTTACCTGCTCTGGAAAGGCCGGGGGAATGTTTTGGATTTGCAGCAACTTACCGGGCGGGATCTCAAAACAAATCTGCAAGGGCTCGACGCCCGTGAAGCAGCGCTCGCGCAAATCCGCGCCTTCGGTCGCGTGCAGAAATTGTCTGCTGAAGAGAAAGATGCGTTTGCTGCTTCGTTGGCGGCACACCTTCAGGTTGATTATCAGGCCCTGCTCGAGCAACGAACGATGCACAACCTAACGCCGGACGAAGTCAGTAAGCTGAGTGCCGGCGGGATCGATGTTCAATTGCATACTCATCGTCATCGGACTCCGCTGGATCGCCAACTCTTTCTCAGAGAGATTGAGGATAACCGGAAGAGCATTCAGGAGATGACGGATCGGAACCCGACACATTTCTGTTATCCCAGTGGAGTTTATGATCTGAAGTTTTTGCCGTGGTTGCGGGAGGCGGGAGTTATTTCCGCAACTACCTGCGAATCAGGCTTTGCTTCGCGGAGTTCGAATGAGTTGTTGCTGCCACGATTTCTGGACAACGCCACCCTGTCGCCCATCGAGTTTGAAAGTTGGCTGACGGGAGTTTCGGCTGCCTTGCCTCAGCGCCGTCTGGGCGTGCGGGCGTACGCGGGAGGAACATCATGACGCTGATAGCGGGCATCTTCTCTCGTAACGGACAACCGTTGGCAGACTCTGATTGCGCTGGCCTGCGCCAATCAATCTCGCGCAATCCTGCTGACGAAGTTAAGACTTTCCGTGATGGTCGAAGCTTCTTTGCCAAGGTGGACATCGGAGCATTTGGTGAGCCCGGCTCGTTCATGGATGCGAACGGCGCATTAACTCTTCTCGCGGGAGAGCCCCTTCTCGGTAATGGTGGCTCGAGCCGGCTACACGATCTGACCATCATTCACAACCAGGCGCTACGGAACAATTGGAGTGTACTGAGCGAAGCCGAAGGAACTTTTTGCCTGGTTCACTATCAACCGCAAACCGGGACGCTCTCGCTCGTCGCTGACAAACTGGGCATTCGGCCTCTCTACTTTTGGATGGACGACAAGCAGGTCGTCTTTGTGACCGCGTTGCGCATTCTTGAAGGGCTTTCATTCGTGCCGAAGAAGATGGATCTGCGCGCGGTAACCGAGGTCGTGGCGTTAGGAGCGCCACTGGCCGATCGCACTCCATATACGGGCGTCTCCCTGTTGAAATCAGCCGAGATCGTACAGGTAACGAGTGAAGGAACATCGCGCAATTGCTACTGGCGATGGGACGAAATTGAAACGTCGAAGGATCCGGAATCAGATTGTTTGGCCCGGGTCTACGATCGATTTCAAGGGGCGACAAAACGCAGAAATCGAAACGACCAGGCCACTGCAGCCTATCTCAGCGGCGGTCTGGATTCGCGTTGTGTAGTAGCCGCTTTGTGCGACGCGGGCGTGCGCACACGCACAGTGAACTTCGCCAGACCGGGAACTCAGGACTACTACTTTGGCAATGATTTCGCTGAAAAGATCGGCTCGATTCACCAAAGCATTCCGAAGCAACGCGGCGATAGCGTGCCTGACTATTCGTCATTGATGGCCGCGGCGTTGGGACAACTCAATCAAGATCAATGGGCAGCGGAACGGCCCCGATTAGTCTGGTCCGGTGAGGGCGGCAGTGTGTTGCTGGGTCATGTTCACCTGAATGAATCCATCGTCGAGTTGATGCGCGCGGGTAAAATCGATCGGGCAATCGAAGCATACGTCGAGCGCGAGCAGATCGATGTTCCACTCAAACTCTTCCGCCCACAGGTTCTCGAGTGTGTCCGTGATGTTGTCGTCCAGGGCATACGCGACGAACTAAACGAAATGCATGCTGAAGACACCGGTCGAAACTTCTATTTGTTCCTGATGCGTAATGACCAGCGACGCAAACTAACGAACCATTTTGAGAACATCGATCTGCACCGGTTGGAATTTCATCTGCCATTTTTCGACGGCGCGTTTCTGGCGTCGGTAATTTCCACGCCGCTCGATTGGTGCCTACGTCACAAGTTTTATCTCAAGTGGTTGTCGCATTTTCCGTCGCCCGTCTCGGCAGTGCCGTGGCAGGCATACCCCGGCCATGCACCATGTCCGCTGCCCATTCCGACCGAACTCGCCTATCAATGGGATGACACCTACCAGGCCGCGGAAGATTCGTCGCAAAAGCAAAATGTAATCGAGCAAGCGTCTGAGCTGCTGCGCGCGTCCGATTTTCCGAACCGCATTTTGAATAAGAGAAAGCTGCGCCTCGCGGCGTGGATACATTCCCGCGGCTGGCGGGATTATCGATATGCCATCGAAGCGGCGCAAACATATCACCTTTACGCGAAGAAGTGCGGCGGTGAATTCGTTTTCTCGACGAGATAGAAGATGGAGCCAGTGACTACATCAACAGCGCAACATTCGAGTCCGGATATTTCGCGGACCGGCGCCGGTGTGCCACTTGATAGTGCGGCTTCGCTGGTCAGTGTAGTCATCCCTGCCTACAACGTTGCTCCGTACATAAGTGAGACTCTGACGACTGTCTTTGCGCAAACCTTCGACGACTTTGAAGTGATCATCGTGAACGATGGCTCGCCGGACACGGAGGAATTCGAGCGCGCTATCCAGCCTTATCGCGAACGCCTTGTTTACCTCAAGCAGGAAAATCGCGGAGCCAGCGCGGCCCGCAACACAGGGCTGCGGGCGGCGCGTGGAGAGCTAATCGCATTTCTCGATGCCGACGATCTGTGGGCGCCGAACTATCTGGAAGAGCAACTCAAGTTCATCCGCGATTTTGACTGCGACCTAGCGTGCGCGGATGCAATGATCTTCGGCGTTTCCGCGGATGCGGGACGAAGTTACATGGACTCTCATATGAAAGCGGCCCCGCCAGAAGGCCGGCTGACATTTCTCGAACTCGTTAACGCGGACCGCAGCTTGATAACTTCCGGTGTCGTCGTCCGCCGCGCCCTGGTTCTTGACGTCGGACTCTTTGATGAAGGGCTTCGTAATGCGCAGGATTTGGATCTGTGGCTGCGACTGGCCAGACATGGGGCGCGGCTCGCGTATCAAAGGAAAGTGCTTCTCAGCTACCGTTCACGCGCTAACAGTCTGTCAGGCGACGCGATCAATTCACACCAGAGAGAGTTGCTTGTCTTTGACAAGATCGAGCAGTCGTACGACTTCACGCCGGCAGAGCGCCTGGAGGTTACAGCGGTTATCAGAAGCCGCCGGGCACTGCTGGAATATGAACTGGGTAAGCTGTTTTTGATCCCGCGAGATTTTGCGCGGGCCCGTGAATCGTTCGCGCACGCGAACAACTTGCAGCGAAGTTGGAAGTCTCGTCTGGCGCTTTGGCTCACGCGGGTTGCGCCGGGACTATTGCGGACCCTTTATCTTCGTCGCACACAGAGCGCAGTTGCTGAGTAACTTCGTGAAAGAAAGAACCCCAAGCAATGAGAAACGCTAAGGAAATCCCGCTGAAATCGAATCCGCCTCGGCCGTGGCAACGTTCACGGGCCGATCGACTGGCGGCCGAGTTGGAAACCAACGGCATCGTTGTCTTGCCGTCCATCGTCAGTCCGGAGCAGTTGCGTGGAATGCAGTTGGCGTTTGAGAGCCGGCTGCGGCGAATACGCTGGAATAACTTTGAAGGCTATCAAAGGACCGAACTCTATCGGCACATGGTCGAAGACGTCCTCGTGCTTGATCAGGGTTTCATCGACCTCGCGTTGCATCCTTTGGTCAAAGAGATCCTGACGCGATACCTGGGAACGGAATACGAACTGACAGAAGCGAAGGGGTGGAAGTCACTGCCCACGACGTATGACTTTCATGGTTGGCATGGCGACACCTGGTACGATCAAGCGATTGAGCAGACCATCCATAGGGAGATCAAGCTCGGCATGTATCTGACCGACGTAAAGAGCGGAGCATTTAAGTTCATCAAAGGTAGCCATCGCCAACAGCATCCTCGCAATCTGAATAAGGCCGAGGCCAGGGCGCTGCCCCTCGCTGATCTCTTCGAATTATCAGGGCCCGCCGGCACAGTATTTATGTTTGATACCTCGGCGATTCATCGTCAGAGCATTCCGATCCTCGAACCGCGCCAGGCCATCTTCTTCGGCTATCATGATCCGAAGATCCCGCTGCAGCCGGACGACATCGATTATTATCGTTATCACCCTTTGCTGCTCAACGCCGCATTCCTCGGGGACCTTTCAACAGACGACCAGCGCATTCTCGGTTTTGGAAACAAGACCAACTTCCAGCCGGCTTTTCAAAGGCAAGACCAACCGCCTCTGATATATGAGGTGTTTGCTACTTCACACGGGGCCCGGCTGCATATTCAACACCTGCAACAGAGGATCGTAGCGAGGTTAAAGCGAGTCTTCCGCCGCTCATAGTACTTACCAATTGTCTTCCGCGATTTCAATGAACATCAACGGTCACCTTTCCAGGCACCCACCAACGCTGATTTCGGTCTTTGGCGTTAAGCCGCTTCGCATCGGAGGCACCGAAACCTTCGCGCGCGAGCTGTCGCTCCAATTGAGTGAGCGAGGATGGCAGAGCGTGCTGTGCTTTCTCTCCGAACCGACGGCAGAGGTGCGGCGCTTTCTCGATCTGCCTAACATCTCATTCGAAGTTCTGGCCGACTCGACTAATGGCAACCGGGATGCCCGCCGGAATCTGGCGGCAATCATGCGGAAACATCGGCCGGAGATCCTGCATCTCCACTTCGTCAGTTTTCTGAATCTCTATTCGTGGGGCGCGCGTTTTCGGTCAGCCAGGCAGGTGTTCTTCACCGATCACCACTCGCGGCCGGCGGGTTATGTTCAATCTCGAGCTCCGTTTTGGAAACGCACCGCGGCGCGACTCATCAATCAGCCACTCAACAAAGTCGTCTGCGTCAGCAACTACGGTTATGAGTGCATGACTGCCGTTGATCTGCTGCCCCGAAGCCGTTTCCAAATGATCTATAACGGAGTGGATCTTACGCGTGTCAAAACCGACCCTCGGCTCGCGACAGAATTCCGAGAGCGATATTCAATACCCGCGGAGCGAGCGATTGTCACTCAAGTGAGTTGGATTATTCCGGAAAAGGGGATCGCTGACTTTCTCGAGACGGCCCGGCTGGTGCTGCGACAAAACCGCAACGTGCAGTTTGTGCTGGTGGGCGAAGGCGTGGATCGCGAGCAGTACGTCAGGGATGCAGCCGCCCTCGGCCTTGACGATCACATTACCTGGACGGGCATGGTCGACGATCCATTCCGTGAGGGAGTTTTTCAAGCGGCCGATGTGGTGTGCCAATTCTCGCGCTGGGAAGAAGTGTTCGGTTGGATGATTGCGGAAGCGATGGCCCACGGCAAACCAGTGGTCGCCACTCGTGTTGGTGGCATCCCTGAGGTGATTACTGATGGTGTGACGGGTCATCTCGTCGATCGCGGCGATGCATCGGCCATGAGTGAGCGGCTGCTCGAGTTGCTCAATGATCCGGAATTACGAGAGCGCATGGGCGCGGCCGGTCGCGCAACTGTGGCCACCAAATTCGACCTGCGAAAGAACGTGGCGCAGTTGATCGACGCGTACGGTATCAGAAGCCCGACCGTCAGGGAGGGCTAGCTTAAAGAGGAGCCCTCCCTGACGGTCGGGCTACTGCCCCAATCAGGAAACCTGATGAATTAGAGGTTTATTCCTTCTGGCGGGTCCGACAAGTTTCGGTTTGCCCGCTCTTTTGACAGCCGGTATGGCCCGGCCCTTATCAAAGACGCTTCGTTTAGAGATTTGCCCCTCAAAAGCGAAGCACCGACGAATCCACATGAGTGTCGCCATCCTGCGCAAGTTCTACCAACCCTTAGCCATCGCCGTCGCGTTGGCGTTTGTCTATTTCACTGTACTGCTGAAGTTGGGCGGTGACTGGTGGAACGACGAAAACTATTCGCACGGCCTGCTGATTCCTTTCGTCATCGGCTACATCCTTTGGCAGGAGCGCAAGGTTTTTTCTGAAGCGCAAACCAACCCCGCTGCTTTGTGGGGTGCTGCAGGCGTCGGAGCATCACTGATTCTGTTGTGGGCCGGCGTCGCCGGTGCTGAGCTTTTCGTCCAGCGCGCCTCGCTGGTGTTGATGATTGCCAGCGTTGTGATTTACTTCTGGGGATTCCGGCTGCTGCGTTTGATCGCCGTGCCTTTGTCGCTGCTAATCCTTTCGATCCCGATTCCGCAGATCGTTTTTAATCGGATCGCTTTCCCTCTGCAGCTCTTCGCTTCGCGCTGTGCCGTGGGCGCCATGTCGTTCTTCAACATTCCGGTGCTGCGACAGGGAAACATAATCGAACTGATGCCGCTTGGGGCGAGCGAGCCGAAAAGACTCGCCGTCGTCGAAGCGTGCAGCGGCATACGCTCGTTGATGACGCTGGTGACGCTGGCTGTGATTTACGCGTACTTCACCAAACCGAAAGTAGCACAGACTTCAGTCTGTGATTCCAACGACAAATCAAGAACGTCACAGGCTGAAGTCTATGCTACTGATGACAAACTGAAGTTTGTCGGACATTTGCTTAAGAGTTTTGCGTTTTGGCGCTCGCTGATTGTGGTCGTGGCGGCCGTGCCAATTGCAATTCTGACAAACGCTTTACGAGTCAGCGGGACAGGCGTGCTGGCTCATTACTATGGCACGCGCGTCGCGGATGGTTTCTTTCATTCGTTCTCAGGCTGGGTGATCTACATCGCCGCGGCCGTCTTGCTGTTCGCCACCGGCTGGGCTCTGGATCGTTTCGCTCGATTTGGAAACACCAACAGGATTTACAAGATGAACAAGATCTCAATCCATTCTATTAATCCTGTAAATCCTGTCTGATTCGCAACGATGAAAAATCGAACTAACATAATTCGTTTCTGGGTACTGCTGGCCGTGCTTCTGCTTGGTGGCGGCATCATCAATGTTTGGGAGCGCGCCGGCGAGGCCCGCGTCTCACGTCAGGCATTAAAAGATTTTCCTTCTCAATTGGGAGCGTGGCGTCAGATAGGCGACGACATCCGCTTTGACAACGAAACTGAAAAGGTCCTGAGCGCCGACGATTATCTCTCGAGGAATTTTGTCTCCAACGGCCGCATGGCTTCGTTCTATGTCGGCTATTACGCAACGCAACGCAACGGCGCTACTTACCATAGTCCGTTGAATTGCCTGCCCGGCTCCGGCTGGGTCATGAGCGATCCCGCTCGCATTGCGATCACTCCCACGGACGGCAGCGCGTCTTTTGAAGCAAACCGGTTCGTCGTCGCCAACGGCCGGGACCGCGCGCTGATGATTTATTGGTACCAGGGACGCGGCCGCTCCGTGGCCAGCGAATACTGGGGAAAGGTCTTTACGGTAATCGACAGCGTCCGCCGGCGTCGCTCAGACGGAGCGATGGTCCGCGTCATGGTTCCGTTGGGCAATTCGCAGGAAGAAGCCCAAAAAGCCGCGGTTGAAATGGCCTCTCAGGCCGTCGCCAAACTCCCTGCTTTTGTTCCTAATTAGCTTTGCCCACTGGCTACCGCCAGCGGTTCTGCAACCTTTTCCTGGGGAAAGTCTGGGATTACGCTTTTCTTACCTGTAACTCGCCGGTGCGGCCTCGCACCGAACCGAGGTCGAAACAAGGTTTTTGACACAAGAAACTTCGCTAAAGCGACCTTCATGCGACTTTGCCCGTTGCCGAAGACAATCGCCCCAGCGATATAGCCCGAGCCCGAACGGCCTTCAGTTGCTCGAAAGCCGCCGCGCTCACGGAGACGTAATGAAAAATCACGAGTGCCGCCGAAAGTTCTACACCCTTCCCCTGTTCACCGTCCTGATTGCCGTTGCCCTTTTGGGCGCGTGCACCACGCCGGAAAAAGCCAAAGCCCAACACGTCGCTCGCGGCCAGGCGCTGCTGAAAGATAAGAAGTTTCAGGAAGCCTCGCTCGAGTTTCGCAACGCTATACAAATCGACGACAAGCTCGCCGAGGCGCATTGGGGGCTGGCGAATGCCTACGAAGGTCTCCAGCGATACCAGGAGGCATTCGAAGAGATGAAGCAGGTCGTCGAGCTTGATAAGAACAACCTCGATGTGCGAGTGCGGCTCGGAAATTATTATTTGATGGGCGGCAAGCAATCGCCCGCGGCTGTCTCTGAGGCCGAGCGCCTGGCGAAAGAAGTTTTACAAAAAGACGGCAACCACATCGAAGGTCATATCCTGATGGGCAGCGTTTTGTTCGCGCAGGACCACAAGACCGAAGCCTTCGCCGAACTGAACCGGGCAATCGAGATCGATCCCAAGCGGGTTGAATCATATTTAAGTCTGGCGCGCTTTCATGCGCTGACCAACGACCTGGCCACTGCCGAATCAATCTATCAGCGCGCGATCTCCGTTAATGGCTCCTCGCCGCTGGCGCATTACGAATACGGAAAGTTCCTGGTCCAGATTAAGCGTCTGGACAACGCCGAGGCTGAGTTCCAAAAAGCAGTCCAGAGTGATGGAAACAACCGCGACGCACGATTCATTCTCGCCAGTTTCTATCTCGTCAACCGGCGTTGGGACAAAGCAGAAGAAGCCTACAAAGCCCTGGCTGAACTCGATAAAGACAAACCTGAAGGCCGTTCGGTGCTGGCGGATTTCTATTCGGCCACGGGCCGGATGGACGAGGCTTTGGCAATCTACAAAGAAGTTGTGGCCAAGTCCCCTGACTACAAACAAGGCCATTATCGGCTCGCCGAGATCATGCTGATGCGGGGCGAGATCGACGGCGCCAAGAACGAAATCGCCAACATTCTGAAGAACGAGGCGAAGGATCGTCAGGCGATGATCCTGCGCGCGCGCATTCAAATGCTAAGCGGGGACCCTGGCGATCTCAAAGCCGCGATCGAAGATTTGCGCGAAGTGCTCAAGCAGGAGCCGAACTCACGTCCGGGTTTGTTCTTCATGGCTGAAGCCAGCTTCCGGCTGGGCCAGATCGATCAGGCGCGCTCGTTTGCCGGTGATCTCGCGCGCAACTATCCCGACTATCTCCCCGGAAAATTAATGCAACTGCAAATCGACCTGGCCAGCGGCGACGCGAAGTCGGCCCTGCAGGCAGCCAGTCAACTGCAAGAGCGCCTCGCGAAAGCCTCGCCGGACAAGGACACGTCACCGCAGATGCTCGCCGACCTGCGGGCCAACACGCTGGTCGCGCACGGCTCTGCGGCCCTGCAGTTGCGCGACACAAAAACAGCTCGTCAGGATTTTCTGGCCGCCCGTGACGCGGCGCCACACAGCACCGACGTGTACGTCAATCTCGCTTCGGTGGCCCTGGCGGAAAACAAACCCGACGAAGCAATCAGCTTCTACAACAGCGCCCTTGGAATCGACGGCGCGAACTTTAATTCTCTGCGCGGTCTGATCAGTATCTATGCGGCGCAGAACAAGATCGATCAGGCTCACGCGCGCATAGATCAAGCTCTGGGTGCGCAGCCCAACAACGCGGCGCTGCATTTTCTGAAAGGTCAGGTTTATGGCTTTGATAGAAATGCGCAGGGCGCCGAAACTGAATTCCGGCGCGCGTTGGAAATCGACGGCAACTACCTGGCGGCCTATTCGGCGTTGGGCGCGCTGTTCGTGAATACGAATCAACAGGAACGCGCGATTCAGGAATACCAGAAGATCGTCGAGCGCCGTCCGGAGAATGCCGCTGCCTACACGCTGATCGGCATGCTCGAAATGAACCGTCAGAACTTCGACGCGGCGGCTGACTATTACCGCAAGGCCCTGGCCAAAGACGAGAACGCCGTTTTCGCGGCAAACAATCTGGCGTGGCTCTACGCGGTCTATGGCAAAGGCAACATGGACGAAGCCGTGCGGCTGGCCCAGAGCGCCGTGCAAGCCAGTCCCGAAGTGGCGAGCTTTGTCGATACGCTTGGTTGGGTCTACTACAAAAAAGGTTTGTATGGCGCAGCCGCCGAGCAACTGAAGAAGGCCGTGTCGGTTGACGAAGCAGCCGTGCGCATGACCAACGGTGTGCCCTCGCCGACGTATCGGTTTCACCTCGGCGTGGCCCTGGCCGCCAAGGGCGACAAGGCCGGCGCGCGCCGCGAGTTCGAAACCGCTTTGCGCCTGGGCGAGAAGACAAACTTCGCGGAAGCCGACGAGGCGCGTAAAGCGCTGGCAATGCTGTAAAGAAAAATTAAGCCACTGAGACACGGAGTCACAGAGAAAATGAAGAAGCCAAGCAAGAACGCACCACCTTTTAACCGTCTCTGTGTCTCTGCGTCTCTGTGGCTGATGATTAAGGAGCACCAATCATGAGTGTTGAATTTCGACCGCGCAAACTTGGCGAATACGCGAACATCGTGCGCAAGCGCAAGTGGCTCATCCTGCTGCCCACGATTGCGATTGGACTATCGATCGCCTATGCGGTGTATCGCCTGCCCGACGTCTATGAATCGGTAACGCTGATTGTCGTCAAACCATCGACGCTGCCCAACACGGTCGTGCCGACGGTGGCCGAAGAAACCCTGACGCGCGAGTTGACCAGTATCTCTCAGGTCGTGACCAGCCGCAGTTCGCTGCAACCTCTGATGGAAAAGTACGACCTCTACCACGACGAGCGTCTGCGCGGCGAGCCGATGGAGCTGTTAATCGATCAGATGCGCAAGCAAATCAAGGTTGAGGTGAATACCACCCGCAACGAGATCACAAATGGATTCAATATTACCTATCGCGGGCGCGATCCGAAATCGACCCAGATTGTCGCCGCCGAACTCGCCAGTAAGTACATCGACGAGCAAACCAAAGGCACTGTCAATGCCGGCACCTCCGCTAAACAGTTCATCGAAGAACAGGTGCGAGCCGCCAAAGAGGAACTCGATACCATCGACAACCAGCGGCTCACCTATTTACAGCAGAACATGAACAATCTGCCTTCGCAGTCGCAGGCCCTGGTCGGCCGTTTGACCGGACTGCATGAAGAACAGAAAGCGCTGATTGCCGAACAGGGTCGCCAGCGTGATCTGGGTGCCGCCTATCGCAGCCAACTGGCGGACATCACCAAGAGTTACGAGCAGGAGATTGCTCTGTCGGCGGAAAACACAACTGATCCAAAGACAACCCAGGCCTGGGCGGAGCTGGTGAGACGCCGCTCAGAACTCGAGGCCGCTCAGCAAAGTCTGCTGACGCAGTACAAGCCAAAGCATCCGGACGTGATCGCGAACCAGTTGCAGATCGATTCAGTCAAGCGCTCGCAGGACGAGATGATCGCAGACTGGAAAACGCGGATCGATGAACGAAAACATAAGCTGACGAACTTGACCGATCCGCGGATTCTGTCGCTAAGGACCCAGATCACCATGGTCGACAGCGATTCCGAGCGGACCCAAAAGCTGCTCAGCGAAACGAGCGCGCAGATTGCCGATCTCACTGGTCGCATCAACGCGATTCCCAACGCCGAGGTCGGCCTGGAAGCCATCGATCGCGAATACCAGACAAAGAAACTCAACTACGACAACCTGCTGGCCCAGCAACAGAAGATCGACGTGGGCGCCGACGCCGCCAAAGATTTTCAGAACGGTGGCATTCAGGTCATCGATCCCGCGAACCTGCCGGAACGGCCGGTCGCGCCCAAGCGCTTCGCTTTGACGGTCGCCGGATTCGGCATCGGCATAGCGTTGGGCTTGCTGCTCGCGGTTGGAGTTGAGCTGCGACAGCTACTAACAATTCAGACTACTGAGGACGCGAAGCACTACACGAATCTGCCGGTGCTGGCTTCAATCCCCGAACTATTCACCGCGGCCGAAGCTCGCGCCGTTCCCCGTCGTCACGCACTCGCGATGGCGGCCGGAGTTGCGGCAGTTTTTGTCGCCGTACCCGCGCTCATATTCGTGCTGCGGTTTACCCATGTACTGGAGAAATTCCTGCTTTAGTGGCGCAAATTCCAATTTGCGCTACTCGCCCCTTGGAGGAGATATGTACTCAGAATTCTACGGACTGAAAGAATTGCCATTCGCGCTGACACCCGATCCGCGCTACATCTATTTCACCCCGTCGCACACCGAAGTGATGGCCAACCTGCACTACGGCATCGAAAGCGGCAAGGGATTGATCGTGGTCACCGGCGAAGTCGGCACGGGAAAAACCACGATGCTGCGCTGGGTGATGCAACGCCTGGATCGCACGGTGCTGGTTGCTTATATCTTCAATCCGCGTCTGTCGGTGCCCGAGTTCTATCAGCATCTGGCCAAGCTTTTCGACATTCAGAACTGGGAAAGCAAGTCCGATCTTTTGATCGAATTGGGTAAGGTGCTCGAGTCGCGTCACAGCCGCGGCCTGCGCACCGTTCTGATCGTGGATGAGGCGCACGGTCTTTCGACCAGCGTGTTGGAAGAGGTGCGATTGCTCTGCAATTTCGAATCTGACACGGCCAAGCAACTACAGATCGTTTTGACCGGCCAGCCGGAACTGCGCACGGTACTGAACAATCCGGATCTGCGCCAGCTCAAACAGCGCGTGGCCCTGCGCTGCGACGTTAAGGCGCTGCCCAACGTCGAAGAGACGGCGCAGTACATCAATACTCGTCTTAAGGTTGCCGGGGCCGAGCGCGCCGATATTTTTTCGCCAGGGGCCGTCGATTACATCTTCCGTTGCTCGGAAGGCATCCCGCGCAACATCAACAACCTTTGCGACAACGCTCTGCTCAATGGTTTCGCCGCAGGTGAGCCGATCATCAGCCGCGCCGCCGTGCAGGAAGTCGCCGAAACTTTCGACGTCTTGCCGCGCGTGCAGAGCATTGAAGAGCACGAAGCGCCGGCGCGAGTTTTCCACGCAGCCGGGCGGGCGGAACTTTGGGCCGCCGGTAACGGTAAAGGAAATGGCAATGGTCAAAGCAACGGCAACGGAAGCGCAAGTAAGAGCGCCGA
>DATHHW010000106.1:0-56563 GCA_035317005.1 Pyrinomonadaceae bacterium | reverse complement strand
CATCACCGTAACTCAAACCCCCGCCGCGGGTACGATGGTCGGGATTGGACCGCACACAATCCATCTGGAAGCGAATGACCACGCCAGCAGTCCGGGTCCGGACGGCATTCCTGACACGGCCGATGATGGTACCGGCAACGTTACGACAAAGGACATCACGTTCACTGTCAAAGACACAACCGCGCCAACGATTCATTGCCCGGCGAGTATAACTACCGACACCGAGCCAGGCACGTGTGCTGCTCATGTGAATCCGGGAACGGCGACGGCGACGGATAACTGCGACAGTAATCCGACTATTACGGGAACGCGCAGTGACGGTCGACCGTTGACTGATACGTATCCGAAGGGCACAACCACAATCACCTGGACCGCGTCTGATCATGCGAGTCCAGCCAACCAGTCGTCGTGCGCGCAGACGATTACGGTGCAGGATCATGAAAACCCGGTGATTATTTGCCCGGCGCCGATAGTCCAGGGCAACGATCCGGGAACGTGCTCGGCCACGGTCAATCCTGGCCAGCCCACGGCGACTGACAACTGCGATAACCCAACCCTTACCAGTTCGCGCAGTGATGGCCAAGGAATGAATGCGCCGTATCCGAAAGGAACGACGACCATCACCTGGACGGCGACGGATAGTTCCGGCAACCACTCCAGTTGTACCCAGACCGTCACCGTGGTGGACAACGAAGCGCCAACGTTCACCATCGCCGCGACGCAAACAATGTGGCCGCCGAATCACAAGTATCAGAACTTCCTGATGACGAGCTTTGTGACAAGCGTTCACGACAACTGTGATGGCACCATCCCAGTGAGCAACGTCGTCATCACGAAGGTGACTAGTGATGAGATCGAGAACGGCAACGGCGATGGGAACACCACAAATGACATCGTGATCGCAGCCAACTGCAAGTCCGTCCAGTTGCGCTCGGAGCGTGAAGGCAACAGCAACGGCCGCGTCTATACGATTTTCTTCAGCGTGACAGATGCTGCCGGCAATAAGGGGACGGGCACAGCCAAAGTTGTCGTGCCCCATAACCCGGGCGAGACGGCCGTGGACAGTGGACCGCACTACACGGTCACGAGCAACTGCCCGTAACGTTTTGCACGGTCGTTGTACGAATGAAGGGCGGGCGTGGCTTCACGCCCGCTACTTACAACGCTTTTTGAGAGGAAGACAAAATGAGAAACTCACTTACCAAGCGCAACCTAAGCCGTCTTATTATCTTCTGTGTCGGTCTTTTTGCTCTCGCGGTGATATCAACGGCGCGGACTACGACGACCACGACGACCTCGACCTCGGTCAATATTGTGAATAATTCCAACCGAGAGATCGCCAACGTTTATCTCTCGCACGTAGATGTTGACGACTGGGGCGGCAACCAATTGGGGGAAGCCACCATTCCGTCCGGCCAGTCGTTTAACCTGAATAACGTCGCATGCGACCAGCAACAGGTAAAGGTGATTGCCGAAGATCAGGACGGTTGCTTTGTTTCGACGGTCGCCACCTGCGGCGAGAGTGTCACCTGGACGATCACCAGTGACACGGCGCGCGATTGCGGAGGAAATTAGTATTTTCAGGGGTTGAGTTTGTTAAGCACCTGTCAAGCGGCTTGATGAAAACGCAATTCTCGGCAACAATGGGAAGACTCGGCGCAACAGTGGCCGGAACAGATCCGTGTTCTACTGGCGGCCATCCCAAACTTTCAACAGAAAAAAAGGAGACTCCAAATGAACAAGTTTCGGCTCACAATTAATGCATTAGCAATCGCGATCTTCATGCTCGCTTTTGCTTCAATGGCCCAGGCGCAGGCAACGCGCACCTGGGTGTCCGGTGTCGGTGACGACGCCAATCCCTGCAGCCGCACCGCCCCCTGCAAAACCTTTGCCGGCGCAATTTCAAAAACGGCCAACGGTGGCGAAATCTCCGTGTTGGATCCCGGAGGATTTGGCGCCGTAACGATTACCAAATCGATTACGATCAATGGTGAAGGAACACTCGCCGGGATACTGAACACCGCGACGAATGGCGTACTCGTCAATGCAACGTCGACGGACAACATCGTCCTAAGGGACCTCAAAATAAATGGCGGTTTTAATGCCGGCGTTTTTCCTGGAGGTGTTGACGGTGTCAAGGTTCTTGCGGCGAAGTCCGTGAATATCGAGGATTGCGTGATCAGTAACCAGCAGATTGGGGTCGAAGTGGCTGCCGGTGCTAACGTCAACCTCGCTATCTTTCGAAGTATTATTGAGAACAACAGCGCTGCCGGTGTGAGGGTGAATACAACTGCTGGCGCCGCCCGAGCAAGCATAAGTAATAGCGAGATTACCAACTCGGCATTCGCTGTACACGCCAAGGCAAATTCGAGCGTGTCGGTATTTGAGACTACCATTGCAAACAATACTTTGGGAGTATTCGCCGAGGGGCAAAGCGGCCCTGCGTTAGTTGTTGTCAAGAATTGCAGTATCAACAACAATTCGAGCAACGGTGTCCAGGCTGGAGGCGGCGGTTCGACTACTACCTCCACAGTCCGACTCTCGAGCAACTGGATCGTCGGTAATAATGGCGCTGGTATCTCGATTCAAGCTCAGGGCTTTGTGGATACCTTCCTGAACAACGAACTTAAGGGTAATAATCCTGACGGCTGTGCGGCTTGCGTCAATATCACCGCCAGCTTCCAATAGGATTCTGCGTCAAAAACCTTAACGACCTCCCGACCGAGTTTACTTTATTCGGTCGGGGGGTTTTTTCCTGCTCGCCTCCGCATGGAGGATTTAGGAACTGAAACCCGTGAACTTCACCGCTGATTACGATTACCTGATCTTACCTCCTGTTTCTTTGATCCGAGGATCACAATAATTTTCGGGCCTTGTAGAATTAACGAAAGCGATACGGCTTGGCGGCAGTTGGAGTTCGCTGAGTTCCTGGATGATCTCGAATGTCTGCCAGCTTGATGCTCACGCTGCGCCTCGGTGGACTTAAATCAATTAATCAAAAAGCGAAGTATTGTCTTGGTTGCGGTAATTCTGGCGAGTGTTGACGTGGGCATAGTTCCATTGCTCATGCGCTGGGGATGCCGCACGCGGTCTCACTTCCTAATCGCGGCGGGTGATTGAATACATTGAACGAAGGTGATAGAAGGATGAGTTTCCCGGTAGCCATATTAGCAGGGGGGATGGCCACGCGCTTGCGGCCATTGACGGAGCGTATCCCGAAAGTGCTGTTGGATGTCGGCGGTAAGCCATTCGCGGTTCGTCAAATTGAGTTGCTGCGTGGGCATGGATTGAAAGAAATTGTATTCTGTTTGGGATTTCTGGGTGAGCAGGTTCAAGCAATTCTGGGCGATGGAAGCCGCTGGGGCGTGAAGTTGAACTATATGTTTGACGGCGCACAGCCGCTGGGGACCGGCGGTGCGCTGCGAAAAGCGTTGCCTTTATTAGGTGGAGAGTTTTTGGTTCTTTACGGTGATTCGTATTTGGAATGTGATTATGAGGCGGTCATCCAGGCTTTCAAAGCTAGTGGGAAGGCAGGCTTGATGACAGTCTTCCGCAATGCGGATCGGTGGGATCGTAGTAATGTTTTTTTCGAGAATGGATCGATTCGGCGTTATGACAAACGGCTCGATTCCCCGGAAATGGAACACATCGATTATGGTCTTGGGGTATTGCGATCAAGCGTTCTCAAAGCATATCCAACGGACAAGTCGTTAGACCTGGCTGTAATCTATCAGGACTTGCTGGCGAAAAACGAACTGGCCGGATTTGAGGTAGCGCAGCGATTTTATGAGATTGGTTCGCCCGCGGGTTTGGAGGAAACGAGACAGTACTTTGCAAAAGCAGGATGCGACCAGGATGACCTACACACAACACCACCTCACTGAGGCTAGCCAGATCATTGCCGAATTAGACGTAGCCGCAATTGAGAAGGTGGCGACTCTTTTGGCCGAGTTGCGCTCCCGCGCGGGACGTTTGTTCTTCCTGGGTGTTGGCGGAAGTGCCGCCAATTGTTCGCACGCAGTGAATGATTTCCGCAAGATCGTCGGGATCGAAGCCTACGCGCCAACTGATAACGTTGCGGAATTAACTGCGCGCACTAACGACGAAGGTTGGGAAACTGTGTTTGTAGAGTGGCTTAAGATCAGCCGCTTGCAGGACCGGGATGCGGTATTCGTTTTTTCAGTAGGCGGAGGCAACCTGGAGAAGAACATAAGTCCGAATTTGGTTAAGGCGTTACAATATGCCAAAGAGGTTGGCGCCTGCGTGGTGGGAGTTGTCGGCCGAGACGGTGGCTATACAGCGAAAGTAGCTGACGCCTATGTGCTCATACCTACCGTTAATGCCGAGACGATAACCCCTCATGCCGAGGCCTTTCAAGCTGTAATCTGGCACCTGTTAGTCTCGCATCCCAGTCTTAAGAGAATTCAAACAAAATGGGAAGCTACCCAGTAAGTCGGCGGGCTGTTTTTTTAGATCGGGACGGAGTCCTCAATCGCGCTACTGTGCGACAGGGTAAACCTTACCCCCCTTCCAGTTTGGAAGAACTGGAGATCTTGCCGGGAGTCAGCGCAGCCTGTCGGGACTTGCATCTGGCGGGCTTCCTGCTGATCATGGTGACAAATCAGCCCGATGTAGCCAGGGGCACGCAGACGCGAGCAGTCGTTGAAGCCATTAATCAAGTTCTCTCAGATAGCCTATCCTTAGACGATGTGAAGGTCTGCTATCACGACAGCTCAGATAACTGCATGTGCCGCAAGCCTGAGCCTGGGTTGCTCCTGGAAGCTGCTGAGAAATGGAAGATTGACCTGCCGGGCAGCTTTCTGGTGGGTGATCGCTGGAAGGACATAGAGGCTGGACGCCGCGCGGGGTGCCGCAATATTTTTTTGGAATACGATTACTCTGAAGTTAAGCCAAAAGGTTTCGATAAGCGTGTTAGCTCGCTTGGTGACGCCGCAGATTGGATTTTGGAAAAAACGCGTTTGCTGAAAGGGGAGCAGGAATGACAAGTGTGGCTGATTTGAAAATCAAGATCTTCGCTGACGGCGCAGATAAAGCGGGGATGCTGGAATTATATGGCAATCCGCTGATTAAGGGCTTTACCACAAATCCGACCTTGATGCGTAAGGCGGGTGTGTTTGATTATCAGACTTTCGCCCGAGAGATCATTGCCGCCATCCCCGACCGGCCGATTTCGTTTGAGGTTTTCGCGGATGACTTTGCTGAGATGCAGGATCAGGCGTTTGAGATCTCGAGCTGGGGCAGTAATGTGTACGTCAAAGTCCCGATCACCGACACGAAAGGTGAACCAAGTTATCCGATAATAAGGCGTTTGGCCGAAGCGGGTGTCAAACTGAACGTCACCGCATTAATGACACTGCAACAGGTTAGCGAAGTAGCACACTCTCTCAGTGAAGGGCCTGCGTGCTGCGTTTCAGTATTCGCTGGAAGAATTGCCGACACGGGAAGAGATCCTGTCCCGCTGATGTCCAATGCGGTTGAATTGTTAAAGCCGACGCCAAATATTGAGTTGATATGGGCAAGTCCGCGGGAGTTGCTAAATGTTTTCCAAGCGGATGCGATTGGCTGCCAAATAATTACAGCTACAAATGACATTTTGAAGAAGCTCTCGCTGGTGGGAAAAGTTTTGTCGGATTACTCTCTGGATACGGTGAAGATGTTTTACAATGACGCGCGAGAAGCCGGGTATCAGATCTCCGAGACTGCGTCCGCGGGAACGCGCTAGGTAACATCCAGATCCATTCGCTGCCTGATTTGTACAGTCAGGAACGCAGCAAGTTAAAAAGACTCCTAACCTCGAGACGCTCGACTAAGTAGACGCCTCTTACGCTTGGTAACCTCACAGCAGAGCAGCGTCCAGTTGTCTGGTATTTCATGGACGATCGATACTGCAGATAGATCATCCTGGAGACAGGAGGAACACGTCAGGTTGAGGGGTATTATTCTGGCAGGCGGGCGAGGCTCACGGCTCTTTCCGCTAACCATCGGCGTAAGCAAACAGCTCCTGCCTGTTTACGACAAACCGATGGTCTATTATCCGCTCTCAATATTAATGCTTGCGGGCATTCGAGAGATTCTGATCATTACGACCCCTGAAGATCGGCAGTCATTCCAGCGCTTGCTTGGTGACGGCACCAGGTGGGGCCTCACCTTCAGCTACGCAGAACAGATTGCACCGCGAGGTCTCGCCGAAGCATTCTTGATTGGTCGCGAGTTCGTAGGAACGGAGCCGGTCTGTCTGATCCTTGGTGACAACATGTTCTTTGGCCACGGTTTTCCTGAGCGGCTAAAGACCGCCGCGCAGCTTAATGACGGAGCAGTTGTATTCGGCTATCCCGTCCGCGATCCAGAACGTTACGGAGTGATAGAAATTGATGCCGGAGGGCGGGCCGTGAGTATTGAGGAAAAGCCGCTCAAGCCACGCTCCAATTATGCAGTCCCGGGCCTCTACTTTTACGATGGGCATGTTGTCGAACTGGCCGCAAACCTGAAGCCATCGGAGCGAGGGGAATTGGAGATAACGGATCTGAACCGGCTCTATCTGGCGAAGGGGCAGCTTAAAGTCGAGCTGATTGGGCGTGGGGTGGCATGGTTGGACGCCGGCTCTCCCGAGTCGTTGTTGCAAGCTTCCAATTTTGTTCAGACCATCGAAGAACGCCAGGGATTGATGATATCGTGTCCGGAGGAGATTGCATTCCGGCTGGGGTATATAGAAAGCGAAGACCTGTTGTTGCTCGCGAAAGAACTTGGCAAGACCACATATTCCGATTATCTATTCCAGCTCGTAGCTGACGAAAATACCCGTGAAGGCGGTCGTATATGACTGACACGATCAAGTTGCAAGCTGCTCCACCGATCGCCATGAGAGTTGCGCGCGTATTTGACGCCTCGATTTTCATCTTCTTACTTGGAATTATGGTGTTCGCAGCTGTTCCTTATGGAACAGTCGAACCGTGGTGGGAAGGAGTATTTGAGTGCGCGATCTTTGCAGTTACTGCCCTCTGGATTATCGAAGGACTCCTGCGAGGCAGTTGGGAGATTAGAAAGCTATTCGTCGTCCTGCCGTTGATATTAATAACGGCATTTGCCTTCGCCCAAGCAGTCGAGTGGCCCGCAGCCTTGTCAGTATTAGGAAACCGGTGGCTCACCGCGCAACACACAATTACCATAGATCGGTACCAGACCATTCTTACGGCGCGCAAGGCGCTTGCTTTGACTTTATTCCTGGCGCTGTTGCTGCTCCACATATCCACTCCGAAGCGTCTCAGTTGGCTTGTGAGAGTGGTAATTGGATTAGGGCTGGGCAGTGCGCTATTTGGAATTCTTCGGCAGCTCCTTCAATCGACGGACGGATTCGTGCTGCCATACCTGTTTCTGGGAGTAGGGTACGGACAGTACATTTACCACAATGCATTTTCATACCTGATGGAGATGGTTTTTGCGCTGCTGGCGGGCTTGGTGCTTGGAGGCGGAGTCCGACGTGATAGAGCGCTAATCTATGTGGCGATGGCCTTGTTTGTATGGGCTGCGTTCGTCCTTTCGAACTCACGTGGTGGCATTGTCAGCTTCATGTGCCAGTCCATTTTCCTGCTCTTTGTCTCCTTGACCTGGTATTCAGCGCGGCGGGTTTCAAGCGGAGATGAGAGTCGGCCTAAATGGCTGACTATTCTCTGGACGTCAGCGTTACTTCGGGCGTCCATTATTCTCTTGATAGTAGGTGTGCTTGCGACAAGCATCCTTTGGATGGGTGGGGCGAGGCTCGTCGACAGACTGAAGGAAGAGCAGGAGTTTCGTCAGGAGGGCCCAGAAAAAGCAAGAAGGGTCGACCTCTGGAATGATACTTGGAAGCTGATCAAGCAGCACCCCTGGACCGGAGTCGGGTTTGGCGCTTACTTTTTGGCAATTCCTCAGTACCAGACCGTTAGCGGCAAGTTGAAATTTGAACAGGCGCATAATGATTATTTGGATCTCGCCGCCAACGGAGGTCTTATTGCTGTTGGGCTGGCTGGCTGGTTCATGGTCATGGTAATCAGGCGCGCTAGATCCTCCTGGGGGTCTGTGGACGCTTACCGGCGGGCCGCGTGCTTCGGTGCCATGGCTGGGATCCTGGATGTAGCCGTGCACAGCCTTTTGGATTTCGGCCTTCAGGTCACTAGTATCGCAGTCGTCTTTGCAGCGCTGGTGGTTATTGCTGTCGCTGATGGTAGGGTGGAAGCGGCTCCGGACCAACGCAAAGGCACAAAAACTGTCGCAAAAAATGGGACGATATCTTCCTCGCGAATTGGGAAGAGTTAAGGTTCGAGAGCATCGGTACTTTTCTGACCCAGGTCTTCCGTGTTGTGCGAGATACTCAAGTCGATTCTGGTGTGAAAGATAAAATGGGGCGTCATCTTTTCCGCGTCATCTGGCGCCTTTCGATCGCGTTACTAGCGGTAATCTGCTGCTATCGGCTTATACAGGATTCCGCGCGCGCAGGGGCCTCGCGGCTCTTCTCATTCACCGCCATCATTCAATCGAAGCTCGCTGCCGCCGACTTGGCCGTTAGCCTGGCTCCGAGCGACCCGGAAGCGCATTACACGCGCGCGCTTGCGCTGGTAAACAGTGACCGGTTGACCGATGCCGTGGTGGAACTTCGGCAGGCGACAACACTGCGTCCCCATCACTACTATGAGTGGCTGGACCTGGGAGTAACCCTTGACCGGTTGGGAGATCAGACGGCGGCCATCGCTGCTCTTAAAGAATCTGTTCGACTAGCTCCCTTCTTCGCCCAGCCGCGGTGGCAGCTTGGTAATGTGTTTTTCAGACTGGGACGACATGAGGAAGCCTTCGCGGAGTTACGGCTCGGGGCCAAAAGCAACCCGAATCTTTTTGCTGGAATGCTGGACCTTGCGTGGGTGGCTGCCGACGGCGATGTCACAACCCTTGAAGCACTAGTCCAGCCACAGAGCACAGCGGATCATCTGAGGTTGGCGAGTTTTCTGGCAAGACAGGGTAAGGGGCCAGATGCCGCACGACACGTAAGAGAAGCGGGAGAGGCTCGAGAGGAAGGGGAGCGCCTCCTCTTACATCAAACAATAACCCAGCTTCTCGCGGCCCAGCAGTTTTCGGATGCCTATGCAGCCTGGGCATTAACGCACCGTTCAGCAGGCGGCGACGGCGCCAAGGGTCAGGTTTTGAACGGGAGCTTCACTGAACCGATAATCCAGGATGACCCTGGATTTGGCTGGCAATTGCAGCCCGTGCCAACGGTTTCAGTTTCCATTGATCCTGTTGGTCCGGGTGTCGGCGCCCGAAGCCTTCACTTGTCGTTCGGCGGCGATAGCGCGGGGGGAAGCCAGCCCATTCACCAACTAGTCCTAATTCAGCCAAATAGCCGGTATTCCTTGAGCTTTGTGGCAAGAGCGGAGAACCTCGTAAGCGGCGGGCCTCCCGTGATTCTCGTTCTCGATCCTCGGGGCGACGCGACAAAAATTCTAGGCCAATCAGAGCCTCTTGCCCCCGGTACTAGTGGATGGACCAGCTACAAAGTGGATTTTTCCACTGACGAAAACATTTCGGCGGTGAGAGTTTCCCTTCGACGGTTGGCTTGTAACCAAAGCCCTTGTCCTATCTTTGGAAAACTATGGTTAAGTCGGTTTTCTCTGGTGAAAATATGAAGTGCCGGGCGGCCCTGGCAGGAATAGGCGGGGATAGCCCAAAATGTGGCGAACTCGGGGTGTTGGCGGCGTTCGGATGGCGCGGACGCATCCCGTTTGGCGGTAATGAAAATACAAGGGTCCCAACCCGTGCCGAGCGCCCTTTTAGCTCAAGATTTATCAAAAAAGTCCTTGACTTGGGGGGCAAAACAGCGTAGAGTCCGGCCTTCCCCACAGTACGTTGTTAGAGACTGGGGATTTGTTTAGGCTCCTCGAGTCCCAAAAGGAAAGGTTAAAACCATGCGATTTCGCACACATCCCGTAAGAATTCTTTCGTTGGTCGTGCTCCTTGCCGTTACAAACGTTTATGTTTTTGCGAACGGAGCTATGTCTACGGCCAAAAGTGCCAACGAGGCCGGTAGCGCGAAGGTGCTACTTGGAAAACTCATCACGATGAGCAACAGACCGATTTTGGTGAATGGCGGCGAAGCCATCACCGGAACAACCATACTTTCGGGAGCTCATCTGGTAACTTCAGCTGTGAGTCTGGCAACCGTGCAATTGGACAACTTGGGCACGGTGATGGTTGCGCCCAGTTCGAGCGTGACGATTGCCTTCGACCAAAAAAGCGTGACCGTCAATGTTGCTTCTGGAGATGCGACGCTAACAACTGTAGCGGGCGTAAAGGGTACCGTGATCGGGCCGGATGGCGTTCCGGCAGCAAGCGGTCCCAGTGCTCCGGCTCCGGCTGGCAGCAGCAACGGTTTAGATAAGGGTGACATTGCCGGCGTTGTCTTAGGCGGTGCGGGCTTGATCTTCGGTATAGTTGCCTGGAACAAGGGGAATAAAGCTGATGATCATGCAGCAGCCGCAGCAGCCGCAGCAGCGGCGGCACAGGCATCACTGAACGCACAGATAGCGGCTCTGAAGGCTTGCTTAGCTGGTCAAAGCGCTAGTCCTGTTAAGGTCTGCACGAGCTTCTAATCTAAAGCTCAGTTCTTCAGTTTTATCCAATCGTTTTGAAAAGACATGCCACGCGGCTTTTGCGGGGCATGTCTTTCTGCGTTCCCACACCTCCTATTCTCGCTCGGCGGCGCATTCGCGGAATCGAACAGACTCAGAGATCACTGGCAGAAGGTGGCGCCTTTCTTTAAGACGACAATTGCTTCACCTCGGACTGGGTTGGGTATACCACAGCGGTCAATGTTGCAAGGAGGTTGGCGCGGATGAAGGTACTGGTTACGGGCGCGGATGGGCTGGTTGGTCGCGCCATGATCAAGCATTGCACAGATGCGGGCGATCAAACCGTTAGCCTGGATCACGCGAGATTGGATATTGCGGATCAGCGCGCAATAGACGCGACTTTTGATCGCGAACGTCCAGACGTAGTGATCAACTGTGCCGCGTGGACCGATGTTGATGCCTGTGAATCCCATCCGGGACGGGCCCAGACTGTGAATGCACACGGGCCAGAGTTCTTAGCCCTTGCCTGCCAGCGCCTCAGTTCCTTGTTTGTCACCATCTCGACTGACTATGTTTTCGATGGCGAGAAGAACGGCTTTTACACCCAGCGTGATCAACCAAATCCGCAGAGCGCCTACGCGCGTTCGAAATTGGAGGGCGAGCACCTCGCTCAAATCTCATGGGCGCGTACGATCGTCGTGCGGAGCGGTTATATCTTCGGGGTGGGCGGCAGGAACTTTCTTAGCTCAGTGATCGACCAAGTGCGCCGTGGCGAACGCGTGCTGGCACTTAACGACACCTTCGGCACGCCAACCTACGCCCCAGACCTTGCTCGCCAGCTATACGAGTTAGCTCGGCTTGATTTACCGGGTATCTACCACGTGGTCAACACAGGAGCGGGCATGAGCTTTGAAGCGTTCGTGCGCCGCGCCGTCGAGATTGCTGGATTGGACACTGATTTGGTGCAGGGAATCAGCCATGACACGCTTAAGCGGGTTGCACCGCGCCCTCGTAACTCGCGGCTGCGGTGTCTTCTTTCAGAGGCGATCGGCCTCGTTCCGCTCCCCTCGTGCGAAGATGCGCTAAAGAGATTCGTTGTGGCCGGCTCACGCAGCTCCGGGGCCATGGCTTCATCTCCCACAACTTGATTTGCTTCAGCGCGAATTTAGATCGTAGCAATACCGCAATTCGCTCACATTATGCCCAGGCCGATGAGACCAGTGACAATGCTAACGCGATGCGCGTTCAATTGGCTGACGATTCCGAGCAGTCTTTGAATGAAGCCGGGGGCTTCGGGCTACTCTGTTCCTGGATAAACGGCCTTCTAATCCCGCTCGGCGCAGGTTGGGATCAGTTTTCTGTTTTGGAGACCTCGGATGGGACGATTGAATGTTGGCGCAGCTTCGCACATCTGGTCGGATGGACTTGTTTATGGGTTATGAGCCGAGCAGGACTCGAACCTGCGACCCACTGGTTAAAAGCCAGTTGCTCTACCGACTGAGCTATCGGCCCATATTTTGTCTCACCACGAGGAGAAGTTCCGACGAATTCTACCTAACGCAAAGTCCAATGTCCAAAGAAACGTCCTACGGATAGCGACTAATGGAGACATCCGCGCGATCGCGAGGAAGGTTTGACGTACAGCCTGCTCATGACAAACAGGAGTCGCTACCTGACCGCAACGGCCGAAATGAACACTGAGCTTAGTAAAAACTTTGTTGGACGGGCAACGTACCCTATCGGTTACCTAGTGAAGCCAGCCGCCGAGAGTTGAATCCTGGACCACGATCGTTTGCGACCTCTCGGGTCCCGTCGATACCAGACCAATTTCAACTCCGATTTTCTCGGAAAGAAACTCGACATAGGTACGCGCGTTCGCCGGCAGCGCGCTGAGGTCCGTCATCCCCAGAGTGGAACTCTTCCAACCCGGAAGTTTCTCAAAAACAGGAACCACGCGCCGCAGGTCTTGCGAGACCGAAGGCAGGGAATCACACCGGCGTCCATCCAGTTCATAGCCTACGCAGACTTTGATTTCATCCAGGGCGTCCAAGACATCCAGCTTGGTCAGGGCCACTGAAGTAAACCCATTGATCTCGGCCGCGTAACGCGTGGCGAACGCATCAAACCAGCCGCAACGGCGCGGGCGGCCGGTAGAAGCGCCGTACTCTCGACCGCGTTCCCGAATTAGTTGTCCCATCTCAGCTTCACCGTCCAGCATCTCGGTTGGAAATGGTCCTTCACCGACGCGCGTCGTATAGGTGCGAACAATTCCGAGGACGCCCGTTAAGCGTTGCGGCGCGAGGCCTGTGCCCACCAGAGCTCCGCCAATGACGGTGCTCGACGAAGTGACGAACGGATACGTCCCGTGATCGACATCAAGCAGCGTGGCCTGCGCGCCCTCGAGCAGGATCGAATCACCACGAGCGGCCGCCTGATTAAGAAAGTGACTTGTATCGCAAAGGAATGGCGCCAGGCGTTCGACCATCGCGGACGTCTCATCAAAGATTGAATCTGCGTCGAGCGGCTGGCCACCGTATGCGACGATGATGCGATTGGCGTCTTCCAGGTTCCGTTCAATGCGCGATCGCAGCACTTCGGAAACCAACGCATCAGCGACGCGGATGCCGCGGCGACCGGCTTTGTCTTCATAAGCCGGTCCAATACCGCGCAGGGTGGTGCCGACTTTTTCGTTGCCGAGTCGTTCTTCACTGGTGTGATCCAGGGCCCGGTGATATGGAAGAATGAGATGCGCGCGCGAACTGACCTTGACGCGCTCGGGCGTGATACTGATGCCCTGCGCCATCAGCCGATCTGCTTCTTCAAAGAAAGCCTTCGGATCGATCACCATGCCATTGCCGAGCACACAGGTTTTGCCCTCATGCACGATTCCTGAAGGCAGCAAGTGAAGCACAAAAGAGCGATCGCGGATTTGAACTGAGTGGCCGGCGTTATGACCGCCCTGATACCGAGCCACGATGTCGAACCGCTCGGCGAGCAGATCGACAATCTTACCTTTGCCCTCGTCGCCCCACTGGGCGCCAATAACTGCGATAACCATAGTTTTAAGAAAAGAAGTCAGCGACCAGAGGTCAGAAGTCGGAATTCAATTTGAGGCGTATCCCTGACTCTAAACACAAAACAGGCGCGGCTGTGGCAATAACACCGCAACCGCGCCTTGTTATTTCCTGAATTACGCTGCGGTAGTTGCCGCGACATGCTTATCCAGCATGCGCGAGATTGCCTGCTCGGACGTCGCGCCGACAACGCGTTCTTCTTCTCTGCCGTTCTTGAAAAGAATGAGAGTCGGAATACCTTTGATGCCGAAGCGCTGCGATACCGAAGGATTGTCATCCACGTTAAGCTTCACGACGCGCGCGTTGCTCGCGTACTTTTCGGCCACAGCCTCGACGGTGGGCGCAAGCATGCGACATGGAGCGCACCACGCGGCCCAAAAATCTACCAAAACCGGACGATCCGATTTGAGTACGTCATTTTCAAAAGTGCCATCGCTGGTTTCTTTCACATGCTCACTCATTTATGTTTTTCAACTCCTTAGGTGTTAACGATTTCTATTTGTTCTAACGCGAAGACTGAACCTGGTTCTGACCGGCGCCGGCAACCTCACGGTAAAGCTCAAGGTATTTGTTTGCCGCGGCCGACCATGAGTTATCCGTGGTCATTCCGTTACGCTGTATCTCTGCCCAAATATTGGGTTGAGTATAAAAGTAAATCGCTTCGCGTATTTTTTCAAGCATAGCGGAGGCAGAATAGGGTCCAAACTTGAAACCATTGCCTTTATTTGTCTTCACGTTGTAGTTTTCAACGGTATCGTCGAGTCCGCCCGTCGCCCGTACCACCGGAACCGTACCATAACGCATGCTGTACATCTGATTCAGGCCACACGGCTCGTACAGTGAAGGCATGATGAAAATATCAGCACCGGCTTCGATCTGATGGGCCAAAGGCTCTCCTGCATAGCCCTTGTAGATGCCGACTCGATGCGGCGCGCCGTCGTGCCAGCTTTGCAAAAAATCTTCGTACTCGCGCGCTCCTGCACCCAGCGCAATAAAGAAAGCGCCCGTTTCAAGAATGCCCGACGCTGCCTGCCTGATTAGATCGTAGCCTTTTTGACTTACCAGGCGGGAGATGATCGCGATGATGGGACGCTCGGGCTCTTCGGGAAGACGAAAACGACGCAGCAGGTCGAGTTTACATTCGCGCTTGCCGCTCAAGTCGTCCGCCGAAAAGTGAGCGGCAATGTCCGGATCAGTTTCCGGATTCCAGATTTCGTAATCGACCCCGTTGGTTATTCCTACCAGCCGATCGCTGCGCGCCCGCATCAACCAATCAAGTCCATATCCCTGCTCAGGCGTTTGGATCTCGCGGGCGTAGCGTGGGCTGACAGTCGACAGGGCGTCGGCGGCAATAATCCCGGCTTTCAGGGCTGAGGCCGCTCCTTTCAACATGAAGTCGGCGCTGTACTCAGAAAATCCCAGCCACCAAAGATCCGAAGGGTTGAAGGCTCCCTGGTATGCAAGATTATGAATCGAAAAAACTGTGCGGGTGTTCGCAAGAAACTCCTCCTGCTGCCGGCGCGCTCGCATTTCCACGGCAGCAAACCCACAAGGCCAATCATTGCAGTGCAACACGTCCGGCGCATCACCCAACCGTCGCAACAAAGCGATCGCAGCCCGACAAAAAAACGCGAACCTCTCGAAGTCGTCTACTTCGCCATAGATTTTGCCCCGATCGAAATAGAAAGGCGCGTCGATCAAATACGTGGGTGCGTTCAGTGCGTTGCTTTGCCAGACACGGACGACGGGACGTTTGCCGCGCCACTCAACCTCGAGGTCTTCTATGAATGTACCGCTGAGCAAGCCACGGTCAACCTGATCGTAGAGCGGGGTGATTAGGAAGGAATCCGCGCCTTCAGAGTGCAAAGCCTTAGTCAGCGCTCCGGAAACATCGGCAAGGCCGCCGGTTTTAGCGAAGGGAACTGCTTCGGATGAAAGTATCGCAACGCGCAAAAGGCTGCCTACCTGGAAGAGAATTACCAGAGACGACTAAACAGGGAAGCGGGCTATACACATTTCGCCGCTACGCAGCTATTGTCCGCTGACGGATTCCAGCTTCAGTTCTCAATCATCCTGTAGCGGGATGCTTTTCGTCTGGTGTTCGCGGTGGCCCGAGAAGCTCGGACTCGTCCTTCCAATCACTGAATTCCGAAAAGGTCTTGAAACAGAAGACGCCTCTCGGGTGGCCGGCTGTAGCGGCGACAACTTTTTTCAGTTGCTCCATATCCGCACGGTATGCGGGAAGATTCTTATCAAGCACACTCCTCATGTTCGCTTAACCGCCGTTAGGTTTGCATTGACGCCAGAAACTCAGCGTTCGACTTTGTCTTCTCGAGTCGTTCGAGCACTACTTCCATCTGCTCGGTAGGTGAAAGCGGATTCAGCACCCGACGCATGACCCAGACGCGGCTGAGGTCTTCCTTGCTGATAAGCAATTCTTCCTTGCGCGTTCCCGATCTCTGCAAATCGATTGCGGGGAACAGTCGCTTGTCGCTGAGCCGGCGGTCGAGATGGATTTCGGAGTTGCCGGTGCCTTTAAACTCTTCGAAGATCACGTCGTCCATGCGCGAGCCGGTGTCGATCAGCGCAGTGGCGATGATCGTCAACGAGCCACCTTCTTCAATGTTGCGCGCCGCGCCAAAGAAGCGCTTGGGACGCTGCAATGCGTTTGAATCGATACCGCCTGAGAGAATCTTGCCACTGGGCGGCACTACCGCATTGTGCGCGCGCGCCAGCCGCGTAATCGAGTCGAGCAGAATAACGACGTCCCGTTTATGTTCGACCAGACGCTTGGCCTTTTCGATCACCATGTCAGCGACCTGAACGTGGCGCGTGGGCGGCTCGTCGAAGGTCGAAGAGATTACTTCACCCTGCACTGAACGCTGCATGTCGGTGACTTCTTCGGGCCGCTCGTCGATCAGCAACACAATCAAGGTTACTTCCGGATGGTTCTGTGTGACCGAGTTGGCGATGGCCTGCAACAGCATTGTCTTGCCCGTGCGTGGCGGCGAGACGATCAAGGCGCGCTGGCCTTTACCCAGCGGCGTGACGAGATCAATTACCCGTGCCGAGAGGTTGTCGGGACCGACTTCCATCTTGAGCATTTCGTCGGGATAGAGCGGCGTCAGGTTGTCAAAGAAAACCTTCTCGCGGGCCTGATCCGGCGATTCGAAGTTGATCGCTTCAACCTTAATGAGTGCGAAGTAGCGTTCGCCTTCTTTTGGTGGACGAATCTGACCACTGATGGTGTCCCCGGTGCGCAAGTCGAACTTACGAATCTGCGATGGCGAGACGTAGATATCATCGGGGCCGGGCAGGTAGTTGTATTCCGGCGCGCGCAGAAATCCAAAACCGTCCGGCAACGTTTCCAGCACACCCTCGGAAAAGATGAGTCCGCTTTTTTCGGTCTGCGCCGCGAGCACCTTAAAGATGAGCTCCTGCTTGCGCATGCCGGTTGCCCCGGGCACGTCCATGCCTTTCGCCACCTGTGTGAGCGCGGAGATTGACATCTCCTTCAGCTCCGACAGATTGAACACGGCTTGACTGCCATCCTGGTTCACGGGGATTTCCTCCGGTGCTTCAGCCGTGGCGACTCCGCCGCCATTATCGCTGCCGCCGTCGTTGTTAGTACGTCGTTTGTTTGCCATATTAGCTCTTTCGTGCACGGCAATATTTCGCCGAGCCTTTGTTCCTGGTTTTACCATCCTGTCAATTGATTTCAACTATGCCGGTTAAAAGGAAAGTTTCCTCGCGGTCTATTAGGCAAGCTCGTGTGGGGGCTTCCCGCCGCGATTACTGAGTCTTAACAACCTTACCGCCAGAGGTCGGAATCCACAAGATAACGAGTCGCTCGATTTGGATGCCGGTTGACGGGGATTGCGTGGTCTCAGGTTAGATTTCAGGTTCAGCCAAGGTCGGACGCTCTACCTGGATTTTCTCTTTCGTCTCTGCTTTGATTTGGACTTCTAATTCTAAACGAAAGCTGGAAAATCGCAAGGACGAACTAGCCTGGAACCCCTGGCCTCGCTAACTTTTCAGTGACTTTTCTATTGCTTTCCAAACGTCTTCTCGGCCACGTTTCTCCGTCGCTGAGTAAACTATTACCCGGCCAGAGTTAAACGCGCGCTCGGCGCGGACGATGTTCTTGCGCAATTCATTATTCGAAAGCTTGTCGGATTTCGTAGCGACGATCAAGTGTGGCTTTTGATTGTGCTTGAGCCACTCGTGAAGCTGCAAGTCCTGTTTCGAGGGTTCGTGACGCGAATCGACGAGGTGAATTGATAGCACAAGCTGCTCGCGTTTGGCAAGGTAGGTTTCCGCCGAAACGCCCCATTCCGCTTTTACCGCTTTCGGCGCCTTAGCGTAACCGTAGCCCGGCAAATCAACCAGGCGGAAGCGATCATTGATCAAATAGAAGTTCAGCGACTGGGTTCGGCCCGGAGTATTTGACGTGCGAGCCAGACCCCGAACACCCAACAATGAATTTATTAAGCTCGATTTACCTACGTTTGAGCGGCCCAGGAAGGCGATCTCGGGCCTCGCATCGTGTGGCCAGTCGGCTTCCTGAAACGCGCTCTTAAGGAATACGGCGCTGGTGACTTTCATTCTGTAGAGAGAAGAGAAATCGAGGCCGGCAACTGCGGCCAGCCTCGATTTCGTTCGCGTTGAGACGATCGTCTAGTCTAGGCGTTGGCGGCTTGAGCTGTTGCTCGTTCAGCCATCATCCCCTGAATCATCTTGATTCTCTCGCGAATGCCGGCCAGCGTTTCCTTGTTGTTCGGAATGCGCCTGATCAGCGTCTCGTAATGCTTGAGCATCTCTGGTTGGTTCCACGTCTGGCGCAGTTCTTCGATAATCGGTTCGATCTTAGCGAACACGAAAATGTGCTCGCCGTTCGCGTCATTGAACATCTGCTCGTCGATAGCGCCGTTGTTAACCAGCGAGGCGGCCATGTCCCAGTACGAGATCACCATGCGAAGATGTCCGCTGTGCTCGCCCATCATCGCTTCCATATACTCGGCGGCGGTGGTCGGATTGAAAGAGAAAAACCAGTTTCGCGCTTCACGCATCACCGGTTCACGGCGGAGGTCGTACAGTTTCAGAATCAGATTTGCATCTTCTTGCTTACTCATTTGTTGCTCTCCTTAAATGAAAAGATAGTTCTCCGAAAGGCAGAGACGCGCTAAACGGTCTAGCGCGGACTCTGTGACTCAAAAAAACGAAAAAACAGAAACCTGTTGATTGCCGAAATCACTGTTCAGCGGGCGTCTGCAAACCCTGCGGTGGTGGCTCAGTCGTCCACAAAGGCGCAGATTCTTCAACGCTGACGGGGGGCGCCGGTGACGCCTCTTCGAGGGCCAGCGCGATCACTTCATCAATCGTTTCGACCAGATTAATGGTCATGATGTTGCGAACTTCCTCAGGCACCTCGGGCAAATCCTTCTCATTTTCTTTCGGCAGAATAATCGTGTCTATGCCAAAGCGATGCGCGGCCAAAAGTTTTTCCTTGACTCCGCCGATCGGCAGAACCTTTCCACGCAGAGTTATTTCTCCGGTCATCGCTACATTCCTGCGCACCGGCACTCGCATCAGCGCAGAGGCCATCGCGGCCGCCATCGTGATACCGGCGGAAGGTCCATCCTTGGGAATGGCCCCTTCCGGCACGTGAATGTGCAGGTCGCGTTTGCGAATGAAATCCAGATTAATGCCGAGTCGTTCAGCGCGGGATTTGATGCAGGTCAAAGCCGCCTGCGCAGACTCTTGCATCACGTCGCCAAGTTTCCCGGTCAACATAACTCCGCCGCGACCCTTGGTCAGCGTGGCTTCGATCTGCAGCACTTCACCACCGACCTCTGTCCAGGCCAGACCGGTCGCCAGGCCGATTTCGCTCTCGGCGGCAACCATCTGTTGGCGGAACTTGATCGGTCCCAGCATTTCCTGTACGCGCGCTGCGTTAATTTCGTCTTTGAAGTCCGCGGCTACGTTCTCACCCACGAATCTGCGCGCGACCTTGCGGCAGCACGAGCCTATCTCGCGCTCGAGGTTGCGCACGCCGGCTTCGCGTGTGTAGTGGCGGATAATCTCTAAAATTCCTTCGTCAGTGAATTCAAACTGCTCGGCTTTGAGGCCGTTGGCTTCCGCTTGTTTAGGCACGAGATGGCGCTTGGCGATCTCGAGCTTCTCGCGTTCGGTGTAACCGGAAAGCCGCAGCACCTCCAGACGATCCTGGAGCGCCGGCGGAATCGTGTGCAACACATTGGCCGTGGCGATAAAGAAAACCTTGCTCAGATCGTATTCGACGTCGAGGTAGTGATCCTGAAACATATGGTTCTGTTCCGGATCGAGTACTTCCAACAAAGCCGAGCTCGGATCACCACGAAAATCTGTTCCCAGCTTATCCACTTCGTCCAGCAGCAGCACCGGGTTTACGGTCCCCGCCTTCTTCATCATCTGAATGATCTGGCCGGGTAACGCGCCAATGTAAGTGCGCCGGTGACCGCGGATCTCGGCTTCATCACGCACGCCACCGAGACTGAGCCGCACAAACTTTCGCCCTGTCGCGCGGGCGATCGATTTGCCGAGACTGGTTTTGCCAACTCCCGGCGGGCCCACAAAGCAGAGAATCGAGCCTTTCGGATTCTTTACCAGTTGGCGCACGGCCAGATACTCGAGAATGCGATCCTTGATCTTCTCCAAACCGAAGTGATCTTCGTTCAGGACTTCTTCGGCTTTCGTCAGGTCCCGAATCTCTTTTGATTTTTGCTTCCAGGGCACACTAACCAGCCAGTCGATGTAGGTGCGCGAGACGGTGCCTTCCGCAGACATCGGCGGCATAGCTTCCAGACGGTGCAATTCCTGCAGTGCCTTTTCCTTGGCCTCTTCGGTCATGCCGGCTTCTTCGATCTTCTTCTTGAGTTCGTCCATCTCGGCCCGCTCGTCTTTGCGGCCAAGTTCCTTGTGAATCGCCTTGATTTGCTCGTTGAGGTAGTACTCTTTCTGGGCTTTCTCCATCTGGCGCTTTACGCGCGTCTGAATCGTGCGATCAAGCTGCCGCTTCTCCAACTCAATTTCGAGAATCTCGATCAAGCGAGCCAGGCGGGCCTGGGCTGAGAAAAGTTCAAGCAGTCCCTGTTTGTCTTCGACTGAGATGCGCAGTTGCGACGCGAGCGCATCGGCCATGTGTGATGGATCGGCATTCCGCATCGCCGTCTGCAAAGCATCCGGCTGCACGTCTGGCGCCAGGCGTAAATGCTGTTCGACCAGTTGGGCAATCTTCTGCACCAGCGCATCGGTGCGAATTCCTTCTTCATTCACCGCCGGCGCGCGCCGGACCAGCGCAGTGAACGCGCCGTTGTTGTTCTCGACCCGAACAGTCGTCGCCCGCTCACGGCCTTCGACTACAACCTTGATCTGGCCGTTGTCCTGCCTTTGCGATTGCAGGATGCGCGCGATCGTGCCGACGCTGTAAATCTGTTCCGGCGCCGGTTCATCCACGGTGGCATCGTGTTGAGTCGACAAAAAGATCGTCCGATCAGACGCCAGGGCCATTTCCAGGGCCCTCACTGAGCCGGGCCGGCCAATCTTGAACGCGACCTTGGTGAAGGGAAAGATCACGACATCGCGAATCGGCACCATCGGATAACGGGCAATGTCGGACGGGCTACGGTCTGAATATTCTTCCATGATTTTTTACTGCGGGCGTGAACGCTGAGAAATGAAGCTCCTGAAAAGTACGTCGGGACCCTTAATAAAACGACGAATAGGGCTGCTCTCGAAGATTAGCTAATCTCGTCGCTGCGGTTGCGAATAAGGGCGAGCCGCTTTGTCGTCTCGCCCCTTTCGAAACACCGTGATTGTAAACCATCTTTCAGTTGCGCGCTACCAGCAACCTTTGTAAATAGGGAAAGTATTGAAGGGTTCGGCAGAATTCGTTACCAAAACTCCAATGAAGAAGCGGGAAAAAAGTCTTGCATCGCCCGAATTTGAGGACTATGATTCACGCGTTCTCAGTTATTCCCGGCGGTCGAAGTAAGCTCCCGAGTGCGAAGCCTCTCGCGGCCGTAACCTCTCAACGGATTTCCCAATCAAGGAGAACCCCTATGCTCAATATGAGAAGAATTCACTTCAGGCATCGGCCTGTTTTCAAACTTGCCTCCAGGCTCATGTGCTTACTAGTGTTGCTCACTGCCGCAGGCTGGTTGACCACAACGAGCAAAGCTGTCGGTGATCGTATTAGTTGTTCTTACGATCTTGGAGGTGGAGCTGTACTGATTGTTAGTTGCGGGAGTTCGGCGGGCAATGTCGTCTGGCAGTGCGACAACGGGTCGTGCACGAGTAACCCGGGGGACGATTTTTTTGCGGACATACTGTGCCCGACCTTCCTGTCAAGCGGCTGTATAGAGTGACGCGCGCACGTCTCGGGTTTTGGTCGTAAGTGACTAGGAGTCGATCCCCGTTCTGAATTCGCCTCAAAACCCGGGGCATTCCTGTCTGAAGCCTGTGGTTCTCCGGAGTTCCTGTTCGACGTACCGAGGAAGGTCTGGCGGGGTTTCAGGCGGGATATCCCCTGACATTAACCCTTTTTGCTTAGTAAGAAAGGGATCTCATGATACCTGTTAACCTCAGATTCGGGCATTCAATCCAAGTCGTGCTCCTCACATCGATCTTCGTTCTATCTGCGTGCCCAAGTCGGAGCCAAGATTCCAAGCTGAGCGACGACGAAGCCGTCATGCGGAAACTTTCGTTGATTGCTGACCTTCAGATCCTTGAGACACGAGCCAAACGAGTGGATAAACCACTAGCGCGTGCGCTGGCGGAAACGGAAATTGCTGATGCAGCGTGGGCGCATGACGGTACGTGGTCGAAGGACTTATTGCGTGACGCATACGAACTTACGTTTCCAGACGGAGAGGAGCAATCCAGGCTGCGGACGATCCCGGTTGGGGCGCAGCACAGCTTGCCGAGTTCGTTAGATCAAGCGCGTCAAGCGCTAAGACGGCGCATACTTAGTGTCGCAGGGCGAGATAGGGGATTTGTAGCTGAATTGGTTAAGTTAGGCACAACTCAGTTGGGCGCTTATGAAGGACACATGGAATATGCCTCTCTCGCTAGGGAAGCACTAACGCAAAATGACATAGAATCCGCAGGCCATTATATCGATCAGGCGATTGATACCGATCCAACGCAGGTGGGAACTTTATTGGCAATAGAACAGCTTGCAGCGCGTGATCGCGCGGCTGCAGACAGTATCATCCTCCAGTATATTCAGCGACTGAGCAACACCCCGCTTTCTTTTACAAATGGAAGCGTTATGAGAACTACCTACGCCCTCGCCAGGCTCATATATCCTTCGCGTAAAGAAGGGCAGATCATCTCACCCCCAGGACCTGCCGTGATGAGGGCGTACGTGAGGTACGTCTTGAACAGCTTGACTTCGTTGGAGCTGCAATATCCTGGCAGCCTCATTACTTCACGAATACTTCTTATTCAAACCTATCCGTTGCTCAAACAGTATGCACCTGAACTCACACAACAATTTCTAGATCTTGAACAGCGCAGCAGAAAGCCCGGCGAGAACTTTTCTCTTCCCACGACGAAAGGCATAGAGGAAGATTACAAGACCAAATTCGACAAGCAGGTAGAGAGAGAACTTGAGAGCGATCAGCCGGATGAGCTCGTTATCCAAAGAGCGATTAGTCGAGGAGACTTTGCCAAAGCACGCAAGATGATCGACAAGCTAGCCGACGGATCGCAGAAAACTCAACTGATCGAAACGGTCAATGCAGAGCAAGCCATCAGTTTCGCTAACAAGGGCGATATTCTGAGCGCACAAAAACTTGCTGAGTCGCTGGTAAAGGCCACGTCGATTCTGAGAGTCTTTCCGATAATCGCTGGAAAGTGCGCCACGAAAAAGGACGAGACTTGCGCGCGCGATTCGGTTGCGCAGGCAATCAAGCAACTCAGGAACGCTGATCTGACTCCGAACGCATCTCCCCCGGGTGTGCCCGCATCAATCATGGGAACAAGCCGCGATTTTGATCCTGTACTTGCCGGCTTGGGTAGCCTTGCCTCAGCCGTGATGTCAGCGAAAGACGATCTCGCATTCGATGTACTCGATGAGCTTGTGATTGCCGCTAACCACAGCAAATTAGACACGAGCGAGGGACGGACGGGCTTTGAAACTTCTCTGTTCAAGAAACTAGCCGAAATGAATGAGGGTCGCGTGAATCTCGCGGCGATGCAACTAAAAGATCCCTTGTCTCAAATCGTGGCACTCGCAGCCATCGACCAATGGAAGTCGGACAAATTGACAGCGGACGCCAAACTTCGGAGTGCAAAGAATGAGCCTCCTCGTAAAAAGAATTGAACTGATCGCTAATGTCAGCATTATTATCGTGGCAATTGTGATTTGCGCTGCTCTGGCCAAGCGTTTTCTCACAAAACCGCCCGCACAGCAGTCCGATGCTTCCGGCATTGTGGCTGGAACAAAAATCAACCTACCTGACGAGGATTGGGCGAAGAACGGTAAGACGCTCCTATTAGCACTCTCGACCAATTGTAAATTCTGCTCGGCTAGCGCCCCCTTCTACCAAAGACTAGCAAGCACAGCTTTATCGTCAAAGAATACCAAACTGGTTGCAGTACTTCCTCAGGGCGCCGAGCAAAGCAGAGAGTATCTAAGCACCTTGAAGGTGACTATTGAAGATGTTAAGCAGGCTTCACCGGTCTCTTTGGGCGTAAGAGCAACACCAACTTTGATCCTGGTCAACAACGCGGGGATTGTTACAAACTCGTGGGTCGGGCAATTGACCCCGGACAAAGAGACGGAAGTGCTGGCTCAGTTGCGATAGTTCTCAGTGCGCAGCCCACGTCGACGACCGCCAATCCTTAGCCTCGTCGAGTCCAAAGCAAACATCCCAACTCACAGTTCCGATTTCAAATTCAGATTGCGGATCAACCGGTGCAGATAGTTTGGGTGGACACCGAGTAGTTTGGCGGCGCCGGTATAGCTGCCCTGCGATTGTTCCATGGCTTTGAGAATAATCTGCTTCTTGGTACCGGCCACTGCTTCGTGATAATTCGAAGCCGCACTTGCAGCCGAGGCCGCATCCGCTTCCAGAATGGATTCAGGCAGGTCATCCGGCAGGATTGTATCCGTCGTGCCCAGCACAACCGCCCGCTCGATCGCGTTTTCGAGTTCGCGAACGTTGCCGGGCCAATCGTAGGCGATTAGACGCTTCTGTGCTTCGGGCGAAATTCCCACGACTTTGCGGTTGCACTTTTCCGCGTACTTCGCGGTGAAATAGTTTGCCAGCAAAGAAATGTCTTCCAGGCGCTCGCGCAGCGCCGGCATGTTTAGCTGGACTACGTTTAGTCGAAAATAAAGATCCTGTCGAAAAACACCCTGAGAGATCGCTTCCTCAAGATCTTTGTTGGTAGCTGTCAGCAAGCGAATGTCGACCTTGACTGTGCGCGTGCCGCCCACGCGCTCGAACTCGCGTTCCTGTAGAACGCGCAACAACTTCACCTGCAATGCGTGCGAGAGCTCGGCGATCTCATCGAGGAATACCGTGCCGCCATCGGCAATCTCCAGACGGCCTTTCCTCTGACCGAGTGCGCCGGTAAAGGCGCCCTTCTCGTGGCCGAAAAGCTCGCTTTCAATCAACGTTTCCGCGAGCGCGGCACAGTTGACTGCGACGAACGGCCGCCCGGCGCGCTTGCTGTTCCGATGAATGGCGCGCGCCGCGAGTTCTTTGCCGGTGCCACTCTCTCCCGAGATCAATATGGTGGAATCGCTGGGCGCAACCTTCGAGATGAGCTGATAGACCTGGCGCATCAAGGCGCTCTCACCTACCATGTTGTGCTCGATATTCGCGTCGGCCAGCAATCTTTGATTTTCGCTCTGAAGCTGTTCGATGTGACGGGCGTTTTGGATCGCCACCGCCGCGATCGCCGCAATGGCAGTCACCAGTTGCAAATGATCTTGATCGAATTGGCTGTCCGGCTCATCTGTATCGAGATAAATCACACCCAGCGTACGATCAAGCATGATGAGTGGCACGCACAGAAGCGATCGGGACCGGGCGGCAATCAAGCTCGCGGTATTCAAACTCTCGTTCTTCTCGGCATCGCTGATCAGCAGCGCGGCGCCATCTTTCAAGACCCGGCGCGCGATCGTACTGCTGACCATTATCGTCTGGTCCGGCCCACGGAGCCGGTCGCGGCCAACAAAGGAAGCAAAGTCGGATTCGCCTCGGGTCCCGTATTCCTCTCGCAGGAGAATTGCTCCGCGTCTGGCGGGTACAACTTCAAAGACGAGCTCGAGCAAGCTCGTTTGTAACTCCTCGACACCACGAATAGCGTTGATGGTCGTGCTAATCTTCATCAATGCGCTGAGGTCCCGCGCCATTAGATAGAGCGCTTCGCTGTAAGTCATCCGCACACTCGAGTCGCTATCTATCTGACTGTTGTCAAACCGAATTTCACCTGTTGGCGACGGCTCGTCGCCATCCTCAACCAGAAAGAAAAACAGCGATTCGCCAATCCGCACGCGATCACCATGCTGCAGCTCGCAGCGCTTGACCGGGACGTCGTTGACGAAGGTTCCGTTCCGGCTGTCGAGATCGGCGATCACGAATTTGTCCCCCTCCTTCTCAATCAGCGCGTGGCGCCGCGAAACAGACGCGTTCCTAATCCGCAGAGTCGCGGCGATCTGGCGACCGATCAAGACCGGTCCCTCGTTCATAGAGATCACCGTATCTTTTAACTTGCCAGTGATAGCTGCGAGTCGTGGTTTCATGCGGCCAACGAAAAGTCTTGAGATTAGTGCGCCAAGTGTACCCGTATGCGCATGGCGGAGCAACAAATCTTTCATACGGAGCCAGGCAATTCTATCCGAAGAGATAAGCGCAGCTATCCGATCGGATAACCTTTGCGCGGCCATTCAACCGGTCGATTGCAGCGCAACAAAATTGCGTGCAAACATAACTACATACCTTCGACCACCTTAGCGACTTAGGGTCGTCTCACTACTCTTCTGCCGACGCCATGGCACGTGATTAGCAAGTAGGAAGGGCAAGCTCCCAAGGCCTGGTTAAATTGAGCCAGGTTGAGCCGCAAACGGTAAGAAGGCAATTCGAAGACTTAGTTGCTTACTACAAAAGTTTCGGGTCGAATCGGTTTCGACCATTTTGGCAAAAGGCAAAGAGGAGGAAAGATGAGAAGGCGGATTCTTAAAGGCATGACGACGTTGCTGATCGTGGTTGGGCTGATGTTGGTCGCTGGGGTGGCAACCGCCAATGGTCAGTCGGGGAACACGTTGGTCGCGCAGATCCCGTTTGAGTTCATCGTCGGAGACAGAGCCCTCGCGTCTGGTGAATACAACGTCCGGACGGTCACCAGTGCGGGAGACGCGCTGTTGATCAAAAATGCCGGCGCGATTGATCGAGCCATTCGGTTGACGGCCCCGATCGGACATGAGAATGCCAGGGCGTACGCGAGGCTGGTATTTCATCGGTACAACAACCGCTATTTCCTGTCGGAGGTTTGGATGTCTGGCGACAGCGTTGGCCGTGAATTGCGGAAGTCAGCGCAGGAACGCGCGATGGCGCGCGAGCTGGCAGCTATTCCTGCGAAAGGCGACGTCGCTTCCGGCAGTTACGAAGTGATCGAGATCGTAGCGATGGTGCGGTGACGAAAACTCCCGCACGGTACGCGAGTTGAAAGATTATGAGGCTCGCTACCTGTTCTAAAAACCCGAAACGGCAACCCAGAACACAGGGTTGCCGTTTTTGGTTTCAGTTGCTTGAAGGTTTTTTTAGGCGGCAGCGTCGTCCACGCCGGCCAGGCCTTCGCCCGGCACGGCGCGGCGGCGCTCGACCATTTCGCTGGTGATCACGAATTCTTTGATACGTTTTTGTGAAGGCAGCGTGTACATAGCTTCCAGCAGGAGCTCTTCCAGAATCATCATCAGACCACGCGCGCCGACTTTGCGCTGCAACGCCTGACCGGCTACGCCGCGAAGCGCGTCGTCGGTGAAGCGCAGCTTGACGTTGTCAAACTCGAACTTCTTCTGATACTGCCGCACCAGCGCGTTCTTCGGTTCAGTGAGAATCTTGACCAGGGCAGCTTCGTCGAGTTCATGCAGAACGCCGCAGACCGGCAAACGGCCCACGAACTCCGGAATCAGTCCATAGCGAATCAGATCCTCCGGCTGCACGTGCGCCAGCGCGTCAGCCTGACGCTGAGAGCCGGTCTTTACTTCGGCGTGGAAGCCGAGTGACTTGTTACGCAGACGACGCTCGACGACCTTTTCCAGACCGACGAACGCGCCGCCGCAAATAAAGAGAATGTTGGTCGTATCGACGGGGAAGAATTCCTGGTGGGGATGTTTGCGACCGCCCTGTGGCGGCACGTTGGCAATCGTGCCTTCCAGGATCTTCAAGAGAGCTTGCTGCACGCCTTCGCCTGACACGTCACGCGTGATCGAAGGGTTTTCGTCCTTGCGACAGATTTTGTCGATCTCGTCAATGTAAATGATGCCCTGTTGCGCGCGTTCGACGTCACCGTTGGCCGCCTGCAGGAGTTTGAGAATGATGTTCTCGACGTCCTCGCCGACGTAACCGGCTTCAGTCAATGTCGTCGCATCGACGATGGTGAAGGGAACGCTGAGCATGCGCGCGAGCGTCTGGGCCAGCAAAGTCTTACCCGTCCCGGTTGGACCAATCAGCACGATGTTGGATTTCTGAATCTCGACGTCGGCGCGACGCCGGGCCAACTCGATGCGTTTGTAGTGCTGATAGACCGCGACCGCGAGCTGCTTCTTCGTTTCTTCCTGGCCGATGACGTATTCATCCAGGAAGGCCCTGATTTCCCCGGGCTTGGGCAGCGGTGGACGCGAAGCTACCGACTCAGCTTGCTGATCGTCGGTGATGATCTCGTTGCAGATGTCAATGCACTCATTGCAGATGTAGACGGTGGGGCCCGCAATGAGCTTCTTCACTTCGTTCTGCGATTTACCGCAGAACGAGCAGCGCAGCGTGTCGTCAGTTCGTCTTACCATAGTCTGGGGAACTCCATTGAGACTGTAAGAGTTTTGTGGCGCAACCGGTTTAAGTTGCGCGCGCAAGTTAACAACTTGCGCCACTTCGCACTACTCGCGGTGCGCGATCACCTCGTCTATTAAACCATATTCTTTGGCTTGAACGGCAGATAAATATCGGTCCCGTTCGACGTCGAGTTCGATTTGTTCCATGGACTGACCGGTGTGCTTGGCGAGGATCTCGGATGTCAATTCGCGAATGCGGATCAGTTCTTCAGCATGAATGCGCACGTCGGTGGCCTGCCCTTGCATGCCGCCGGATGGCTGGTGAATGAGTATGCGAGAATTCGGCAAAGCAAATCGCTTACCTTTGGCTCCGGCCGTCAATAACAATGCGCCCATCGACGCGCACATGCCGACGCAAATCGTCGTCACATCCGGACGAATGAATTGCATGGTGTCATAGATTGCCAGACCCGCCGTCACGGACCCGCCGGGTGAGTTGATGTAGACGTTAATGTCTTTTTCGGGATCCTCGGCCTCGAGGAAGAGTAGTTGCGCGACGATCAGGTTAGCGATCTGATCGTCAATCGGCGTGCCGAGAAAAATGATGTTGTCTTTAAGAAGTCTTGAATAGATGTCAAACGCGCGCTCTCCGCGCGACGTTTGCTCGACTACCATGGGAATCAGTGCCATATCAGCTCTTCAATTTGAGATGTGAGATCAAACCTAGGGGTTAGAAGTTTTTATTTTCCATATGACATTTGTCATTCTTCATTTGCCATCTAAGACCATTTTGCCTTCGAACAATGTCAAATGAGAAATGGAAAATCAGAAATGGAAAATCTATTCCTGCTTCGGTGTGCCGCCTTCAGACTCTGTTTCTTCCTTCCACTCTTCATCAGTCACGCGCGCATTTTCGACTAACAAGTCGAGCGCTTTACGATTGCGCAACCTGCCAGCGATGCTACGTTCGCCACCTTGCTTTGTCAAGATAGCACGCACTTGATCCGGTGACTGTCTGGACGCGTCGGCGATAGCGTTGATTTCATCATCAACCTCCTGATCACTCACTTCAATGTTTTCTTCCGCGGCGATGCGTTCGAGCAACAGCGAACTGCGCAGATCATGGCTCGCCTGCTCCTTCAAAGACTCGCGAGCTTTGTCCCACTGAAGTTCGGGATTACGCGGATCGATGCCCTGGCCAATCATGTCACGCACCACCGATTGCAGGCGCTGTTCGGTTTGGTGTTGGACCAAACGGTCGGGCAATTCGAACTCGTGAGACTGGACCAGTTGCCGCAGCAGTGCTCCGCGCATCTTATTGTCGGATTCATTCTTAACCTGGTGTTCCAGGTCGCTGCGAATCTTGGTGCGTAACTGCTCGAGCGATTCAATTTCGTCACCCAAACTTTGGGCCCATTCGTCATCGAGTTCAGGTAATTCCTTGATTCGAACCGCACTGACCTTCACTGCATATTCGAGCTGCTTGCCGGCGAGCCCCTTCGCGCTGAAGTCGGCCGGATAGTCTACGGTGAAAGTCTTTTCATCGTCGGGCTTTGCGCCGGTCAGTTGATCCGTGATTTCCTGCACGACGCCTTCGCCGCCCAGTACCACGTCAACATCCTCGACTTTGATCGGTTCGGCGTCGGGCTCGTTAACAAAGGTGCCGTGAAAGCTGGCCGTTAGGGTGTCGTTTAGTTGGGCGCCCCGATCTTCCACCGGCTCGAGCGTCGCCGATCCTTCGCGCAGATTTTCAATCACGCGATCGATGTCTTCGTCTTTCACGGGACGGGTACTGCGAGCTACGTCGAGGCCTTTGTACTTGCCTAATTCGATTTCGGGCAAGACCTCGACGTTAACATTGAACGAGATTGGTTGTTGACCGAGTTGATCGAGTCCTTCAGAGTTCTCCAGATTCAATTCAGGCTCACCCAGTGGTTCCAGTTTGTGCTCCTCGACGGCCTTCTGCACCGCGTCAGGAAGCAATTCGCGCAGGAGTTCAGTGCGAATCTGTTCCTTGAAGCGAGTGCGAACGACGGCGCGCGGCGCATGCCCCGGACGAAACCCGGGAACGTTCGCGGCCTTGGCATAGTTATCACTAATGCGGTCGTACGCGGCGCGCACAGCTTCGGCGTCGATCTCGACGTCAATCTGTTTGCGCGTTGGTGAGATGTCTTTGATTTCAGTTTTCATAGTAAGAAACAGAGGTCAGAGAACAGAGGTCAGAAGTCAGAGTGCCCAGTGGCTTGATATCTTAACCGTACTCACTGCTGACCTTGGTTTTCTGACCTCTGACGTCTGATTTCCGATCTCTGCTTTATGGTGCGAAAGGGGGGACTCGAACCCCCACACCTTTCGGTACCAGATCCTAAGTCTGGCGCGTCTGCCAATTCCGCCACTTTCGCAGCTCAATTCAAACGAGTGCGAGAATAGCACACACTTCGAAGCCTATGCATCCGACGCTTTGGAGGGTGTTCATTCGAGAGCGAAACTGATTATCCACGTCGACGTTGGCGCGAAGACATGAGTCGGACAAGGAGATAGATGGGAACGCTGACTGCCAGAATCGCCAGCGCGAATAGGCTGTGGCGTTGATCGCTAATCACGGCCCCGACGAGAAACGCGATCGAGCCCAACAGCACTATTCCCGTAGTCCATGGATAACCCCAGGCGCGATATGGCCGCGGCAGATCAGGTTCGAGCACGCGCAGCACGATCAAAGAGAGGTAAGCCATCGTATAGTTCGCCACAAAAAAGAAAGCGAGCGCCGCCAGTACCTGCTCAAAACTCCTGAAGATGAAAAGCACCGCAACGACGGTGCTGATGAGGAGCGTTACCGTGGGAGTGCCACCCTTATTTACTCTGGTGGCGCGGCGCGCGAACAGCTCATCACAGCTCATCGCATAAAGAATCCGCGGGGCGGTCAAAGTGTAGGCGTTGATAGTGCTCAGTAGGGAAAGGATTGCCAGCACTCGAATTGTCTTGTCGCCATAACTGCCGAAGATTTTGTTGGCGACTGCGCCCGCGGCGAACTTCTCACCGGCGAGTTGCGACATCGGCAGCACATAGACGTAAGCAAGGTTAACAACGAGAAATATCCCGATTATCAGGAGCACCCCGCCGATCATCGAACGGACGACGTCGCGTTTGGGATTGCGGACCTCCTCACCAAAATAGATGACGCCATACCAACCGTCGTAGGTGTAGAGCACGCCTTGCAGCGCAATGATCAGGGCCGCGACAAACGCGAAGCCGTGGGGCGCCGGTAAAGACGTTCCAGTATTTGTGTTCCCACCGAATGTGAACGCGGCGATCGCAATTACCGCAAAAATTAAAGTCTTCAACAGGCTGGTCACGTTTTGTGTGAAGCTGCCCCAACGAATGCCGCGCCATTGCAGAGCGGCAAATGACAGAGTGACTACCAGGGCTATTGTTTTGTCGCGGCCGGCGAGTCGTGGAATCAAAACCGGAGCATATTCACCGACGACCATGGAGATGACTGCAAGTGTCGCGCAGGTTGAAAGCCAATCACTCCAGCCCACGACAAACCCCGGATAGTTGCCCATCGCACGATGGACGAAGACATACCAACCGCCTGAACGGGGAATCATTGTGCCCAGTTCGGCGACATTTATTGCACCGAGTAAGGCATAGACACCACCGAGTACCCAAACGCCGATGAAAAGTGTTGGAGTTGGAAGTTGCGCGGCGATTTCGCCGGGTGTGCGCAGGATACCCATCCCAATCGTGCCGCCGATGGTTACCGCCAGACCAAAGCCGACGCCAAGTACGCGCAGCAGCGCTCCGTTATGAGATGAGGGTTGTTGATTGTCAGATTGGGAAGATTGAATGAGGTCTCTTGGGTTATCAGGACTCACGAGGCCTGAGTTTAACTGTGATCAGGTTCTAAGCCAACTTTTGTTTCGAGTTTCTCAATTCGTTCATATGCGTCGCGAATATCTTCGCGATACTCAAGTTGGTAGACCTGGATTTGATCTAGCCGCTTAGTCACTTGCCGTCTTACTTCGCGTTTCGCATCTGAGAACTCGTTCTTTAAGCCGGCCATGTCGCTTTTCAAACCGGCTATGTCGGTCTTCAAGCCGGTCACGTCGTTCTTCAAGCCAGCCACGTCAGTCTTCACGCCGGTTATGTCGGTCTTTAGATCGGTCATGTCGGTCTTCACGCCTGCAAGCCCGGCTTTCACATCACCGAGTTCCGTGCGCGTCTCGTGAATCTCTTTCAGCGCCCGTTCCCAGATCGGCTTGGTGTCGTATGAGCGTGATTCGAGCCTTTCAAGACGTGCGTCGACGGCGTCGAACCGCATAAAAACTCGCTCTTCGAATGAGCGCATTTCTGAGAAGTTCTGTGTCGGTTCTTCGTTCATTCTGCTTTTGATTATCAGCCCGACTCCCATAACTTTCAAGCACAAAGTCCAATCGGCTCGCCACGTTCGCACGCAAAGCTTTAGCTCCATTTGCAAAAGCGACGCTATGAGGTTCGACTGCGGAATTACAGCGTTCTCGTAACCTTTGATAACGATCGTGGCGCGTCCGGGTCCAGGCCTTTCGCTTCAGCCAGCAACGCCGCGAACAGTTGTGCGGGAATGATGTAAGGAATCGGCGCGAGGAATTCATCGATCTCTCGGGGCATGATGATCGAACGCGAACAACTCGCGGCGGCTTCGAGATCACCGGTGATCGCCAGGGTGTCGGCGCGCAGTTCGCGCAAGCGCCTGATTAGATCTTTCGTCCCTGCCAGCATAACGCCGGGCGGAGCGAAAAGAATTACCGGGAAGTGACGTTCGATCATCGCAACCGGACCGTGCAGAAAGTCTGCTGACGAAAATCTCTCGGCCACCACGTAACAGGTCTCCATGAGTTTTAATGCAAACTCATATGCGTTTCCATAAGCCAGGCCACGGCCGACCACGACGCAGTTTTCCATGAAGACATAGCGTTGGACCAGCTCTACTATCGCCGGTTGTTGTTCGAGCGCGCGCGCAGCCAGATCGGGAATTAGCTGGTAGTCAATCGTGCGGCCGTCTCGTGCGAGCGCTGCTGCCAGCAAGTAGAAGAGCAACATCTGGCCGGTAAAAGTTTTGGTCGCGGCTACCGAACGTTCCTTCCCGCCATGCATCAAGAGTGTTTCGTCAACTACGCCGGCCATTGATGATGTGGGCTCGTTGGTTATCCCGATCGTAAAGGCGCCACGCTCACGAGCGATTTCCAGAACGCGATTAATGTCTTCGCCCTCGCCGGACTGGGAAACTCCTATGACGAGAGCGCGTTTGAGATTCAGCCTCGCGTCATAGAGCGTATAGACCGATGGCGCCGAGAGTGAGACGGGAATGCCGGTGGTGATTTCCAGCAGGTAGCGGCCAAACAGCGCGGCATTGTCGGAGCTGCCGCGCGCAACCAACACGATTAGATCAATTTCGCGCCGGCGCAACGATTCTCCGAGGCGTGCGACTTTGGCGCGCTCTTCGGTGATTGTTTTCGCCAGAGCGGCTGGTTGCTCGGCGATTTCCTGGAGCATTAGGGACAAGTGGTTTGATCCTCAGATCGTTTTAACGTTGGACTCTGGCTGCCGCGTTTATTTACCGCAGTGGCACAGACTTTAGTCGGTGATCTTCAGAGGCAGCTCACAGACTGAAGTCTGTGCCACCAGAGCCACTATTGTATTCAACTTCAATATCAGGTAAATAGTCGTGCGTCCCGTCAAGTTGATCAATAAACGCTTATGATTGTCATAACGAGATCCGAATCTATGACTACAACTCTAACACGAGCCTTCCTCACTCGCGCGGCCATTGTGTGTGCGCTGGCGTGCTTCTGCGGACAAGTCGGCGCGCAGTCGCCGAGCCTGCAAATTATTCCGGCGCCCAAACAAGTTTCCCCCAGCGACCTTGCAGAGTTCCCGATTGGTCGTGATGCTAGAATCGTCCTCGCCGATGATAAGTCGGTAGATGATCGGTTCGCGGCCCAGGATTTTGTTGACGATTTGAAGCAGTCTGCCGGGGTGAACTTGAAAATCGGCGGGAGCTCTCGTGGTGAGATTCTGATTGGATTGATCGAGGCGCCAAGAATTAAACAAGCTCTGAAACGCGGGGGTCTCGACCCTGAGGCTCAAAAGCTGACTGACGAAGGATATCTTCTGACGGTGAGCCGGAGCCAGGTCGTAGTCGCGGGAAAGACAGCGACTGGAACATTCTACGGGCTGCAAACGCTGAAGCAACTGATTCGGGGCGAAGGGACGAGCGCGGTGATCCCGGGCGTTAATATCGTCGACTGGCCCACAATGCGTTGGCGCGCGGTGTCGGATGACATCAGCCGCGGCCCGGTGCCGACTGTTGATTACATCAAACGACAAATTCGCACCGAAGCCTTCTTCAAACTCAACATGCACTCCTTTTATATGGAGCACACTTTCGCCAGCGAGGCGCATCCGCTAATCGGGCCGGCGGGAGGATCATTAACGGCTGCCGAAATTCGCGAACTGGTTGCTTATGCCAAGCACTATCATGTTGAACTGGTGCCGGAGCAACAAACCTTCGGTCACCTGCACAAGGCGCTGCGGCTGGAAAAATATGCCGAGCTGGCCGAAACGCCATACGGCGACGTGCTTTCGCCACAGCAGGAAGGCACTTACAAACTCATAGCTGATTGGTATAAGGAGCTGAACGAATTATTTCCCGGCCAGTTCTTTCACATTGGTGAAGATGAAACATTTGAACTGGGCGAAGGGCAGAGCAGGGAAGCAGCCAAAGCGCGCGGAGTCGGGGCGATTTACTTCGAACATCTCAATCGCGTGCGTGACGTGCTCAAGCCCTACAATCGCCGGCTGATGTTCTGGGGGGACATCGCGCTGCACCATCCGGATCTGATTGGCAACATTCCGAAAGACATGATCGTGATGAACTGGCAGTACGGCGCGCGAGACGACTTCTGGTCATCGATTCAACCGTTCAAGGACGCGGGCCTGGAACAGTTTGTCTGCCCGGGTGCCCAAAATTGGAACCAAATCTTTCCAAATCTGGAAGCAGCCAGGAAGAACATCGTGAACTTTGTGCGCGACGGCCAGAAAGCCGGCGCGATTGGAACAATGAATACGACCTGGGACGATGACGGCGAATCTTTGTTCGAAGTCACGTGGTACTCGATCGTTCTGGGCGCGGCGGCTTCTTGGCAGGAGGGCACAGTCGATCTGGATAAGTTCGATCAGAGTTTTGATTGGGCGTTCTTTCGCAACGACGGCGATCAATTTGTAAAAGCGGAGCGCTCTTTGGGGAGCGCCGGAACACAGATTGGCGCCGGTGGCACTACTGATGGGGTGTTTTGGCGCGATCCGTTCACCACGCAATTTCAGAATCAGGCTCGGAACTCTGCCGAGCGTATTCGGCAAATGCGTCTGGCGGTCGAAGGTGTGGCTGAATCGCTGGAGCGAAACCAGGGCCGCGCCAGGCGTAACGTTCAGGCGATCGCGGCAATGAAGTTTGCCGCCCAGCGCTTCGATCATCTGGGGCGGCGGATGGAGATGATGCAAAAGTTCAGCGATCAGTATTGGGACGCGTACCTGAATCTCGGCGACCGGGCGAAAACCAGAAAGCTGCGGTACTACAGCGGCGCGATCTACAACAACCTACGCGAGATGGCTGAAGAACTTTCAATTCTCAAAGAGGGTTATCGCGCACAGTGGCTGGCAGAGAATCGGCCGTACTGGCTGGACAGTGTTACGGCCCGATATGATCAAATGATTTCAGTTTGGCTGACAAAGAGTCGTGCGATGGATGAAGTGTTGCGCAAGTACGAGGCGACTTCGACATTGCCGAGTCCGGAGGAGTTTGGGTTGGGGACGAGACTGGTCGCGCCGGCGCCGAACCGCCCGCAATAGAAGTCGGTCCGCAGATTACACAGATTACGCCGATTGGAACAAGGAGAGAGTTTCGGAGGCCGTTTCCTGGTCTAATGTTCGTGGTTTCTTCCAGATAGGACAAGAAGCATCCACGAAATGACACGAATTCACACGAACAAATTGGGTCCGGTTCGTGTGGTTTTGTCTGGGTAATCTGCGTAACCTCTGGATGAAACTGATTTATGCCGAACGAATCTAATCGCCTGATCTTTCTCGATGTCTTCCGCGGCCTGACCGTGGCCGGCATGGTGCTGGTGAACAATCCCGGCTCTTGGGCGCACATCTATTGGCCTTTGGAACATGCCGAATGGAATGGCTGGACGCCGACAGATCTGATCTTTCCGTTTTTTCTGTTCATCGTCGGGGTGGCGATTCCGCTGGCGTTTGGCAAGCGTATCGAGCGCGGTGACAGCCGCCGTGCGCTTTTCCTGAAAGTCCTTTATCGTTCGGCAATTATTTTTCTGCTGGGCGAGTTCCTCGCCGGCTTCCCATATTTTCATTTCTCAGCGATTCGCATTCCTGGCGTGCTGCAACGCATCGCCGTCTGTTACTTCTTTGCATCGATCATTTTCCTGACGACCCGGCCCCGCACGCTGGCAATTATTGCGTTGGCCCTGCTGGTCGTTTACTGGTTGTTGATGACGCACGTCGCCGCGCCCGGCTACTACGTCGGTGATTTGAGCAAGGAAGGCAGTCTTGCTTCCTACATCGACCGCCGTGTTTTCGGTCCGCACATATGGAAGCAGGGCATCGTCTACGATCCCGAAGGACTGTTAAGTACGATGGGCGCGCTGGCGACCACTCTGTTCGGAGTGCTGACGGGAAACTATCTGCGCGACAAGAAGAGAGCGCCGATCGAGAGAGTCGCGCACATGTTCATCGCCGGCATATGTTGCGTCATCGTCGGATGGATCTGGAACGCCTGGTTTCCGATCAACAAATCGCTCTGGACCAGTTCGTATGTTTTCTTTACCGCCGGGTTGGCGCTGCAGTTTCTGGCTTTGTGTTATTGGCTAATTGATATCAAGGGGTTCAAGCGTTGGACGAAGCCGTTCGTGATCTTTGGCGTGAACGCGATTGTTCTATTCGTGGGGACAGGAGTCATGGCGCGGCTGATGGGTTTGATCAAGGTTTCGCGCCCTGATGGAACGCGGCAATCTCTGCAAGGCCTAATCTATGACAACGCGTTCGCATCGTGGCTTCCGCCAAATAAAGCTTCGCTGGCGTTCGCGATTTCATTCATTCTGCTCTGGCTATTTTTCATGTGGTTGCTTTTCCGCAAGAACGTCATCATTAAGATTTAGTCCGTGTCAGAAGCCCGCGCGTTAGCAAGGGCAACTCCCGCCGAGTAGCCCTCCCTTACGGTCGGGCTTCTGATACTATGACAAAAGCGGTGACAATTTACCGCTCCCAAGGAGAAAACGTATGCCAAGTTACATCACACTACTCAATTGGACTGAGCGGGGTATCGCAAACATCAAAGGCAGTCCGGGACGGCTCGACGCCGGCAGAGAAGCGTTCAAGAAGCTCGGTTGTGAGTTGAAAGATGTCTACCTGACGATGGGTCCGTACGATCTGGTCTGTGTCGTGGACGCGCCCGACGGCGAGACAGCCGCGAGGGCGATCCTGTCACTTGGAACAGAGGGCAACGTTCGCACGCTGACGCTGCCGGCGTTTACCGAGGACGAGTATCGGAAAATCATTGACGCGCTGTAGCCGCGGAGCGCTTACTTGCGGCTTTGCCGGCTGATGTGCGGAAAGGCTCTGCCTTTCCGGACTGACTAGTCTTAAGAGAATGGGAGGCTATGCCTCGAATCGGAGGCGCAGCCTCCATTGTTTCAAGGCAACGGGACGGTAAGGCAATGCCTTACCGCACATCGGACGGCGAAGCCGCATCAGCCGAATTTGAGTTGTGTCCGCGTTTATCTGCGGACCATATATCCCGGCCCGCGCAGCACGCGTCCCGCCAAGGCCGGCGTGCGTTGGCTGTTATCTACTTCGATCTCACCATTGACGATCACAAAGTTGATCCCGACCGGGTATTGATTCGGCTCTGCAAAGGTCGCTCGATCGATCACCGTCTTGGGATCGAAGATGGTGATGTCCGCGAAGTAGCCCTCACGAATCAAGCCGCGACTCTTCAGACTCAGATTTCCGGCCGGCAAACCAGTCATCTTGTGAATCGCAAATTCCAGCGGCATCAGATGCTGGTCGCGCACGTAACGGCCGAGGATGCGCGGGTACGTGCCCCAACCGCGCGGATGCGATTTCGATCCGGCCAGCGGTCCGTCAGTCGCGCGCGCGCCGTTGTCGGTGCAGATGCTGACGAACGGCGATTTCAAAGCAGCCAGCATGTCACTTTCTTTCATCATGAAAAAGATGGCGCCCGTCTGACCGCGGTCCGCGATGATGAAATCAAAAAGAGCGTCTAATGGATCTTTGTTTTGTTCGGTCGCGACTTCTGACAGCCGCTTGCCCTGGGAACTATCGAGGTCGCGATTCACCACGTTCGCAATCAGGATTCCGCTGGGACCTCCACTTCCGAGATAGATGTTCTCCCATTCTTTCGAGTCGGTGCTTATCTCCTTTTTCAGACGTACTCGAGTTTGCGGATCCTTCAAACGCGCAATCATTCGATCCGTTCCGCCCTCCAGCGCCCAGGGTGGCAGACAAGCGCTCAGCGACGTGCTGCCGGCAACATACGGATAGACGTCCGCCGTGATCTTCAGACCACTTCGTCTGGCGGCAGCGACCCGGCGCAGCATCTCCGGCATCCGGCCCCAGTTTTTTTGATAAGCAGTTTTGAAGTGCCAGATTTCCGCCGGTATGTTCGCTCGGCGCGCGATTTCGAAAACTTCTTTCATCGAGTCATCGATGGCGTTGGCCTCGCTACGTTGATGCGTGATGTAGATGCCGCCGTACTGGTGAGCAACTTTCGCCAGTTCGACGATCTCATCGGTCCTGGCAAAACGTGCCGGGACATATTGGAGCGAAGTCGAGACTCCGAGCGCGCCTTCTTTCATCGCGTCCGCGACCAGCTTTTTCATTTGCTCCAGCTCAGCCGGCGTCGGCGGCCGATCGTCATAGCCGATCACGTACTCGCGCACCTGCGTCGCGCCCACGAAGGTGCCGAGATTGAAGCCGGCGCCTTGTTTTTCCAGGCGTTGGAAATACTCGCTCAGCGTGCGCCAGTCGATGGTGAGATTGAAGCGACGGTTGAAGTCTTCCGCCTCCTTAATCTGTCGCTCGTTGATGGGCGCAATCGATTCGCCTTCTCCGGTGATCTCTGTCGTTACACCCATCATGACTTTGCTCATCCCGCGCGGGTCAATCAACAGGAAAGACTCCGACTGACCCAACATGTCGATGAAGCCGGGCGCCACTACTTGCCCTTGCGCGTCGATTACTCCCTTCGCCCGCGCCCCGCGCAGATTGCCGATGCGCGCGATACGATCGCCTTTGATGGCGACGTCGGCGCTGAAACCGGGCCTTCCTGAGCCATCAATCACGCGGCCGTTGCGGATGATGAGATCGTATTCGGGTTGGGCGGCGCTGGTGCTGTGAGGTTGAGAAGAAAGTAAAAGCAATATGACCAAAGCAAGCACGAGAGAAATTCTGGCTGTCATGATTTCACCATTTCATCTTCCGGGATTTGCAGGACGAGAAATCCTAATCGTTTGGTTTCGAGGTGTCTAGTTTTAGTTTAGCTCAACGTCGTGGTGGCAAGCCCGTTGCGGCGAATTCGAAGATTTTGGAGTGCGCCGGCAGAGCGAAGCGGCGACGGCGCTTTGGATGTCCGACGAACTGTTCAGTTTGTCGTTGCGTGTAGGCCTGCTCAAATTGAGCGAGAATCTCTTAGTTCGTCAGATATCCAAGCGGTGTCGCGCTACGCTTGCCAACGCATTCCAAAGATCAGGCTGCGAGGCGATCACAACTTGCGGATGACTTTTGGTTATTGACTACGTAGAATTCAACTCCGAATTATGAGCGATGCAACCACAGGCGAGGATAGACGGCCCGTAACACTCGGAGCGATTGCCCAAACAGTTGGCGGCAAGTTGAGTGGAGACGAGCAAGGGATTATATCTGACGTAACTCACGATTCGCGTCAGGCGGGGAATGGCGCGTTGTTCGTGGCCGTGCGCGGCGAGTTGTTCGATGCGAACAAGTTTGTGCCGCAGGTAATCGAACAAGGCGCTGCCGGCGTGCTCTCGGAACTTGATCCTCCGGAAGAGTGGGGCTCGTTAGCTGAATTGCAGTCAGGAAGGGGGCTTGTCCCCTCAGCCTGGATCAAAGTCGATGAGGTGCGGCACGCAATGGCTTTGGCTGCCGCTGAAGTCCACCATCATCCATCGCGCGAACTGCAACTGGTCGGGATCACCGGAACCAATGGCAAGACGACTACGGCTTACCTGGTCGCATCGATTCCCGAAGTTGCGGGCGAGCCGGTCGCCATGACGGGTACAGTTGAATACCGGCTCGGGCAGGAGCGAAAGAAAGCCGGACGCACCACGCCGGAGGCGACCGACATGCAGCGGCTGCTGCGCCAGGCAGTCGAGATTGGTTGCCGCACGGCAGTGATGGAGGCTTCTTCACAGGCGATGGATTTTCACCGTTGCGACGAACTGCATTACGCCGTGGCTGCCTTCACGAACCTGACGCGCGACCACCTGGATTATCACAAGACGATGGAGAACTACTGGTACGCGAAGCAGCGTCTGTTTGACGGCCGGCTCGGGTCAAGACCGCAGACTTCCGTAATCAATGCAGACGATCCTTACGGCGTTGAGCTGGCAAATCGACTGGAGCGTGAAGGGCTGCGCGTGATTCGCTATGCGGTAAAGGCGGACGCCGACGTTAGTGCGAGTAATCCTGAGTTCTCATTGGCCGGAATGCGTTTTTGTTTGCGCACGCCGGCAGGCGAGCGCGACTTTCACTCACCTCTGGTTGGACCGCCGCATATCTACAACACTTTGACGGCGGTGGCGAGTGGACTCGCGCTGGGTTATGACCTCGATGTCATTACGAAGGCACTGGAAAAATGCACCGGCGCGCCCGGGCGTTTCGAGCGCGTGCCGCACGACGGCGATTTTGCGGTCGTCGTGGATTACGCGCACAGCGACGACGCGTTGTTGAATGTGCTGCATACGGCGCGCGAGGTCACCAAAGGCAGAATCATTACGGTGTTTGGTTGCGGCGGCGATCGCGATGGCTCGAAACGCGCGCCGATGGGTGAAGCTGCCGGGTCGTTGAGTGATGTCGTGATTCTTACGTCCGACAATCCGCGCACCGAAGATCCAAACAAGATTCTGGCCGACGCCGAACAGGGAATTCAGAAAACCGGCAAGCCGTACGAAAAGATCGCCGATCGCCGGGAGGCGATCAATCACGCCATCGCGCAGGCCCGCCCAGACGATCTGGTGCTAATCGCCGGCAAAGGTCACGAGGATTATCAAATCATCGGCCGCGAAGTTTTCCATTTCGATGACAAGGAAGTTGCGCGTGACGCCCTCAGAGATCGAGGAACAAGCCCGCGGCAGGCAAATTCTTGACAGGCCTTCGCACTTCCATTATCGTCCAACCGTCTCAAGCTGGCGATTTCGCGCCCGCCAGGCTGGGTGCTTTTCGAGAATGTTTTTAGGAGTGCCGGGCACTCAAATGCGTCTTCCGATTTACGTTCTCACTTCAATCTGAATCTCTCCGAGCAATGGCTAAAAAGTAAAGGTTTGGCACGCCGGGGGTCATTCGTGGATAAGCAAACGACCGACAGCGACGGCAAAACACAAACGATTGAATTCAGCAGTGATCGTAGCGCGCTATTGATTATTGCGCCCGTCGACAGCAAACCTGCGGACATCGTTTCGGCGCTCGGCGTGCCGCGGCCCCAGACCCTTATCATGATCACCGGCGGAGCCGATGAACTTGCCGAGAATCTAAGACCGCAACTCGAGCAACTCTTCAGTCGCGGAATCGCCCGCGCCGCAGTCGACGTGCAAGCCGTCATCATTGATGGTGGAACTCATTCCGGGGTGATGTCCCTGATGGGTCAGGGCGTCGCTGACCGCGGCCGGCTGTCGCCGCTGATTGGAGTCGCTCCCGCACCAAAGGTCACTTATCCTGGTGGACCTGCTGAAGGCAGCATTGAGGGAGGCGCGGCGCTCGATCCTAATCATAGTCACTTCGTCCTGGTCGAGACGCCGGAGTGGGGAGACGAAGCCGGCGTCATGTACGGGCTGGCGGAGGAGTTATCTCAAAACGGAGCCGCGATTGCGGTGCTGGTAAACGGTGGTCCTGTCGCCAAAGGCGAAGTTCTTAATAGTGTCCGACATCATTGGCCCATTATCGTAATCGAGGGAAGTGGACGCCTGACGGATGAGATCGCGCGCAACTGCAGAGCCAAACAGGCGCCTGATGGCGACCCGGCGATGGCGGAGATCATCACGGAAGGAAACATCCAGTTGTTCGCTGTCGAGGGTTCGCCGGGCGAGTTAAGACAGCTAATCGTTCGTCAGCTATACGGAGACCATGCCTTGCGACTGGCGTGGGAGCGTTTTGCCAGGTACGACAGCAACGCTCAGCGCCAACAGAAGAGTTTCCGTGGTCTCATGACCTGGATCCTTTGGCTGGGCGTTCTCGCAACCTTTCTAGTCGTGATCCATAAACAGCTGACTGCGATCTTACTTCCAGCGAACATAGCTGCGCGGCTGGTACTTGATTCCCTTAAGTACATCATCATCGCAGTGCCGATTTCCATTTCGATTCTGGTGGCCGTGTCCAATCGCTTTAAGACTGGCAAGAAGTGGGCGCTTTTGCGAGGCAGTGCGGAAGCCATCAAGCGGGAAATTTTTCATTATCGCACTCGCACCGGAAGTTACAGCGAGAAGGAACTGCCCGCGAACACGTCGCGCGAAGGTCTTTTATCCAGGGCGGTGGGAAACATAGCTCGTCGGGTTTCACAAACCGAAGTCAACGAACTGGCATTGAAGCGTTATGACGGTTCTATTCCGCCGCCTTACGCGTCGGCCGAGACGGACGATGGCATGAGTGTACTCTCGCCGGAAGCCTATATTGCCGGACGTTTAGACGACCAGATGAAATATTTCGAGTCTACGGCGGAGAAGATTGAGTGGCGCATTAAGTGGAGACAAATTGCCATCTATGTTATTGGGGGCGCCGGCACTCTGCTGGCCGCTATCGAGTTTCAGATTTGGATTGCGGTGACGACCGCGTTGGCGACGGCGCTGACCGCCTACCTGGAACACTTCCAACTTGAAAGTACTCTTATTAAGTACAATCAATCCGCATCTGATCTGGGAAACATCAAGAGTTGGTGGCGAGCGCTCAGTAAATCCGAAAGACAGAGTCCTGCCAACCAGACTCTGCTCGTTGAAAGCACGGAAAGGGTACTGGAAAACGAACTCACTGGCTGGGTACAACGGATGCAGGATGCACTGGCGAAAATACGTGCTGCGGAAGAGACGGGCGAAGAAGATCAAAATGACGGGACGACACGGGCGGAAACCGCGCGCCCCAAGAAGCAACAGCATCTTTGCCTGGTGGTCGTATCCTCCGCAAGTGGACTTAGTACCCAATACGAAGCGATTCAAAAACTCATTGAAGGTCAGCAGCTTGCCTGTGAACGCGTCGATGAGACGACGTCCGCTACGAAAATCGAGGATCTTGAAGCGAGGATCGCGAGTACTGATTTGCTGGTGATTGATTTCTCAAACGACGATTCGAATGGTTATTATTTGGCCGGCTTCGCAAACGCCAATCGCAAAAAATGGATTGCACTTGCTCGATCTGATCAGACATTAAGTATTAAGGCGAATGAAAACGGCAGAATAGTTCGCGCCGGCGGAGCGGGACAAGAGGAGCAACTTGCGACTCAGTTTAAGCAAGCTCTTGAAGATTTGGGATTCGCTCCATAGCTGGCCTGAGTTCACACCATTGCTTCGGGAAGGCACTTCATTCACAAACGAGAACACGCGCGAAGGCCGGGCTCCTCAATCGAGTTGAAATCGAAACGCCGTAGTCTTCAAAATCCGCGGGTGACGGTCTGACGGATCTTCATTTCGGACGGCAATGAATCCAATAGCGACAGAACCACCTGCAGAAACAGGTCTGCTGCGCGGCATACGCAAGTGGGACCTGGTGGCGGTCGCAATCAACGCTGTGATTGGCGCGGGAATTTTTGGGTTGCCGTCAAAGGTGTTCGCGCTCATCGGATCGTACAGCCTGATCGCCTTTATCGTTTGCGCGCTGGTCGTGACCCTGATTGTTCTTTGCTTTGCTGAAGTGGGCAGCCGCTTCGACGAAACCGGCGGACCTTACCTGTACGCGCGCGAAGCGTTTGGACGTACCATGGCCTTCGAAGTCGGTTGGTTGATTTGGCTGGCGCGCCTGACCGCATTCGCCGCCAACTGCAATTTGATGGTCAGTTACCTCGCGTTCTTCTGGGCGCCGGCAAACTCGACCATCCCAAGGGCCTTAATCATCACCGGCGTCATTCTTTCATTAACTGCACTCAATGTGTTTGGCGTCCGACAGGCGGCCATCGCCAGTAACTTGTTCACGGTGGGCAAGCTCATTCCGATGCTGACCTTCATCGCGGGCGGTCTCTTCTTTCTCAACCCGCACGCCTTGGAGTTAGGTGCGCGTCCCTCGCCGGGCGCCTTCTCGCAATCGGTGCTGCTGCTGATCTATGCCTTTACCGGATTCGAGATGGCAGCCATCCCAGCCGGCGAGATTCGCAATCCACAAAGACATCTGCCGCGAGCTCTCCTGATCTCGATTGCCGTAGTCGCCTTTACCTATATTTTGATCCAGGTCGTTTGCATCGGGACGCTGCCTGAGTTAGCAGGTTCGCAAAAGCCGCTTGCCGATGCCGGCCAGCGGTTTATGGGTACGGCGGGGGGCGCCATCATTTCCGCCGGGGCGATCATTTCGATCGCGGGAAACTTGAATATCGTTTTGCTTTCAGGCTCGCGCGTGCCTTTTGCAATCGCCGAGCAGAGACAATTGCCGTCCATCTTCGCCGCCATCCACCCGCGCTTTTTTACTCCGCATATTGCCATCCTGGTTACGGCCGGCGTGATGCTGGTGTTAACCCTGAGAAGTTCGTTTGTAGCAGCTTTGACGATCAGCGCGATCGCGCGGCTGGTGACTTATGCGGTGACGTGCGCGGCGCTGCCAGTGCTGCGCCGGAGAGCAGATGTTCCAACGCCGGCATTCAAAGTCCGTGGCGGTCCAATCATCGCGATGGCGGCGTTGATCCTGGCGGTGTGGCTACTGGCGAATAGCACGTTAAGAGAAGCGGTCACGGCGGTGATTGCGGCGGCGGTGGGGATGGCAATCTATTCGGCGTACCGGATCGTGCGGTATAATGCCCGGCAACGGGAGAAGCGCGATGACACAACCTGACTATATTGAACAGCGGGATAACGGCTATTGGATTCTGGGCACTCGCGTTTCCCTCGATTCCGTCGTGTACCGGTTCCTCGAAGGCTTATCCCCAGAGAGTATTCAAGCCGACTGTTTTCCTACGCTTAGTCTCGATCAAGTTTACGGCGCCATCTCTTACTACCTGACCAACCGAGTTGAGATTGACCGTTATCTTCGGGAGTCGGATAAAGACTATGATGAGTTTCGGCAGCGCAACCGAGCTGAATATCCCGAAGCCCACCGCAGGTTGGACGCCATTTTGGAAGAGGCGCGAACGACCCGCTCATGAAGATTCGGTTCCAGGCCGATAATGATCTTGATCAGCGAATCGTAGTAGCAACTAAACGGCTCGATCCAACCATCGATTTTCAGACAGCTCACACATTGAGGCTGCACGGAGTTCCGGATACTCTTGTGCTGCAGCGGACTGCGGACGCGGCAAGGATTTTGGTTTCGCATGACCGGCGCACGCTGCCGCGATTCTTCAGGCAGTTCATATCAACGAGCACTTCACCTGGGCTAATCATCGTTTCGCAGAGATTGCCTGTCGGAAGGGCCGCGGAACTACTCTATTTGCTTTGGGCAGCAAGTGAAGCCGAGGAGTACGTAAACATTATCTACGATCTGCCCTGAGATCACTTGTGAAAGCTATTCGCGGGCAGCTTTCGGGGCAAAGCTATTTGTGGATCCACTTATCAAAAATCTCCGTGCGATCGTCGGGCGCGAAAATGTTCTTAGCGAGCCCGAAGAGTTGCTCGTCTATGAATGCGACGGCCTGCCGCAGCACAAGCATCCGCCGCGCGCGGTAGTCTTTCCCACTTCAACTGAAGAAACTTCGGAGGTCCTGAAGCTGCTCTCGCGGGATGGCGTGAGTTTTGCGCCGCGTGGCGCCGGCACGGGTCTTTCGGGAGGCGCGCTGGCAATCGATCGGGGCGTGGTGATCGAGCTTGCGCGCATGCGGGAGATTTTGAAGATTGACACAGAGAATCGTCTGGCAGTAGTGCAGACGGGATTAGTGAACGCGCATCTTTCGCGCGCGGTCGCGCCTTACGGCCTTTACTATGTGCCCGATCCGTCGAGCCAACCCTCGTGCACTATCGGCGGAAACATTGCCGAGAACGCCGGCGGTATCCATTGCTTGAAATATGGAACGACCACCGATCATGTCGTAGGCGCGCGCGTGGTTCTGGCCGACGGTGCGATTGTCGATTTGGGTGGAGCGACGCCAGGATATGATTTGCTTGGCGTTTTCATCGGTTCAGAAGGAACGTTCGGCATCGCGACCGAAGCGACGGTGAAGCTCTCGCCGGTTCCTCCGGCGGTGCGCACGCTGCTCGCTGACTTTACTGATGTTGATGACGCCAGCCGTGCGGTCTCAGCGATTATTTCGGCAGGCATGCTGCCCTCGGCTCTGGAGATGATGGACAACGCGATCATCCGCGCAGTCGAAGCCAGCGTATTCACGGCCGGTTTGCCAATCGATGCCCAGGCAGTTCTGATCGTTGAGTTAGACGGCATTGAAGCCGGCATTGATGATGACGCAGCCCAGGCCGAAAGCATTCTTAGCGAACACGGCGCGCGCTCAGTTCATCGCGCTACGGATGCCAACGAGAGAAAAAAACTGTGGGCTGCGCGCAAAGGCGCATTTGGCGCCGTCGGCCGCTTGAGTCCCGACATAATGATTCAGGATGCCGTGGTGCCTCGATCTCGTCTGCCGGAAGTTCTGGCAGAGACGTATCGCATCAGTGCGCGCTACAAACTCACATTGGCTAATGTCTTTCATGCCGGTGATGGCAATTTGCATCCGCTGATCTGTTTTGATCTGCGCCGCGGTGACGATCTCGAGAGAGTAAGACAAGCCGGGCGCGAGATCATGGAGACGTGCGTGCGGGCTGGCGGTTCGATCACCGGCGAGCACGGCGTTGGCCTCGATAAGAGCGGTTACCTGCCTTTAATTTTCAGTGAAGACGATATGGCCGCGATGCTGCAAGTACGCGCCGCGTTCGATCCGTCCGGGCTATGCAACCCCGGAAAGATAATTCCTTTGCCGCGCGGCTGCGGCGAAGGACGCGCGGTGGCGACGGTTGAAGTGTCAGAACCGCGAGCGGTAGCGACCGGGTCGCTGCCATCATCGGCCCCCATCTCACTTCGGCGAGACGAATCTCCGAAGAGCTCGACAAACTTAAGTTTGTCGGAGTCACCACGCGACCGGAGCGCACAGAAACAGGCATTGATTTCTACTAAGCTGAATGAGGCGCGAACTGCCCGTGAGTTCTCGCTCATCGTGGGTGACCAGAGTGTGCGCCGGCTAACCGATGCGACAGAGACGTCGCAAAAGTCCAGCGGACGACCGCTCGAAATAGCACCGCAATCAAGTCAAGCCGCAGCACAGGTGATGCAACTGGCAGTGAAGCAAGACATGACAGTGGTTCCCGCCGGGGCAGCGACCTGGATCGATGTCGGGAATTCGCCTGGCCGTGCCGATCTGATCATTACTACCCGGCGCATGACCCGGCTGATTCGTCACGAACCCGCCGACCTGGTAGCCACCGCGGAGGCCGGATTGACGCTGAGCGCCTTTCAAAAGCAGTTAGGCGGCGCGGGGCAGTGGCTTCCCATTGACCCGCCGGATGATGGACGGGCGACGTTGGGAGGAGTAGTCGCTACCGGCTTGGGCGGCCCACACAGTTTCGGCTTTGGCTCGCCCAGATCATTTGTGATTGGCATGAAGGTGCTGCTGTCAGATGGCCGTGCGATTAAGGCCGGAGGGAGTGTCGTCAAAAATGTTGCCGGTTATGATCTATGTAAGCTGTTCACCGGAAGTTATGGGACGCTGGGCCTGATCACCGAACTGACCTTCAAGCTGCGTCCGCTGCCGGCAGAGAGCCGAACGGTCGTGGCCTCGGGTCCGCTCGCGTCATTGATCGTCGCCGGACGAAAAGCCTGCAGCAAACTTTCGCCAGTCGCCATTGAATTGATCTCTGGTCGTCTGTCGAAGGATTTGGAAATTGCAAAGGACTCGGAGTGCACGTTGATGATGCGATTTGTCGGATCGGCACGATCGGTCGTCGCGCAAACTGCTCAGGCCCTTAAGCTTCTGCGCGACGAAGGTGTTCGGTGCGCCACACTCGACGATGAGGCGCAACCCTGGGACAGATTAAGCGCCGCGCCTTTACAATCTTCCGGAGAATTAAGATGGCGTGCGGCTCTGCGGCCGACCGATCTGACTGCATTTCTGGGTGGGATGGCTGAGCTGGAGGAGGATAAAGCCTCGCACCCGGGATTGCGCTGGCATGCGGGATTGGGCGACGGCCGGCTGCGCGCAATTGCTCGCGCTCCGGTGTATCATCGCGAAGCCGTGCGGGCGCTCGAGGGTCTGCGAAAGAAGGCTGAAGACCTCGGCGGTAGTCTGGTCGTTGAGAGCGCGCCGAATGAAATCAGAAACGAGTTTGATGCCTGGGGAAGTTTTGGATCGGCGGCCGAGTTGATGAAGCGAGTGAAAGATCAACTCGATCCGCGGGACTCCTGGTCGCCGGGGCGATTCGCGAGGAGCGCCTAGGTACTTTGCGGCTTTGCCGCCTGATGTGCGGAAAGCCTATGGCTTTCCGTCACCAGCCAAAATATCTTCAGGAGGCTCTGCCTCCGACGCGAGGCGTAGCCTCGCGATAACCAAAAGGGTTGCATCTCGGAAAGGCAAAGCCTTTCCGCACATCAGGCGGCACAGCCGCTAACCAAAGCCAGTCATTTCAAGCCATGAGACACAAAACACTTCGCCAGACGTTTAGATCCATCACAACCGCTTCCGTGACCTTGATTCTAATAACGTCGCTCCTCTTTGTTTCCGTAGGTTCAATCACAACTCGCGGAGCATCGCGCGATCCCGTGCGCGCGCGTCACGGGATTGTCGCCTCGACGAATCAGATTGCTTCGAACGTCGGCGTGGACATCATGAAGCGCGGCGGCAATGCCGTCGATGCGGCCATCGCAGTTGCCTTCGCGTTGGCGGTAACACATCCGGCGGCCGGCAATCTCGGCGGCGGCGGTTTCATGATGATTCGTTTGCAGGACGGACGCACAACGGCGATTGACTATCGTGAGATGGCGCCCGCCGCTGCGAGTCGCAACATCTATCTCGATAAAAACGGCAATGTGATCGAAGGCGAAGGCGGTTCGATCGAAGGCTATCGCGCCGCCGGCGTTCCCGGCACAGTGCGCGGAATGGAGTTGGCTCTCCGGAAATACGGCTCAGGCAAACTGACCTGGCCGCAACTGATCGAGCCGGCACGCCGCCTGGCGGCGAATGGCTTCACGGTGAACTACACACTTGCGCGTGGGTTGCGCGGCAACCGCGAATACCTTTCAAAGTATCCGGAAACAAAACGCATCTACCTGAATAGCGGCAAGTTCTATAACGAAGGCGACGTGTTTGTGCAGCCCGATCTCGCGGCCACCTTCGCCCGCTTGCAGCAGCGCGGGCCGAATGAATTCTACACGGGACAGACGGCGCAGTTGATTGCGGCCGACATGAAACGCCACAACGGTCTGCTGACCTTGGACGATCTGCGCGGCTATGTTGCCAAAGAGCGTCAGCCTTTGCGGGGTAACTATCGTGGTTACGAAGTGATTTCCATGCCGCCGCCATCGTCCGGCGGCGCCGTGCTCATCCAGATGCTCAACATCCTGGAAGGATACGATTTCAAAAAGATGGATTGGGCGTCGTCTGATCGCTATCACCTGATGACCGAAGCGATGCGGCGCGCCTTTGCCGACCGCGCCGAGTACATGGGCGACACAGACTTTGTGAAAGTACCAATCGCCGGATTGATCGACAAGAAATATGCCGCACAATTGCGCAACACGATCAATCCCGAACGCGCTTCATCAAGTGAACAGGTGAAGGCCGGCAAACCTCTGGGCTATGAATCAGAAGAGACGACGCACTTCACGGTCGTCGATGCCGAAGGTAACGCAGTCTCGAACACCTACACTTTGAATAATTCGTATGGCTCGGCGGTAGTCGCGAAAGGCACCGGCCTGATCATGAATGACGAGATGGACGATTTCGCGGCCAAGCCCGGCACGCCTAATCTCTATGGTTTGATCCAGGGCGAACGCAACGCCGTGGCTCCGCACAAGCGACCGCTGTCGGCTATGACGCCGACGTTCGTGCTGCGCAAAGACGGTAGCCTCTGGTTTACGGTCGGCAGTCCGGGCGGCCCGACGATCATCAACACCGTACTCGATGTGATCACCAACGTAGTTGATTACGGCATGAACATTCAGCAGGCCATCGACGCGCCGCGTATCCATCATCAGTGGTTGCCGGATGAATTAGTTTTCGAGCCCTACGGATTATCAGGCGATACCCAGAACGCGCTGACAAGTCGTGGACACAAACTCGCGAAGCCGCGTTACCTGGGCGACGCCGAAGGGATCATGATTGAAGAGAAGACAGGCATTCGTCTGGGGGCTACCGATCCGAGAAGGAGTGATGGGTTGGCAGTTGGGTATTGAATTGACTGAAGCAAGGATTGAGCTTTTCTCCCTTCTCCCTCTGGGAGAAGGGCCGGGGATGAGGGCTTGTGAGTGGAGTCCATCTTCTTATTTGTGCTCCGTGTGGGGCGAGTGGCATTGAAAGACAAAAGTATCAATTACGGTTAAAGCAGGTCGAACTCAAAAGTGTGTAGAGATTTCGCGTTGACGTCCTAACGGAATCTAGTTATCGTTTGGCCCAACTCATTAGCCGAAGACCTGTAACGGTCATTCCGAGTTCAACTAAGGAGACTAAGAAAGATGGCATACACGGCTGAAATCAGCAGGTCGAATCCCTCGTGTTTCGTATTTCTCATAGATCAATCAGCTTCGATGGACGATCCGTTTGGCGGAGGTGAGTCCACGAGGAAAAAAGCGGATGCGGTCGCGGATGCGATAAACAAGCTACTCCAAAATCTCGTGATCAAGTGTGCGAAATCAGAAGGCGTGCGCGACTATTACAACGTAACCGTTATCGGGTACGGAAGCAATGTTGGGCCAGCTTTTGGAGGCGCGCTGTCTGGAAGAGACAGTGTTCCCATCAACGATATCGCAAATCAGCCGGCTCGGATCGACGAGCGCATGAAGAAGGTTGATGACGGTGCCGGAGGCCTCGTGGATCAAACTATTAAGTTTCCGATTTGGTTTGATCCTATTGCAAACAACGGTACGCCGATGTGTGCAGCGCTGGCGAGGGCGCAGACCATCCTTTCAACTTGGCTGGCTCAACATCCCGACTGCTTTCCTCCGATTGTAATAAACACAACAGATGGCGAGTCCACTGACGGTGATCCCACGAACGCAGCAAATAGCATAAGAGGCTTATCGAGTAGCGACGGAAACGTCCTACTCTTTAATCTTCATTTGTCTTCGACTGCGGCACCTTCCGTCGAGTTCCCGGATAGCGACGCAGGCCTCGCCGACCAATATGCGAAATTGCTTTTCGCAATGTCTAGTCCACTTCCTGACTACATGCGAAGCATGGCTCTTCAAGAGGGGCTACCCGTAACTGACGGTGCTCGCGGCTTTGTCTTCAATGCGGATATCGTATCGGTAATTCAATTCCTCGACCTGGGAACGCGGCCCAGCAACCTTAGATGAGCCAGTTGAGAAATCACGATGCTAATCCGGTCGGAGGTATCTTATGTTCCGAAGGCAGGGAACACGGAAGAAGAATACGAAGACGCCTTCTGGCCGCCGGTTGACTTAGATCAGCAACTGCAAACGCTTAAGTTTGCAATCGCCGATGGAGCTACTGAAACATCCTTCGCTTCTGTCTGGGCCCGACTGCTGGTCAAAGCTTATTGCTCAACTAAATTTAATCATCGCCTCAAATCGGGGGATTTGGCGGACCTACGGTTGCAGTGGGCAACAGCGGTGTCATCGGAGTCGTTGCCTTGGTACGCTGAAGAAAAACTCCGCTTCGGCGCGTTCTCGTCTTTACTGGGCGTGACCCTTCATAAGCGCAGAGACGGCTCCGCTGGGTGGCGCGCAATCGCGGTGGGCGATAGCTGCCTTTTCCATATCCATAACAATCGATTAACTGCGGCGTTCCCACTCGATCGGTCCGAAGCTTTTAATAGCCGACCCGTTTTGCTTTCAAGCAACCGCAACTACGAGGAATTAGAATCGAGCAATATCGCTACTATAACTGGAGAACTGCACGTCGAGGACGCGCTATATCTGATGACGGACGCATTAGCGTGTTGGTTTCTGACGTTGGTGGAAGCGGGCAAAGAACCCTGGAAGCTTAAACGGACGGGCCTATTCGAACGATGGATCAAATCTCTGCGCGAAGAAAAGAAGATCAGAAACGATGACGTAACCTTAGTCCGAATTGAGTGTATTTCTGACGAGCATGAGAGTTAGGAGGACCTAGCCGTTTTGGCTTGGCCTACACCCCAAGACTATAACGAAGCTATTCAGTCACCCAGACTCAGCTTTGATGATGCTGAGTTGAAGGGTGGAGTAGTGGAAACAAGTCCCCTGGGATTACCAAAGGTCATCACGGGCGGCTTTGCAAGCGTCTATCGCGTCAAATGCAAAGGCCGCGATTTGGCCGTTCGGTGTTTCTTGAAAGAATTTGCAGACCAGCAGGTGCGATATGAGGCCATTGCAAAGCATGTGGCTTCAGCAAAATTGCCTTACACTGTTGGCTTCGACTTCCTGTCTAAAGGAATAAGAGTAAGAGGCCAGTGGTATCCAATTCTCAAAATGGAATGGATTCAAGGCGAGCTTCTGAATACATATATAAGAAAACATCTTACCGAACCAAGTGCCTTTCAGAGCTTGGCTGGAAAATGGACAGCAATGATGTCCGCTTTACGACTTGCAGGCATATCTCATGGCGATCTCCAGCACGGAAATATCGTCGTAGTTAATAACGAGCTTCGCCTGATCGATTACGATGGAATGTTCGTGCCGGCACTGAAAGCTAAATTCAGTAACGAAGTTGGGCATCGCAACTACCAGCACCCTCAGCGAACAGAATTCAACTTTGGACCCGGTATTGACAACTTTTCCGCTTGGGTAATCTACGTGTCTCTTATTGCTTTGAGCATTGATCCCGAGTTGTGGATCCAGTTGAAAGCCGGTGATGAATCTCTTCTATTTCACCGCGAAGACTTCGAGGAGCCATTCACCTCACGAGCTTTGACTTTGCTATCGCAGCATCCTGACCAACGTCTCGGGACGTTAGTTACTTTATTTCAATCCGTTCTATTTCGAAGTCCGGATCAGGTTCCGGCGTTAGATGATCGCTTGGCTATGGATTTAATCCGCGAGCCAAGTGGCATGTCTCAAGACCAAGTCGGGACCTCGGCACGACCGGACTGGTTGTATGGTCAAGAGGCTGATAAGCAAGAAGCGTCGGAGCGTGGAAGTAGTCAGGAAATTGCTGACCCCACTTGGGTCCTCGACTGGATTTCTCCGTCTACGCCTGACATAGCGAAGGCGTTCACCATTGAGATCTATTCCGGCCGAAGAATAGTTCTCGCCCTCGCCGTTATTGGGATAGTAACCGTGACGGCGAACGCTATCATGTTATTACTCGGAACCGTCTCGTTCGGAACGCTCTTCATGAGCGCGGTTGTATTGGTTAGCGCTGTATTCGGTAGTCATATTCTGCTTCAGAATCTTTACTCGCGCGATCCTGTGGTTGGCCAAATGCAAAAACTCGAGGCCAAGAAAAATGAAGAGCGACGGAATGTAGACATTTCCCAAAGATTGTTGAAAGAGAATGAAAAAAAGAAGGCGAGTATCCGTTCATTACAAGCGCGCAGACAGGAAGAATTCAACGCCAGCCAAAATAAACTTCGACAGCAAGAGCAGCGTGAAAAGGGGGAGATCACCGCAAGATCAAACGTTGCGTTGAACTCGATTAATAAGAGCCGTGTGATTGTGAACCAAGAAGAAGCGGCGGCTATCAATGTAATCAAGAATCGAATTGGATTAGAAGTCGCAAAACTCACGCAATCAATAACGCTGATGACAACGCGCGAGTCGGACGAGATTGGACATGCTTTGTCTGTTAGACAGAATTCTGTGCTTTGGGATTACTTGAGCCGTTATACCATTGACGCCGCGCATATTCCCGGTGTAGGAGAGAAGCTCAAGATGCGATTACGTCACGCAGGAATCCGAACGGCGACCGATGTTGAATACTGGACAGTTAGGCGAGTCGATGGAATCGGAGACGCCAAAGCCATATCGCTCTTGGGGTGGCGGCAACTCCTTGCTTCTCGTGCACCAATTCCGAAATCCTTATCACTGCAAGAAGTTGGAAACATACAAGCGAAGTATGTGAAGACTAAACGCGAGTTAGAAAACCAACGAACTGAATGGCAGACACGACTAGACGCAGAAATAAGTGCGGTTCGATCTGAGCACGAGAAAAGACGGGACTCGTTGAATGGGCAACAAGCTTCGGCTCAAGAGAGATCGAACCAATGGTTAAATGAAATCACGAGTCGGTACGGCGCCAAACACCAATCTCTGGCTGAAAAGCACGGTCGTGGAACCTTGGAGTCTAATGAACAATGTCGTGCCCTCGATGATGAGTCTGTGAATCTACGAAAAGACGTGGGTGAGCACCAATGGCAGCTAGCAAAGGCGCAACGCGACTTGATCAGCTACAAAGACGTCTCCTTCGAGGGCTACTTCAGGCGACTAATCAGTGTTAGGAGTTGACTATATGCCGTGGAGATTTCGAAGAATGTTAGGTGTTGGCCCTTTCCGGTGGAGTTTGAACAAAACGGGAATAGGTTGGAGTATTGGGATACCTGGAATCCGCTACGGGATATCGCCAACTGGTCAGCGACACCTCTCGATAGGAATCCCTGGCACCGGTCTTTATTGGATAAAATATTTCTCCGCTACTCAAGCTTCCAATAACATACCGACCCTGCCGCAGAATCTGCCTCCCTCTTCTCCGTACACAATTGCTAGCCAAGCTTCACTACCACAGAGTTCAACCAAAGTTCCGCGTACCCGATCTCCCTTCCAGTGGTGGAAACAGAAAGGATTAGACAAATAGCAAGCGCCCGCCACCCCCATCCTTGGGAATGTTTTACCCGAGGAACCGCAGTTGAAAATAAATCAAGCCCGCGGAGCGGGCGACAGCCGTAATCGTTGAGGCTATCGCCCACTTCGCGGGCTCAATTGTTATTGGTGTTTTGATCCTGGGGCTTACGCCCCAGGCTCTATGCTGGCGTCCCGCTCCGCGGACTACCCGGTCGCTACCGCTCCCGGTACTGATGTTATGAAGCAAGCGCCTCCTACCGTGAGTGCTAGACTCACGGTCGGTGCTCTCAGCGACATGAGACTGAAAGGAGGCGCTATGGAGACAATATATATCGGCGTTGACTTTCATGCACGACAACAAACGATCTGTTATTTGAAAACTGAAACTGGCGAACTCGTCATCTGTGAGCTGAAGCACCAGG
>DATHHW010000105.1:0-17398 GCA_035317005.1 Pyrinomonadaceae bacterium | reverse complement strand
CGTCAACGGCTCAGGCGGCGGCAAGACACATTCCGCGGCGATTACTCTGACCGTGAGCGCGGCCGGCGGTGGAACCACGCAGCAGTTGTTGGGTAACGCCGGCTTTGAAAATGGATCTTCCAATACAGCCCCCTGGACCGTCTCAGCCGGAGTGATTGATAACGGCAGTTTCCAGGCGCCGCACGGTGGATCATGGAAAGCCTGGCTCAACGGTTATGGCTCAGTTCATACCGACACTCTCTTACAACAGGTCACCATTCCGGCCACGGCCACCAGCGCCAACTTCTCGTTCTGGCGGCACATCGACACTGCTGAGACCACGACCACAACGGCGTATGACACCTTGAAAGTGCAGATTCGAAGCTCTTCGGGCACGGTCCTCGCGACCCTGGCCACATATTCGAACCTGAATGCCGGCGCCGGTTATACGCAGGTCTCGTTTGACCTATCGGCTTACAAAGGACAGACGATACAGATTTATTTAGTGGGCACGGAAGATTCGAGCCTGAAAACTTCGTTTGTCGTGGACGACTTTCTTCTGAACGTGACCACGCCCTAGTCGGGTGCTGAAAAAAGCAAAATCGCCACAGAGACACAGAGTCACAGAGAAGGGAAGGATTCAGAACCTATCAGAAATGCCAACAAATGCTTACCCTCTTTGTTCTCATCTTTCTCTGTGTCTCCGTGTCTCTGTGGCTATGCTTAGTTTTTCATCAGCCTGCTAGTTCCGAAACGGCCTGAAACGAACTGCTCGCGAAAGGGAACTATGAAACTCAAATTGATTCTAATAGTCATGGTGGCAGTTTCCGCTAGTGTAGAGGCGCAGGAAGCAAAACCTCGCGAGAGTTCCGACGAACAGACGCAGTCAGTTAGTAACGATGATCGAGGGCGGGCCTTCATTATCACCGGAGACGCGCAACCTCTATCGGCCCACTCGCCTCACGGCAGAATTGTTGTTGAGCCACAGCAGAACAGCATTTTTCTGGGACGGGGTTGGGAGGCATCATCGCAGCGCGCGCGAGAGCAGAAGCTGGCAAACCTTCTGGCCAACATAAATGATCAGGCCCAACTCAGCGCTCTGGACGAATTCGGGATGAAAAACTTTTTCGCCGCGACCTCGAGTCAGGAAAAGCTCGATGACTTTGCCGGCGACCGCAGCATCTCTGATTTAGAGATCCAAGGTGTGCTGGAGGGAATGCTGAAAGACGGCTCGCTCCAGCGGCCGAATCCCAGCACGATTTACGTTGTCTTTCTGGATCAGGGAATGCGCTCGACGCTGGGGACATCGATTGCGGGCAAACACTACCTCGCTTATTACAATTATTTTAATGCGTCGGGCGTGAAGATTCACTACGTCGTAGCGCCGTTTGAGGCGAATCAAAACACGGCTTACCAGATCGCCCTGCGCGCATTTTTGGCCGCCGCCCTGAATCCCAACGGCGCCGGTTCCTAGCAAGCCCTTCTCTCTGGGAAGTTGTGAAGCGATCGAATTCTTATGGTCTGCAAATGATTCTGCCGCTGGTTTTTCTGATCACTACCCTCGGCGGTTGCACCGCTGATTCCGACTGCAAGTTCGGCAGTACTCCGGCTCAGGCTTCCGCGATTCCACCAGGGCTCGGCGTCAACATCCATTTCACTGATCCGCGTCCAGGCGAAGTAAAGATGATCGCCGATGCGGGTTTTCGCTGGGTGAGAATGGATTTTAAGTGGGACATCACCGAGCGTGAGCGCGGCCGCTATGATTTTTCAGAATATGATCGCTTGATCAAGGCGCTCGATGAATACAAAGTCAAAGCCCTGTTCATCCTCGATTACGGGAACCCGCTCTACGACCACGACGCTCCCCCCCGGACGGCCGAGACGCGACAGGCGTTTGCGCGCTGGGCGGTGGCGGCTGCTAAACACTTTTCCAACCGCGGTGTGATTTGGGAAATTTATAATGAGCCGAACATCTCTATGTTCTGGCCCCCGCGCCCGAACGTCAGCGAGTACGTCGAATTGGCCCTGGCCGTGGGGCGGGCCTTCCGATCGGAAGTGCCGAACGAAAAACTAATTGGTCCGGCACTTTCAGAAATCGAATTTTCGTTTCTTGAGGACTGCTTCAAAGCAGGCTTGCTCGATTATTGGTCTGCCGTCTCCGTTCATCCTTACCGTCACGATGATCCGGAAACCGTGGCGCTTGACTATTGCCGTCTGCGAAAACTGATTCAACGTTACCGGAGTGGTACCGAGGGGCGGAGTTCGACAAACTCAATCTTGCCGGAAAGGCAGATTCCAATCATCTCGGGTGAATGGGGTTATTCATCCGCATTGCGCAACTTGACGGAAGAAAAACAAGGCGCCTTGTTTGCGCGCGAGATGCTCACGAACCTAGCCAATGAAATTCCCATTTCGATCTGGTACGACTGGCGCGACGATGGCAGCGATCCTAAAGATCCTGAACACCACTATGGGCTGGTTAGAAATGCTTATCAGTCAGGTCGCGATCAGGTTTACGAACCCAAGCCCGCTTATCGCGCAGCTCAGACATTCAGCGAATACTTCAACGGTTATGTTTTCGACCACCGCCTGCCGGTCGGTCGCGACGACGACTATGTTCTGGTCTTCGGCAAAGGAGTAGATCGCCGCTTGGCCGCCTGGACCACTTCGGCAACAGCACATCGCATCAACATTCCAATGAACCAGGGTGAATTCAAAGTCACTCGGCATACCGGCGAAAACGCCGGGTCGGTCGCGGCCGGCCAGACAGATATCTCGATCGAAGTATCGACCGCGCCTGTTTATATAGGGCGTTAATTGAGATCGTGGAGCGCGGACATCCTGTCCGCCTGAGCGCGCAGCGCGAACCCCCCCATTCATCTGACCAAAGGTTTGAGCGTGCTTCGCCCGCTGGCGAACAGGATGTCCGCGCTCCGGCCTTAGCCAAGTCGTTTGGTTTCAGTACTCAAGCTGCCTGACTCTGAAGCTCCGTCATACGGTTTTCTCTACCGAACCGGCCTGGCAATTTCAATTTGCTCTTCAACGACGCCAAGCTGAGCCGCTCATCACCTACTCGCTTGTTGGCACATTGGTTGCGGTATAGAATCACCAGTCCAAGCAGTCTTTTGAAGGAGGTAAGTAGTGAGCAAAAAAGTTTTGATAGGAATCATGATTGCCGCATTGGCGATTCTGGCAGCGGCGTGCAGCAATGCAACCGAGTCGAACGTGAACTCAGCCGCGAATACAAACTCGAACGCCGTCAACACCGCGACAGTAACGGCGCCGGACAATTCCGAGATAGCCACAACCACGGATAACAATGGCGTGAAGACTGAGACACGTACCTTTAAGAACAACCCACGCGTTTCGAAGGTCGTGGTGACGACGCGCAACGGCACGCGCACGGCGAAGGTTTATTCGGCGAGCGGCGAAGAGAAGGAGACGAGAGATCCTAACGTCCTCCAGGCCACCGGCGATGCCATTGCCGACTCTGCCGGGTGGGTTAAAGATAAATCGCTGACCGTCGCCGACAAGACCAAAGAAGGCGCAAAGACGGTGGCCGACAAAACAGTAGATGTCAGTAAGACAGTCGCCGACAAGACGGTCGATACTTCGAAGACGGTCTACAATAAATCGAAGCCCGTTGTTAAGAAGGTGGGCGACAAGTCAGTCGACATTGGTACGACCGTCGTCAACAAGACCAAAACAGGCGCCAAGAAAACCGGGAAAGCGATCAAGAAAGTGATCGTCCCCTAAGCCGAAGACCAGTTTCGCGGCGACGAGAGGGCGGCAGGTGGCCGCTCTCTTTTTTCTGACGCAAGCTGTGATTCGTCGGACTGGAAGATCATCCCGGTCGCAAGCGTCGCCAGCAGAGCTTGAATCTGACAGCCGAGGAATGTTATTCCACTCGCAGGAGAAAACTTGATGACCGAAGAACAATTAGCTTTCGCGGCCGAACGTCTGGCCAACGCTCAAGAAAAATTCGTCGAGAATGTTCACTTGGTTATCGACGCCCAAAAAGCCCTCATTCAACGCCTCAGGGTCTTCGAGGATTTTCTGAATATCTCGCAAGAGCTGAAGGACGCGCGTAACGACGAATCAAAGCAGATTCTTGATTCGTTTCAGGCCCTGATTAAGGTATTCGTCGAAAGCAATGTGACCATCAATGAAAATAGTGGACGCATGGACAAGCTACTCACCAAGATGGAAAGCTACTTTGGTGACGGCACGGGCCTGGAACATGAGAATTGACTTCAGGTTGTCACCGGTCTGAGTGAGCCCGCCCTGACGGTCGGGCTAAATACGTGACCCTACCGCTGGCTTCCCTCTGCCCCTCGCTGTTATCATTCACCTCCTAAAAGCAAAGCCGCACCGTCGCGGTCGGGATTTGAACTTATGAATGATTCAAGCCGTTTTACCATCATCTGTCCCTGCTGTGATGCCACTCTGAAAGTCGATGCCGAGACCGGCGCGCTGCTTTCTCACGAGGAGAAGCACAAGCCACTCGGTTCCTTTGAAGACATGGTTAAGGATTTAGACAAGCAGAAGCTGACCCGCGAACAGATATTTGCGCAGGAGATGAGTTCGCATAAGGACCGTGGGCGGCTGCTGGAAGAAAAGTTCCAGGAAGCCAGGAAGAAAGCCGAAAAAGATACCAAGATTTACCGGAATCCGCTGGATTTGGATTGAGTTTCAAGAGTGGCACGGGCATCCTGCCCGTGATCACGCGCAAGATGCGCGTGCCACAACCACCTTCATAGGAGCGAAGAGAGTATGCGAAGACGATTTATACTAACCCTAATTGGCTGCGCCTTGATCGCGGCCGGTGTGATTAGCGCCGGCGCCCAGACAAAATTGCCGCAGATGAAGTTTCGCGAGCGCACGCTGGCGAACGGCCTGCGCGTGCTGAGCGTCGTCGACAAGTCGAGTCCGACGGTGGCCATTAATGTCTGGTACCACGTCGGGTCGAAGGACGATCCCGATCAACGCAGCGGTTTTGCTCACCTGTTCGAGCACATCATGTTCAAGTCTACCAAGAACATGAAGGCTGAGATGATGGATCGCCTAACCGAGGACGTGGGCGGAAATAACAACGCCTACACGGCGGACGACGTTACGGTGTACTTCGAAATTGTGCCTTCAAACTATCTCGAGACGCTGCTGTGGGCAGAGGCTGAGCGTCTGTCAGGTTTGACCGTAGACGACGCAGACTTTCACTCCGAGCGCGCCGTCGTCGAGGAAGAATTCCGCCAGACCGTGCTGGCGCCGCCTTACGGCAAGTTCTCTTACGCTATGCAGCAGAAGTCTTACTCCGTGCATCCGTATAAGCGGCCGGGGATTGGCAGCATCGAAGATCTCGACGCCGCCACTTTGGAAAACGTCAAGAAGTTTCATGCCACGTATTACCGGCCGGACAATGCGACGCTGCTGGTCGTCGGCGATTTTGATCCGAAACAGTTCGATGCCTGGGTCGACAAGTATTTTGGTCCGGTGCAAAAGCCGAATCTCCCTTTGCCGCGCGTGGATGTGAAAGAGCCGGAACGTAATGGGGAGAAACGCTTCATAGACTACGGTCCGCGAAGTTTGTCGCTGCCCGGCGTCGGCATTACTTTCCTTATTCCTTCAGAGAAAAGCGACGATGCGCCGGCGTTGACGATGGCTGATATCATTTTGTCGCAGGGCCGCTCGTCGAGACTTTACCAGTCACTCATCTACCAACAGCAGGTCGCGCAGAACGCGAATGCGAACGCGAGTCTAAATGAAGACGCGGGCCTGTTCGAACTAACTGCCATTGTCGCCGCCGGCAAAAAAGTAGAGGACGCGGAAGCTGCGCTCAAGGCCGAGATCAAGAAGTTGCAGGATACGCCAGTCACGGCGGCTGAGCTTGAGAAGGCAAAGAACCAGATCATCACCAGCCAGTTGCGCCGACGCGAAACGAATAACGGAAAGGCCGGCGCGCTGGGCGAGGCAGGGGTACTGCTCGGCGATCCAAATCGGGTGAATACCGACTTGGAAAAACTTCAGGCCGTAACGGCTGCCGACGTACAACGCGTCGCCAATAAGTACTTCACCGAGAAGAACCGTTATGTGTTCATCTACTTGCCGGAATCACAGCGTCCGGCAACCGGAGCAAACCAGATGCCTCAGTCGATGGATGGAGCGAAAGGAGCGTACGCGAAATGAACGGCGCCATTACGATAAAACCAAGAACGCTTACGCTGTTGCCAATCGCAATTCTCTCGTTCGCGGTTTGCGTGTTCGCGCAGGCGCCGCAGGCCACTCCGCCGCCACCGCAGCCTCCCAGAACGGTTCAATTTCCAAAGCCGGTTGAGAAGACACTGCCGAACGGTTTACGGGTGGTTGTGATCCAAAGGTCGGAGATGCCGCTGGTTAGTTCTCAGCTTTTGATTAAGAGCGGCGGGGAAGTCGATCCTGCTGATCTGTCGGGCGCCGCGGACATGACTGCAGCGTTACTTACTCGCGGAACGACGACGCGCAGCGCCACACAAATAGCTGAAGCGATCGAAGCTTTGGGTGGTTCCATGAATTCGGGTGCGCGCTGGGATTCGTCAACAATCAGTGTCGATGTCATGTCTTCGCGGATCGGACCGGCGCTGGAAATATTCGCCGATGTGGTCCGCAATCCCGCATACAAGGACGAGGAGATCGACCGGCTGAGACGCCAGTATCTCAACAACCTGAGAGTGTCGTTGGGTCAGCCGGGGGCCGTTGCCCGTTTTGCGGCCGCGCGCGTGGTCTATCGCGATGCGCCCTATGGTCATCCACTTTCAGGAACACCCGAGTCCCTGCCGCGCATCAAGCGCGATGACATAACCAGACTGCACGAAATGTTTTATCGGCCGGACAATGCCATCCTCGTGATTGGTGGGGACATCACTCCGGAAAACGGATTCGCTATTGCCCAGAAATATTTTGGTGATTGGCAAAAACCGGCGACCGATCTGCCCAAGATGGCGATGACAACTCCCGCGAGCGAACCCGGAAACCGCCGCATTTTGGTTATAGACATGCCGGACGCGGGACAAGCGGCAGTGCTCGCAGCTCGCAGCGGAATCAATCGCAGCAACCCTGATTATTTTCGCGGCATAGTGTCCAACTCGATTCTGAACGGTTACTCAGGGCGGCTGAATTGGGAGATTCGCGTCAAGCGCGGCTTGAGTTACGGCGCTGGCAGTTCCCTCGACACTCGCCGTTGGGCCGGATCGTTTAGCGCGACTGCCCAGACAAAGAATGAGTCAGGAGCGGAAGTGGCGGCGCTGACGCTCGCGGAGATTTCCAAACTTGCGACGGGCGATCTGCTGGACAGTGAACTGACCACGCGCAAGGCAAGCTTGAACGGAGGCTTTGCCCGGGGCTTGGACACAACCGGCGGCCTGGTCGGTCAGGTAAGTTCGCTGGCAATCTATGGCGTGAACTTCGATCAGATCAATCAATTCGTCGGCAACGTGCAGGCCGTTAAAGCCGAAGACGTTAAGAGCTTTGCCGCTGCGCACCTCAACATCGACAGCACCAGCGTGATCGTTGTGGGCGACGCCAGCAAGTTTCTGCCGGCGCTGCAAAAGCAGTTTCCGCAGGTTGAAGTGATTAAGGTGACTGATCTTGATCTGAATAGCGCCACCCTGAGACGTCCTAAGACCTAGAACTAGTATTTCTCTGTGCACCCTCCGTGTTCTCTGTGTCTCTGTGGTGGAATCTTTCCTGGGTTTATTAACCACAGAGACACAGAGGAGCACAGAGGAGGCACAGAGAGCATATTTTAGATGCACTCCAATCTTCGTTCCTTTCTCGACCTCCTGCGCCGCGAAAAAGATCTCGTTAGTATCGACACTGAAGTCGACCCCTATCTTGAACTCGCCGAAGTTCATCGCCGGGTGATCGAACGCGGCGGGCCCGCTCTGCTTTTCAAAAGAGTGAAGGAAAGTCGTTACCCCGTCGTCACCAATCTGTTCGGCACGGCGAAACGCATCGAGCTCGCCTTTGGACCAAAGCCTGAACACTTCGTTAAAGAGTTAGTCGGCGTCGCCGAAGCGCTGCTGCCTCCGCAACGTTCCGAGCTTTGGAAACATCGATCGCTGGTGCGTGACTTTCTTAAGCTCGGCACAAAAACCGTTTCGCGTGGGCCCGTCATGGAGGTCATCGATCGTCCCGGGCGATTGACTGAATTACCGGTCGTTACAACGTGGCAGGAAGACGGTGGCCCGTTCATAACGCTGCCGTTGGTCTACACCGAAAACCCACTCACGAAAAAACACAACCTCGGTATCTATCGCATGCAGGTTTATGACGCGCAGCACGCCGGACTGCATTGGCAGATTCAAAAAGGCGGCGGCTTTCATTATCGCGCGGCGGAAGAGTTGAACCAGCCGTTGCCGGTGACGGTGTTTCTGGGAGGACCGCCCGCGCTGATGATGTCCGCGATCGCGCCACTGCCCGAGGACGTGCCTGAGTTGGTGCTGGCGTCACTGCTCGAAGGACAGAAGCTGAGAATGGCGAAGAACCCGTCGGGTGGGCACCGCTTGGTTGCGGAAGCCGAATTCGCACTGGTCGGCCACGCGCAACCGCATGAACGCAGGCCGGAAGGACCGTTTGGTGATCATTATGGCTATTACTCCCTGCGACATGACTATCCGGTCTTTCACTGCGACGCGATCGCGCATCGTCGCGACGCGATCTATCCGGCGACGGTAGTAGGCAAACCGAGACAGGAAGATTTTTTCATCGGCGATTATCTCCAGACGCTTTTGTCACCGCTGTTTCCACTGGTGATGCCCAGCGTGCGTGATTTGTGGAGTTATGGCGAGACCGGTTTCCATTCGTTGGCCGCGGCCGTCGTGCGCGAGCGTTACACGCGCGAGGCGCTGGTCGCAGGTTTCCGTATTCTGGGTGAAGGCCAACTGGCGCTGACGAAGTTCTTGATACTCACCGACACGCCGATTGACCTGCACGATTTTCCGCGCGTGCTGGAACATGTGCTCGCCCGTGTGCGTTGGGAGCGAGACTTCTTCATCTTCTCGAATACGTCGATGGATACTTTGGACTACACAAGTGGGAAAGTGAACGAAGGCAGCAAGGCGATCCTGATGGGCTTGGGCGAGCCGATACGTGATCTGCCAGGTGAAGTTAGCGGCGAGCTGCCAAATGGAGTTACGCGCGCGGAAGTTTTCTGTGGCGGCTGTCTCGTTGTCCAGGGCGCGCCTTATTTAGACGAGCCGGATCAGGCTGCCCGTCTGGCCAGTGAAGGGGCATTTACTGAATGGCCTCTGGTGATCTTGCATGACGATGCCGGCGTCGCGCGTTCGACGACGGACTTCCTATGGTCAACCTGGACACGCTTTGAACCGGCAGGCGATATCTACGCCAGAGAGACCAACGTCGTTCGGCATCATCTGGCTTATCGCGGCCCGATCGTAATCGACGCCCGCAAGAAACCGAGCCTGCCGGATGAGTTGATCGTGCGCGATGACATAGCTGCCTCGGTAGATCGACGTTGGCGTGAATACTTTCCCAACGGACTGTTATCGTTCGGAGTCCCGCCTTCAGGCGGCCTCGTTATTGCGGGAAGTAAAGACCGCCTGAAGGCGGGACTCCAAACCAGGACTCCACCGTCAAAGAGTTCCTAACGGAACTCTTTGTGTCTTGAAAGCGTTCCCACTTCGGCCGGGGCGAGTGTTTCAAATTTCAGATGAGCATTCCATTTCTAATAGCCGTTGCGGTCTTCCTGGGTTTGCTCCTTTTTTTGTTTCACGAGGTGCGCAGGTCGCCCGGAGAACGTGCCTGGGGCCAGACCCCGCGCTGGAAGAAACGCCTGCGGGTCGCCGCGGCCATCATCCCTTTGCTCCTTTTCAGCGTGGCTTTCTGGGCATTCCTCATCGAGCCCAACCGCCTGATCGTCCATCCGGAGACGATCCAGATCGACAATTGGCCGAAGGAACTGAGCGGGTTGCGCATCGCGGTTATCTCAGACATTCACACCGGCGGCCCGTTCATCGACGATCGCAAGCTGCAACAGATTGTGGCCAAAACTAACGCGCTCAACCCTGATCTGATCGTCCTGCTCGGCGATTACATGTCGCCCAACAGTTGGCACAGCCATCGGGTCGAGCCCGAAGTGACGGCGGCGGCTTTGAAGAGTCTGAAAGCGCCGCTGGGTGTTTACTCGGTCCTGGGCAATCACGATTGGTGGTACAGCGGCGAGAAGGTGCGGAGCGCTTTTGAACAGAACGGCATTCATATCCTGGAAGACGAGGTGGCAGAGGTTAGGTGGCGCGATCGATCGTTCTGGCTGGTTGGTCTCGCTGATCTCTGGACTCGGCCCCAACACATCAGCCAGACGATCGCGCAAGTTCCGCCGGGCTCAACCATTATGGCTTTGACGCACAATCCAAACATCTTTCCCAGCATTCCCCAACGCGTACAGCTATTAATTGCCGGTCACACTCACGGTGGCCAGGTCGACCTTCCTTTGATCGGGCGACCTGTCGCCATGTCGGAGCCTTCGGAAAAGTATTTTGCCGGTCATTTCTTCGAGAACGGGCATCACCTCTTCGTAACTACCGGAATTGGCACCAGCCTTTTCCCGGTTCGCTTTCGCGTGACGCCTGAGATTGTGATTCTGACGATCACCTCTAAGTAGGATTGGTTTTCTCTACCAGGGCAGACTCTGAAGCTCGATACTTCCTGCCGGCCAGGTCATCTTGCCAAACGGAAGCACCATCACGTGCAAAGGTGAAGCGATCTTTCCGCTCGGCTGCTCGATGATCACCTGAGACTCTACCAGCTGCCACCCGAGTGCTTCGTAGTACGTCACCATTGGCGGCCGACAGAAAAGCAGGCCGGCATCTACCTCCCACTCACTCTCCGCGAATCTCATTGCGTGCTGCACCAGTTGGCGAGCAAGTCCTTTCCTCTGGGCCTCAGGGACGGTCACGACTCCGCCCAGCCCCGCGACTGAAACGGGTTCACCATTAACGTTGATGGAATGCTTCAGGATGCCGGCGTGACTGACCGGTGCTCCGTTCTCATAAAGGACGAAGCGCACGTCTTTGTGTCGCCAGTGAAGAATCAATGGCTGAACACCGAAAATGTCTTCTCCCCAGCCAAAGAGCTTTTGCTGTTCAGCGTCGCTGAGAGACTCAGCTTGCTTGATTTCCGTAAGCATGGGTTTCCACGAAACGCTAAAGTCCCCGTTTCACATCTGACTCAACGCGTCAATGACGTGCGGAACATCGCTGCTCTCGCGCACGCGTATGACATGCAGGCCGAGACTGATGAGCCACTCTTTCGGACTACCAATTAAAGAGCCGAGCATGGCGACGCCGTCATCAAGGATGCTGAGTTTGCGTGGCAGTTGGTCGATGGGAGTTGAGTTCACGATATTCGCCACGAGCCAGGCGCTGGCGCGTGATTTGTCGAGGCTGAAATTAATAAACCTGTCCTCCACCGCCGGAGCCACGTGATCGAGCAGGTTGATCCAGGGCGAGACTCCTTCAATATCGGTCCGAACCTTTGCAATCATTCCACCCAGAACGTTGTTGATCTGATTGAAATCATTTTTGAGCAAAGCCAACTCTGACCCGGGCGCGACCGATTGCGCGGCGATGCCCAGATCAAAATTGATGTGCGCGTTCATTCCGGTCAGCAGATGCTGCAGGATAATCGGCGGCCAGTTCGCGGCGATGCGAAAAGAGGCGAGCCAGCACTTGCTCAACGGATCGCCGCGGCGAAAACTCTCAAAGGCGGTGAGGTAACGGCTCGCAAATGTGACATCGAGCTTTTCCATGCGCGGGCCGTCTTCGAACAGACCGGCGGCGATGCCTTCCTTAACTTTGATCGTGACGTTGCGATAAAGCGTGGCGAAATAGCCGAGACGATCGCGCTCGTTGCGGGCGTGGAGAATAATCTTATCAAGCTCCAGCAGAACTTCATCGATCGTTTGTAGGATCATAATTGATGACCTAAGGCCCGAAGGGCCGTGATGCAATAGCTACGACCGTGAGGTCGTGGATCGAGAGCCGATCAGGATTGGTTGAGCGCCGAAGGCGCGGCACGACAAACTCTACAACGATTGGATGTAACGGCCCTTCGGGCCTCCGAGACTTTGGGCAACTGGCCGACCACGCCCTTACCGACGTGGCTATTTCATGCCGACCCTTCGGGCCTCCGGTAACAAAATCTGCACACAAGAAAATCCGCTCCGGCTACTGCCCGGTGGTAAGGACCACTCGAAACCGAGCCTTGCCACTCATCATGCGCTCGTAGGCTTCCGTGACCCGCTCCAGCGGGAAGACTTCAATCATAGATCGGACGCCGGTCAGCACACTGAACGCGAGCGTGTCCTGCGAATCGATCGACGTGCCAGAGTACCAGCCCGATACCGAACGGCGTCCCGTGATGAGCAGAAGCGCCGGCACCGCCAGCGGCTCATCAGCAGCGCCGAGGATCAGCAACTTTCCGTTCGCGCCCAATCCGGGCAGGACCGCACTCATCGCTTTGCCGTTGGTCACGGTTGCGAGAATGACCGCGGCGCCGCCCAATTTGAGCAGTTCCGCGCCGGCATCCTGCGCCTGACTATCGATGTAATGCTGTGCGCCAAGTTTCCTGGCCAACGGCTCCTTGTCCGCACCGCGGGCGATGGCGACAGTCTCAAAACCCATCTTTGCGGCAAACTGAACGGCCAGATGGCCAAGCCCGCCTACTCCCAGGATGGCGACGAGATCGCCGGCCTGCGCGCCACTGTTCCGAAGAGAGTTGAAAGTAGTAATGCCGGCGCACATCAACGGGCCTGCCTCAACGGCTGAAAGCTCTGCGGGAATCAGCGCCAGGGCTTCGACGCGAGCGATCATGTAATCGGCGTAGCCGCCATCGTAGTGCACACCGGCTACCTGGGCAGCGATTTGGCAGGCAAAGAAGTCACCGCGACGGCAATCATCGCAGTGCCCGCAGTGTCCGCCGTGCCAGCCGACCCCGACCCGCTGTCCCTTGGTCCAGACGACGACGCCTGCACCGACTGAATCAATTATGCCGGCGACCTCATGTCCCGGTACGCGCGGGTATTCGATCCCCGGCCAGGTTCCTTCTTTGGTAAACGAGTCGCTATGACAGATGCCACAGGCTTCGACCTTGATTCGGACTTCGCCCGCGCCCGGCTCCGGGATGTCGCGTTCAACCAGTTCAAAGGGTCCATTCGGCCGAGGGACCTGCACCAGACGCATTTTCGTCATAGTTTCTCCAGTCGTTTAGTTGATCAAAACGTGGCCCGCTGGCTGAGCCGCTTAGTCCAGCAGCAGGGACACGGTCCAGCGTCCGCTACTATTGCATGGCGTGTTCCAGAGTTTGAACATGAGTTCCGCTGCATGCGATTATTAGACGCCTCTCTTGCGATTCATTGCCTTCTCATACTCTTCATTCTCGTTGTGGGCAATGATAGCCATCACCTTGGCCCCAGCTTCGCCGGCCAGGATGTAGCTCGTATCGCAATTATATAGAGGTTCATTCGCAGCATTAAAGAACCGCCATTCGATCTCAACCAGGTGAATCCCGGAGCCAATAGCTCGGACGTCCCTGATTATATAGTTCCAATCTACTGCCCCGATTTCTTCATAACGACGCATCAATGCATCCAGGTTGGCTGAGAGACTCTCTTCATCATTAAACGCAATCGGGCCGTTCTTCGTCAGAAAGGTCAAAGGCGAGCAGAACCTAGCCAATAATCTGTCTCTCGATTTTGATCGAAAAGCCTCCGCATATTCTTGAAAGAATTTCTCAACCCAGTCGGTCATCATTTAATTTCAGTCGTGGCTTTTCTAACTAAGCTTCTCGCTAGATCGTGATGTTCAGACCACGCGCTCCAGACGTCCCGGGCCCACTCTCGAACACGCTGAGTGTGTTCGTCCGCGTCTGCGGCACTGTGGATATAAGTAATGGCTAAGTTCCCGCGCTTATCTGGCAGGCGAGCAGGCTTGTCGATCTTTGGGTTCGTACTAAGCCATTTCTGCACCGCTCGATTAAGAGCTGGAGTGTCTTCATATTCAAGCGCGGCGCACATCCCCGTCAGATGTGCGGCAAAAGATTTTCCCGAACGCATATATCTTTCGGGATGCTGCAGGGAATACGCATCTACCGTCAGGCGGTGGATTTTGCCATAGCGGTAGTCACTAAATTCTCTGGCAAGAATCTCTTCAAAAATCTGCAGACATCCAACTTTGCCTTGCGCCACTTCCGCTCCACAGTCTGCGCAAATATTGTCTGACGCGTGCTGGCTTCCAGAGGTGTTCATTACTGCCTTTAGTTCAACGAGGTGTTGGGCGGTGGCGGCGGATAGATCAGTTAACATCATTTCGGTTGGATAGCGTCATCATCGCGCGGTACGGCTTTATTTTGATAGGAGAACGTTGACCTGAACACGTCATCGACGTTGACCAACTCCCCGATAGTAGCACCGGCCTTGATCTTCTCTTGCAGAACGTGCTCGGTCTGCAGCAGGCGTTGCGCTGCCTCCAGAATCGTAGCCGATTCAGCTTTAGGCACGACAACGACCCCATTTCCATCCGCAGCAACTATGTCCCCGGGCGATACGACAACCCCGGCGCATTGAATGGAAACGTTAACGTCTCCGTACCCTGAGACGGAACCTACGTTCGGAACCACGCCTTTGCAGATGACTGGGAATTTCAGCTTCCTAAGTTCCTCAACGTCTCGACAAGCGCCATCGATCACGGCACCGACCAGTGTCCACAGCGTTGTTGTAGACAATTAGTCGGCCGAGTACGTAGAACTCGGCGAAGATCGCCGGCGGCAGCGCAAACAGATAAGAGAATCCCACAACTGTCGCTGCTTTGCGTTGTGATTCGTCGATGGTGACGATTGTCATTCCGCTTCCCCACCGTCTCGGTGCCGCCTTGAGTTGACCGGCCCGGCGATTACATTCGACCTTCGAATCCGACAATCAAGTTAAAGAACATGCTCCCCGCGCTCCGGTCGAACGATTTATTAGGCCGCTGCTACCGCCCATCATAAGCTGCCTCTGTTTCTTACCTACCGAGCCAGCCTCGTTTCTTACCTACTGAGCCTGCCTCTGGTTATATGTGTGAGGGGTTCGTTCACGTCGAATCTCTTAGCCCGAACCTCTTTAATTCCTGCGGCCTTCATTCGCTCGATTTTCCCTTCCAGGTATGCATCGAGTGAAGCCTCATCCTCGAACAAATAAACCCCGCCCGCTTCTCCTGTCTCACGATTTTCCGTCCACACCTTGCAAATGAGGCCGGAGACATTTGCTATCCTGTGCGCGAGATCAGAATATTCTGTCGCCATCTCTTCGCCCCATGGGCCGGTAAAGAGATAGTCCATTTGTAGAAGTTTTAGGACCATGAAGATCGTTCTCCTCTCAGGATGATAGGGGTCGCCTACCTGCGGCATAACGTCTGAGTTCAAGTGGCGCGGGCGGTGGCATGCAAGCCACGCCGGACAAAGTTAGTTGAGAAAGGTGCTATCCCGCGCTCACCTGCAATGAATTGTTGGGCGCGGCGTTCATTTCAATTCAGTTTTAATTGTTCTCGCACATACGCGCGGCACTTCGGCCCCCATTCCTGCCTCAAATCCATATCCAAATTTTCAGCTAAGCAGTCAACAATATCGAACATTTCCAAATGAATATTGCCCTCTGCGTCAGAGGATACAAATGAATCCAATTTTTCGATTTTCTTTTTCCCGAACCATTCCTTTGACCATTTCTCCTTTGCCAAGTTCCCATATACAGCACATAAGACCAGCAGGTAATCCTTGAAGGTTACTGATGGATTATCCCGAGCGTCAATTTTGTACCACGCCTGAAAATCTTGCATCCAAAAGCCGATTGGTCCTTTAAATTCAACTTGATTGGGTCCATGTGGTATCCAAGGCATTTCATTCTCCTTTCAGATTTAATCCTTCTACACGTTTGTAATCGCGGATCTGCTGCTGAGTTCTTTATCCTTTCTTAAACTTATACCCGCTGTAACCAACGAGTGGGATAACCAGACAGAGTAGAGAAATCAGAAAAGCTTTGTCGGGACAGTGAGAAACAAAACAGCATACACAATCAACCAACCTACTATTGGCAATACAATTTTTAGGGTAGCAGTATTGTTAACAGCGTCCAACTTTTCGTTTGCAAACACTCCGTGCTTAGCAAACTCCAGCCGGGATTTCCTCACGGTTTTTTTGGTCTCGATACCGGCGCGTATGAGTTTGCCGGTCTTGGCGAGTAAATTTAGCGCACCGATAATAATTGCGCCAATGATTGCTACAACGATCCATCCACCCAACCTTGAGATTAACCAATCAATCATTCCACCTCACCAAATTTACGACGTCAAGCTGAATCGAAGCTACGAATGACAAGCCTTTGGAGAAAAGGCAAGCGCCGAACAAGTATTCATCCGCAGAAGAACGGTATAAACCCGGATTGAGGTGTAAAATACCGCACCTGTCCAAACTCCTCGATCCGATAACGCTAATCATCCGTCAAATTCAGTTTATGATACCGCATTCTCGGTTTTATTGAGTCGCGTTAATCGCGTCACTGCGGCAGCCGGATCCGTCCGCTGGGGTCTTGATGATCGCCGCTATTCTCCCTGGAAACAATCGAAATATAGTATCCAAACACTCTTAGATTATAGTTTTTCATTTCAGTCACATAGGCAGCATGGGCGCACCATGCCCCGATCAAATACAGCACGCTCACGACCAAAACAAGCCTAAGCTTTGCGCGCCCTTCAGACGTTAGCCACCATCTTAAGACCCTAAACCCGATCCTTTTTCTGAACAGTTCCATTTGTTGGGCATTGAATCGTATTTCTCGAGGCATATAGATCAAAATGGCGAGTATCAGATAAAGACTTGCAATCAACGCACACGTGAGAGTCAGTGACCGTGCAAAGTCACTGCGGTATTGAAGTTCTTGAAGTTCGTCAAAATAACTGCGCTCCAGGTAAACGCGTGTTTTTGCGGCATAGTACATCCCATTAATGTCGTCCTCCAGAGCATTGGCATCCGAATCGTTTAGACTTGTTTCACCAGGCTTGTCACGAGCTAGCCAGCCAAGTGTGCACTGGACTTTATTCCTATAGAATTCAAAAAGCGGATTCTTCTGTTGGACTTCCATTAAATCAAAGTAGATAGGTTGTGGTTTGAGAGTCATCTTCTTTCCCGGATCAGAAACCTCAAACAAGGCGTCCAGACGTAATCGTTTTTCAACTTGTATTGCATAGCTAACCGGGTCTGTAAGTACCCCTAAAAACAGGACCATTGAAAAGTAGAGGTTTCCGGGTAGGATAGCCAACCCAGGAGGCCAGGACGAAGCGGAGCAAATTCAGTGAGAACCAGATCATCGCGATCTTGAAAGCAGTCGAAGCAGGACGGA
>DATHHW010000104.1:0-173083 GCA_035317005.1 Pyrinomonadaceae bacterium | reverse complement strand
GTCCAGGCGGTAAGGTTTGACGGACGCCACCAGACCTGCAAAGGGCCCGTTGGGTATAGTCACGGTGCCCGTCGCGCCGTTGGGATCAACAATAAGCGTCTGTCCCGCGGTGCCGTCGGGCTTGGTAAACGTGAAGCCTTCGCCGATCAGCTCGGTTGGATAGGCCGCGGCGACCGCATTGAAGTCCGTTGTCGTAGGACGTGAAGTGCGGGCGTATAAGGCGCAAAAATCGGCGGTCATCTTCTCGATGCTCGCTGCCGCCGCATAGAAGGTCTGGGTGCGTTGCAGGTCGCTGCCGGCGATTCGGGTTTCGTGCGTCACCACGGCCAGTACGGTCATCGAGATGGCCGCCAGCAGCGACATGATGATCAAAGCAGTGGCCAGAGCGGCGCCTCGTTCGTTACTGCTCACTCGCTCACGCACCTGGTGCTGAGAGATTTGAGCCGCGGCCGCATGGTTTCTTTTAGTGTTCTTACGCATCACGCTTTTCCTTCCAATTCGATAATGGCTTGAGTGACAGGCGCCCGGTGCCGGGGACTTATAGCGCTTGTCGGAACTGCAAATTGCGAACAGTGGTTGCCGTGGTCGACGAAATGACTTGCTTGCCGTTGTTGTTCGCTGAGACCGCGTTTACCGCCCGCAGCGTTTCGACGGCGATTGTGGTTTCCACCTCACGAACGGCAAGTTGCTGTTGCGAAGTCGAAAGTTGTCTCACCGGTTGCGGCACAAAGCCGTTGGCATCGACAAGGTTCGTCAGATAGCGAAACTGCAGGTTTGTCACGTGCTCGGCGACGTAGCTGTCAACGAAGGTGACCGCTTTAACGCCAAACACTCGCCGGACGAGCAGGTTGTTATCGTTCACGAAATATTGAATTATTTTGATCCTCATGATCGAAGCCGGCTTGGTCCCGTTACTCGAGACGGTATAGATCGGCGAAAGCACGCCCGTTTGATTCAGGCCGTAGCTATTGGAATTCGCCATTACCACAGTATTGGTTGCTGAGTTGACGGTCGTGACTATGCCGAAGGCCGCGCTGTTCTGGGAGACAACCGCATAAACTTCGTTTGCCTGAAACTTTCCGATGTCAGTAGAGGTCAGTTGGAGCGTAACGTCGTTCGCCGCGATGGTGATCTTGTTAGCAGGTAGCGAAACAGAGCCGATACCGCCATTGAAGTCAGTGTCCACCGCCAACATAGTCAGGCGATCATTGGCAGCCAGGAAATTTGCCGCCGGGCTTGCCTGGGGAACCGCGGTACTTGCCGGAATGTTGTCATCCGAATTTACCAGCGCGAGATTTACGTAATTGGAAGTAGGCGGTTCTACTACCGGTGTATACGACAAATAATTTTGCACGAAGGCTTTGGGGACCTGAATTGTGCCGATGCCTCTCAATCCGTCACCGGCAGTTGTCAGGTCGCGATTGATTACTTCGTGCGCGGTGCGCAGAGCTTGTTCCGAGTCGGTGGTGTTATAGGCGGCGTTGGAGAACTTGAGACTGCTTCCAATTAGCGCAAAGGCCGCGCCGGTAATGACCGTCATCGTCGCCAGTGAGATCATCAGTTCGATCATTGAAAAGCCGTCGTGACGATTGATTTTGCGATTAGGACACATGGACTGCCTCCGGGTTTCGTTGAGCGCGGCGCTCCTTTAGTTTTCCTGCGGCGCTTAGCGAAAGTTGCTGCGCGTGTCGTTGTTTAGGTAGCTGACCCCAACCATGTCATGAAGCTTGCCGGCTGAATCCGGGTACCTCACAGTCACTTGAATTCTCTTAAGATTGGCACTCAGATTGGTAACGGTGATTTGCCGCGTGTATCCCGGCACCTGCCAGGTATTATCGATAGTATCGTCCTGGTCCCCATAGATGTTGTTCGGCCCGGGGCTGTGGAGATCGTCATCGGTGCCAAAAATCCCGTCGGGTCCGGGATTGATCGACAGCGGCTGGAATTCAACGGGAAATCCGTCGAAATGGTGCGTTGATCCGGTGTCGTCGACTGTCTGGCCTTGATTCCTGATTTGAGCGAACGTCAACTGCTCGGTATTGCGCAAAGTCTCCATCTGCTCCATCAAGGAAACGACCAGCAGTTTGGTGTTGGTAAGATTGCGTCCTTTGTTGCTGACGGTCACGGCATAGCCGATTGACCCCGCCAGGGCCAGCAGGCCGACAGTCAAAATCAGCATCGCCACGACCATCTCCAGCATCGTAACTCCGGATTCGGAATGAAGTTGTTTGCGCAGCGGCTGGCGCCGGGATGGGTTATTCGACATAAGTATTTGCACTGGTGGTGTACCTCCAGATCTTGATTCTCCCGGCAGTTCCCAAAACGGAAATCGCGAACGCGGTCTGATTCGGGACTTGATTGTTGTAGAAGAACAGAGCTCGATTGGTCGCGTTCCCGTTAACGTCTAGCACGGTGCCGTCCGGCTGAAAAGTGACGGTGAATTTATTGGATACCAGCGCGGTGGGCGTGCTGGTGTCGGCCAAAGTCGGGCTGCTAATTCCAGTCGGCACGCCGTAGGTAACTTCAGAAGCCGGGAGACCGCCGCCGCCGCCCACGGGAACTGTCAGCGCGTTGATGCTGCCGGCGGTGTTGGGATAACCGGAAGCACCCACCAGGGCGTAACCGGTCGCCTGATGATCGATAATGCTGATCTGCTTGGTTGAGTCGTCATAGACGAAAGTAAATGCCTGCCGCTGCGACATGGCTTGTTGCCGGGCATAGCGCAACTGCGAGGCAATCTCGCGCGGCAACGAGGCCGAGCGGATCAGGCGTCGCGATGAAATGACCTGTGGCACCGCGACCGCGGTCAGGATCGTTGCGATGGCGACAACAGCAAGGACTTCAACCAGCGACCTGCCGCTGTTTGAATGCCAGCTTTGAGCTTTTCCCGTGGCGACCTGAGCTTTCATTGTTATCACTGTCAACCTCGATTCGACTGCTGCTTGGCTAAATCTTTAAGGGCCGCCCAATGGGGGCCGTGCTCCTGACAGAGCAAGGGCGGTGCCATCGCGGTTTACCAATGAATTCACCGGACTTGTCTTAGGATTGCTGTTGGACCAGCGGAATTTTGTCACCTTGAGTGACAGGGCAGGGAACTGCGCTTCCTATGTTCTGGGCAGACTCTCTCGTCATCAGGGCACTGAATTTCAAACCCTGGGGAGGTCCAAATAATAAGCCTAGGCGCGGGTCTAATCTTTTTGCTATAGTCGATTCAGCTCCCGAGCGGGTTCGCCGGAGCATAGCATTCAAGACCGAGCTGAAATGGACAATCCATTCGCGTCGATTGATGATCTCGCGAAGACCCTGCTCGGTTCCTATCCCAGGGACTGTAACGTCCTGCTTCCTCGGTTTCCACACGTTAACGATTGCGGATGTGGGTGACTAATTACGAAAGATAAGTGCGCGTAGTCAGCGCCGCCAATGCCGGCCCACCAACTCCGGCGCAGATAGGGAATTGAAACATGGCCAGACTAGATGACCTCCTCCGGCAGATGAAACAGCAGGGTGCGTCGGACCTCCACCTAACCTCGGGCTCCGCGCCTTACATGCGGATCCACGGCGAAATGGTGAAGCTTAACTATCGAAGCGTCTCCGAAGAGACCTGCCATGGTCTGATCTTTGAAATCCTCAACGAAAGACAGAAGGAACTGTTCACGGAAAACTGGGATTTGGATTTGAGTTATCCGCTGCACGGAGTGGGCCGCTTTCGGGTAAACGTATTCATGCAAAGAAATGGGGTGTCCGCTGTATTTCGACTGATTCCGGAAACCATCCAGACGATCGATGAACTCGACCTTCCCGAGCAGCTCGGCCAATTGATCGATATTTCCGAAGGGTTGATTCTGGTCACCGGCCCAACCGGATCAGGGAAGAGCACGACCCTGGCCTCGCTGATTCACACCATCAACGACAGACAGCAAGCACACATCATAACCATTGAAGATCCGATCGAATTCGTGCACGAGAATCGCCGTTGTCTGATTAGCCAGAGAGAACTTGCGAGTCATACAAAGTCCTTCGGCGCCGCTTTGCGCGCTGCCCTGCGCGAAGATCCAGACATTATCCTGGTGGGAGAGATGCGCGATCTGGAAACGATCTCGCTGGCGATCACGGCCGCAGAGACCGGCCACCTGGTGTTTGCCACGCTGCACACCAACAGCGCGATCAAGACCATCGATCGCGTAATCGATGTTTTCCCCGAAGGTCAGCAGGGCCAGATTCGGGTGATGTTGTCTGAGAGTTTGCGAGGAGTGGTGGCCCAGGCCTTATTGCCGCGACCCGATCATCAGGGACGAGTGCCGGTCGTTGAAATTCTGGTGAACGTTCCCGCGGTCGCGAACCTGATTCGCGAAGGCAAGACACATCAAATCGCATCCGTCATGCAAACCGGACGCGCTCATGGCATGGTGACCTTTGACGGAGCGATTCACGATCTGATTCAGAAAAATTTGATTTCGAGAGAAGACGGCCTCAGCTTTCTGCGGCGTCGGAGCGCAGGCAAACAACTCACTGGCGCAGGCAGTCCCACGATGCGCCTGGCGAACAGTCCCGCCCTGGTTTAACTCTACTCACCTAGCGCGGTGCTGAAAAAAGCAAAATCGCCACAGAGACACAGAGTCACAGAGAAGGGAAGGATTCAGAACCTATCAGAAATGCCAACAAATGCTTACCCTCTTTGTTCTCATATTTCTCTGTGTCTCCGTGTCTCTGTGTCTCTGTGGCTACGCTTAGTTTTTCATCAGCCTGCTAAGTCATCCCGCCCGAGTTGTATCACCACACGTTCCCAGGCGCTCCGAGACGGGAAGCAGTAGATAAGGACTATTGCGGACACCCCACCAGCCCGCAGCATTTTGGTCCAATCGCCGGTCAGGATCGTGATCACGAATCCCATCAGCGCGATCGCGCCGCCGATGCAGGCTACCCTAATCGTTGTGTCCTGCAGTGTCTTCAACAAGCCGGACAAGCCTTTGAGGGCCGCAATGTCTTTCAAGCGCATCGCGGCGAACTTCGTTCGTCTAAACACGAAAGCGCCCAGCCCAAACACCAGCACCGCAATCCATAAGCCCATTTCGATCGAGGGATCGCCAGGTCGATGAATGCGGTCCGCGGTCAAGAAAGCGATCGCTACCAGCGCGATATCCAGAATGAAAAAACCGGCGACGATGAGAGTGGCGGTTCGATGCCGCCGCGCGAGTTCATTTTGCAGGCCTGCGGAATTCGAAGTCATATAAGAGGGCTCGCCTGCATTTGGCAGGAACGCATTACGGCTTCGGGGTCGGCGTTTGAGTTGCCCGCGGTCGGGTTGCGGGCGGCGTAGCTGGATTTACCTGATCGGGCAGTGGCCTGCTGGACGTCGGTTGAACCGAGATTCCGATTTTTTTCTTGTCCGGCGTCACTTCCGGCGAATTGGTCGGCGTTGCCTGGTTCAAAGGCTGGCGCGTGGGCGCTCGCTGAATCACCGGTTGCAGGGCACTGTCCGGAAGCTGGCCGTTATTCTGGATCGCCTTATCGATCAGGTCGTTGCCTTCACCTTTTTTGGTAATCAGAATTCCGTCGTGACTGGTAGTAACATTCGCGCTGCCGCTGATTTGCTGCATCATGTTCTGCATGAACGTGAGCTTCTCGCAGACGGGCAAGTCCTTTTTAATTGGATCGGGATCGGGAATCGCGGCGCCGATGATATTCAGCTGATCCTTGGCCTTGTCGAGGTAATCGCTGTTCGGATAGTCGCGCACCAGTTGTTGGTAATACTTGGCAGCTTCGTCGGGCTCTTCCTCTTCCTGATACGTCGTGGCCGTGCGGAACAGCACTTCGTCCGTCAGGCAGAAGTTCTTATATTTTTCCAGAATCTCTTTCAAGCGATCCTGTCCACCCTTGAGTCCGCCCTTATGATTGCGATAGCGCGCATCGAGGTAGAACCGGGCGATCTGCAAATTGTGCATCGCCAGACTGTCCTGAGTCTCACGTAGTCGCACTTCAGCCTGGGGCCGAAGAGACGACTGCGGACATTGCTGCAACATTACCTTCAAACGCTGCTCGGCTTTGCGCGCGTGCGTGATGTCGCGATCCGACAAGCCCATCTGGCGCATTTCGGTTTCCGCGACCTTCAGCATGGCATCGCAGGTGAGCGCATCCGTCGGAAAGAAAGTCAGCCAGTCCTGATAGGCCTGTCCCGCCTGAATCAGCGAACTGGTGGTGCCTTCTAAATAGAACGAGTCGGCAATCGCCAGCTTGGCCATAGCCAGGTAAGGCGAGTCGGGATAAGTTGTAATGATTGTCGTGAAGAGCAAGCGGCCGGTTTCATGATTGCCCTTGCGTACTTCGTGAGCGGCCTCGACGAAAAGCACGCGATCGCGGCCCGGGGCCACCGTGCCGGTTAACTCTGCATATTTGTCATTGCTCTTGCCGGGCAGCAAACCGAGAAACCGGCGTTTATTTTTCTGAGGTTTCGGCTGATAGTCAGATGTAGTTTGGCTCCCGGCAGTCCTGGCTGCGGCCGTGGCTTGCAGAGCTGCTTCAACCCGCGTATTCAACTCGGTGACCGAGACCTCGAGCCCATCGATTTTGGACGTGTCGTATTTATCTGCCCGCTCTTCTTTAGCCCGCAGATCGTTGATCTCGCTCAGCACCGAACCAACTTCCTTATCCAGGCCGCGCAGGCGCGTCCGCGGATCGTCAGCATTCTTTTCCTTGTTGCCGGTGTCCTTGGTGTTGACCGCGGCAATCGCGCCGTCCAGTGTGCGCCGCATTGCGTCGAGCTTGGAACGCATGATGTCCATGCGCTGCAGGTTCGATAGTCCGGCTTGAGCAGACTGGCTCTTGCTGTCCTGGGCACACAGGACGCCGGCCGTGGACAAAGCGATCGCAACAAGCGCCAGCGCCGGCAAAACCAGACGAAACACGCCATGGGGACTAACTCTTCGGACTAAGGAACAAAACATAGAAAACCCTCCAAAACAATTCGTGACCGCTGGGAATTGTAAACTGATGGCCTCCGAGTTACCACTCGGAAAGCGTCGTTCTGTGCAAGGCCGGCGCTGCCCTAGAAAATCACAAACCAAAAATCGATAATCGGCAACGACTAGACCCACAAGACCGTCGCCTCGCGCAACTCACGTAAGGCAGTTGCCGGGTCGGGCGCGCCAAAGATCGCCGAACCGGAAACGATTATGTCGGCTCCGGCGCCGGTGACCTCGGCGATGTTTTCGCTATCGATCCCACCGTCAATCTCTATGCGGGTCTTCAACCCGCGTTCGTCGATCATTTTTCGTAAGCGCCTAACCTTATCGAGCGAGGCGGGAATAAACTCCTGGCCTCCGAATCCCGGATTGACTGACATTAGTAAGACATAGTCAGCAAACTTAACGGCTTCGTCTAAAGCCGACAAAGGTGTCGCGGGATTGATGGCGATGCCTGCCAGCCCGCCGGCAGATCTTATTGCCGCCAATGTTCGATGCGCGTGCGGGTCGGCTTCGATGTGGATTGAAACCATCTTGGCTCCGGCTTCGACGAACTGTGCAGCGTACCGTCCCGGTTCGACGATCATCAGATGCGCGTCAATAGGCAATCGGGTTGCACGTGAAATTGCTTTTACGACCGGCAGGCCAACGGTAATATTCGGCACAAAACGCCCATCCATGACATCCACGTGCAGTAAAGACGCGCCCGCACGCTCGACAATCTTAATTTGCTCACCCAGACAGGTGAAATCCGCGGACAGGATCGATGGGGCAATCTCAATCATGAAGTTTTCAAATTTCTAAGGCGTCGGCGCGGTGACGGGCGGACGGCGGTTAGCGTTCACATTACCAGCGCCGCGATTGGCGTTTCCTTTGGGCACATTATTCGAATTCAAGTTGTGTACGGGAGTTCCACCGGGATTCGCATTCACGTTCCCATTGGTGACGGGATTGGCGTTGGCATTGGCGTTACGGTTTCGGTTGGCCGGGCGGTTCGTGTTCCCATTCAAGTTGTCGTTGCCGTTCTTATTGGCGGGTTTCTTTTTCTGCTTGTTATCGTTTGCGTTGTTATCGGAATTCGTGGCGTTGCTGTTTTCCGGTTTCTTTTCGGAGTTGGAATTTTCGTTCGCATTCGTAGAAGTTGGCGTTTCGCCCTCCTTGGACGGGCGGCAGATGTCGACGGCGACCGTTTGACCCACCTTCACGATCTTACCCGACTCCGGAACTTGGATAATAACGGTATCCGGCTTCGCGTTGCTGCTTGGCCGCATGGCGCGCACGCGAAAATTCAAACCCGCAGCGCTAATGCTGTTCTCTGCGGAGGCCCGGTCCTTGCCGACAATGTCGGGCACTGTTGTGTTGGAACTCCGCAGCGAGAGATAGATCGCGCCCACTAGTCCGAAGGTAAACGCGATAGCGATTCCAATGACGATGAAGATTCGTTTTAGCGCTGTAAGCGTTTGAGTTATGAAAGACACGTTGGCTTCAGTCTCGTTTCGCGGGGCAAATCAATTCCGGCGAAGGTCAGGGCGAAGTCTAACACCCACCCACAAACCGTCGCAACCGGGGTGCGTTAAGGGCCGTGACCCTTTTATTAGGCGGTGTTTAGAGTACCGACTTCAGTCGGGTTCTGGCTCGCTAAATAAAAGCTTGACTGAAGTAGGTACTCTGAACACCGCTCAATCATATTCCGCATTACCCGCGACGCTGAAATGCGATCATGAAAAAGCCGTCGACATCGTGACGGTGTGGCCAGGTGCGAATGGCGCCGGTCGCGGTTGCCAAATCACCCGGGTAGTTGAAGATCGGCGGGTTGGGCAAAAGCAGTTGATCGAATTCGGCATGCTCTTTCACGAAGTCGAGGGCCACACCTTCATTCTCATCAGTCTCAAGGGAGCAGGTCGTGTAGAAGAGCGTCCCGCCTGGCCGGACCATCTCAGCCGCCTGCGCGAGAATTTGTCTTTGCTTAGCCGACAGCTCGGCTATATCCGCCGCGTTAAGTCGCCAGCGAATCTCCGGATTACGACGCAAGGTGCCGGTGCCTGAACAAGGCGCGTCTACCAACACGCGATCGAACGAGGCCCTGGCGAATGGCAAAACACAGGTAGCGTCAGCGACGGCCAGTTGAATGGAATCATTGCCCTGCGTTCTTGCCAGTTCGCGCAGGATGCTCAACCGATTTTCGTAGAGATCGCTGGCGACGATCCTTGCCTGGGGCACAAGCACGCCAATGTGAGTCGTCTTACTGCCAGGCGCGGCGCAAACGTCGAGTACTCGATCACTGGGTTGGACATCGAGCAAGTGCGCAACCATCTGTGATGCTTCGTCCTGTAAGTAAATCAGCCCGGCGCTGGTCAGGTTGCGCAAGAGCGCTGCGCTTTGTCCGATCACGCGCCAGGAGCGGGGCACAATTTTCGATTGCCGCACTTCCAGGCCAGCCGCTGCCAACTCCTCCACGATTCGTTGTTCTCCGTTATCGTCCTCGCTGGTTTTGGTGGTCAGACGAACAGCCACGGGCGCGGGTTCGTTGTTCGCGTGTGCCAGAGCACGGGCCTCTTCCAGACCCAACGCATTGGCCCAACGTTCGACCAGCCATTGAGGATGAGAAGTTGCAATCGCCAACTTCTCAATGGGATCCAAAATCTTCTCCGTCGGATCGTAATCCGCTTCGCGGGTCGCCCGGCGCAGGACCGCGTTTGTGAAACCGGCCGCGGAGCTCAGGCCATTCGCACGCACCAGATTTACCGAATCATTCACCGCCGCCGACGCTGGAATCCGAGACAGGAAACGGAGTTGATAAAGACCAAGACGCAGTGCCAGCCTGACCGGCAGATCCAGGCTTTCCAACCGACGATTCGCGAAATGTTCAAGCACGCGGTCGAGCCACAACTGCCGCCGCAGTACGCCCAGTACCAACTCGTGACTCAGACTGCGGTCGTCACTTCGCAGGCGTTCATCCATCGTTGCCAGCAGCGACGATGCGTAGGCGCTTTCATCTTCGACTCGCCGCAGAATTTCAAATGCGGCACGACGTGCTGGCGAGAGTGGCATTATCGATTGGAGGTTGGTAGAGGTTAAAGCTCCTGCATCGGACAGGCCTGAATGGCGCATAACTGCCAGCGTCCAGCCCGCTCGGCAAACACCTTGATGATCTTGTATTGGCCGGAGAGTTCGCGTCCGTGATAAAGCCACTTCGCTGAATCGCGGGCGGTCAGAACTGCCGTGCTGCCAAAAATCCTTACGCTAACCTGTTCGCGGGTAATGTGCTCTATCTTAAGATCGCCCGAAGTCACATCGGCGATGAATTGTGCTTTGTCGTCGCCCTCCAGCGGATAGGTGAAGAGGAAATCGTCCGCCATGATCCGATCGAGCGTCTCGCCGTCAGCGCGCATGATCGCTTTCACCCAATCATCATTCAGTTGACGCACGTGTTGCTCGACTTCGATCGCCGGATGGTGAGCTTGATCTGAACTGTCCATTTGTTGAGCCTGTTTGAGAACGGACACACGCTTCTACGCCAGATCGATGGCGAGAGTCAAATGGGAAATCCTGGGTTACCTGGGGAATTGCCGTCGATGAATCGCCTCTCAAGCGGACGATTGCATTACTGAACTGCATTGGATTAACTCATTTTTTCGCGGCCCATGTCGTCTAAGCCGATACGATTTGGGATAACAGCTCAGTTTCCTTCAGTCATTTTCACTATGAGAGCAGGTGTGTTCACCATGAGAGCAGGCGTGGCATGTTCATTGCCATACATCCGCGCGGAGGTAGGAGAACATGAAAATCTTCAACGCAAAAAATATTGGGGGATCACTCCTGGGAATCGTGATGCTGCTGGGCACAATAATGGTGGCAGGCACAACGACCCAGGCACAGTATTATCCTAATCAAAATCAATCTCGTCGTCAGCGCGAGATCCAGAGGCAGGCTGAGATCCAGCGTCAAGCCGAGATCCAGCGACAGGCTGAGATCCAGCGACAGGCTCAGCAGCGCAATGGTCAGTACAACAACGGTCAGTGGAACCGTAGCAATACCCGTCGCGGACGGAACTGGGATGGTTACGGAAATATGGGCGGCTCGAACGAGCTGCGGCAGACGGCGCTGAACGCCGGTTACAATGAAGGCAACAAGGCGGGCCGAAATGATCGTCGCAGTGGCCGCTATGACCCGACGCGCAGTAGCGCCTATCGCAACGCGAACAAGGATTACAACTCGCGGTTGGGCGATCGTTACGCTTACCAGCAGTACTTCCGAGCTGCTTTTGAGAATGGTTACTCGGACGGCTACAACGGCTACTAAGTCGCGGTGAACTTAGTTAGGCTGTGGCCTGATAGACAAAGCGGGAGTAGAGACCAACGGGTTTCGCTCCCGCTTTTTTGTGTGACTAATCGCCGCCTAATCTCCGGGCAGATACTTCGCTCCGAATCGCGGAATGCGCGGGCTAATAGTAGTTTATTACTCATACAGAAAAAGACTAGTGAGGTTCACTTCGGATATTCGTATGCCCCAAAGAATTCTGGTTATTGAAGACGACGACGAAACGCGCGAACTATTGCGTATGGCGCTCGAGAAGCGCGGTTATCAGGTGACGGTGGCCGAAGATGGTGTACGCGGCTATGACACTGCGCTCTTCCTCAAGCCGGATCTGATCGTTACCGACATTCAAATGCCAGGTGCTGACGGCGTCCACGTTGTCCGGCGGGTGCGCGACACTGCCTCGCTTGAGAAGATCCCAATACTGGTGACCACCGCGTTCGGTACGGGGACCGCGACTTTCTCGCTGCAACTGGGCGCTAACGCGTACGAGCCGAAGCCGATCGATCCGCAAAGCTTTATGTCCACGGTGAAGCGTCTGCTTAGTGACCGTGATTCGTTGAAGGCGGCGTAGCCGGGATTCCTTTCGGCCCTGGGCGTCTGAATCGGTCGACTGTTACCAAAACAGCGGTTACGGAGTCAGTACCTGGAGCGTAGCGACCGGGTCGCAGCTATAGCAGAATCGAGATTGCCGGATTGTTACCCGGTCGCTCCCGCTCCCGGTACTGACCTCATCCTCAAAGACGCCACCCTTCTTCATCTGCTCGCCAAAATCGCCCTCCAACAACTATCTTTATCAATAGCGAGAGCACAAAGAGCCGGTCTCGGAAGGGTTTGTCTTAAAAGGGCAGCCTGTCGGGCAGGGCCAAAAAACCTGAAACCTTTGTTTACCACGGCTCACTAACACACTGGAACATGATGAAACGGCTAGCCCATGAGTTAAGCCTTGAAGGGCAGCCCGGAGCGTTCGCGGCATCTCTGATGAATAGTTCAGCAGACTTAGTTGCGCGGGCGTCTCAGGGTGACCAGGAAGCCTTCCGTCTGATCTTTGAAAGGTATTCGAGACCCGTAATCAGCTTTATCTACGATCTCGTTTCGGATCGAAGCCTGGCGGAAGAGTTGACCCAGGAGACCTTTGTCAGGGCCTTCCGGAGCCTGCACACGCTGCGCCAGGAAACCAAGCTCTCGACCTGGCTATTTGGGATAGCCAAAAACGTCGCGCGCGAGGCGTTACGGGCACGCGTGAGGGACAGCCGTCATGTCGATCTTGAAGACAAGTCGGTGCTCGACTTGAGCGACCAGGCGCCTGTGCCGGTCAACCAGCTTCTGAGTAAGGAGTTGAACGAGCTGATCCAACGCTCGCTCGCATTGCTCGACGACGACAAGCGGCTGGTCTTTACGCTGAAGGTTTTTCAGCAATGCAGTTATGAAGAGATCGCGGACATCACCGGGTTTTCGATTCCTAAGTTGAAAACGGATTTATACCGGGCGCGATCGGAAATGCGGAAACGAATCAGCCCGTATGTGAGGTTGTAGTAATGAAGTGTGATGACTGTCGGAATCTGTTGGCAGAATACATCGACGGCGAAGTGATCGAACACGATGCCGAGCGAATCAGCGCGCACCTGATTACGTGCGCTGGCTGCACCAGCGAATTCGAAGCGCTGACGGCGGAACAGGAAATCTTTGCCCGCTATGATCGCGAGCTCAGCATCCCACCGGCGATGTGGAGCGCAATCGAGGCGCGCACGGTTACTGAAAGCCGGGCGGATGATGCGAGGGCGAAACTCAAGCCGCTAGCCTGGTTGTCGGGTTTATTCGCAACGCCACGGATTGGATTTGCATTCTCTGGAGCGATGGCGGTTTTGATTGCCGCGGTTGTTATTGGCGTTATGTATCTGAAGACGCACCCGCAGATCCCGGCGACTGAAGTGGCCATCACGGTCAAGCCTGGATCGGCTCCACCGCCACCGATTTATGTTAAGCCTCCGGCCGCGCCGGTTAATGATGGCAACAATGCCGGACCAGTGAACGCGAGCTACGTTCCACCGGTGAAGAAAACGCTGAAGCGTGGTGTGGTCTTGAAGACAGATGATCCCGGTGTGTTCACGCCTGTTGCTTATTCCGACCTTGACAAGCGAGACACTGCGGAACACATCCGTCAAGCCGAGAATCTGCTGCGTTCGATACGGACCCTTCAGGACGGGCAAAGCGCCGATGACAGCGAGATCGATGTGTCCTACGAAAAGGCGATGTCCCGGCGGCTACTGAACGAGAACGCGGTACTACTTCAGGATGCCGAGGTGGCCGGGAAATTTCCCACGAAGGAATTGCTTAAGGATCTGGAACCGTTCCTGATCGACATCGCTAACCTGCCGGACAAAACTACGGCAAGTCAATTGCGCGTGATTAAGGATCGCGTGCAGAAGACCGAAATCGTGGCCGCACTGATGAGCTACTAGAAACCCGGACAAACTATTGGTTCGGAAAAACAACGAGGCAAACTATGTTTGATATTTACGCTATGAAAAACGAAGCAAGCAACTTTAATAACTTCCCCCGCAGGGTTCTCTCGCTCGCGATTCTGGTCGCGTTGACCATTCTCGCCGGCGGGCTGGTCCGTCAGAGCGCCGCTCAGGAACCTGCGCCCCGCGTCGAACCCGCGCCCCGCGTCGAACCTGCGCCCCGCGTCGAACCTGCACCCCGTGTCGAGCCCGCGCCCCGTGTCAAGGTGAACGTTCCAGCTCTCGACGATCTGGACTTCAATTTCGACTTCAACTTCGACTTTTCATCCTTCGACAAGTTGGACAAGTTGGACAAGATTGCCAAGTTCGACTATGCGACCCTCGACAAGTTGGAAAAGCTCTCGACGCTCGACATGTCTTTTGACAAGTTCGACTACAAGTTCGACTATGCGACGCTCGACAGGTCCCTTGATAAGTTCAACTTTTCAAACCTCGACAGATCCTTTGACAAGCTGGGAAAGCTGGCTCAGAGCAAAGGCGTCGGCATGGGTATCGGCACGGGTGTGGGCTCCGGCTCTAGAAGCGATCAAGCGGATGACGATCCATGTGAATTCAAGATCGAGGTACTCCAGGCGCTATTCCGGGCTGATGTTCAGCGCGGCATGGCCGTGGCCACTGACTGGCTCAAGCCCGGATCGACGCAGACTGTGCGGTGCCGGCAAGCCGCTCTCTCGCTTCTGGCGCGTAACGGAAAGTATTCAGCCACTCCGACGATCCTGAACGTGGCGCGGAACGATCCCGATATGAAGGTCCGCACCAAGGCGATTTCCGTTTTGGGTGAGACCAACGACGAGACCGTGATCGACACGTTACGCGAGTTTGCTCTCAACGCGCAGCAGACTGAAATTTCAGAAGCGGCGTTGTACGCCTTGAGTCAACACACCAGCGATAGGGCCATCACTGTGCTTGGAGAAATCGTGGTTAGCAACAAGCCTGTAGCGCTGCGAAAATACGCGATCCGCGCTATCTCACGCCGGCCCGGTGAGCCGGTAGTCGACATTCTCTTAAGAGCATACGACGCCGATCAGACCCTTGAGATGCGCAAAGCTCTAATTTCAGCTTTCGCTAATCGTAAAAGCGAGCGCGCCGGAAACAAGTTGCTGGAGATCGCTCGCGGCTCGGACAATATCGAACTTCGCAAGTACGCGATTAGTGCCATTGCTCAACGCAGCGGTGACCAGGCCGCCGAAATCATTCTCGGCCTTTATGCTACCGAGAAGGACGAGGACCTGAAGGCCCAGATGCTCAGCTCCCTTTGTGGCTCAACTGACCCACGCGTTACCAAAGCCCTAATCGATACTGCTCGAAGTCCCGCCACACCGATCGAGCGACGCAGGCGGGCCATCGGGTGTCTCAGCCGCAGCAAGGACCCCGAAGTGCTTAAGTTCCTTGAAGACTTACTCAAGTAGACGGTCTTTGAGGGAGGTGAGTCGTGAATCAACTAGTAAAGATTATCTTTGCTGTCGCTATCACTGTAGCCATAGGCGCCAGTGCCTCGGGGCAGACGAAGAACTTCATTCCGGTTGAGGGCGCCAGTCTCAAAGTAAAGATCGACAACGCCGTAACCCAGGGCCGCGCCGGCGCACCGGGGGGCCGGTTCTGGGTCGGCTATCAGTTTGAAGCGCGGCCAGGTGTGGCCGTTGACTTTGAAGTAGTCGACAGCACTGGCGGCGTCTACTTTTCGATAGACGGAATGTCGATGAGTTTCGATTCGCGGTACGAGACTCGGGAGCTGGGACTGTTTCTGCTCTTTGACACGCAACGCGATTTGTTTACTCGCGCGGAAGTTTACAACCTGCGCCGCACGCACGAGTTCAGCAGCTATCCGGTTTACTGGGCGGGCCGGGCCAGCAATGAAGAGAGCCTGAATTATCTGAAGTCGTTTATCGATTCGGCCGCGCCCGAGATTAACCGCCTCGCCGATCGCGCGACGTTCGCGATCGCCCTGCATGACGATGCGCGCGTCGAGTCTGTTCTGACCGAATTGGTCCGGCGGCCGATTGCGGAACCGGTACGCTCGCGGGCCATCTACTGGTTGGGTTACACACCTGAGAGCGCGTCGAAGAATAACCTGCTCGCCGAAATCGTGCGTAACAACCAGGAGTGGAACGAGCCGCGCAAGCAGGCGATGTCGGCGCTCGGCATGAGTCGCGCGGCTGCGACCTTGCCGCTGCTCGAAAATCTGTTCGAGACCATGACCTCGAGGGATTTGAAGCGGGGAGCGTTAGGTGGAATTGCCCGAAACGACAACCGCGACGGCGCGGCCACTTATTTGATTCGAGTTGCCGAGACTGAGAAGGATGTCGAGTTGCGCAAGAGCGCGATCTCGAGCCTGGGTCGCATCGCCGGCGAAAAAAGTCTGGGCGCTTTGACGAACACTCTCGATTCAGACTCTGAAACTGAAATCCAAAAGCAGGCGGTCATCGCGATTGGTCGTCGCCCAAAGGACGAAGCTATCCCGATTCTAATCCGCACCGCGCGCAGCCATCCAAAACCGGCAGTGCGCAGGGTAGCAATTCAGATGCTGGGACAGACGGGCGACGAGCGGGCGGTAGTTTTTTTCAGGGAACTGCTAGCCAAATAAATCAAGTGGCACAAACTTTCTGTCTGCGGTGTCATTCTTCAAGATGAGGCTTTCAGGTCGGCAAGCAGTTAATCACACGCAAGTGGCATTTCGAGACTTTGCAGTTACCAAACAGGGAGGTGACCAATGAGTAGTGCGGCGATTTGGAGAAATGATGTTCTGGCGTCAGCGCTTTCATCAGCGCAAGCCGGACAAGGTTCCATTCTTTTGCGCGAGGCGACACTCGATAATCGGCTCGACGCGTTGAGAGACGTAGCTGCGACCCTGCTGGAGGCGGTGGATTCGCTGCGCACAGCTCAGCCGTCACGCGGGCACAGCATCAGACTACAGGCGGAAGTGCAGCGCTTCGAGACCGATCTGATTCGTACTGCTTTGGAAAGAACCGGGGGCAATCAGGCTCGCGCTGCCCGTCTCCTGGGCGTCAAACACACGACCTTGAATGCGAAGATCAAGCGCTACAAAATCCGTTGCGATGGTGATGCCGACGAAGCCGGCAAAGTGATTGGAGAGCGTGAAATGGCTGCGTGAGTCCTGGTCGCGGCAGGGCGTCAGTTCGAAAGTAATCTCATATTTTGCAGGTTCGAAACGGATACGAAATCTTAGATGAGTATCTGAGATTTTAGATTTTAGATGTTAGATTTTTTTGTGTTCGTGAACAACCCTGACTCGCCAACCGTGCAACCAAAGATGCCAGCTCATGAAAGACCAGTGGGATTTCGATTAACACTTCGCCGTTTCGAAACGTCCTAATTGCGGAAAACTAATAGCCGCCGGTTTCGTTAATTCCGAGAGAGCAACCAAAAGCGTTTTCTTAATCGTAGAGAAAACGATCCTTCGTGCGGTTGCGAGAATTGTCTTCATGAAAAATGTACTTCTACTTCTAATCATGTTGGCGCTGACTTCGGTTGCGGCTTTGGCCCAACCGTCAGCCTCCGCTACGCCGTCAAGCTCTCCAAAAGAAAATGCGTCGGCCGTCAAACCCGCGGTCGCCGCAAAACCCGGACTGGTGCTGCCGCCAGAGAAGGCCCAGCCGGTTCGCATGCCGCGATTCGATAAAGCGCCGGTGATCGACGGCAAGCTCGACGATGAAATCTGGAAGCAGGCAAAGGTGCTGAAGGATTTCTATCAGGTCCAGCCCGGCGACAACATTGCGCCCGCCAAACCGACCGAGGTTATGCTCGGTTACGACTCGAAGTTTATTTACGTCGCCTTTCATTGCTACGACGAGCCCGACAAAGTCCGCGCCACGATTCCCAAGCGCGACGACATCTGGAACGACGACTACGTTGGCATTCTGTTCGACACTTTTAACGACGGTCGGAAGGCCTACGAATTCGATTTCAGCCCGTTAGGCATCCAGGCCGACGGCATTTGGACCGACGGTCAGGGCGAAGACTTCAATCCCGATATTGTGATGGAGTCCAAGGGCGCCCTCACGACCGACGGGTGGACAGTAGAAGCAGCAATCCCTTTCAAGTCGCTTCGTTATGTCGTGGGCAAGGACAAGTTGTGGGGCGCGCATTTTTGGCGGCGCATCAAGCGGTTCAATAATGAACTCAGCATGTGGATGCCGCTCAACCGGGACAACTCGAGTTGGCTGGCGCAGGAAGGCCACCTGTCGGGAATGGAAGGAATCTCGACCGAGCGGACGCTCGAACTAATTCCCAGTTTGACACTTTCTGAGACGGCAAAACGAAAGGGAACTCTTAGTGGAGCGCAGCTTGCCGCCGGAATGCTTGACCCGGGCAGGTTGGTGAATGAGCCAATTAAGTTCGATCCCGGACTAACGGGCAAGTACAGCATCACGCCAAATGTCACCCTCGACTTTGCCATCAATCCCGATTTCGCGCAGGTCGAATCGGATCAGTTGGTAGTCACGGCGAACCAACGGTTCCCAATCTTCTTTGCTGAGAAGCGGCCGTTCTTCCTTGAAGGCGTCGACATTTTCAACACGCAAATTGCCGCGGTTCATACGCGCGCGATCATCGACCCTGATTTCGCGGTCAAGCTCACCGGCAAAATTGATCGCAACACGTTCGGCTTGCTGCTCGCGTCCGACAACGGCCCCGGGAACTTCAGTCCCGAAGAGCGACTCACCGCGAATCCGAGATTTGTTGGCAAGAACGCATCAGTGGGAATACTCCGGTTGAAGCGCGACATAGGTAAGAAGGACTCTTTCATCGGGTTCCTCGGCACGTATTACCGATTCGTCGATCGCTACGGCGAGTTAGGCGGCTTCGACACGCGGCTGCGCGTCAATAAGCAAACAACCTTCACGGCGCAAGCCCTCGCTACTCATGTTCGCCGGCCGCTCTTTTATCCGGATGAAGGTGCAACGTTTGATCGCAAACAGAACGCGTTTATCTATGCCGCTGACTACAACATGAATGGCCGTCATTTTGGCTATGATTTATCAGCCGTTGGACGTACGCGTTACTACCAGGCCGACGTGGGCTTCAACCGGCGCACGAACACGAACAGCCTGAATGGATTTTTCCGCTACAACTCGGAACCAAAGCCAAAGGCGAGATTGATCTCCTGGCGTGTTTATAACGCCATCTCGGCGAATGTTAGTTGGCAGGGCCGATCGCAGTTCATCAACGACGAATCGCAGATCCAGTTTAGCTTTAGGCGGCAGACCTATCTCGGCGTAGGTTTGGATAAAGGTTACGAGCGGGTGTTTGAAGAAGAGTTTGGCTCCACCCGCAAGGCAAAGGCCCTGAATTGCGCGCTCACTAACACCTGTACGTTTTGGGGCGGCGATGACGAACGTTCTGCCCCGAGCACGGGTGTCTATATGTTTGCGGGATCCACGCCGATGAAGAAGGTTGACTTCAACATGTTCATCAATCGCGTGTCCGGCAGTTTGGATTTCGATTTCGGCGCCGGCCCTCGCTATCCGCGGGTGAGCATTCCCGCCGTCGTCGCGCGCAATGCGCAGGCAGCCGGCCTCTGCAAGGAATCGGTTCCCCCGGTTCCGCTTCCGCCGGTGTGCCTGGCGCCGCAAGATCCGGGCCCCGGTGCTTTCCTGCACTTTGACGGTAGCGTGAACTACCGGCCGATGAGCGCGCTCAACCTGAGTCTGAGCTATACGAAGGAAAGACTCAGACGCTACGACACGCATCTGCTCGCCTTTGATGAGAACATTGTTTCGCTGCGCACCACTTATCAATTCAACCGGTTCACATTTGCGCGCGGCCGCATCGACTATGACACCCTCGCCTCGAACGTCAGGGGACAGTTTCTCTTTGGCTACACTCCCAATCCTGGGACGGCTTTGTATATCGGCTACAACGATGATCTGAATCGCAACGGGTTCAATCCTTTTAGTGGCCAACTCGAGCCCGGCTTCCGGCGCAACGGCCGCACTTTCTTCATCAAGATGTCCTATCTTATCCGCCGCAGCTTTGGGAAATAGTTTCGGAGCGCGGACATCCTGTCCGCCAGCGGACGCAGCCCGCTCAAACTCTGGCTAAAGATCTCTTTGGGATGAGTTCGCGCCGCGCGCTCAGGCGGGCAGGACGTCCGATGTCCGATTAATCGTTGGTTTTGTCCTGAGCGCTAAATTGTCGATAATCATAATTATGGAAAAACCTGCCCAGACCGATCACCCGATCATAGAACTATTGAAGCGGCGCTGGAGTCCGCGCGCCTTCTCGGATCAGATGGTCGAGCCTGAAAAGCTCTTAAGTCTGTTTGAGGCAGCCCGTTGGGCGCCCTCCTCATTTAATGAGCAGCCCTGGTCTTTTGTATTAGCGACCAAACAGAACCCCGCAGAGCACGCCCGACTGCTCAGTTGCCTGGTGGAAGGAAATCAACAATGGGCCCGACAGGCGCCGGTGTTGATGGTTTCAGTTGCGAAGCTGAACTTTGACAAGACCGGCAAACCCAATCGGCACGCGTTCTATGATGTAGGCATGGCGGTCGGGAACCTGATGACGCAAGCGATGGCGTTGGACTTGTTCGTTCATCAGATGGCGGGATTCTCTCCTGAAAAAGTGGCCGAGCTTTACAAGATCCCGGATGAGTTCGAACCTGTCGCGGCAATTGCGATCGGTTATGGCGGAGAGGTGGAAGATCTGCCGGAGTCTCTCCGCGAGCGCGAGTTGGGACCGCGCTCAAGAAAGCCGATTCAGGAATTTGTATTCGAGGGCCGTTGGGGACAGGCTTCGCCGCTGGTTTTAGGATAGCGGCGATTCCGGAATCTAAACCGAATTGTCAGGCTCTGTTGTGATCGGAAAATTCATCCGCTGGCTTGCTTCTGGGGATCGCATCGACTGAATTTCAGTCTAGTGCTGTTCCACGGCATTTCTCCCTCTCTGCCGTCTGCCGTATATGTGCCCAGGAAACTATCGTTGTCTCCCAGGGTGAAGCTGAAGGTGCCTTTTTCGGTAGGTGAATTCATCCAGGTACCGGTCCATGTGTTCCCGGATAAATCGCCGTGCATCGTACCAGGATGCCTGTCCGGTGCGTCATACATTCCGTCAAGCACATTTCCATCAGGGTCTGTGCGAAGAGATTCAGACACGGTTACGGTGAGACCATCATGCGGTCCAGTATCAAAGCTTCCCCAGTTTGTTTCCCAAGTGCCGATAAAAGAATTAGCCATTACTCAGTCTCCTTTGATGTTCATGGAATTCCCGAACCCTCGGGGTGTTCCGCAAGTTGTGGGATGAATCGTGGCGCTTGTATACCAAAGTGAGTGTCAAGTCAATGCTTACGTGAGAGTTGACTCAAACAACATGAGTTCTGACTGGGGCTTGGGAATTTGGGTCAGGGTCGCCTGCTACAACTATTTCGTGACTATGGCACTCAGTGATTGAGCCTCTCGTAACCGAGCTAAGTTCCCCACCGTCTTACATGCTAAACTGTCCTGCTGATTGCTCATTAACGATAACAAACAGATATTTAGGCTTTATACATGATGAGACTTTTCAAGTCGCTCTCCGCTCTGATCTTACTTACTCTTTTGGCCCTCGGCTCGGGGGCCTGCAAGAGCGATTACCCCGCTTCGGGCAGGGCCGCCAGCCCCGACAGCAAGGCCCAGCCACGCCAGGTCAAAACAGTCAAAGTAGCGGAAATGCCGATTGGCCAAACCGTAACGGTGAACGGAACGCTGGCGGCGTACGATCATACGACCCTAAGCCTGAAGGTGCCCGGCCGTCTGCAGACGATCTCGATCGATCTCGGCAGCGTCGTTCATAAGGGACAGGCGATTGCACAGGTTGAACAACAGGATTACAAATTGCGCGTGCAACAGTCTGAAGCCGCGTTGGCCCAGGCGCGCGCGCGTCTCGGATTGTCGCCGGATGGCTCCGACGATCGCGTGACGACTGAAGAGACCGGCACAGTCCGGCAGGCAAAGGCAGTCCTGGAAGACGCGAGATTGAAACGTGAACGCGCCACCAAGCTGGTGCAGCAGGGTGTCATTCCCCACGCTGAGTGGGACACCGTAGACTCAGAATACAAAGTTGCGGCCAGTCGCTATCAGGATGCCCTGGAAGAGATTCGGAACCGTCAGGGGTTGCTGGCGCAGAGACGTTCAGAGCTGTCGCTGGCAAAACAACAGCTTGCCGATACCATCGTGTATGCGCCGTTGGAAGGCGTGGTGCAGGAAAAGAAGGCGAGCGTCGGAGAGTACCTGCCCGCCGGGGCGCCGGTCGTCGACATCGTGCGCATTGACCCATTGCGATTGCGCGTCGATGTTCCTGAGCGCGAGTCGCACAACATTCGCAGCGGTCAAAGCGTGCGGGTCACCGTCGAGGGTGATGCCGAATCTTACCTCGGCTATGTAAAACGGCTCAGCCCGACGATCAGTGAACAGAACCGCGTTCTCGCTGTCGAAGCCGATGTGCGCAACAACGGCCGCCTCCGTCCGGGAGCGTTTGTGCGCGCTGAGATAGTTACGGATCAGACCAGCACGGCAGTCACCGTTCCCACGACCGCGATCGTTACGTTCGCTGGAATCGACAAAGTCATCGTGGTTGAAGGCGGCAAGGCCGTAGAAAAGACAGTCACGACCGGCCGCCGCGGTCCAGACTGGATCGAGATCAAAGCCGGAGTCAATGTTGGTCAAAGCGTGATTGTCGATCCGGGGAATTTACAGTCTGGACAGCCGGTGGTGGAATTTTAGATTTGGACTTTCTCTGTGCTTCCTCTGTGTCTCTGTGGTGAACCCTTCCTTACATAATTCACCACAGAGACACGGAGGAACACAGAGTTTCACAGAGACAAAGACTTAAGTGCAAAAGCTCGCTGAAATCTGTATCCGCCGTCCCGTCTTCGCCGCGATGATCGTCTTATCGCTGGTCGTGGTCGGGTCGGCGAGTTATTTCAAGCTCGGCGTCGATCGCTTTCCATCCGTAGACCTTCCCACCGTCAGCGTGCGCACAAATCTGCCGGGCGCCTCTCCGGAAGAGATGGAGACGCTCGTCTCGCAGCAAATCGAAGAAGTTGTCAACACGGTTGATGGCATCGATAACCTGCGTTCCGTGTCGGTTCAGGGTAACTCGATCGTCCTGGCAACCTTCAATCTGAATCGCGATATCGACACCGCGGCCCAGGACGTGCGCGATCGCGTCAGCACGGTGGTGCGCAATCTGCCACCTGACGCCAAGCCGCCGGTCGTGGCCAAGTTCAATAACGACAGCACACCGGTTTTGACGATTGCGCTCTCCGGTAAACGCTCGATTCGCGAACTGACTGAATACGCTGACAAAGTTGTACGCGTTCAGATCGAGCGCGCGGGCGGAGTCGGCGCGGTTGACGTTTCCGGCGGACTCGATCGCGCGATCAATGTTTGGATCGACGCCGAGCGCTTGGCCGCCTACAAGATTCCAATCACCCAGGTGCGCGATGCTCTGCAACGCCAGAATGCGGACGTGCCCGGCGGAAACGTAGAGACCGGAAAACGCGAACTGGTTCTGCGCACGCTGGGGCGGTACACCGATCCGCGCGAGATGGAAGACCTGGTGGTCACGAACATCAACGGCTCGCCGGTAAAAATTCGGGATATCGGCCGCGTCGAAGACGGCACGAAAGAGCAGCGTTCCGTCGCGCGTTTGAACGGAGTGCCGACCGTAACGCTCGAGGTTCGCCGCCAGTCGGGCGCCAACACTGTAGAAGTAATTCACAACGTCAAGGATCAATTGGCGCGCGTCGCCGCGCAACTGCCGGCGGATGTGAAAATGGAAGTGATTCGCGACCAGGAGCGATACATCGGCGCGGCGCTGCACGAAATCACTCGACACCTCGTGCTGGGTAGCATCCTGGCCAGCCTGGTTGTCCTGCTGTTCATGCGTTCGTGGCGATCGACTCTGATCGCGGCCATAGCGATTCCGTGTTCGGTGATTTCGACTTTCGCGATGATGCGCGCGATGAATTTCACCCTCAACGGCGTGACGATGCTGGCCCTGGTGTTGATGGTCGGCGTCGTGATCGATGACGCGATCGTGGTGCTGGAAAACATCTTTCGCTTTGTCGAAGAAAAGCGGATCACACCCATGCGCGCCGCCAAGGAAGCGACGGCCGATATCGGCCTGGCGGTGATGGCCACGACATTTTCACTGGTAGTCATCTTTCTTCCGGTCTCGTTCATGTCGTCGATCTCCGGCCGCTTTCTGTTTCAGTTCGGCATCACCGCGGCAGTGGCCGTGCTCGTGTCGCTGCTCGTATCGTTCACGCTCACGCCGATGATGAGCGCGCGTTTGCTGCGTGCCAAAGACGCGGCCGCCGGCCACGCGTCAGAGCCCGGACATCATTACGATACGCTGTCTGCGGCTTCTTCACGACGCGGTTTCTATTCGTTCATCGATCGCTTTTACACCTGGCTGTTGAAGCTTTCCATGCGACATCGCGCCGTCGTTGCAATGATTGCGATTGCCGTGGCCCTCTCCAGTATTCCGCTGTATCGAGTGGTCAAACAGGAATACATTCCCACTGACGTCGACGAAGCCGAGTTCGACGTGAACGTCAACGCCCCCGAAGGAACCAACATCGGTGCGATGAATGACGCGATGCTGGCGATCGAAAAAGATCTCGCCTCGACCCCGGGCGTGCGTTTGATTCTTTCTTCGTCGGGCGGTTCGTTCCTCGGCGCGGTCAACTCGGCAGGCGTTTATGTGCGCATCGCGCCGCATGACGAGCGCGTGTTCTCTCTGACGAAGCTTTGGGACGCGATCAAAGGCGGACATCCGCTGGCAGCCTGGCGGGGCAACTACACCCAGCGCGACGTGATGCAGGAAGTCCGGCGCCGGATGCAAAAGTATGCCCCGCTGCGTTTCAGCGTGCGCAACGCGCCCAGCTTTAACATTGGCGGCGGCAACAACGATATCGACTTTGTCTTTCGCGGCCCCGAGCTGCAACAGCTCGCCAAATATGCCGATGCCCTGCGCGAGAAGACCAAAGAGATCGGAGGCATCGTCGACGCCGACACGACTCTGAAACTGGACAAGCCGGAACTGCGCGTCCACATCAACCGCGACCGTGCGGCCGATCTCGGAGTTGATACCTCGAACATTTCTACGGCCCTGCGTTTGATGGTTGGCGGCGACGATCAAGTCTCGCGTTTCCGGGATCCTTCTGTTAACGAAGACTACGACGTGCAGTTGCGTTTGACTGAACAGGATCGCAAGGACACGGCGACTATCTCTCGTCTTTTTGTGCCGTCATCACGTGGGGGCCTGGTGCGCCTGGACAGTTTGGTGGATATCAAGGAGGACATCAGTCCTTCGCGCATCGATCGACTGGATCGGCAAAGACAGGCATCGATGCGCGCCGGCGTGGCGCCCGGTTTTGCTTTGGCTGATCGGCTCGACGCGCTGCGCAAAGCCGCGACGGCGATGAACCTGCCACCGGCTTACTCGACTACCGTCGCCGGCCGCGGCCGCGAGTTGGAAAAAACCTTCGTCGAATTTCTCTGGGCCTTCCTGCTCTCGATCATTTTCATGTACATGATTCTGGCATCGCAATTTGAGAGCACCGTGCATCCGCTCACCATTCTGCTCAGCCTGCCGCTTTCGGTTCCCTTTGCTTTGCTTTCGCTGTGGTTGATGAGCGATACGCTCAATCTCTATTCAGCGCTCGGGGTGCTGGTGTTGTTCGGCGTGGTAAAGAAGAACGCGATCCTGCAAATCGATCACATGAATAATCTGCGCACGCTCGGCATGGAACGAGATGCGGCCATCATTCAGGGCAACCGCGATCGTTTGCGGCCAATCCTGATGACGACGCTGGCGCTGATTGCCGGTATGGCGCCGCTGGCCCTGGGCACTGGTCCGGGAGCGGAAGAGCGGCGCTCGATAGCTATCGTAGTCATCGGCGGACAATCGCTGTCGTTGTTGCTGACGCTGGTGGCCACGCCGGTCGTGTATTCGCTGCTCGATGACATGAGTTCGACCGCGCGCTGGCGGCGGGTGGCGAGGACTGTCACCAGGTTTACGAGTCCCGTTACCAGCGTCGTGCGCAAGCTCGCGCCGACGCGCCGAGGCGCGGAAGAGTCTGTTGAGAAAGAATCTGTTAACGACTCACTACCGGTCTCCACGCCGGAAATAGCACCTACACCTCCGACCGAAAAGAAGTATCCCTTGCCAGCCGGTGGCGGTGAATAGATTGTATTCCGGAGCGCGGACATCCTGTCGGCCAGCGGGCGCAGCCCGCTCAGATCTCTTGGAAGAATGTTTTTGTGGAGTGTTCGCGCTACGCGCTCAGGCGGACAGGATGTCCGCGCTCCGATGTGAGACGCCGTTACTCTTTACTCGCAGGCGCCCAGTTCGTTAAGAAAACAGTGAGTCTCTCAAGGTCATAAGACTTGTCCCGCTCCAGAATGCTTGTGTTCTGTGACCATAAAAGTTTGCCATCAGAATCGAGTACAAAAATGTGGGGGTAGCCCGGAATCGCCTCGTACCGGGACAAGACGTCTTTGTTGGTATTCTCTTCGCTGAAGTTGATCTTCACCGTCACAAAATTCTTGTCTCGCAATTGAGTCAGCTCGGCATGTGTATCGAAGAATCGATCCAGCGTGTGACACCAACTGCACCATTCGCCACCTACTTCCAGCAGGATACGCTTGTGGGCACGTTGTGCTTCCTTGACGGCGTCCTGGATGTCCTGAGCAGCATCACGTTTCGGATCGTACCTGGTTACTGGAATGTATTTCGATTGACCAGCGATTTGAAATACGCCGGCCAGAACCAGCAACTGAGCAGCCGCGAGGATCACGAAGAACGGCAGAGAGCGTTTTAATGACCTCATTGTTTTGTATTCGTTGAGCTATTCTGATCCTCTGTTTCGTGATGGTTCGTGTGATTTAGTGGATCGTCCTCGTTGGGTAGAGACTCGATCCACGAAATCACACGAACCATCACGAAAAGAACCACCCTAACATACTACTGAAACACCTTCTCGACCGGCACAATAGTCACGTCAGCGGGCTTCACGACAATCTTGTAAGTCTCGATGATCTTGTCTTCGTCGGTGATCTCTTTCGGCTTCGGCGCGTTGTAGGTGATCGGTGACGGCTTGTTACCGAGAATTGCCGCGCGTAGGCCTTCAGCGTCTTTGGTGACGATGGCGATGCGCATCGCGTCGGATTTCAGATACTGCTTAATCGCCTGGTTAACGTCATCCAGAGTGAGCTTCGCCAGTTGCTCGCGCATGTACGTAGGAAAGTCAGCGATCTGATAATAGCGGCTGTCGAGCGCGTAACCGAGTTGTGCGTCCTGCGTCGCCGTCAGCACGTTTACGTACTTCGATAAAAACTCGCGCGTCGATTCGAAGGCTTCCTTTGACATGCCTTCGCGCACCAGCTTGTCGTATTCGTACAGCGCTGCGCGCAAAACGAAGTGTCCATTCTGCGGCTCGACGGGGCGAATCCACATCTGAAAAATCTGTTGCTGGCGACCGAGATTTGCATCCGGCACAAACTGGAACATGCCGCGCGGAAAGTATTCGATGTAGGCATAGTCGCCATAGTTCAAACCACGCGCCTCGCGCAGCCTCTGGTAAAGATAGCTGTTGCTGGAACGATGTTGTCCGAAGTAGGAAGCGACGACCGCCAACGCCGGCCAGTCTTTGTTCGGCCGCGTTACGTTGATAGGAAAGCCCAGCGAGACCGCCGTCGATCGGGTTTCGCGCTGGACGATTTGGATCTTAGTGCCCGGCGCCTGCACGGGATTGCCTAATTTCATCCCATTGGGACTGCCCTTGGGAAGTTTGGCAAAGTCTGTTTGCACCTGTCCCGGAAACTTCTCGGGATAACCGCCAGCCAATCCCACCACCACGTTCGCCTGGGTAAAGTTGTCTTGATAGAAGTCGCGTACGTCCTTGATAGTCAGCTTCTCGAGGGCGCCGATCGCGCCCATGTTCTGATGACCATAGCTGTGGGTGCTCGGATAAATCATCGTGTAGAGCACTTCTTTGCCCAACTCTTCATCATTACCGCCGCGGAGCGAAGTCTTAAGATAGTTGATCGCGTCTTCTTTCAGACGCTGGAAATCGTCTTCGCGAAATCCTGGATCGAGAAGCATTTCGCGAATCAGCGAATAATACTTGTCCAGGTTGTCTATGTGCGTGCTGCCTGAGAAGACAGTCATTTCCTTATCGACCTGCCATTGGAACAAAGTGGACATCGGGTACATCGCGTCAGTGATCTCGGAATAAGGTTTAGTCCGCGAGCCACCTTCGGCAAGCATCGCCGCGGTCAGCGATGCCAGACCTTCTTTGCCTTTGGGATCGTAGGCCGAGCCGGTCATGAACAAGATGCGAAAAGTAACCAGCGGCGAGCGGTTCGGCAAAAGTACTGTGTTGGTGTCGGCGACATTCATATTTGGAGTGCGGCGACTTCTCGCCGCTTTCGAGATTAATACCGGGCCCATGATTGCGGTTAGAAGAAGAACCACTAGTGATCGTCGGATCATCATTTCGCCACCTCTTTCTTCGAACTGAGGGTGACGATCGTTCGTCGACTATCGACAAAATACTTCGTGGCCATCGCGCGCATGTCTTCCGGCGTGATGGTGTCATAGAGCGCAAACAACTTGTCGATCGTTAGTGGCGTGCGGCGCAGCCCGATGTAGCCGGCCAGCGAACCGGCGATTGCTTCTGAGCTATCCATTCCCAAAGCGAACCCGTAGCGCAGACGCGAACGCGTCGAATCCAGTCTTTCTTTGCTGACCGGTTCTTTGGCGAAATGCTGGTAAGCATCCAGGATTTGCTGGCGCACGTAATCCGTGTCTTTTACGTCCTTTAGTTTTGCGGCGACGAGAAAGAGTTCGGGATCGGCGCGGTCTTCAAAACTGTAAGAAAGCGAGTCGAGCTTTTGCTCTTTCAGCACCAGCTTCTGATAAAGGTCTGAGTTCTCTCCAAACGCAATTGGCGCCAGCAGATCCAACGCCGCTTTGTCCTTCTTCTCATCCGAATACGCAGGACCGCGGAATGCTACATAGATCAAAGGCAGCGTGTCAGACGGCCAATCAACGTGGTTCTCGCGCGGCGCGGTCTGCTCCGGTTCGGCCGGAATGTTGGGAACGTAAGTGCCACGCTTCCAATCGCCGAAATACTTCTTCACCATCCCGATCGCTTCATCCCGTTTCAAATCGCCGACCAGAACGATGGTCGTATATTCGGGCCGGTAGTAACGTCCGTAGAACTGCAAACTATAGTCGTATTGATTCGGAAAGTCCTCGATGTCTTCGATAAACCCCATCGTCGTGTGCGAATAGGTATGGACTTTGTATGCGGTCGCGCGCAGGACTTCGTAAGCTTTCTCTTCGGGGTCGGCGCTGTTCTTGTTGAACTCGCCCAGCACCGCTTTGGTCTCGGTTTTGTAACCGTCGGGCGGATATTTCAGACGCTGAAATCGATCGGCCTCGAGTTCGAGGATTTTGTCCAGGTCGTCTTTGGAAAAGACTTCGTGATAGACGGTGCGATCGTCAGTTGTGTAGGCATTGTCATTCGCGCCGGCCTTTTTCAAAATCTCGTCGCGTTGTTTGCCGGGGTAATGTTCGCTGCCACGAAACATCAGGTGCTCAAAAAGATGAGCGTAACCGCTCTTGCCTTTCTCAGGTTCATTCCGCGAACCGGTTTGCACGACGATGTAGAGCGCGACCAGATTTGGATAATCCGTGGGCACCGTAACCACCCGCAGTCCGTTGGGCAGATCGTCGATAGTGTAATCATAGGCAAAGGCCTTGCGCGATTTTTGCGCCAGGGCCAGAAAGGGAAGACACAGGATTAGCGAAGCGATGATCAGGAATTTCATAGCGATTAAAGTTAACTCCTTGATGATGGTGGAGAGAGGGTGAGTATACACGAGGTGAGAGCGCGGTGCAGCTTGGACGGGTGAGTCGGCAGGGTCCCGTTTTGATTTCGTGCTTTCTTTTCGCTTGGACAAGAACGATCCACGAAATCACACGAAGTCGCACGAAGAAGAACTAGTTCCGGTTCGTGTGTTTTTGTGGATCGCTTTGCTTTGAGAGGAAATCTCTCAAACCAGGAAAGTTTAAGGCGTGTCTGGGGACACGTCAAACGGTCACTTGCTGCAAGGAGTCAAAGCGCCCGGGAGAATCTCTACGTTCCTGGGGCTGACGGTTGGCATGAGCATCGGCGGATAGGCGTCGTTCGGCATGATGTACAATTCGACAGTTAATTCATTGCGATAGCCGCCGTCAGTGGCAATAACAACTTCCGGATCAGCTTTCCGCACTCTAACGAGGTAATCCTTCGAACACGCTGCCATTGTACTGGACTCTGCCGGATAGGCTGATCGACCAGCATAAACAATTATGAAGCCTCGATAGTGGGGTTTCGCGTCATTCAAATTCTCCAGTTCAAACATGAAGTTATCGAGTCTGGCTTGAGCGTCCTCAAACGGAATCCTGCCGTATGAATCGTATGGGGTTTGTTCGAACTTGTTCTTCGCTCCCGCCGGGACCGGAGCCGCGTATTTATGTTCTCCGCAGCGGAGCTTCTTGTCATCAGCTTCAGAGCCGAAGTAAGTAGTGGTTTGGACCGCGCCGTCTATCGTTGTGTAGCGCACGCCCTCCTGAACATCGACATAGTCGACCATCTGCGGCGTGTGGACTCGGTAAATCTGATCGTAATTCTTTCCGGGAATCAGAACGTCGGTCAGCTTTATTTCAATCTTTGATGATACGGAAATACCAACAACCGTATTTGCCCGTACCTTCCACCCCGCAGGCAGCCCCTCCTGACACCCCTCAGAAGAATAACTTATTCGCACCTGCTCGCCCTCAATGTCGTACCCAGAATCCTCGACGTTCGATGGGCCTAGTAATCTCTCCACGTCGGCCCGCGTAAAATGCAAAGGCACGATTCCTCTCCATGCCTTGCCATTGGCGGCGCAAGGAGTGAACAGAACCACACCGGCGAGTATTGCTAATAATGCTGAAAGCTTCACACGCATAACCAAGTTCAGAGTTCAGTCTTCAGGTTGCCATTTGCGCGAGCAAGCTAAAGCTTGAACTCTGAACTCTAAGCCAATTCACTTCGTTTGGGTCAGCTCTTCCGGCATTTCTTCCGGCAGCTTTAAGACTTTCTCCCACCCCGAACTGTCAGCCTGCATCCTTTCAGTTAACTCGTCTCGCAGTTTCCTTAATCCATCGCTCAGCGTGCACGGATAGTTTTCCAAGTCGGGGAAACGCCTCATCTGATCGGCGACAAAGGCTTTCTGCTTTTCGATTGAGGGAATTGCCGAATGCTGCCCGTTTTCCCAGAACGGTTGCAGCAGGCGTTCTACGGAAACGGCGGCGGGAATCTCTACTCGTTCGTCTTCGAGGCCAGTTACGTCGGCGACGTAATTTCCGGACGCATCACTGCCGCGAAAGACCTGCATGCATCCGGGTAAGGTAGTCTTGTCCAAAGAATTGGAAGCTTTCAGCGTCGGGCGGCCATCGATCATGCAGGCTTTGAAGATTACACCAGCCACGTTCTTAACTTCGCTGGAGAGTTTGGTGCCGATGCCAAAACCTGCGGCTTCGGGGAATGCCGCAACGATTTGCTTTACTCTTTGGACGTCGAGATCGCCGGTCAAATTCGGCCGCAAACCGTCGAGACCATTAGCTTCGAAAAAGCGCAGGCACCACTTGCCTAATTCGGCCAGATCGCCCGAGTCGACCCGGAAACCTTTGAAAGCTTTGCGGCGCGCGGCGCTGGCAGTAGCGGCCATCGCGGCATGCACTGCACCCATGTAAACATCGATGGTGTCGAGCAAAAGGGTCGTGCCGTTTGGATTCGCATCGAGCCAGCGTTCGAAAGCGACCTGCTCGAAATGCTTGGGTTGTCCGGTGCGCGGTTCGATTTCAGGCTCGTAGAGGTATTCGAGGTATGCCTGCTGCCAGTAATGCGCTTCGGTGCCGACCGCGGGTATATCCAGCCGGTGCGCGGCTTCCATGTTCGAGGTATCGTTAAAGCCGCCAATGAATGCATAGGTCGCGATGTCCACTGCGCGTTCGATGTCACCATTGCGCCGTAGCGAAAAATCAGACAGCCAGCGATCCCCCGCCGCCATCCGAAATTGCATCGCCACGCTGGCGGTCGTCATGGGCAGATCGAAGGCGTGCTCGAACTTGATTTCCTGCGCCTGGGTGAGGCCGAACTTTCCCGTTATATCGGCGACGGGCTGCTGCGCAAACATGATCGTGCCGGGGCGGACGGTGCGAATAGTGCCGGCAAACTGAATATCTTCGATCGCTTTCGCAAATCGTTGCAGTCCGCCGCGGTCCTGCTCGAGAAAACGCAGCCGCGGCCGATCGATTTGACTATCCACGAGCAGGCGAATCAGGCGCTCGTGACCCAGCACCGGAGCGAAAGGGAGCTTTCGCTGGGTCACATAAAAGGTGGCGATCGTTTCGCTGAGTGGTTTGCCATGAACGCGCGTGACGTCCTTGTATGATGCGTCACCCATCGCGGCATGGTAACGATCGATATTCAGCGTACCCATTCAACGGAGATAGTAACACGTGAAGTTGGGCCGCACAGAGCGCGGCTCGGCGCCTCTTTGATTGAGGGCCGTCCGGTAGTATCCTAACCCCGTCCCCTCTGGAAACTGTCTCTTCCCGCTATGATGAAATGAAAGGAGCATCCATGATGAAATCGAAGCTTGTTCGTTTTTCGCGGGCGCTGATTTTGGCGCTGCTTTGTTTGGGAGTCTGGGGAGGTTCAGCTATTGCCGCCGGCGGGGGTAACCAGTGCAAAGACAGGTGCAAGGACCGGTATAACTTGCGGAAGGATATCTGCAAAGCGATACCCTACAAACGCCAGCGACATAGTTGCGAAGATGCCGCCAAACACGTCAGGGATGAATGCAAGCGTCGCTGTCGGTAATGGTGAGCAGTAGCGGGTTAAGAGAGTTCTCGTAGCTCAGCTCTGGAGTCCGCAAAGGGACGAGCGAAAAAATCGCTTAGTTATTGTCGTTCGTCCTTTCGCGGGACCATCAAAACCAGAGTAGCAGGGTGCTGAAAAAAGCAAAATCGCCACAGAGACACAGAGTCACAGAGAAGGGAAACCTATCAGAAATGCCAACAAATGCTTACCCTCTTTCTTCTCATCTTTCTCTGTGTCTTCCGTGTCTCTGTGGCTACGCTTAGTTTTTCATCAGCCTGCTAGGTCAATCCTGCCACTTTCTCCGCGCCGAGAACGATCTCAGCACCGGCGTTGCGCATCTCTTCGATCGCCTTCTCTCCATCGGTTGGGTTGACGTTGACTGCGCGCATGGCGTCGGCCAGGGCCTTTACTTCAAAGCCTTGCTGGACCGCATCCAGGACGGTGTGCTTGACGCAATAGTCGGTTGCGAGTCCGCCCACCCAAACTTCGTTCACTCCCTGGTCGCGCAGAATCTGAGCCAGGTTCGTGCCATCGAATCCCGAATAACCATCGGCGCTTTCATCAATTCCCTTGGAAATGATCGTGATGCGTGGGTCATCGAATAGGCCCGGGTGAAACTCAGCTCCAGGCGTGTTGCGAACGCAATGAACCGGCCAGATGCCGCCATACGCCGCAAAATGTTTTGCCGTCGGCGGATGCCAGTCGCGCGTTTTGAAAACCGGTTCGCCGCGATCTAGAAATTCTTTCATCAATTCATTTAACGGCACGACGACTTCATCTCCGTTCGCCACGGCCAGAGATCCGCCGGGACAGAAATCGTTCTGCACGTCTACCACTATCAGTGCTTTCTTCTTGTCGGTTGTCATATGTGTCAACATCCTGCGTTATTTACCTTCCTAGATTAGCGCTGCCTGATAAGCGCTGCAATCTGTCAGAAGCCCGACCGTAAGGGAGGGCTCCTATTCGAGCCAGCCCTTCCGTTGCGGTCGGGCTTCTGACACGAAACGTGCGGCAAGAATCCTATTGACTTTAGTCGTGATTCTCGATAGAAGCATCTCCGCCAAACGAATTCCCACCAGAAAGAGTTTAGAAGCTGATCTATCTTTTGCCGTAGAGTCTGTTCAATTGGTTTTCTCAGGAGGTTGCCAATGTTGAGATACCTGCGAATTCTGTTACTAGCCACGTTCTTGGTCCTGTCATTTAACGTCGCTCTGGTCCATGCACAATCCAACACCGACGCAATGCGTTGGCGCTACATCGGGCCAGTTGGCAATCGCACAACGTCAATCGTTGGCGTGCCGGGACAGCCTTACATCTATTACGCCGGCTCAGCGTCGGGAGGAATCTTTAAGACGATCGACGGCGGCATTCATTGGGAAGCGATCTTCGATGCCCAACCTGTTTCATCAATCGGGTCACTGGCAATTGCGCCATCCGACCCAAACATCGTGTGGGCCGGAACAGGTGAAGCCTGGATTCGCAGTCATATTTCAGTCGGGCAGGGAATCTACAAATCGACTGACGCGGGCAAGACATGGAAGTTAATGGGGCTCGAAAAAACGGGACGCATTGGGCATCTCGTGGTCGATCCAAAAAACCCGGACATTGTGATGGCCTGCGCGGTAGGGCACGCGTACGGACCACAGCAGGAGCGCGGCGTGTTTCGCACTACTGACGGTGGGGCGCATTGGGACCGGGTTCTGTTCACCGATGAAAACAGCGGCTGTTCAGACATCGTAATGGACCCGGCCAATCCGCGAACGCTGTTCGCCGGCATGTGGCAGTTTGAAATTCATACCTGGGGCAGAGAAAGCGGTGGGCCGGGCAGCGGCCTCTACGTGTCGCGTGACGAGGGAGCAACATGGAAAAAGATCACCGGCCATGGACTGCCGACGCGAATGACGGGCAAGTATGCGCTGGCAATGTCGCGCTCAAATCCGAATCGCATCTACGCGCTAATCGAAACCGGCGATGGCGTTCCTTTGAAAGGACAAGAGACTGATCGCGGCAAGCTTTGGCGATCCGATGATGGCGGCGAGAACTGGCGCCTCGTCAGTTACGATCGGGGCATGGGCGGACGCACGCATTATTACTTCCGTCTCGAGGTATCGCCCGATAATGAAAATGAAGTGCACTTCCTGACGAACCCTTATAGTGTTTCGCTCGATGGCGGCGAAACCCGGGCCGGTGGAGGAGGCGGCGGAGGTGGCGGTGGCGGCGGAGGTGGTTTTGCCGCCAGTCCCGGCGGCGACAATCACGACATTTGGATCGATCCGACTCAGCCGAATCGAATTGCCGTCGCGAATGATGCCGGCGTCAGTCTTTCCGTCACCCGCGGGCGAAGCTGGCAGAGGATTCAACTTCCGAACGGCCAGCTCTATCACGTCACGACCGACAATCAGGTTCCTTATTACGTTTACGGCAATCGGCAGGATGGTCCGTCGTATCGCGGCCCAAGCCGGACCGGCGGCGGCGGTTTTGGTGGCGGTGCGATTCCGCGCAGCGCATGGATTGGCGTTGCCGGCGGCGAAAGCGGCTGGGCAACTCCGGACCCGGTGGACAATAACATCATCTGGTCGAGCGCTTCGGGTTCCGGCAGCGTCGGTGGCATTGTCGAGGTTTACAATTTGAAGACGGGGCAAGCTCGCAGTGTCGAAGTGTGGCCGGACAACGCCAGCGGCACTGTCGCTGCCGATCTCAAATATCGTTTCGTGTGGACGATGCCGTTGACGATTTCGCCGCACGATCACAACAAGGTCTATGTCGGCAGTCAGTTCGTGCATCAGACGACTGACGGCGGTAATAGCTGGCAAGTAATTAGTCCCGATCTGACTTTGAATGACAAGAGCCGCCAGGGATTTTCAGGCGGACTTACCGGCGACAACATCGGAGTGGAATATGCTGGCGTCGTCTTCGCGATTGCTGAATCACCCAAAGAAGCGGGGGTGATTTGGGCCGGTACCAACGATGGCCTGGTGCAAATCACTCGCGACGGCGGCAAGAACTGGACGAACGTTACGAAAAATATTCCGAGCATGTTGCCGTGGGGAACGGTCAGCAACATCGAGGCCTCGCGCTATAACGCGGGCACGGCGTACATCACTGTCGATGGTCATCAGGTGAACAATCGCGATCCGTTCATTTACAAGACGGCTGACTACGGCAAAACCTGGAAAGCGATCACCAACGGCATTCCGCATTCAATGTTGAGCTATGCGCACTGCGTGCGCGAAGATCCCGTGCGCCAGGGACTGTTGTACGTTGGCACAGAGAATAGTCTCTATGTTTCATATGACGATGGCGCGAACTGGCAGCCGTTGCAAATGAACTTGCCGCATGCACCGGTTTATTGGATCACAGTGCAAGAGCATTTCAACGATTTGGTAATCTCGACCTATGGGCGCGGCTTCTGGATTCTGGACGACCTCACCCCGATTCAGCAGATGAACGCCGAAGTAATGAATGCGAACGCACATCTCTTTCCGGTTCATCAAACGTATCGCCTCCGTGGCATCACTGTGCCATACGCGTCGTCTGACGATCCAACGGCGGGACAGAATCCACCTTATGGCGCCGCGATTAATTACTATCTGAAGTCGGCCCCACGCGGCGACGTCTCAATAAAGGTCGTGGACGCACAAGGCCAAACCGTGCAGACGATTCGCGGGACGCGCAATATTGGCGTCAATCGTGTCTGGTGGAATCTGCGCAACGAGCAATCGAAAGAGGTTCGCCTGCGCACGACTCCCCAGTACGCATCAGATATTCGACTTAATCCCGAAGGATGGCGGCCGCTGCCGGAAGGCGGACGCATGACGATTCTGATGCCACCGGGAACCTATACCGTGAAGCTTACGGTTGAAGGACAGGAATACAGTCAACCGCTAACCGTTTTGACAGATCCGAACGCAGGCAGCAGTGACGCCGATATTCAAAAACAAACGGCGATGCTGATGGACCTGCGCAAGGATTTGGAATCAGCCGCCGATATGGTGAATCAGATCGAGATTATTCGCGCGCAGCTTAACGATCTCCGGCAGTTGGTTCGCGATGCATCCGTCAAAACTGCGGCGGATGATTTAGAAAAGAAGCTGACCGACATCGAAGACAACTTGATTCAGCGCAAGTACAGTGGCCAGGGTCAGGACACGACGCGTTTTCCAACGAGGCTGATCGGCAAGGTTACCTATCTCGCCGGCGGCGTGAACGGCGGCGACTACCCGCCCAACACGCAGCAGAAGGAAGTGCAAGGCATGTTCGAGTCACAGTTGTCATCACTGCGCAAGCAACTTGACGCGATTGTGAGCGGTGACCTGGCGAACTTCAATCACATGCTGCGGGATAAGAACATCGGAAATGTGATCGCGACTGGGCAATAGACCAGGGTCGTAGCGTCAGAAGCCCGACCGTCAGGGAGGGCCTCTTGCGTATGCCAGCCCTTGCTGACGCGCGGGCTTCTGACACTTTCTTAGCCGCGTTCACGCGGCTTTCCCGCTGGGTTTCCAGACCAGGCGCTTTGCGGCTGGTAGGGCGAGCCTCCAACCCGAAGCCCGGTTCAGCGGGCTTCCATTTCGACCTGAGTACTTCGTTAGCAAAAGCACGCTAAAGCGCGCTAATCTAAAGCCTTGCCATCCACCCACGCTAAAAGCGCTGGTCTAGTAACCCTGCGGGAAAGCCCCATGAATCGGGCTCTATCAATCTCGGACCGTCGTCGACGTCGACGGCAAAAAAGTCCATAGCGGTTGTTCACGTCAATGAAAAAAGACATCGTCGATGACATCAATAGATCCGCCTATGCGGCCGCAGAGGTTGTCGATTGGTACGCGGATCTTGATTTCATTCTCAAGCCGGAAGCGGCGATTCTGAAAAAAATCGCGCCCGTCATCAAAGACAAAAAGCTTCTGGACATTGGCATCGGCGCCGGCCGCACGACCAGATTCTTACTTGAGATAAGCAGTAACTACACCGGCATCGATTACACGCCGCGTAGTGCTGAACTGGCGCAGGAAAAGTTTCCCGCGGCCAAAATTCTCTGTTGCGACGCCAGAGACCTGCGGGTATTTGATGATGGAACGTTTGACTTCGTGCTGTTTTCCTTCAACGCCATCGACTACATGGTTCACGAAGACCGAATCAAAGCCGTCAAGGAGATATACCGAGTGCTGAAGCCAAACGGCTTGTTCATGTTCTCAACCCACAATCGCGATTACAAATATTTTGACAAGCTGCCGTGGCAGGAAGGCAGGTACGATCTGAATCACTTGAAATCCTGTCTCTACACTTTTGTTCACCTGCCCAAACATTACCGGATGAAGAAGCACGAGATACGAACGGACCAGTACGCGATCATTAACGACATCGCGCATGGATTCTCTCTGCTGGCTTATTACATCAGTCTCGCGGAGCAAGTGAAGCAATTGGATGAAGTTGGCTTTGTTGAGGTCGAAGCGTACGACATGGAAGGGAATCCAACGGGCCACGACAGCAACTTCCCCTGGATCTATTATCTGGCCCGTCGCCCTGCTGAGTAACAGGCGTCCAGAGTACCGACTTTAGTCGGGTCCCTAGAGTTTTACCCCAAATCGTTTCCTGGCCGCAGAGCGGCCAAATGTTTATAGCTCAGGTGCCTGAAGGCTCTTTAGCTCCAGAGGAGCGCAACGCGCTTTTCAGGAAACCAAAGTATTTTGCTCCTCCGGAGCTTGAGAATCCTTTGGGCGCTTGGCTCTATAAACATTTGGTCCCTCCGGGACTCAAGAATAGAGAAGCGAAAACTAGTGCGGTTTCTTCATCGCCAGCCAAGCCGCGACCCCAACCATCGTCGCCGCATCAATAGTCGCCAGCAGCGGAACCAGAACCAATAACCGCGCAGTGTTTCGCCCCACGCCAGCCGGGTAACGACGGCGGGATCGCCACAACGCTACGGTTGCTCTCGCGATCAGCATCGACAGGAACAAGGCCACCGTGACGATTGGCCACCAACTCGTCAGTCCAAACAGAATCGCAGCGCCAAGTATGATCAGGCCGTAACGAACCAGCAGCGACGCCTGCCATTGTTTCCAGAGACCGGCCAGCATGTTGTGCCTTGAATAAGTGACGAAGCGGCGAAACGTGCGCAATAGATTTGGTTGCATGCTCCAGCGAACCACTGCCTTTGGCGCATACGAGACTTTGAATCCCGCGTCGTCGATACCCTTCATGAACAGAAGATCTTCGGCCGATCTCAAGTCTTCCGAAAAACCTTTGACCGCCTGCCAGACGGAACGCCGCATGAGTGAAGAGAAGATCGCGCGCGACTTAATGAAGGTTTCGTCGACTGCTTCCGTGGGAACATTACCGTAAGCAATCGCGGCGCATTCCTTGAAGAAAGTGTCAGTAACCGGCTCCCAGGCACCATACACAACGTCAGTTTGAGGATTGCTCCGAACTGCTTCAGCGAGTTGGGCCAGCCAATCATTAGCCGGAGACACCCCGGCGTCGATGAAGGCGAGCCATTCGTTGGCGGCGGCGGCGGCGCCAACATTGCGGCCCTTTCCGGGCAGCGCATCCGCTTCACGAATCAGATGCAGATGTGAATGTTGTCGAGCTTGCTCTGCGACGATCCGCCGTGTGGCATCGGTCGAACCACCGTCGACAATGACGATCTCAGCCGGCGGCAGTGTTTGTTCGAGTAAACCCTGAAGCAGAAGACGAATTGAGTGCTCTTCATTGCGGACTGGGACAACTACGGTGATGTTCATTTGATCTGATCGGATTGAAACGGATAAAACGATCCACGAAATCACACGAAGCAGAATTAGTTTTGTTGGTGTGATTTCGTGGATCGCTCTTGTCTAAGCGGAAAGAAAAACACGAAACCAGACTCCGAAGTTTTCCTGCTTTTTCGTAGATTACACGGGGCACAATCTGCGGGCAAGGCCCGTTCTTGTCATTGGCTCGGCTCTTGTCATGCCGGGCAGGACTCACATACGATGACGACGAAATGAAGCGGGCAACGCAGCGGCGCTTTCGAACTCTACTCGCCGCAGTGGCAATTGTCGCGGCGATCGCAACGCTGGTGGCGCGGCTAGGCAGGATGTCGAAACACGGTCGGTCGAATGTCGGCACATCGTCGCCATCACCACGACCGGGTACGTCGCCGACAGCGGGTTTGCCGGTGCAACCGCAGAACACGGATGTTCAGCCGACTCCGCAGGTAATCACTCCTCCTCTCAACAACACTAATCCAACGGTTCCCGGAGCGTCATTGCCGTCTCCGAGCTTAATTATGCCGGTTGCGGGCGTACGACCGGATCAGTTGCGCGATACTTTCTCTGAATCGCGTTCGGCAGGTCGGGTTCACGACGCGCTTGATATCCCGGCTCCGCGTGGAACGCCAGTCGTGGCCGCGGGGGACGGCCCCATCGTGAAACTATTTCAGAGCGAACGCGGCGGCACAACCATTTATCAATTGAGCACTGACGGCAAATTTGTCTACTACTACGCCCACCTCGATCGATATGCAGAGGGTCTGGTTGAAAACCATTACGCCAAACAAGGCGAGACCATCGCCTATGTTGGTGATACTGGAAATGCCGGGCCGGGAAATTATCATCTGCATTTCTCAATCGCGGAGATTTCTAATCCAAAAGACTTCTGGCATGGTAAGAACATCAATCCATATCCATTGCTGCGGAAGTAAGGAAGGGCAAGGTCGAACCATTTGTAACAAAGTTTGTGAGGCGGACGATGCCCGCGAAAAGAGCGCCACGTTTACGGAACCGCGAGCGGTAGCGACCGGATGCTACGCTCAACTTTACTCGGATGAAAAAAAACAGATAGCCAAAGTTGAATGGTGGCATCCGGTCGCTACCGCTCGCGGTTCTGTATCGGACTCTTGTCGTCGAGTCGAATCTGAACGGAAGTTCGCAACGCACCGTTCGCTTATCGTCCAACGAGTGGAGGCGAACTCCTCTTTGCGTCATCCGATCTTTCTTGCGCCTTTGCGTGAACCAAAGCGCGTCAAAGTGATTTCGCGCAAAGGCGCAGAGGAAAACCGAAAGGCGCGAAGAGAATCTGATCGCCCGGCACGCACCTTGCCGAATAAAAACTGCTCACGAAATTAACAGGGGAGTGAAAAGAATGAAACGATATCTGGCGCCGACGCTTTTCATGGCGAATTGCCTATTCATGATTGGGTGCGTGGTCGAACCGACGAACCGTGTCAATAACAACTCGAGCGCCTCACCTTTGTCCACGGCGACGGCAACCCTGTCGCCTACGCCTGTCAGCGAAAAAGTTGCAGACACTAAGGCGCTGACTCTGCCGGTGCTCGACGCGTTTTTGGCGAACGAGTCTTTTTCGGGTTTGCTCAAAAGCCGTTTGCAACTTACGGATGAGCAAATCGCGAAGTTGAAGGATGCAGCGCATTCAGATACGGCCAAACTCAGCGAAGCGAATGCCGGAACTTCGCCGGGAGAGACAGCCAGCGCGCGTACCGCCGCGAAAGAAAAGATCACGACGCTAATCGGAGCAGCCAAAGCGCAGCAACTCGAAGCCTTGATCGCCGAGCAATGGAGTACTGACAACGAAAGTGCACCGGATAAGACTGCCACTCAACCAGTTTCAAGTGACCGCACCGTCCCCAATCAGGTGCCGAGCGATTCGCGGATTGTTGTGAACGCACCTGCCTACCGGATGGACGTTTTTGAAGCAGGACGGCTGATTAAGTCTTACAAGATCGGGATCGGGTATCCCCAGTTTCCTTTGCCGACCGGTTTGCGCAAAGCGCGCACAATTATTTTCAATCCAACCTGGACGCCGCCTGACGAACCCTGGGTCGCAAAAATGAAAAACGTAAGCGTGGGTGAAAAAGTTGAAGCAGGCAGCAAGTTGAACCCACTCGGTCCGATCAAAATTCCCATCGGTGGACCGTCGCTGATTCACGGTGGCAAGCCGGCGGCAAAACTCGGTAGCTTTGCTTCACATGGTTGTGTGGGACTGACGACGCCGCAGGTGCAGGACTTTGCGAAAGTTCTGGCCCAGCTTGGCGGCGCGCATCTGACCGATACGGAGATTGCCGCGTACGCGCGCGACAAGACTGAAACGAAACAAGTGAAACTGGTCAACCCAATTCCGGTCGAACTGCGGTATGAAACAATTGTCGTCGAGGACGGGAAGCTGCACATCTACCGCGACGTTTACGATCAGGAAACAAATACGGAAGAAAATTTGAGAGCGGTGCTCGAGGCCAACGGAGTTCGCTGGGACGATCTGACAGAGGAAGAGCGAACCCAAGTCTTGGATGCTCTGGCTCAGATGACGGGCTCCCCCCTTGCCCGGGCAACACCATCCCCGAAGGGAACGCCAATAAATGACAAGGCGGCGAAGGCTTCGCCATCCCCATTTGAAAAGAAATCGCCCGCAGCCAAGCCAATTGCCCGGGCCGGAAAGAATCAGAAAGAAATCGTGATTGAAATCGCAGAGTTGAAAGGCAAAGGCTATCCGGCGCCGGTAGATCTGGATACGGGCACTGGCCAAAAGAAGCGTCGATCTTAGGTGACTTCTGGCTGGCAGCGATGGCATTACGCTCGATATGGACAAGTTCGTGCAACACAGGCACACTTCATCTATGCCAGAACCCACTACGGTTAGAAGCCTCATCACTCCGCACGATCAAACCTTGCGAAGCGTCTTCAGCGCGCAGCGTTCCTATTTCATCGACATCTATCAACGCGAATACAAATGGAAAGAGGACAATGTAAGGACGCTGCTCGAAGACATCGAACTCCGGTTTTCTCAAAATGAGCTGCGCAAGACACAGCCTACAGAAATCCAGGAAGATGTTCTGGAACGGTTCGAGCCTTACTTTTTGAACACTTACCTGACGTCCACGACTGCCGCGAATACCTCAATCGTCGATGGACAGCAACGTCTAACAACAATCCTGCTGATGCTGATTAAGCTCTACCGGCTTCTGAAGAAGATTGAGGCGGATGTCGCCAACATTGGCAAGACGTTCAGCAGCAAAGTGATTGCACAATTAATTTTTGAAATGAATGACTTTGGGGCAGCCGAGAGATTCAAAATATTCAACGAAAACCGCGAAGAGGCCTTTCGTGCGTTAGTGGCAGGGGAAGCAGTGCCTCGAACAGATGAGACCCGAACTCGCATTTTGGAAAACTTCAACTTTATCGAGCGTTATTTTGACGACTTCTTGAAGGGACCCGAACCTGACACCTACGATCTAGTTAAGACGACCTATTACTTAACCTATCTACTGGATCGAATCTCTATAGTCGAGATTCGAATTGAGCTACAGGACAACGTGGCCATGATCTTCGAGGTTGTGAATGATCGGGGTCTTGGTCTGAAGCCCTATGAGATCTTGAAAGGAAAGCTGATCGGTAACCTAGGCTCGTCGCAAAAGGAAATCGCAAACGCCGTCTGGACCAATCTTCAGGAGCAATACTTCAAGGCGGAAATAAAAAACTCGACGGAAAAGAGCCTCGACTTAGACCTGTTTTTTCAGACATTTTTTCGAGCAAAGTTTGCGGACTCGGAAAGAGACTACGAAAGATTTGAGGGGGATTATCATTACGAGATGTATCGAAATCCCCGGGTACGGGAATATTTCTCTGACTTCCATGACCGCGAGCTGCTCTTCAAACGGATTACGGAAGACATAAAGTACTTCGCTGAAGTCTACCTAGAACTGCGGACAAGCTACGATTACGAACCGCTAATCTTTAACAAGCTGCTCGATCAAAATCAGCAGTACTTGCTCATTATGTCGGCCCTTAGAAGAGATGACCCCGATCGCGCCACCAAAATAAAGGGCATTGCGACTAAGTACGACCAGTTTCACACGCTTCTACGTTTGTTGGACGCGTACGACAGCAATTCGTTCCAGCGAATCATATACCCGTTGAATCGGGACGTGAGGAACAAGTCTCTCGTCGAGGTCGAAAGCTATTTCGACAGGGCACTGATCGGGAGTTTGGTATCTGAGGGTGTAATTCAGGAAAATCAATGCGCTGACGCTTCCGCCTTATTCGAACTTGAGAGATTTACAGGTGTCAGAAATCAATGGCCTAATTTTAGTAAGTACGTTCTCATGAGGATAGACCGCTACCTTGCGGAGCTACTTGATAAACCATCTTACGCTTCCGAGGATCTGGAAGAATTGGAGGGTCGCTTCAATAAAAACAACCTCAAGCGATACGGTATGCACTTGGAACATATCTACACTCAGCACCAAGCGAACCGGGCGCTTTTTACAACCGACGCAGTCTTCGATGAAGCCAAGTTCAACCAAACGCGGAACCTAATGGGTATGGTGCTTCTCCTCAAGGACAAGCAGAATCTCAGCAGTAATAACGAAGTTTATGAGGACAAGCAGGAAACCTACTCCCAGAGCAATCTGATCTGGAATGAACTATTAGTTGGACACTTGCCCTCTGTCGATATCAAAAATCTGCCTCCCGAACTCCAGGTTGATCCTGTACTGCCGATTGAAAGCGTGTTCCCGCTTTCGGCAGTCGACGCGCGACAGAGAGTGATGTATCAAGCCATTAAACTGGTTTGGGCCTTTTAATCGAGCAATTCTTAAGGCTCGCCGCAGGATCGCGTTTGGTTTAGTTATTTCGGATCGATCAGCGCCTTCAGCACGCGCCCGGATGCCACATCCGCCAACGCTTCGTTCGCCTCAGCGAGAGCGTAATGCGAGAGTTTGGTCTTGAGCCTCGCCCACGGCGCGGATCTAACCGGATCGGATGTAAGCTGGACGCTGCGGTAGAAATGCGAGAAGTCTGAGCCCCAGCAACCGCGCACGTCCAGATGCTTCTTATTCAAATCGAGATGCGGGTTGAATGCTGCGTCTGCCGACGTCGGGCCGTGATCAGTGTATTGGCCGACGACTACGACTCTGCCGGCGTCGCGGGTAAAGCGCATCGCTTGCACGACGGCGTCAGGCGAACCAGTCGCCTCGATGGTAGCATCGGCGCCGCGTCCTTTAGTCCGCTCTAAAATCCATTCCATTCTGTCGCGTTCGTCGTGCTCTTCAAAGTTGAGCACGTCGCCGGCGCCTGCTTCCGTCGCTGCCTCAAGCCGAAGCGCGGGTGCGCCGATGCAGAGCACTCGCAGCGCGCCGCGCATCAACGCCAAAATGATCGCGTTGATCCCGACCGGTCCCGAACCCAGCACCAGCACCGTGTCACCGATCGCGATCTCGGCGCGTTCGACGGCGTGCAGGGCGGTCGGCAGCGCGCAGCCACCCGCCATGAAAGTTTCGGGATCCGCCCCGGTCATGATGCACCGCGTGCCCGGCTTCAAATAGATCTGCTCGGCCCAGCCACCGCACAGTCCGTCATCGAGCCCGTAGGTGATGCCATAGACCTTCCGCTTGGGGCAGCGGGTGGTCGCTTTGGCGACCAGACAGTACCAGCAGGCATTGCAGGTACGATGCACATCGAGGAAGGTGACGCGATCGCCTTCGCGAAACACGCGGCCTTCAACGTCGAGGAGGGTCCCGCGAATCTTGCTCAAGCGGCCGACCGAAACATGACCGGGAACGAGTGGATACGGAACGCCCTCCAGGCGTCCCTGCTGCAGGTAAACATCCGTGCCGCAAACTTCCGAAAGTTCAACGTCGAGCAGAGCCGAGTCGGGTTCCAACTCGGGGCCGGGAACTTCGCGCAGTTCGACCGGCGCATTCGGTCGCGGGATGACGGCGACGATGGGCATGACGGCCCAAGGTAAAAGGAAAAAGAGAAAAAGGGAAGGGAAGAGCGTAGTCAGTACTGTTCGCGTGCAGGGTCTGGAATGCTTGGCGGCTTTGCCGCAGCACATAGCGGAAAGCCTTTGGCTTTCCGCAGTCACAGATTTTCAGTCTGGAGTCTCCGCCTCCGTGACTGATTAGGGAGGCATAGCCTCTTGAGTATTTTGATCCGCGCAACGGTAAGCCGCAGGCTTACCGCTATGTGCTGCGGCAGAGCCGCAAGATCTTGTCGCCGTCACTGAGTGGCCCCTCATGCGAGTGACACCAACCTCAAGACGATGACAGTCACTATACTAAACCGCCGCATTTCCGAAGACGACATAGCGCAGTGTCGCGCCAAAGAAATTTCGCAAGCGCGAAACCTGCCCATCGTCCGATGGCGCGAATTGATTACCGCTGGGCCTCCCAAAGAATCGCTCGCGATATTCGGAAGACTCGATAAAGGCCCTGACCATTTCAGCGCGCCGGGCTCGGTTGAATGCCTGGTTATCGTCCCGCATGTCCTCGCCGGGCTGGCTGAAATTATTCAGTTTGGTCAACCAGAAGTCATAGCCCGCAAAGTTACTATCGGGCGAGTCGTCCGGGTTGCGACGCAGATAGCCGAAGTACTGCATCAGCACGAAGGCGTCGTTGTACATCTTGTTAAAGACCGAACCGCTCTCGATCACACTGCGGAGCGCGGCGGCGCGACCCGAGGTGTCGCCACTGCCGTACTTGGCGATCGCGTCGTTGGATTCAGTAGCGATCGGCGTTACGCCTGAGTTGGCAAAGAGCTTGTTAACGTAGGTTGCAGCCGGGCTCCCCTGCGGGAACTGGGTCACGAAATCAGAGCGCGTGACGAAGTCAGCAAGGAAATTCTGCTTGTTGATTTCAAGTTGCTGCGACCAGTTGCCCTGGCCGACTATTACTCCGTCGCCTATTTCGCGCTGGTCGCGCAGGAAGACAGGATAGCGCGGAGTAGTCTTGACGTTGCCGAATCCGGCTTTATGCGCGCGAATAACCATGTAGCCGGTCTCCTTGAACTCTATTGAGAGGAAGAAGGCGGTCGATACATCGACGCGCTTAACCTGGCGACATTGTGCGTCCGCGCCGCAACTTTCGATCACGTTGGTCCAGAAGTCTTCGCCGGACGTATCGCTCTGCCGGTAAAGGAAGTCGTGATAGTGCTGACCGGCAAAAATGCGCGACACGTCGATCGGATTGCTGGGTGTCTCTGGGTTGTTGTCCAGAATCTGCAGCGTGGCAGCGTTCGGTGACCCGAGTGTCCCGTTCACAGGGTTCTGTAGTAATAACGTGGCGGACTCTGTGCCTTCCGCATAGCCGTCATCGCTGATGAGCACCGGGACGGTTTTCTGCGTCTCGTTTGGCGCGAAGACCAGGTGGGCGATCACCATTGTGTAATCACCTTTTTGCTTGGCGGTAGCGTCTGCGCTAATGACGTCGACGGCCGCAGTGCTGCTGGTTACTGTCGCGCGGATAACGGTCGTGTTAATGGACGTGCATCCTTCCTGAACTGCATAAGTCGCCTGGCTGAATTGGAAGGTTGCGAGCGGCGTCGGCGTTGGCGTCGGAGAAGGCGTCGGCGTCGGAGTAGGCGTCGGCGTCGGAGTAGCCGTCGGTGTCGGAGTAGCCGTCGGTGTTGGGGTCGGAGTCGGCGTGGCTACTGAGCAGGCCGCGTTGCCGACAAGCTGATAACTCTTACCCGTAAATGGATCCTGAGCTCCCAACGAATTGGTTGTATCGGTCGAGGAACTCGAAAGCAGAGTCTGATTGCCATTGCCGGCGAAGGTACGTCCTACCAGCGAACCGATAATGTCGCCGACTTTCGGAGTGGCGATTTTGTCCGCGGCCACTACGATCGTGATCACGCCGGTCGTTTGGTTGACGGTCGATTCAGCATCGGCGGCTCCGATCTTGTTTGGCACAGCCGTGTTTGCGGGTACGGACTCAACGGTCGTCACCGTGCCGTACTCAAATGAAGTCACGCTGGAACCGTCGGTGTTCATTCCCACGTAATATGAACCCGTAAATGGCGTAGTGTTGTCCGGCTTGATCGGATAATTCCAAAGCACGCGCCACTGCCGGTTTGGAGAGAGAGTCGACAGATCCGCGACCTTCAGCTTAAACGAAATCTTTTCCTTACCGCTGATCACGTTATCGGCAACGCGCACGTCGAGCACGTCGAGATCCGCATTCGCCGGAGCCGATTTCTGATCACCCGCAGGATCGATCACTTCCTGCAGACCGCCGCAGACTGATTCGCCCAACGGTACTGACTTTACTTCATTGCTGCCGCACGAAGTTCCGACCGTGTTGGTGGCCGACACTCGATAAAAATAGGTTGTGCCCGGCGCCGCTGTGGCGTCGTTGAAGCTCGTGGCGGTTCCGGCGCTGGCCAGAAAAGCGAGACTTCCGCTGACTGTGCCTCGGAAGATTGAATAGTTGGTAATCGGCGAGCCGCCATCGTCTGCTTCCGACCACGTCAGTCTTGCGACTCCGCCGTCGCGGCCGACTGTCAGGTTAGGCATGCCGGGCGCTGTGGCCGTCGTGGCATCTACCGGATCGGCCAAGGCAAACAGACGGCGTCCGCCAGACTGCCGGGCAATCGCCGCTATTTCGGTGTAAGCGTTGCCAGTCGCCGTGTTCGACGTCTGCACGCAAGCCGGTCCAGTGCAACCATCAGCGTAAGCAACGAGAATTCTTCCCTGCTTGTCGACATCGATCCCGATGAAGTCGAGCAGATTGCGGTGTGGAGGCGAGCCGCCACCAAGATGAATGCCATTGCGCTGGACTGGATCGTTTGGTGTGGCATCCGCAACCTGCCACGTGGCCCCACCGTCATAAGTTGTCGCTACATACAAGTGCCAGAGACCTGGAAAAGCTCGATCGTCAGGCGCGCCCGAAGTGGTCGAGCCCAGGAAAGCGTAAGCCGCACGGTTGTCGTCGCCGGCGACGATGGTCGGAAAAGCCACCGCCTGAATCCCTGCGAGCGAGCCGACATCAAAAGTATTTTTCCAGGTCGCTCCATGATTGTCGGAGACGGAGACTCCGGCAATGCTGTCGCCGGCACCGAAGGCGGCGTACAGCCTGCCAGCGCCAGCGGTTTTGTCTCCGCTGCCAATTGCCACTGCCGGATCGCTGCTGGATGTGTTGCTGCCCGGTATTGATCTGAGGGTCCAATTAATGCCGTTGTCTTCGGACACGACTACCGTCGTGAGATTGCCGCAGCTTCGGTTTGGCACGTAAACAGTGCCGTCCGGACCAACCTTGACGTGGCCGTGAATACCGACGCAACTCAATGTGTTGGCGCCGTATATTTGCACGCCGGGGCCAAAGGTCAATCCGCCGTTGTCGCTACGGGCGCAAAAAGCCGCCGTCACGATGTCCTGCGAACAATAGTAGACAGCATCCGGATAAGCTACGCCGAGCAATGGAGTGTGAAATGGCCCGGCGCCAATGGTCTGATGGTCTACTCCCGAGGGAATACCGCCGCCCTGGCTCGGCACCCAGGTATCGCCGTCATCATCCGTATACGAGGTCAGGCTATCGTGTCCCGTAAGCTGCGAGGCAAAGGTTCTGCCGACAGTGGGCGCCGCACGGTTATAACCATGATCGGTGAAGAGGATCGGATCGAGACTCTCCTGATTGTTTGGAGCGCTCTTGTCCAACCAAACGGATGTTTGCGCGTTCGCCGGACAGGTGTCGTCGAAAGTAACGCGAAAGGTCGTGAGCCCTGACAGAAATAAGGCCTTGTCTGTCTTCCAATTCGCTCCAATTGACGGTTCCCCGGCATCGACGCCTTTGGCGGCCGCAATCAAACTGCTCTGCGGATAGTGATTCTGAAATCTGGTTCTTGCGCCGGTGTCCGCCGCCGCCGGCGACAGACCGGGTACAACTGTGGCTGAACCGTCATAAATATCCTGGCCCGGAGTCACCACAGCGTAAGCAACGTGGACAGTGTAAAGACCCGTGCCGCTGTGACTGGGATCGAGATATGCGGTCTCATTAGTATTGGGCTGTCCGCTGTTGGTTCCCGACGCGGCAACCGGGCCGGTCAGGTCGCCTTTATGAATGTATAAGTCGTAGTCGTTGGCGCCGTTGGTCCAGGCAGCTTTCACTTGAATTAACTTGCCAACCCAGTCGCTCGGATTTCCTGCGACAGTCAGAGCGAATTGATCGCAATTCTTGCCCGGGCCAGAGTCTATACAGTTGCTCTCGCCGTTCGTAGAACCTGTTGCCAGAGAGTCGCCCTTCCACTTTCCGTCCCAGGGACTTAGTGGGCCCGCCGTTGTCATGGTTCCGTTCGCCGGAGTTGCCGCCCGTCCGCGGAAAAGGGCGCTGGCTGACACCAGAAGCCCCAGCGCAAGACAGAAGAACAGAACCCAGTAGGTGCGGGTGTTTCTATATGATCGAATCATTTTGTTCATAAGAGCCTCCTGGTAAACAGCGATGCCTGTTACGCGTCGCGAGCGTCCGCGATGGCCAACGTAATGGGGAGAAATGCCGACCTTTTTGATTTCCCTCAGTTTAGTACCAGGGGGTTGAGGAAAACTTGAGGCTCGTAGTCCTGCGACGAACGCTAGAATTAACCATTCGAATCAAAACCTGATTGCAAGAATCGAAACGACTACCGCCGACAATCCTGCCGCAGAAGCAGTAGGATCATTCGTCACCAGGATCAAATACTGAACGAGCCGCTTGGGGGATTGTTTTTTCAGTTCTTCCGAGGGGGGTTGAGCGAGTTGAATCTAGCATCCTTCGGGTCGCGGGTCAAAAGCTTTTTGACCTCTTCGACCTCTTCAAAAAAACCGCCTCTCCGAGTCTCACATCCTCGGAGAGGCGTTCAAGTTGGGGTGAGAGAAACCAGCGGCGAAATGCCGCGAAGTCTCGGGACCCCGAAGTCCGAAGCCGCCTGCGGTAGCGGACGGTTGACCAGGGAACGCCGGGCAGAGTCTCCTCAAGAATTACCTTTGCTTCAGATTAACCGCCCGCTACCGCAGGCGGTTTCGGACTCAAGCGTCCTCACTGTTTTATCAACTGCCACTTCAGCGTATTGAGCAACGGGTTGTACGTAACGCTGAAGACCATATTCGTGATCGTGCTGGTTGGGCTGGATGCGGATGATGTCCCACCGCTTCCGCCGCCGCCGGATGAACTGCTGCTCGACGAGCTGCCGCCCGACGGACGAGCCAGGTTGCCGATGACGTTGAACGTCACCGTGAAAGCCTCGTTGCCCGAGTTATTGAATTTCAGAGTGCGAACTCCGGAAACTTCAGCCGCCGACAAGATGTTGTCTATGCCCACGGTGTTGCTGTAATCCCAGTTCGCTCCCACTCCTACCCCGTCGTTGTCGGCGTTGTTTACCTTGACCTTGCCTGAAGGCGAAGTCAGTTGTGCGACTTCAACTCGCAACGGAGTAAAGATCGTTTGGGTAGACGTGTTCTTGATGTTCAAGTTGAAAGAGCTTAACCCTGATGCAGACCCGGGGTTGCTCGCTTGCAGACTTACCAGCGAATTTACGTTCTGCTCGATAAAGGCTGAGCAGTCGATGTTGCCTACCACTGTGTAAGTCGCCGCTGGAGAGCCATTGTCTCTCTGCGCTTTGACGAACGTGTGATCGATCAGGAGGGTCGAACGTTCCAGCGTGTTAGTCTGCGACGTGTCGCCGGTGAAGGTTCGGCCATTCACTGCGCCGAGTAAGTCACCGGGCTGCGGACTTCCGACCAAATTCTTCGGAACGAACATCGTGATGGTGCCATCCGGGCCAAAGGTGCCGTTGATCGTCCCACGGTTTGTTTCTGTTGGCACCCCAATCACCAGACCGACTACTGCGGTGGCGACGCTTCCATATTCAAAGGAGACATTACTGCTCGCATCGCTGCGCATACCGACGTACCACTGCTGACCCGGCGCCGTTTCCGAATTCCAAACGATCCGCCATCTGCTATTGGCAGGCACGCTCGCCAGGCTCGAGACCTTCATGCGAAACATCAGATTGTTCGTGCCGGAAGGCTCTCCCGCGGCGACGTAATCGATCGCCAGCGACGGGTTCTGACCGGCCAGCAGACTCTCTGGGTGACTCGGATCGTTGCGTTGCAGGATCAGACCGCCGCAAGTATCACCCAGGTACGGCGCAGCAACCTCGTTCGCGGCGCACGATGTGCCGACTGCGTTCGACGCGAGCACTTTGTAGTAGTAGGTCTTACTCGTGTCGGTTGCCGTCGTATCGTCGTAACTCGTCTGAGTTCCCGATACAGTCGTGAGCAGAGTCTCAGCACCGCTGGCTGTGCTTCTCATGATTTTGTAATTAAGGATGGCCGAGTTGCCGGTGTCGGCTTCAGACCAGCCCAGATGAACCACGTTGCCAACGCGTCGTGTCGTTACTGACGGCATACCAGGCGCGGACGTGGCATTCATTGCATTCGGCGGATCAAAAGCAGCGACCAGTCTTCGTCCGCTGGACTGCCGCGCGATCGTTGCCGTCGCGGTGTAGCCGTTCCCAGTAGCATTTGACGATGCCTGGGCACAATTACCGCCGGCGCAACCGTTCACGTAGCCGACCTCGACTCGGCCTTCTCGATCGACAGTGATATCAAAGAAGTCGAGCAGATTGCGACAGATGTTGGCGCCGCCGCCTGTCCAAATGCATCCGCGTTGCATGGGCGCATTCGGCGTGGCATCGGTCGTCGTCCAGGACTGACCTCCGTCGAAGGTCTCAGCAACATAGAGATGCCAGACGCCTCGGAAGCCATTCGCCGACAGATTGCCGGTGGTAGTTGTTCCGTAGAAGGCAACTGCCGCGCGACCCGGATCAGCAGCGACCGCCGCTGGATACGCGATGTTCTTTAATCCATACGCGGCGCCCACGTCATACACGTTCTGCCAGGTCTGGCCCCCATTATCCGAGGTGGCGACAATCGCTTGCGAGCCATCGCCGATCGCACTAGACATTACAAAGTACGCGCGACCGTTGTTATCGATGCCAACCGCCGGATCGCTCTGTCCGGTGATCGTGTTGGGAACGTGCCGAATCGTCCAGGTGACGCCGTTGTCCTGTGACACGATCGTCGCTCCCTGACCGTCGCAGTAATTGAACGGCAGATATACCGAACCGTCAGGCGCAACTTTGACGTGACCGTGCAGACCGCCGCAGTGTGCATCCGCGACGGGATCGACTTCCACTATCGGACCGTAGGTTGCCCCGCCGTTATCGCTTCTCGCGCAAGCCTCATGCGGTAACTGGGAGCAGTAATAGATCGCGTCCGGATACAGTCCCGGGACGTTAGTCGGTCGAGTCAACGGCGCGTGGAATGGACCTCCGCCGATTGTTTGGTGGTCAACGCTCGAACCCAGCCCGCTACCCTGAGTTGGTATCCAGGTTTGACCATCGTCGTCCGTGAACGATGTCTTGCACGTCGGCGAAGTCAACGTTAGCTCGCCGGCAAAGGTTCGTCCGGTATATCGATCGGTAAATCCGATCGGGTCCGAATCGACGAACTGCGAAGTTGGCGCCGGACGGTTCACCCATGTCGCCGCCTGACCATTCGATGGACAACTGTCATTGAAGGTAATGAACAAGGTCTGCAGATCAGACTGGTAGCTCATCACACCAGACTTCCAGTTGTTCCCGACAGAAGGCTCACCTGCGTCGTGTCCGAGGTATTCAACTGTCTTCGCGGCCGGTCCCTGGCTACTCGAGGTAACGTTGGTCAGGATGCCCGGCGCCTCGAAGTTTTGATAACCAATCTTCGGACCTGAATCGACCGGTGCTGGTTGCACTCCCGCGGGTGTTGGTGTCGGCGTCGGTGTCGGCGTTGGTGTCGGCGTCGGTGTCGGCGTCGGTGTCGGAGTAGGCGTTGGCGTCGGTGTCGGAGTAGGTGTCGGCGTCGGGTTCGGATCATCTGCGGCAAACATTCGCATGCCGCCGCTCTGCCGCGCGATCACCCCCTTTTTGGTATTCGAGTTCGGTCCGCTCTGAACACAGGAACCCATACAGCCGTCCTGATACCCGACTACTACGCGTCCTTCTTTATCGACGGTGGCGTCAAAGAAGTCCAAAAGGTTGCGCGGGACAGAGCAGCCCTGGAATCCGCGCGTGCAGATACCATCTCTCTGCATTGGATCACCCGGTGTCGCGTTTACTGTCTTCCAGGTTTTCCCACCGTCGAAAGTTGAAGAGACGTACAGGTACCACTCGCCGCGGAAAGCCGGACTATCTTGATCTCCTCCGCCCGTGCTGCCGTAGAAAGCAAATGCTGCCCGGCCCGTATCCATGCCGCCATCGCCGGCTACGACCGCCGGGAAAATGCCGTTCTGAAGGCCAAGCTGCGCGCCCACATCAGTGTGGTTGATCCACGTCAGGCCTTTGTCGTGGGTGACGGCGATACGCGGATGACCGTCTGCTCCCTGGTAACCGAGGAACACAGTGCCGTCAGTCGCGATGCCGACCGACGCGTCACTCGATCCAATTGAGGAGCCGGGAATTGTGCGTGCCGTCCAGGTGATGCCGTTGTCTTCAGAGACGACCATGCCTGCGCCTCCGCCGCATCCTCTGTCGGGCAGGTAAGCGGTTCCATCTGGTCCCACCTTGATATGACCATGAAGCGGGAAACACTGGTTGTAGGCCAGAGCGTAGACTGGTATGGCCGGTCCAAAGGTCAGGCCACCATCGATGCTCAGAGCGCAATTGGCGACGCCGGTGCCCGAGCTATTCAGCGCGTCTTGCGCGCAGTAGTAGACCGAGTGCGGGTAAGTAGCTCCCGTCGGAATCGGCGCGTGGAATGGCCCGCCGCCGATTGTCTGGTGATCAACTCCGCTGCCGATACCTGAACCCTGGCTGGGCAAATAGGTAGCACCGTCGTCGTCGGTGAAATCCATTCCATTGAAAGGCGTTGCGCCAAACAACTGCGAGACAAATGTGCGGCCCGTATCGCGATCCGTAAACAGAATCGGATCGCCAACGGCGCGCGGAGTACCAGCCACCACTAAAGGCGTCTGGTCCCATGTGGCTGTCGCCGGCGATGTCGAATCGTTGAAGCCGACGCGCAACGCGTACGTTGAAAACCCACCGAAGAACATGACCTTGCCAGTTTTCCAGTTTGATCCTATCGAAGGCTCACCGAAATCTTCGGCGACACCCGCGGGAGGATAGTAGTTTGTGTATTGCGGCGTGCCGGGAGGCGGCGGTGTAGGAGTTGGCGTTGAGCTTGGAGTTGGTGTCGGCGTGGGATTCGGCCCTCCGCCTGCACATGACGCATTGCCCACCAGAGTGTAAGTTCCACTGGTCGTATCATCGATGTCCAGGAGCACGATTCCGACAAGCATGTAGGCAACGGCGTTGACGTTGGTCAGACTTTGGCCAACTGTGGGATTACCCACTCGACCGTTTGCAATCGTGATCGTGATCGTACCGTCGGCAGTATTCGAACCGCCATCGGGAGCACCAACAGTCGTATCCAGATTGTTGGCACTGGTTCCATACGCGTAGCTGACTGCGGAGTTGCCATCGGTCAGCATAGCGATCCAATACAGCAGCCCATCCGCTCCGTTGAAGTAAACCTTCCACTGCGTATTCGCCGGCAGAGTACCGTTAAGGTCGGCAACCTTGATGGTGAATACGAGCTGGTCTACGCCGGGACCGGAGAAGGGTTCCGCGATGGAGACTTTTTGTATGTCATGTTTAGTAGAGCCCACCGCCGGTAACTGATCACCGCTGGCGTCGGTTACCACAGTTGGGCCAGGAACGGCACAAGAAGGCCCGCCTGTCGGCGTAGGTGTCGGAACAGGTGTCGGCGTTGGAGTGGGTGTCGGCGTTGGCGATGCATTCGGCGTCGGCGTAGGTGTCGCCACGTTACAGGGTTGGTTGCCGGCCAGCGTGTAATCAGACATGCCGGAGGTTGGCGCAGTATTTGGCGCCAGGTCATGAGACGGCGTTGCGCCACCCGCGACTCCGGCGCCGACGAGTGTTTGCGTTCTTCCATAAATGCCGGTAAGTACGCTACCCGCTACTGGATTTCCGATTTTGCTGTTGGCTACGAAGATAGTGATCGTCTTATTGGCAACATCAAGCGACCCGCTATCAGCGGCGCCGAGCGTAGTGGTGACAGTGCCCGACGTTCCGTAGTTGTACTGCATGCCGCCGGCCACTGGATCATTAAATGCTCCGACAAAATATGTGGTCCCTCCAATGGTGAAGAACATGCGCCACATGCCGTTTGTGGGCAGTGCCGTCAAGTCTGCGACGCGCATTGTGAAAGCCAGTCTGCTGACGCCGTCTGTTTGATTCGGCTCAGCGACGAGGACTTCCGTAATGTCTTGCGCCGGCGTACCGGGGACAGTGGGCACACTGCCCAAACCTGTGTCGCCAGCGGGATCGGTAATCAGGGAAACTCCTGGCACGGCGCAAGCCGATTGCGGGATAGGTGTTGGAGTTGGCGTCGCCGTTGGCGTCGGTGAGGGGCTGCCGATTGGATCGTAGGCGGCGAATAGACGCTTTCCATTTACTTGTCGCGCAATGGTGGCCTTACTCGCGTGCGAGCCGGACGGATCCGTGCAGTTAATGCAACCATCCGCGTAACCGATGAGTACACGTCCTTCTTTATCAACAGCCGATCCCATGAAGTCGAGCAAATTGCGGCACGGATTGCTTCCGCCCTGCATCCAGATGCAACCACGCTGCACTGGATCGGTGGGCGTGGCGTCGATCGTGGTCCACGTCAGTCCTGAATCGAATGTATGAGCAATGTAAAGATGCCATTCGCCGGGGAAGGTCGCAGCCTGGAAAGGTCCCGCTGTCGGCGTACCAAGAAAAGCGAAAGCCGCACGATCGTCATCGCCCGCGAGTACGCGCGGAAACGCTGAGTTGTTGATCCCAAAGGCAGCGCCAATATCCTTGCTCTGCGTCCAGGTAAAACCCTTGTCATGAGAAACGGCGACGTCCGACCGCCCGTCTCCGTTCTGATATCCGAAATAAACAGTACCGCCGGCGCCAATACCGACGCCGGGATCCATGGCCCCTTGAATACTGTCTGGAACTGTGCGGACGCTCCAGGTTACGCCGTTATTCTCGGACACAACTACGCCCTGCTTTCCGCCGCAGCTTCGGTTAGGAACGTAAACAGTTCCATCAGGAGCAACCATCGGATGTCCATGCAAACCGCTGCACTCACTGGTATAGATCGGCACCCCGGGACCATAGGACAGACCGCCATTATCGCTGCGCGAGCAGTAGGCAGTAACGCCCGACTGGGCACAGTAATAGACCGCGTGCGCATACGCGGGCGCGGGCGCGGGCACTTCACGGGGAAGGGGATCAGCGAATGGTCCACCGCCGACCGATTGGTGGTCGGCGCCGCTGGGCGGACCACAGCCTTCGTCGGGAACCCAGGTGTCTCCGTCATCGTCGGTATAGGCAGACAGGCTGCAACCATCGGTTAGAACCGCCAGACTGTTCGCGGCCGCCGGAGTTACCAATTGGGAAACAATCGTGCGGCCGGTTGTTCGATCGGTGAACAGAATTGGATCCATCGTGATCTGGTTGGTCAATAAAAAGCTCTTGTCTTCCCAGGTTGCGCGGGCTGGAATCGTGGAGTCGTTAAAGGTCACCCGCAGAATTTGCTCGAGGGCGATGAACATCGCCTTTCCCGTCTTCCAGTTGACCCCGATCGAAGGCTCGCCCGCAGTGTTGCCAAGGTTTCCGGTCGCGGCGAAATTGTGATAGCTGATATTGGTATCTGGTCCCTGGGCTGCAGTGTTAACTACGTAGTGTTTGAGTTCGGCACTGGCTGCGTAACTGTTGCCGTCGGCGCCGACCAGCGGCGCGAATGGCGCTGCCGCCACCGAATAACTGCCCGCGGCGGGATTGATCAGAGTGACGATTTCCAGCGCGCCCGGGCTATTTCCCGATCCATCCAGAAGATTACCGTTGGGACCATAGACCTGCATGTCCCAGTCACCCTGCGGCTGCAACTTAATTTCAAGCAGATAAGGTCCGTAGCCGGACGAAGGAGGTTGGAAGTCAATTCGGAAGTTGTCGCAGCCGGCGTTGTTCGCCGAGCCGCAATTCGAGTCGCCGGTCGGCGCTTTGACTTGTCCCGCCCAGGTAACTCTGGGGTTCCCTTCAGAGACCGTTCCCGCCACGGGGTTGGCGCCGCGCGTGATCGGAATAACCACCACCACCGCAACTACCACCAACAAACAAAGCAGCGCGGCGAGAGCGTATCTCGAGCGCATGATGGTCGAAACTTTGCGTGCGTTTGCTGGCTTGCTCAACATTTCCGAATCTCCTTTTGTGGCTACCGGGAACCAGAGTCTTTCTTCGCGTGAATCCTTCTCTTTAAGTGGCGTTACTACCGGCTCTCGTAATTGCAAACAAATATTTGAGCCAGGCAGATACATGGCTGCCTGGCCCAGGAGTTCGCGCGCATCGTCATTTCAAGCTGACGAGTTGCACAGTCACTGTTTTGGTAAGTGGATTGACCGTGAAGCGCATCACGGCGTTGTACTTCTGCAGCACACCTGCCAACGGATCGCTGCTGGACGAGGATTGCTGCGAACTTGATGAACTTGAACTCGAGCTGGAACCGGAAGACGATCCGCCCGTCGAAAGATACGCCGTAACCACCGCGTCGTAGTTGAACATCTCTCCCGCGCTGTCCTGGAAACGGAGGCTACGTGTACCCGTGACTTCGTTCGGACTGAATAACTGGTCCGAACCAATCTTTTGCGAATAACCAAAGAGGGCGGCATTCGCGGGGCTGGTGCCGTTCTTACCATTGTCGGCATTGATGACCCGGACTCCGGTGGTAGAAGTAATGCCTACCACGTTGAGATCGACGAGTGGAACATAGGTCTGCGCGGAGTTGCTGATCAGTGACAGATCCAGTTGAAAGACCCCGCCGGTGTACGTGGCGCTCAAGAGGGACCGGCTCACCAGACTGGTGATGTCGACCTTCGAACGCTGATCGACAAGTATGCTGGCGGCGTTGCTGGGATTCGTGACGTATTTGCCGATCTGACCCGGTTGTATCCCGCGTACGCGAAACGAGTACTGTCCATTCGCCAGATTGTTGAAGTTATAGTTCGTCGTACCCGCGCCGACGTCGGCGACGAACTGCCAGTCCGGATTGTCAGGAGTTAGTTGTTCGATCTCATATCCCAGCTCACCACCTTGTGGATTCCATTGGAAATTGATCGAGCCGTCAAAGTCGATGTGGTTTCCGCTCGAGTCTGTGAAATCGCCGGGTATCGTTTGAGGTGCTGGCGGCAACGGCCCCTTCAGTAGGTTGCTCTCAACTGTAAAGGACGCAGGTCCGCTCTCGTTTCCACTAACCCGGTAGGTGTATGTGCCCGGCGTATCGACGACCCAACTCAAGCGTCTCGCTCCGTCCATGAAGATTGTGCGGGCGACTCTATTTCCGGCCGGATCGATCAGGAACATGTTCAGACCGTTAACGGTGTCGTCGTAATTCAGCGTGGCCTGAATCTTGAAAGTGCGATCGTCTACCTGGAAAGGAATGTCTGTGTAAGTTGCGCCACCAGCCGCTTCCAGGCCGGTGTCACCCGCTACGATCGTTCCGCTGTAGCTGCTCGTCTCTGTCGTAACATTCGCGGCGAACGAACGCACCGGCTTGAAATAAACGGGCATCCGCAGACTGTCTGAGCCATCGACACGTTGAGCCGTCAGATACCATTGCATCTCCATCGGCCTTTGAATGAAGCTGACTGACGTGCCGTTGACAATGGCCTCCGATACTTTGGCATCGCGAATCAGGTTTCCATCAAAGCCGGCGTTCACCGTGAACGTAGCAGATCCATTGGCGGCCACGCTCACCGTGGCGGGCGTGGTCGTAACGTTAATGCCGTTGACCTGCAGGTCGCGGTTGTTGGCCACGCCTATGTTGTAGGTGCCGCCCTGTCCCGAGACATCTCTGATCGTGACCGTCAAGTTTTCGGTGTGCGTGATGCGGTTATTTGCAACCGGCACTTCACCAAAAGAGGAGCTGCCCAGAATCTCAGGAGCATTGATGCCATCTCCGGCGACGCCCATCAGGGCTTTTGCATTTACCGCGCGGTAGACATCGATCAAGCCACCGCCCTGGGCGATGATTGAATCTGCTCCCGGTCCATCGTCTTTAGGTACTCGGTTGCCGTCTCGGAGATTGGTCGCGGTGTTAATTAGCGCGGTTCGCACCATGTCGGGAGTCCAATCGAGATGCGCTTGTTTGATTAAGGCGGCGGCTCCCGCGACGTGCGGTCCTGAAAAACTCGTGCCGTTAGCCGCGGTATAGCGAGTGGGATCGGCCATCGAAACTGCCGGCGCTCCAACCATTGAAGTCGCCGAAAGAATGCGAGCGCCGGGCGCGGTCACGTCAGGCTTAACCTGGCCATAACCAGCAACTGGACCTCGGGAGCTGAAGCCTGTCATGTCGCCGGTGAAACCTGATCGGAAAAAAGGATTGAAGCGAATCGGGAAGTTGGACATCGTGCCGCTGGCCGGATCGCCACTGCTCCCGCCAGGCAGGAGGCTGATCAGGTATTGACCATCAGTCGTCGAGATGTTGGCCGCTGGAATCGTCGACCTGACCGCGGTCGGGCTATCAACATTGGAAACCAACAAGACCGCCACGGCTCCGGCCGCGGCGGCATTGTTGGCGATCTGTGCATAGGCGTACGAGGTCGTAGCGCGCGGACTTGAGATTTTCACCAGCGCGATTCGACCGCGCACATTTATTGGATATTCGTCAATCGTCTGACCGTTGCGCACGAAGACGTAATATTGGGCCAGCGAGTCCTGCGGCGGATTCGGAGTTCCAGCCATTGGGAAAATCTTGAGACCGCTGCGTTGGCCGGAAGCCAACGGCAGGTTCTTCGCGGGCACAATGGGGCCAGTTGAATTCGGATCTACCGATGATGGATCGAGTACATCGACCGGCCAGGTGCTGGCCGGGTCTGTGTTCGCGCCCACCGCGATCACGCGACGGCCGGCGGCTGGAGCGCCGAGAGAGGCCAAAGTCGAACCGGAATTTCCGGCTGATGCGACGACAATCGTTCCGAGCAAGGCGGCATTGTCGCAGGCGACGGATGAAGCGCTGTCAGGTCCTCCGACGCCACCCAGACTCAGGTTGATTACATTGGCGATTGGTTTGGGAAAACCGGTCACCGTCACCGGTGAAACCGAATCCTCGATGCTCATCAGGATGTCCGAGCTGAGACAACTGCCGGCAGCATCGCAGGCTTTGTAATCCATCAGTCTCGCCTGGGGTGCAACGCCGTGAATTCTGACATCATCCGCGGTGCCGGGAATGCCATCCGCACCAGGCGCCATACCAAGGTAACCGGCTATGTCCGCGGACGTGTGCGAGCCGTGACCGAAATCATCGATGAGTCCGCCCAGGAACGACATGTAATAAATAACTTTTTGGTTTGTGCCGACCGCGGCAACCGTTGGATCAACTCCGAGACGTGGCGGTGTGGGATCGCCTCCAAACATCGGGTGGCTCCAGTCGACGCCCGTGTCGATCACGGCGACCTTGACGCCCTGGCCTTCATAACCTTCATTGAAGGTATCGAACGGTGTCAGTTCCTGGAATTTTCCGTAGACTTCCGGCGCGCGAATGTAATCGACGCTCTTCTCGAGCAGAACCTGCAGAGCCGTGTCGGGATGCACCGCTTTTACCTGGGGCATCGCTTTGATAGTTTGGATCGACGATGACGGAACGCTGAGTGCCAAACCGTTGAAGACCAGCGTGTAACGAATATTGACCGGAGTAGTTCCGCCGGTGGAGTTAGGAACGTTGGCTGATTTCACCTGAAAGGCCGCACCACTGCTTTTGAGCGTTGCCAGAAACTGATTCTGCGAGGTTGTTAAGCCGGCCCGGTAAGCTTGCAACTGATCTGCGGACACCGCAGCACCAGTCTGCTTTGCTTTTGCGGCATAGACGGCGCCGGGATCGTCGCGCAACTCGACGATCACCGAAATGTTTCCGCCGCTGACGGCTGCCGATTTCAAAAACGGTATGGCGAATGCGAGAATCGATAACACGGCCAGGGCGGCAAATCGCAGAAATCGAAACATGACGGACCTCCTCAGGTGTTTCAAAGAGAAATCAGAAACTTCACTGGAACGCTTAGCAGGATAAGGAAGCGGCCTTGAGGAATCCTTGAGTAAAGCTTGAGAAGAGGCTTGAGGAGGGTCGGCAATAGAAATGCAATCGTTTTAAAAGCTGTGCAGGAATGAGGGTCAGTATCGCGATGCTTCGGGTTGGCGACTCAGTCCCCTCGTCCCGATCCGAGGTCGGGCCGCCCGTTGCGACCCGATCGCTACTGCTAAGACGGTAGGACCCTACTTTGATAAGCGGCGTACAGAGTACCGACTTTAGTCGGGCATTCCTTTAAGCAAGAAAGAACCCAACTAAAGTTGGTACTCTATACGCCGTTAGATCAAGGCACCACTCTCCGGTAATGACTTTATGTCTAACCTGGCTGTCGATTTCTAACCGGGCACAAACGCCCGCACCAGCGCAGGGGTGAAAGAAAAACTGAGCGACCTGGCGATGGTTTCCTTCCATCCAGGTGGTGGCGGCATAGTTACTGAGCTGAGTTGATCGCCGCGAGTGGTTCCACCCTGGAAACGCTCGCGATACTCAGCCGAACTGATAAACGCCTTGACCATTTCAGCGTTGACGAAGTTGCCGCTAAAGTTGTTGAGTTTGCTGAGCCAGAAATCATACCCCGTGTAATCCGAGTCCGGAGCATTGTTAGGATTACGCCGCAGATAGCCGAAGAACTGCATCAGCACAAAGGCACGATTGAATTCCGCCTGGGCCAGATCGGGATCTTCAGCGACCGCTCGCAATATCTGAGCACGGGTCTTGGCCCCCGTCGAGAGATCGTTTACCAATTGATCACGCTCGGCCGATGACAACGGATTACCCGCATTCCGATTGAGCTGGTCGACAAATTCTGCCGGCGTCAGCGTAGACGGAAAAGCGGACATGAATCTCGAGCGTTGCGCAAAGTCTTCGGTGAAAGCCCGAATGTTGTTTTCCAGCGCCTGCTCCCAACCAGGTTTTCCCACCGTCACTCCTTCCCCGATTTGCTGCGTGTCGGGCAGGAACTCCTCAAGTCGAATGACGGGCACCGCCAGTTGATGCAGCCCGTTCCACGTCGAGGCTGACTGAGCATCTCCGTACGAAGCTTTGTAAATTCGTTCGACGAGATAGCCCGTCTGCTGAAACTCAATCGAGAGATAAAAGGCCGCTGAGACGTTAACGCGCTTGGCCTCGATGCATTGCTGGTCGCTGCCGCAGGCGGTTAGCTCCCTCGTCCAGAACGCTTGTCCGTCCGGGTCGCTCTGGCGATTCAGGAAGTCGTGGTAGTGCTCGCCGACAAAGTTGGCCGGATCGTCGATCGGATTTACGGAACCGTCCACTAAGTCGTTATCGTTTATTTGCAGCGTGGCCGCGGGCAGCGGGCCCAGCGAGCCGCCCCTGACGTCGGCCAATCTCAGCGTCGCGGTTTCCATTCCCTCCGCATAAGCATCATCGGTAATCAACACCGGAACCTGCTTGGTGGTTTCGCCCGGAGCGAAACGGATAATGCGGGCCGCGAAAGTAAAATCGCCGCGCTGCGTTGCGGTGCCGTTCTCGGCGAAGAAGCGAGCTGTCGTGGTGCCGTCGATCTGTCCTGATCGGTTGATTGTAATCAAGGTCTGCACGCAACCTTCAGTCGCCGAGTATTCAGGGGCGCTGAACTGCACTGCAGTTTGGGGCGGCGTTGGTGGTGGAGTCGACGTTGGCGTTGGAGTAGGCGTCGGCATCGGAGTCGGAGTCGGCGACGGAACCGGCGTCGGTGTTGGAGTCGGAGTAGGCGTCGGTGTTGGAGTAGGCGTCGGCGTCGGCGTTGGAGTAGGCGTCGGTGTTGGACTCGGAGTCGGGGTAGGCGTCGGAGTTGGAGTTGGAGTCGGCGTTGGTTCCGCGCCTTCCACTTCAATCAAATAATGAGCAGTATTCGCGCTGATCTTTCCGCGTGAATCGTGTACTACCATTCTCACTTCGTATTCGCCGGGTTCGGTAAAAGTGTGGACAGTGACGGGCGCAGCTTGAGTGAAATCGTCACCGCCGTCACCAAAGTTGAAGGTGTAGCTGGCGATCGTGTCAATCGAATCTGCATCGGAAGAACCGCTACCGTCAAATTGCACGGTAAGCGGCTTGTCTCCGTGGTCTCGGTCGGCCGTAATGCGCGCTAACGGCGCCGCGTTTGATAGGCAAAGGTTTGCCGGGCGAAGCGTGTAGCTGCCCCCCCCGGTGCTGTCCGGGATGGTCTCGTTGGTGCCGCCCGATGCCGGTACGGTTGAAGGCGGGGTCGCGCGTACGCTGCCCAGCATGCCGGTGATGGCTTGGCCAGGAGTCGGATTACCGATTGCCGATTTCGGCAGCACCAAAGTGATTGTGCCGTCAGCGTTGGCTTTACTTGCCGCATCGAGATTACCAATCGTGGTGAAAATGCGGCTGACCTGGAACACGCCCGAACTGCCATAGGTAAAGGTCGGGGCTGCGCCATCTGAAGTCACCATTGAAACGAACCAGTCTTCCTGTGGTCCTAAACCCGTCGCGTCAGGCGGATTTTGCGGTGCGCCGAAGCGTACTGCCCAGCGCCACCCAGACGGAACGGTCGAAAGATCCACGACCTTGATGGTGAAGACTAATTTGTCCGGCATGTCCTGCGGCTCGGCCATCGAGGCGGAAGTAATGTCGTGCTGTGGCAATCCGTCGGACTCGTCGCCCACCGGATCCATAATCGCTGTGACGCCGGGCATGGTGCAGGCGCCTTCTGTTTCCAGACGTGGTTTGACTACCAGTGAAACGATGTTGCTGGGCAGACCCTCGCCGACCGCGTTCACGGCTGTCACCTTGTAGCTGTAACTTGCCACAGCAGGATTGGCGCTGCGATCGACGAAATCCGTGTCGTCGCCGGTTGTCTTGCCAATATAGACTTCATTGCCCGGGATAGTGCCACGATAAATCTTATAAAGCCCGATCGCGGATCCCCCTGGATCAGGCGCGGCCCATTGCAGGTAAGCGGCCATGTCATCACGCCGTCCCGAGAGGAACGGACGTTGGGCCCGCCTCGGTTCAGCAGGATCAAATTGTGCCAGCAGTCCCGGACCGCCGGACTGGCGGGCGATGGTCGCCTTCGAGCTGTAGGTGTTCGCTCCTCCCGATTCACAACCGTCAATACAGCCATCGGCGAAAGCGAAAAGCACGTGCCCGTTTTCATCCATCGTCACATCATTGAAGTCGAGCAGGTTGCGGCACGGATTGTTGCCGCCGCCGTTCCAGATACAGGCATTGCGCTGTACTGGTCCATTTGGAGTGGCCAGCGCCGTGGTCCAGGTCGCGCCGCCATCGAAGGTGTGCGCGACCCAGCCGTACCAGGTTCCCTTGAAGTCGACATCCTGATGATTACCGGACGTCTTCGTGCCGAGAAAAACGACCGCCGCTCGCTCAGGATCGCCCGCAACTGCCGACGGGAAAGCTGCGTTGCTGATTCCCCAGCTCGCGCCTACATCGAATGACTTGGTCCAGTGTTCACCACGGTCTTTGCTTACTGCCACAAAAACGTGGGCGTCGGTCTCATTACCACCGGGTACGGCGCCGGTATACGCGAAGTACACGGTGTTATCGCTGGCGATACCTACGGATGGATCCATACCTCCGTTGCCGGGCAGACTGTCCGGGATCGTGCGCACGGTCCAGGTGATGCCTGCGTCCGTTGAGACAGCAATACCCTGCTGTCCTCCGCATTGAGCATTCGGAACATAGACAGTGCCGTCGGGTGCAACCTTAACGTGACCGTGGATCATTTGGCTGCAAGTAGGTCCATTCACTCCGGTAGCGCCGGCGTAGATTGGCACCGACTTGCCGAAGTTCAATCCACCGTCATCGCTGCGTGAACAGAACGCGGTAGAGGCAGCCACCAGAACGTTTCCTGATTGGCCACAGTAGTAAACAGCGTCACCTTTGTTAATGTCGTTGCCCAGCGGCACGGAAGCCGGATACGGCCCAGCGCCTACCGTCTGGTGATCGTTGCTGCCGTCCGGTGGATTGACTTGCGCCGGCGTCCATGTCGCGCCATCGTCGTCGCTGTAAGCCATCAGACTGTTTAGCCCGACCAGCGCCGGTCCGGCGCCTTCGCTGTTCAATTGCGAAACGAACGTGCGACCGGTGCGTTGATCGGTGAATAGGATTGGATCCAGCGATCTCGTCTTCGTCCAAACGTAAGAGACGTCTTTCCAACTTGCCAGTCCGGCTTCCGGAACCGATCCCATCGGATCGATTCTCTCCGGGAAGGTGACCTGCAAGGTTTGCAAGCCCGCGAGAAACATCGCGTGATGAGAAGTCAGATTGTAGCCGATAGACGGCTCGCCTGAGTTTTCACCCACGGCCGAAGGCGGCGTGTATTCGTGATACCGCGGCCCGACAGCCGAAGCCGTTGGCGCAGACTCTTCCGGTACAATTGGGGCCTGAGTCAATGCGATCGTCGCGTGGAAAGGAACGTCAGGTTGTACGTCGTACGGAACGACGTAGATCGTGTATGTCTTTGTTCCCACGCTGGCGCGGAAAGTAGCAACTTCCGGATTGTCCGAACCGCCGCCCTTAGCGACCTGAGCACCCGTTACTTCGTCAGGTTGAAAGATGTAGAGGTCATAGTCGGTCGCAGAACCTCCCTGCGTGGTCGTAGATTGGCTGTTGGTCCAACCAAGAGTGACCTTAACCTGATAGCTGTTGGTATCCGTTGTCGGAACCGTAACGCTTAACGCGTATTGATCGCACAGACCTGACGCGCACGCCGGCGGAGTGTTCCCCAAGGGCGATGATGGATTGGAAACAGAGAATGGTCCGCCGCAGTAATTCAGAACTCCGCTTGAAGGCGTTAAAGTCCCGGCGTGATCGCAAGGAGTTGGCGTCGGCGTTGGAGTTGGAGTGGGCGTTGGAGTCGGAGTTGGCGTTGGAGTTGGTGTTGGCGTCGGCGTTGGTGTCGGAGTTGGCGTTGGCGTGGGGATGCCGGCGTCGAAGGCCTTAAAGAGTCCCAGCCCTCCCGATTGTCGCGCGATCGTCGCTTTCTTTGTATAGTCGTTCGCGCCACCCTGAATGCATGCCTGAGTGATACAACCGTCCGGATAAGCAACCAGCACACGTCCCTGGTGATCGACTGTCGCGTCCATGAAGTCGAGCAGGTTACGATCGTCCGGAACGCGGCCGCAAATGACCGTTCCTGAGTTGCAGATCGATCCGCGTTGGACCGGATCGCTTGGCGTCACGTCAACCGTTACCCAGTTGTTGCCACTGTCATAGGTGTAAGCAACATAAAGGTGCCAGACGCCGGGGAAGCCGGTGTTGTTTGAGAAGTTAGTGTAGTCCTGATAGTAACCACCAGTAGGCGTTCCCATGAAAGCGAACGCGGCCCGGTCGTCATCACCCGCCACCATGGCCGGGAAGGTGAGGTTCTTGATTCCGAACGGCGTGCCTACGTCCTGGCTCGGGCTCCAGACGATTTTGTGATTCGTCTTATCCAGATGACCTACGGCGACCGACGGCGCGCCGTTGCTGTTGGCATAACCGTAGTAGATCGTCCCGTTCGCGCCGATGCCGATCGATGGATCGACAATGCCGGGCGCCGGATTGCTATCGGGAACCAGTTGCGGTTGTGACCAGGTGATGCCGTTGTCTTCAGAAAATACCAGGGCCTGCTTCGCCGTCGCGGTCGGAAAATTTCCAATCGTTTGCGCGCCGGCTGACGAACAATCACTGTCCGGCACGTAGACTGTTCCATCGGGCGCGACCTTCACGTGTCCATGAATGCCGAAACAACTTACCGTGTAGATGGGAATCGCGGGACCAAACGTCAATCCGCCATCGATGCTGATTGCACAAGCGGCGGCCTGCGTTCCATATTGCGAACAGTAATAGACACCGTTTGGATAAGCGGCTCCGGTCGTCAAAGGAGCATGCAACGGCCCGCCACCCATTGTTTGGTGGTCGATGCCCGCAGGGAATCCGCAACCCTGGCTTGGCGCCCACACGTCGCCGTCATTGAAGGGTGCGGCCGTGTCAGTATACGCAGCCTTGCTGCACGCGCCCGCGAGTTGCGACGTAAAAGTGCGGCCGGTTTGACGATCCGTAAACAGGATCGGATCCAGAGAGCCCGTGGCATTGGGTGCGCTCTTGCTTTCCCAAAGCGCCTGCGCTGGAGACGCGCTGTCATTGAAGGTGACGCGCAACATCTGAGTACCTGACTGATACATCGCGCGGCCTTGTGGATTTTCCGCGGTGGCCAGAGCTACGCCAATTGATGGCTCGCCTGAACCATTGCCCAGGCTGGATGGCGCCTGGAAATTCTGGAACGTCGGCGTGCTGAGGCCGCCTTGCGCAGCCGGTCCGACCTTTTGTTCCAGAGTCGCTTTGCCGGTGTAGCTATCGCCGAGCGGAATCGTGGGCGAAACCCGCAATAGATATTTTCCGGACACCGCCGCGATCGTGACTACGTCGGGATTGACGGCAAAAAAGTTTGCCGCCTGCAGTTTTCCGAGCGAGCCGTCGCCGTTCAATGTGTACACGAACAGATCGAATTGCGCGCCTGGATTCGTCCAGTTGACCTGGACCTTAACGTAGTTCTGATTGTCATAGCCGGCCGGTACATCGACGTTCAAGACTGTATCGCTGCACGGCAGCGCCGCATTGCAGGTCGGCACACCATCAACTTGATCAGTTGGATTCGGATTAACGAAAGGACCACCACCAAAAGTGACCGGTGGACTGCCGACAGATAGAGTCGATGCCGGGGTTGGCGTCGGCGTTGGCGTTGGCGTCGGCGTTGGTGTGGGCGTCGGAGTAGGAGTCGGAGTAGGGGTCGGTGTTGGCGATGAAGACCCGCAAGCAGAATTGTTGTTAACCGTGTACGACTCTTTGAAGCTGAGATCGCTAGGCATTTGGTCGATGAGCTCGGTAGCTGCATTCGCTGCGGTTTGGGACACGCCTGAAATGAATCCAGCGATGGTGCTGCCGGGACTCAGGCCGAGGTCGCTGGCTTTGACCACGATCACTACCTGATTGAACGGCGATGCGTAGCTGCTGGTCGCTTCCGCAGGTCCAACCACGGTATCGACAAAGCGGCCATCAACGTCGCCGACGCTGTTAGCGCCGGGGATGTAAATCTCGAATGTGGGCGTCGGACCATTCCAGGTCATGTGCACGCCACGGTAATGAAATTGTGCGGTTGAGCTTGAATCGGTCGGTTCAGGCCCCGGTATCTTCACCACCGCATACCAGGATGATCCCGGCGGTTGCACCGCCTGGCCCGCGTCCGTGTTGATGGTGAACATCAATTTGGGCACACCGTCCGCGGCGAAAGGCTGCGCGACTTGAAGGGAAAGCAGATCCGTTCCCGGAGGCGCCGGACCCACCAGACCCAGGACCGCATGATTGTCACCTGCCGGGTCCGTCAGTTTAGTTAGACCAGGCGCCTTGCAAATGTCTTCGGGGATTGGCAGCGGAGTAACCGTCAAGTCAATCTCGTTGCTTTGATCGCCGGTGCCGGCAGCATTGATCGCTTTGACGACGTAGTAGTAGTGCGCAACGGAAGGATCCGCGGTCGTATCGTTGAAGCTCGTTTTGGCGATTCCGGTCTGACCTAGTAGCACTTCGTTGCCAGGCGCAGTCCCGCGAAAGATCTGATAGTTGGCAATATCTGCGCCGCGGTTGTCGGGCGCCTTCCAGATCAAATGCGCAGCCAGAGGATCGCGCACGCCGGAAAGGCAAGCGGGTTTCGGAGCTGTGGCACTCGTCGTGTCCGCCGTGCCGTCCATGAAAGCGAACAGACTCTTGCCACCGGACTGTCGAGCCACGCGCATGTTCGCGGTGAAGTCATTCGGTCCTGTGCCGGCAATACATTTTTCGCTCACACAGCCATCGCTGTAGCCATAGAGCACGCGGCCTCTGTTGTCCACCGTAATCTCGTTGAAATCGAGCAGGTTGCGATCGTCATGGCCGCCGCCTTGCTGCCAGACTCCCGTCATACTCTGAACGGGATCATTCGGCGTGGCGTTTACCGTCTTCCAGGTCACACCGCCGTCGTAGGTCGTGGCTATGAACACATACCATTTGCCTGGAAAACTATTCGCTTGATAGTCACCGTTTACGTTGGTGCCAAGAAAACCTACCGCTGCACGGCCAGAGCTGCCGCCCACCACCTCGATCTCCACTGCGTTCTTTATGCCGTGAAATGCGCCGAGATCGAAATCATTGGTCCAGGTCACACCGTGATCGTGACTGACCTTCACGTGGGCGTGACCCTCGGGAGGATTGCCGGCCCCGACCGGCTGATTGTTCACGTAGGCGTAGTAAACCGTGCTGTCTGAATCGATCGCGATCGAAGGATCTGCGCCTTCCTGCTGCGAGACGCTGCCGTTGACGATGAACTCTTTCCACGTCACGCCCGCATCAGTGCTGACTGCGCCACCCTGCGCGCCGCCGCAGTGGTTGACCGGCAGCCAAACGCTGCCATCCGGCGCAACTCGAACGTGACCATGCAGACCGTGACATTGCGTTAGACCGTTGCCCTGGTACGCCAACACGCCCGGACCATAGGTGTCGCCGAGCGTATCACTGCGCTGACAAGCGGCAGGTCCCACGATGGCCTGCGAGCAATAGTAGACAGCCTGACCTTGGTTTGCCTGATTCCCCAGCGGATTAGGCAGACCCGCAACCTTCGGATATGGCCCGGAACCCAGAGTCTCGTGATCTGCGCCTCCGTTGGGTGGAGCAAAACCGCCTTCTACCCATGAGTCGCCATCAGTGTCGCTGTATGCGTAAACGGCGTTCGCGCCGGCAGTGGAATTCGAAATGAGAGTGCGCCCGGTCCTTTGGTCCGTCCAAAGGATTGGGTCGACACCGATGTTGGTACTGTTTGCAGATTTATCTTCCCAAAGTCCTTCGCAGCATTCCGGCTTGCTGGGCGTCTGCACCTCTCCCGGAGTCAGCCGCCAGACAGGACCGAAATTCATCAACATGATGCGACCGGTGTGCGGATTAAAACCGATATTGAATTCGCCCTGACTGGCTTCGGCCGAAGATCCGGAGGGCGCAACGAAAGTCTGATAGCGTGGAACGCCAGGGGTGGTCGGATCGGCTGTACCAAAGACTGTAGATCCCGGAGGGCCAGAGCCGGGTAACAACTCGATTCCTACGTGCACCACTTCCTGAGTAGGAACGAAGGGAACTATCTTGACTGAAAACTCGTGAGTGCCATCTTGCAAAGGGTTGATGATGGCAACTTCGGGATTAGTGCCACTTGTCCCTTGATGATCTGCCGGTTGATTGCCGCCCAGATCTCCAACAACTCCGTTGTAAACATAAAGATCATAGTCTGACTGGTGACTGCCGGTGTCGGTCCACGACATCGTGAGTTTGATGCCTGAGTTCGGATGTGCCGCGACGTATCCGCTGGGCAATGACACGGTCAGTGCATAGTTATCGCAAGGGAAAGCGTTATTGTTACAACGTGGTCCGGTATCAAGCTGGCCCAAACCAACCGGTGATTGGTTCGCGACGTTGAATGGACCCGCGTCGTAGGTCAGCACGGGATTGGCTTCAGAGAGAATTCCGCCCGACGGTGTCGCAGCCGAGCTGCACAGCGTGCCCACAATCAAAGCAGCGGCAAGACAGCCAAGAACGGCAAGTAGCATTGCGGTTCTGAGATAGCGTGAGCTTGATCCAGTAAGTAAATGCCGGGGCATAACGGTCCCTCCTGAAGTATTTTCAAAAGATCACTCAGACGTCCACCATGACTACTAGCAGCCTACGTAGCCTTACTTGAGGAATTCTTGAGTAATAGTTGAGAAGGAGCTTGAGGACGAGCGGCAACGGAAATGCAATCGTTTTGTCGCATGCTCGGCAGCTTGGCGAGCTCACGCAATAGGTAGAACCGCAAAGCGCATCGTTCGGTCTTAGCGGTTAGAGTCGGGAGCTATATCAGGCCGAACCGGAATTGTTTTTGAAAGTATGAGGCAGCCGAGTACTGGAAGCGTTGACGTCTCGCCCGCACCAAGCACAAGCTAATTCGCACTTCGCGCTCACTACCGACGAGACGCCTTAGCTCCCAGCAAAATCACATCTTCACCCGGAAGCATTTCCGAAGATGGCATACCGCAATATCGCATCGGCAAAGTTTCGCAAACGCGTTGTCAAGTCTCCTTCCGTCTCAGCTTCCTGGTTACCACTGGTCGAGCCAAAGAACCGCACGCGGTATTCGCCGGAAACGATGAAGGCCTTGACCATCTCGGCCCGCTGAACTCGTGCTATCGCTACCTGTTCATTGCGGGCGTCTTCACCAGGTTGCGTAAACGAGTTCATCTTCGCGAGCCAAAAATCGTAACCGCTGAAGTTGTTGTCGGGAGCGTCGTCCGGGTTACGCCGTAAGTACCCGTAGTACTGCATCAGCACGAAGGAGTCGTTGTAGAGTTTATTGAAGACCGAGCCGCTCTCAATAACACTCTTGAGAGCCGCCGCCCGACCAGAAGTGTCACCGCTGCCGTACGCGGAAATGGCATCGTTGCGTTCAGTAGTCGTGGGCGACGCCCCGGTATTCTGGAAGAGTTTGTCCACATAGGCGCCAGCAGAAACTCCTACTCCCAATGAAGGTTGTGACGTGAACTCAATGCGCGAGACAAAGTCGACGAGGTAATTCTGCTTGTTCGTGTCGAGGGTCTGCTGCCAGTTACCCTGTCCGACGATGACACCCTCGCCAATCTGCCGCTGTTCACGCAGAAAGACCGCGTAACGCGGAGTACTCTTCGCGTTGCCAAACCCGGCCTTCGCCGCACGAATGACGAAATAGCCGGTTTGCTGGAACTCGATCGATAGGAAGAAAGCCGCCGAGACATTGACCCTCTTGGCATCAAGACAGGCCGCGTTCGTTCCACAGGATGCAGTCTGATCGGTCCAGAAGTCCTCCCCCGACTGATCGGCCTGCCGGGCGAGGAAATCATGGTAATTAGTGCCGGCGAAGATCCGCGGATCGTCGATTGGATTCGTGGAAGTCTCCGGCACGTCATCGATGATCTGGAGCGTGGCCGAGTTCGGCGTGCCCAGCGCACCGTTAGTAGGATTCTGCAAGAGCAGCGTCGCCGCCTCGGGCCCTTCAGTGTAGCTGTCCTCGTTAATCAGCACCGGGAATGTCTTCTGAGTTTCGCCGGCCTCAAACACCAGGCGGCCCACCACTAACTCGTAATCACCTTTCTGCTTCGCGGTGCCGTCGAGGCTCGCGATGTCTACCGTGGCGCGAGTACTAGTCACCCCAGTCCGCAGGACACGCACGGTGGTAAACGTGACATTCTCCTGGACGGCATAGCTCGTCGAGTCAAACTGGAAGACCGCCGTCGGTGTCGGTGTTGGCGTGGGCGTCGGCGTAGGTGTGGGCGTTGGCGTGGGTGTCGGCGTGCCACTCGGCGTCGGAGAGGGCGTTGGTGTCGGTGTTGGCGTTGGCGTAGGTGTCGGCGTCGGAGTTGCGCTCGCACAAACCGAATTGGCGTTCACGGTAAACGTGCCGGCAAACGCCAGGCTGTCGGGCATTTGATCATACAAGGACGTGGCGCCGGTGCCGACGTTGTGGGCAGGATCAGTGGACTGTGACACGCCGGAAACGAAACCGCCAATCACGTCGCCCGCGCTCAAGCCCAGGTCGCTCGCCTTGACCACGATGACTACCTTGTTAAAGGGTGTCACGTAACTGCTCCCCGGCTCGGCAGGTTTCTGGGAGCCGGTAGTAACAAAGCGGCCGTCAACTCCGCCACTGGTGTTGCCACTTGGAGTATAGGACTCGAAAGTGGGTGTGGTGCCGGTCCAGGACATATGAACACCGCGATAGTGGAAGGTGGTTGCCGGAGCCGGGTCGGGTATTTTCATTGCTACGTACCAGGCTGAACCTGCGGGTTGGACCGACTGGCCCGGATCCGTATTGATCGTGAAAACCAATCTGAGTATGCCGTCGGCGGCGAAAGGCTGCGCGAGCTGGAAGGAGAGTAAATCCGATCCGGGTGGCGCTGGCGTACTCACCACGCCGAGTGCGGCACTGGTGTCACCGGTCGCATCCGTCAGCTTGGTCAATCCAGGCACCGTGCAAATATCCTCGACGGGCGGAAACGGAGTGACAATCAGATCGACCTCGTTGCTCTGAACTCCGACGCCTGCCGAATTGATTCCCTTAACTACGTAGAAATAGTGTGCGACGGCAGGATTGGCTGTCGTGTCGTGGTAAGCAGACTTGGGGCCGCCGGTCTGGGCAATGAGCACTTCGTTGCCGGACGACGTTCCGCGGAATATCTGGTAATTGACGATGTCGGAACCACCGTTGTCAGGCACTTTCCAGTTTAGGTGCGAAGCAGCCGGATCGCGTGTGCCGGAGAGACAAGCGGCGTTGGGCGCTAAGGGCTCGACCACGTCAAAACTTGATAGCAGACCCCTGCCGCCGGTCTGACGGGCGACGCGTATCCTGGCGCCAAACGAATTGTGCGTTGGATCACCGACGCAGTCGTCGACGCAGCCATCGTCGTAACCGAACAAGACGCGGCCTTTGCTATCCATCGTGACTTCATTGAAATCGAGCAAGTTGCGGTTAGGGTTACTGCCGCCGCCCTGCCAGATGCCGCCGAGTCCCTGAACCGGATCGTTCGGCGTGGCGTTGACGATACTCCAGTGATCACCGCTGTCATAGGTCGTGGCGATGTAGAGATACCAGAAGCCCGGGAAAGTTATTCCCTCATAAAAACCTGGGCGGTCAGTGCCAAGAAAACCGACCGCGGCACGACTGTCGTCACCGGCGACTGCTTCCGGGAATACAGCGTTGATGATGCCATGCGATATGCCCAGGTCTGTGTCTTTCGACCAGTTCGCTCCCCGATCAGAGCTGACCTGAACATGCATGTGGCCTTCGCTATTGTCCGTGTTGCTGGCTACGTAAAAGAAATAGATCTTGTTATTAGCTCCGATGGCGATCGAAGGATCGCTGCCGTGGGTCTGTGACTTGCTGTTCGGGACGATGCGTTCCGTCCAAGTGGTGCCACCGTCAGTGCTGACGGCCAGCCCTGCATTGCCGGCGCAATCTCTGACCGGAACATAGGTGGTGCCATCAGGAGCAGTGTGCACGTGGCCATGGATGCCGCGGCATTGGGTGCCAGGATTGGTGGGACCGTAAATCAAAACGCTGGGTCCATAACTCGAGCCGAGAGTGTCGCTGCGCTGGCAAGCAGCCGCGCCGGTCGGAAATGTCTGTGCGCAATAGTAAACCGCCTGACCTTTGTTCACCGCAGTGGTTAACAGCGGAGCCAAAGTAGCGGGATACGGCCCAGAGCCGATTGTCTCGTGATCGCTGCTGGCGTTTGGCGGCGAAGCGCTGAGCGGGTTCCAGAGGTCGCCGTCATTGTCGCTGTATCCATAGACACCGTTGGTGCCGGCAGTCGAATTGGCCGCAAAGGTACGGCCCGTTTTTTGATCCGTCCACAGGATCGGGTCAACACCGGTGATCGTCGAAGCGTTAGTCACGTCCTCCCAGAGCGACTCGCAACACTCAGGCTTTTTCGGAGTCAAGTTCTCGGGCGTATTCAACCGCCAGATTGGCCCGGAGTTCATGACCATTATTCGTTTGGTAAACGGGTTGAAGCCAATATTCATTTCGCCACTGGTCGATTCCGCTGTTGAGCCGGCTGGCGCTGCGAAGATTTGAAAACGCGGGACACCCGGCGACGTCGGATCGGGTCCACCAAAACCTGGGAAGCCGGCGGGGCCAGTGCCGGAGAGCAACTCTAACCTTACGTGGACCGTTTCGCCCGATGGCGTGTAAGGGACGATCTTCACGGTGTACTTGGTATCGCCGTTTTTCAGCGGGCTGACAGATGCAACCTCCGGATTCGCGCCGCTCGCCGATGAGTAGGGCGCCGGCTGCGAGCCGCTCAAGGTGTCCACCACGCCGTCGTAAATATAAAGGTCATAGTCCGACTGCTTACTGCCGGTGTCGGTCCAGAACATCGTGACCTTAATCGACGCATTTGGATTCGCGGCTACGTAACCCGCCGGAAGCGAAACCGTTAACGCGAAACTATCACAAGGAAACGTGTTTGAATTGCAGCGTGGCCCGCTATCCACCTGACCCAATCCCACAGGAGATTGGTTTGCCTGGACAAAGGGGCCGGCATCGTAGGTCATGGTTGGTGCAGCCGTTGAGATAGTTCCACTGGAAGGAGTCGCGGCTGAACCGCGCCTCGTGGCTACCATCGCAGCAATCGCGAAACAAACAATAAGGGCGAGGCCGATTGTGCCTTTCAGCATTGAACCGCGAAATGACCTTTTCATGACTTTGTCCTTTCTCTAAGTAGGCCTGGAAGCGGGGAGCAAAAGACTCTCAGTATGACTACCAGGAGTTTACGTAGTCCTACTTGAGGAATTCTTGAGTTTTGCCTTAGAAGGGGGTTTGCTAGCGAATGGTAACAGGAATGCAATCAGTTTTGAAAGCCTGGGCGCGGGGGGTGAGGTGGCAGTAGCGTGACCGTCGGTGTGACTCTCGTGGAGACGATGTCGTTCAAAATTCCCCTCTCCCTTTGGGAGAGGGGCTAGGGGAGAGGGTGCGAAGCTTAGCACGGAGTCTCTCTTCAAACAGCCTCGTGTTTAGTTATGACAAGCCGTGCCAAAGGGAGGGTGCGCCGTCAATCCCTCACCCTAACCCTCTCCCAGAGGGAGAGGGAAGCGAACCAATGCTAAGATCGGGATCGGTTTTGCTCTGTCAGGCGCTCTGGCGTGAGTAGTGCTGCCTTGGGACGATGCTTAGACGGTCACCAGGGTAGACTCAGTTTCATTTCGCAGTTTTTCGGCCTGGTAGTGAGTCGTTAATCCGTCGATGATCTGATCGAGCGCGCCATCCATCACCAGATTGAGCTGGTGAATCGTGAGGCCGATGCGGTGATCGGTGACGCGATTTTCTTTGAAGTTGTAAGTGCGGATCTTTTCTGAGCGATCGCCGCTGCCCACCATTGAACGGCGTTCGCTGGCTTCGGCTTCGTGCTGCTTCCGTTCTTCAAGTTCCTGCAAACGCGAGCGCAGCACCCGCATTCCTTTTTCGCGATTCTTGATCTGCGACTTCTCGTCCTGCATCGAGACGACCACGTTCGTAGGCAGGTGCGTGATGCGCACGGCAGAGTAGGTCGTGTTCACCGACTGTCCACCAGGGCCCGAAGAACAAAACGTGTCGATGCGGAGGTCTTTGGGATCAATCTTTACGTCGACCTCTTCAGCTTCGGGCAGCACCGCGACGGTGATTGCCGAGGTATGAATGCGGCCGCTGGCTTCCGTTTGCGGGACGCGCTGCACGCGGTGCACTCCGGATTCGTGTTTCAATCTGGAATAGACCTTGTCGCCTTCGATCAACGCGACCGCTTCCTTGAGGCCACCGATTCCTGTTTCCGAAGCGTCGAGAATCTCCATCTTCCAGCGCTGGCGTTCAGCATAGCGCGCGTACATGCGCAGGATGTCGGCGGCGAACAGCGAAGCTTCGTCGCCACCGGTGCCGGCGCGAATCTCCAGAATCACGTTCTTTTCATCGTTGGGATCGCGTGGGATCAGCAGCAACTTGAGGTCGTTTTCGGCTTGCTCGAGTTGCTCCTGCAAGGCTTCAATTTCCACCCGGGCCAGCTCGCGCATGTCATCGTCTTCCGTAAGTTCCGTCAACTGGCGCGCGCCGGTGAGTTCTTCGTTGAGCGTCTTCAACGCACGATACTTCTCGACAATCTCGCCCAGGCTGCGATGCTGTTTGGCGGCTTTGCCGTACGCCGAAGGATTCGACAACAACTCTGGTGAAGAAAGTTCGTTGGTCAACTCTTCATAGCGTGTTTCAATTTGTGCGAGTTTGTCGAGCATAATAATAGGTCCTACAGGTCCTATTGGTCCTATAGGTTAAGACAACGGCACTAATTCAACCTCACCCGCTTGCGGCTCCAGCTTCAATGATGCCTTTAGCGCTTCGATCGCGACTTCAAGCTGTGAATCATCGGGTTCCTTGGTCGTGATGTTCTGCAACCAGACGCCGGGCCGGGTGATCGATTTAAAGAAGACGCCGCTTTCTTTCCTTGCGGACAGGCGGATGATCTCATACGAAAGTCCGGCGACCACGGGAATCAAAGCGATGCGAACCAGAAAATTGAATAGCAGCGAGTCGAACTTGATCACCGAGAACAGCAGGATCGAGACCAGCATCACCACCATCAGAAAACTTGTGCCGCAACGCGGGTGTTGCCGTGGCTGTGGCCGGGCGTTCTCCACCGTCAGGGCCAGGCCTTTCTCCCAGGTAAACACGGTCTTGTGTTCCGCGCCGTGATATTCGAAAACCCGGCGAATGTCCTTAATCAAAGAAAAACTGAAAATCATGATCAGGAAGAAGGTCATGCGGATTATACCGTCGATCAAATTGAACCCGACCGTTGGCCGTACCGGATGAAGATAGCTGCGAACTGAGTTCCACGTGCGCGAGTACCACGGTTGCTCCTGCAGCGCCCGCGTTCCTGACTGCGGTAACGGGGCATTCTTTTGGGCCGATGCGCTCTCGCCGCTATGCGCTGAACTGACTGCCGCCGCCGGCGCCCATCCCGCCGCGATGAACAATGCGTTAGTCAATAACAGCGGAGCCGCGACGAAAAGCAGCACATTGAAAATTAACGCAAAGACGATTGAGCCGGCCGCGGCAGCCGTGGTGCCTTTCGTCAATTCATCCTTTGATCGTTTCTTCGCGGGCAGGGGAAACAGGCCGGGCACTCCGCCGGTTAGTCCGGCAAAGTCGCCTTCGCCCTCGATCACCGCCGGGGTCAAAGCGATTTTCACTTGCGCAGTGCTTACGTCTTCGGCTTCAGCGAACGCTTCGCTCGCGGAATAGTTCAGCGCTTTGATTCCCAGCCCCATCGACTGTAGCAAGACCGCGCCGCCGCGCAGCACTGGCAGCTTCAGAATCGGAAGCTTGTCGCTCCACTTCGGCAGCACCGCCGCGGTGTTGACGATGGTGCCATCAGCTTTCCGCACGGCAATCGCGTAAGCGTTCGGGGTGCGCATCATTACGCCTTCGATGACCGCCTGGCCGCCAACTATTAAGTCTCTTTCGTTAGTGCTCATATGTTCTCCAAGTGGCACAGACTTTAGTCTGTGATTGGACTATCGTAAGGAGCAAATCACAGACTGAAGTCTATGCTACTTACAACAATGCCGGCGATTGCTGCTGGCTGCCAGGTCTCAATAGACAACGGCAACCAGCGTCGAACGGCGCCGGCATCTCTTGCTTTGGTTGTGGCTAATGTTTCCGTCTCATGCGCGATACTCTTACTGCGCGGGTGTGGCTTCCGCTTCCGGAGTCTTCTTTCCATAACGCCGGTTGAATCGATCCACGCGGCCGGCGGTATCGATCAGTTTCTGCTTGCCGGTAAAGAACGGATGGCAGGCCGAGCAAATCTCGATGTGCAGATCGCCTTTGCGCGTCGAACGGGTCTTGAAAGTCTCGCCACAGGCGCAGGTCACGGTTATCTCTTTATATTCAGGGTGAATTCCCGGTTTCATTTTATCTCTCACCTATCTATGGTTGTAATTTTGTCGCCTCGATCAAACAACCAATGATACGGGTCGCCACTGTGTCGCGTCAAGCCGATAGCCCTTTCAAAATGCGCTCCATCATTATGCGATCGCTCGCGGGTTCCGCGGCGTCAGACTTCTAAAATAAGTGAATTGACAACGGCGTAAATCGCATGCTACAAGTCATTTGTCCGACCTGAATTAGATTAGCACTACACGCGAGCGTGGCGTTTGAATTGTCGCGCGCCCGTGGCCGAATGCCTGAGCGTCCTAACTCAGAGTGTATTAACTGAGGGTCATGGCAGAGGAAGGTAAACCCGCCGAACCGGGTTCACAACCTGACACGTCATCCGAACAGCGCGCGCAGGATCAAGCGCGCGCTGCAAAACCTTCGTTACTAACCGCCGACGCCGAAAAAGACGCACAAGTTGAAGCTGCGAAAGCGCGTGTTACCGCGGCCAGGGAAGCCGCAGTGGCAGCGCCGGGCGCGCCCAAGGCCCCTGTAAAAAAGAAAGAGGAAGGCCCGAAACCAGTCGACGCTTCATCGCATCCGCTGGTCATGAAGTTGCGCGACAAGTGCGATGCCGCAGTGATTGAAGCTTCAGAATTTCTGGGCCAGCTCTCGATTCGGATCGAACCGTCGCGCGTCGTCGAGATTTGCGACACTTTGAAGCAGGATCCGGAAACTCCTTTCAACTATCTCTCTGATTTAACCTGTGCGCATTATCCCGATCACCGCGAAGCGCCGTTCGAAGTCATTTACAATCTCTATTCAATTTCCGCGAATGAACGCGTGAGGTTGAAGGCCTGGGTGAATGGCGACGGCATCGATAGTGTGACCAGTGTTTGGCCTTCGGCTGATTGGCCCGAGAGGGAAGTTTACGATCTGTTCGGCGTGACTTTTCGCAACCATCCTGATTTGCGACGAATACTTTTACCGCCAGACTGGGACGGACATCCGCTGCGCAAGGATTATCCGCTGGAGTTTGTCGAAAACCGTTGGACAGAAAAACATCTGCCTGAATTCACTGACGTCCAGCAGGAACAACTGGATCAGAGACGCGCGTACGGACTGGAGATTTTGTCGGCGTCCCCGGAACGCGAAGTGCGCGAGCTTTTCAAGAGTGGCAAAGAAGTAATGCCTAAAGATAAGTGAGCAGTTGGCTGTGAGTAGTGAGCAGTCAGTACCGGGAGCGGTAGCGACCGGGTTCAAGCCAAGGTTGAGGATCGATGTCGCCAAAAGAGATCGCCGCACATTACGAAGCCAAAGTTTTTGACTCGCCGGCGGCGGCGGAGGATGCCGGATTTGCTCTGACTGAAACCCTGGCGCCGCGCAATGTGTGGAATAAAGCGAGCGCCGCCCAGTCTTTGGTGTTGAAGCTGCGCGACAAAAAAGAGAAGGGCGAAGCGAAAGAAATCGGTTTGGTGATTGAGCCGTGGAGCGTTACTGGTTGTTATGTTCCGAATGATGGCGAGCAACCGACGACCCAGGTTCTGAAGACTCACTCTCCCTCTGGGAGAGGGTTGGGGAGAGGGATTGAGTCGACGCACTAACACCCTCACCCTAACCCTCTCCCAAGGGGAGAGGGAACAAACGCTGAAACAAAGCAAATGCATCAAGTAGAGATCGCCACAACACAACGGACGCTGCTCGACAGTCCCGAGATGACCCTGAACATGGGGCCGCAGCATCCGTCCACGCACGGCGTGCTGCGGGTGATTCTGAAGCTCGACGGCGAGACGGTGATCGATCTCGACTGCGACATCGGCTACCTGCATCGCGGGATGGAGAAAATTGCCGAGAACCGCACGTACTCGATGATCGCTCCTTACTGGGATCGTCTGGATTACATCGCAGCGGTTTCCAACGGATTGGTTTGGGTCGAGACGGTCGAGCAAATGATGGGTCTCGCCGTTCCGCCGCGGGCCCACTACATGCGCGTTATTCTGACGGAACTCAATCGGATTGCTTCGCACCTGCTCTGGCTGGGCACGCACGCGCTCGATATTGGCGCAGTGACGATCCTGCTGTGGGCCTTTCGTGAACGCGAAGAGATTCTGAAGATTTTCGAACGACAGTTTGGCGCCCGGCTTACCTGTCACGCGTGGCGGATCGGCGGAATGCCCAACGACGCTTACGATGACTTTGAAGCGGACGTGCGCCGCTTCATCAACAATTTTCCCAAGCGGATCGATGAGTATGAAACGGTACTGTCGGAAAACCGCATCTGGTTAAGCCGCACGGTCGGCATCGGCGTGATCTCTGGTGAAGAAGCAATCGCAATCGGTTTATCGGGGCCGTCGCTGCGCGGCTCGGGTGTCGCGTGGGACATTCGCAAGTCGCGGCCATACGCGGCGTACGCCGACATGGATTTTGATGTGCCGCTGGGCGAGAACGGTGATACATACGATCGCTACCTGGTGCGCATGGAAGAAATGCGACAGTCGCGACGAATCGTTCAGCAGGCGATCGACAACCTGCCGGATGGCCCGGTGAACGCGAAGGTGCCAAAACTGATCAAGCCGCCCGTCGGCGATTACTATCATTCGATCGAAGGACCGAAAGGCGAGATTGGTTGCTATCTGGTTTCCGACGGCACGCAACAGCCCTGGCGCGTGCGCGTGCGGCCGCCGTGCTTCATCAACTTGCAGGCGTTGAAACAGATGAGCATCGGTCATCTGGTTGCGGACGTTGTGGCGATTATTGGGACATTGGATATTGTGTTGGGAGAGATTGATAGATGAAGGTATTGAATATTGAAAAATGGCGGGGCAAAGAATATAGAAGGGTGAACCGTCCCGGCCGAGGAAATCTGGGCAAAAGGACGGGGAAAGGTACGACGCGCCACGATGTTTTCTTTGACGCGACAAGGAATGGCGTGAAGGAAAGTCTTGTGCGTGCGTGGCGAGGGAAGACAGGTGAAGGCGCAACCAAAGCGTTAGAAGCTTGGTATCAGAATAGGAATTACCAAGTCAAGGTAGATGGTACTAAATTTATAGAGAACAGTATTAAGGACTGAGGTGCTTCCAATGACTAACGAAGAAATTCAGAACATGATGGAGTTCATAATCAAGCAGCAAGAAGTCTTTGCTGAGAATATGGACAAGGCGGAGAAGAGAATGAGTCGCCTGGAAAGCGCCTTCGTGACCGTTTTCAATTTGGTAAATGAGACCGCAAAACTGCAAAAAGAACTAACGGAATCCCAAAAGCACACTGACGGCAAGCTGGATGCTCTGATAAATGTTGTCGAGCAACACATTAGCGAGGGCCGGAATGGTGAGAGAGCGGTCTGATACGGAAACTGCGATTTGATGCTGGGCTTCTTCGCACCCCTCAACTTCGTCGACAGCCTGCTGCTGAAATTCTTCAGCGAGCAGACGGTGGACTACGTCATCTGGCCGTTCATTCAGGTCGGAGCGGTGGTCACGATCACGGCGCTCTGGGTTGCTTATGCGACTTATCTGGAAAGAAAGATTTCGGCGTTCATGCAGGCGCGGCTGGGGCCGATGCGCGTGGGACCCTGGGGCCTGCTGCAGCCAATCGCCGATGGTCTGAAGTTGCTGGTGAAGGAAGACTTCATTCCCGAGAACGCCGATCGCTGGATCTTCTTTCTGGCCCCGTACATCGCAGTCGTCGCCGCGTTCATCGTGATGGCTGTGGTTCCGTTCGGACCGGACTGGGCCGTGATCACCGACGTTAACATCGGCATCTTGTTTGTGCTCGCCGTTTCCAGCGTCGGTGTGCTGGCGTTGATCCTCGCCGGGTGGTCGTCGAACTCTAAATACGCTTTGCTCGGGGCTTTACGTTCGAGCGCGCAGATGGTTTCGTACGAAGTCTCGATGGGCCTGGCGATTATTGGCGCGTTGATGTTCGCGCGCACGCTGTCGCTTTCCGGCATCGTCGCGGCACAGCAGACTGATTCGATTTTTTTCTTGCTCTATCAACCGATTGGCTTCGTGATTTTCCTGATCAGCGGCATTGCGGAAAATAATCGCGCCCCTTTCGATTTGCCGGAAGCGGAATCGGAACTGGTAGCCGGCTTTCATACCGAATACTCGGGTTTCCGCTGGTCGCTCTTCTTCATGGCTGAGTATGCGGCGATGGTTGTCGTGACCGCGGTGGCGACGACGCTCTATCTCGGGGGTTGGTATTTCCCATTCGTTTATCGTCTGACTGAAGCCAAGGGTTTCCACAATGCGTATGTCGTCGTCAGCTTGATTGTGTTTCTGGCGAAGGCGGGCTTGTTGCTGTACCTCTATTTTTGGTTGCGCTGGACGCTGCCGCGTTTTCGCTACGATCAACTAATGGATTTGGGTTGGAAGTGGTTGCTGCCGGCGGCCCTGATCAATATCGTAGTCTCCGCGATTTCTGTCGTCACGCTTCAGGGTCTCGACGGCTGGCATGGAATGCATACGATCCAATCGATAACCAACGGGCTGGATCTGACGGCAGCGGGCAAGGGGATTGCGATTACGTTTGGCGTAGCGAATCTATTCGTGACCGCGGGATTCTTGTCATTGATCAACTGGCGCTCTCGTGATTTCAATTTGAAGAAGCAGCGCAGCAAGGTCCGTTTCGCGGTGTTGGCTAAAGGGAAGCCTGCGGTAGCGCCGATCGCGAGCGAGGCCAAACCTGGTGAAGTTTAGTAGCGGGCTACTGCCCGCTTAGTCGGGCGGTAGCCCGACTCTAAACGGTTTCGGATAGTAAGTGCTGGATTGCAAAACCGAATTTTGAAACCTAAGATTTCACTATGCCATTAGTTGCCGTTCCCAAACCGACGTTCGGGCAGAAGCTGAAACGCTTCTTCATGGCCGATCTTTTGAAAGGACTCGGCCTGACGCTGAAGTTCAACCTGGGCGCGCTGACCTCCAGGGACTCAGTTGCCGGGAAGGGGATTTACACGGAGCAGTATCCGTCGGTTCGCCCTGACGTGGCACCGCGTTTTCACGGCGCGCCGCGGCTGAACATGGATCCCGAAACACACGACACGCTTTGCATCGCCTGTAATCTTTGCGCGCTGGCCTGTCCTGAAGATTGCATCGACGTTATTCCGATGGACGTTGAAATCGTGGTGGCTGGCAAGCCGCGCCGCAAAAAAGTTCTCGACGAGTTCATCTTCGACACGTCGCGGTGCATGTTCTGTGCACTTTGTCAGGAGGCCTGCCCAACTTATTGTCTCGAGTTGACTCAGGACTTTGAGCTGGCTACCTATTCGCGCGCCGGCTTTGTCTGGAACCGCGAGATGCTCGAACAGGGCAGGGAAACGGTTAAGTACGAATCGTAACTGATTATCTGGTCTTTGTTGTTAGATCATTTTCCATTTGTCATTTGACATCTTTCATTTGCCGTTTAGTCGCTCGGCGTTCACTAAGAGAGACGGGCACTAGAGACTGACGGGTTTTCCCAAATGAAAAATGAAAAATGAAAATTGATAAATGGAAAATGATTTTTGACGAAGGTCTAAAATAAAAGCGAAACGGCAATGATTCTGTCCGGCTGGGAAACGGTCTTCTTCTGGATCTTCTCGATCGCTGCGATTCTGGCGGGGTTGTTGACCGTGATGGCTCGCAACGCGGTGCATTCCGCGCTGTTCCTGATCTCTTCGCTGGTGTCGGTGGGCGCGCTCTTCATTTTGCTGGGCGCTGAATTCATCGCCGGCGTGCAGATTCTGGTCTACGTCGGCGGCGTGATGGTGCTGTTTCTATTTGTCATCATGCTGGTTAACGTGGGGGCCGAAGAAGAAGGCCGCGCCCCAATCTTCAACCGGCCGCCGCAGGTAGCCGCGGCTTTGATTTTCTCGCTGCTGCTGGTGCTCGCATTGCTGACGGCGATCAATAAGGGTTATGCCGGACTGAAGGATCGAGACGCGGCCGCGCTGAAGCAGGCAGCGGCTACGCGTTCTGATCAGGAAGCGAAGATGCAAACGGCGGCGACTGGGGTTAGTCGTCTTTCCACGCAAACGGAAAGCGTCGGTAACAGTCTTTTCACTTCCTACTCTTTGCCGTTCGAGATCGCCAGCGTGCTGCTGTTAGTCGCGATCATTGGTTCAGTCATGCTGGCGCGCACGTTAAAACAGGAGGCCGCCGTAGATGACGTCGATCCGGACATGCTCCAGACGGCGGCTGCAGTGGAGAGCCTCGAGGCTGGGGCAGGCGAATGAAGTGCCTACGATCGCCCGTCCATAAACATTGCGCCGCTACGCGGCTGAATCAGAAACAATGAATCATTTGACGCCATTGTTTGCGCTGTTATTTCAGGAAGCCTCAAACGATCGTCTTTCGAATGCAATCGAAGGCGTAAAGCATCCGGACCTTTCGAAGTTCCTGGTGATCGCCGCGATCCTTTTCATCATCGGCGTTGCCGGCGTACTGACGCGCCGCAACCTGCTCGTGATTTTCATGTCGATCGAGTTGATCCTGAACGCCGCAAACCTGAACTTCATTGCTTTCTCGCGTTACTTACAAGAGACGGGCACCGGGAATCCGATGGCCGGCCAGGTGTTCACCGTCTTTATTATCGTCGTCGCCGCCGCGGAAGCGGCCATCGGCCTCGGCATCGTGATCGCGCTTTATCGCAATCGCGAGACGATCTGGATCGATGAGATTGATTTGATGAAGTGGTAAAGGAAGAGAGGTCAGAGATCAGAAGTCAGAAGTCAGACCGCGGAAAGCTTTCCCGGTGTCGCGAACGTTCGCGCCTATCGCTGACTTCCGACATCTGATCTGATCTCTGACTTCTGATCTCTGACCTCTGATTTATGTACAAATACATCTGGCTGGTTCCCTTGCTGCCGCTCGCCGGCGCTGCCATTAACGGCATTTTCGGCCGCTGGTTTCGCTTTCCCGAAAAGCTGATCGGCGGAATTGCCGTGGGTTCGGTGGCGCTATCATTTCTCATCAGTCTCGCCGCTGTTTACTCCTATGGCTTCAGCGGTGATTCTCTCTGGCCTAATCCTTATGTCACCACCCAGACAGCCTTTACGTGGATTCCGGGCGGCGCGGTGAAGCAGACCCTCGGCGAAGTTGGACCGAACGAAGCAAACACGATTTCAATAGCGAATCAGCGGGTGACTGTCGCGGCGCCACGCGGCTCGCTGCTCAATGTTGAGTGGAGCTACCAACTCGATCCGCTGTCGGCAATCTTTATGCTAATCGTGACCGGCGTCGGTCTTTGCATATTCGTTTTCGCCACCGGCTACATGCATGACGACCCGGGTTTTTATCGTTTCTTTGCCTATATGGGCCTGTTCATGTTTTCGATGCTCGTGTTGGTGATGGGCTCGAACTTCGTGATGATGTTTGTGGGCTGGGAAGGCGTCGGGCTCTGTTCTTATCTGCTAATCGGTTATTACTTCAACCGTGAAGAAGCGGCCAATGCTTCGCGCAAAGCCTTCATCACTAACCGCGTCGGCGACTTTGGTTTCATCCTCGCCATCTTTGGCATTATCGCGACCTTCGGCACCGCGCAATACACCAATGTGATTTCACAGGCGAGCGGGTATGCAATCGAACCGCTCGGCCATTGGGGCCTGATGTCATGGATTGCGCTCGGTCTGATGATTGGAGCTTGCGGTAAGTCGGCGCAGTTCCCTCTGCACGTCTGGTTGCCGGACGCGATGGCCGGTCCCACGCCCGTCTCGGCTTTGATTCACGCCGCGACAATGGTGACGGCGGGACTGTACATGCTGACGCGCACCAACGTGATCTTTCAGCATTCGCAGACCATGATGTTAGTGGTGGCTGTGATCGGCGCGTTCACCGCTATCTTCGCCGCGACGATCGGAATCACGCAAAACGATATTAAGAAAGTGCTCGCCTACTCCACCGTCTCTCAACTTGGTTTCATGTTTCTGGCCTGCGGCGTGGGCGCGTTCGCGATTGGCATCTTTCATGTAATGACGCACGCGTTCTTCAAAGCGCTGATGTTCCTCGGCGCCGGCAGCGTGATTCACGGGATGCATCACGAACAGGACATGCGGCGCATGGGTGGGCTGCGGAAGTACATGCCCTGGACGTATCTCACTTTCATGGCCGGATGGCTGGCCATCTGCGGCATCATTCCTTTCAGCGGTTTTTGGTCTAAGGATGAGATTCTCTGGCGCACGGCCTCGACGACTCAAATTCCCACCGGTTGGTTGTTGTGGATCGTCGGCACGATCGCCGCGACGTGCACCGCGTTTTATATGACACGGCTGATGGCGATGACCTTCTGGGGTGAGGAGAATTTTCGGAAAGCACACAAACACAGCCTGGAACACGAAGGCGATGCGATCAAAAAGGATCACGCGACCAAGAAGGGTCACGTGCATGAGCCTCACGAATCGCCGAAGTCCATGTGGGTTCCTCTGGTAGTGCTGGCGATCCTGGCGACGGTCGGCGGCTTCGTAGGCATCAGCACGGCGTTCACTGGCGGCAAGCACGTTGGCGGTCGAATGAACATCGTGAACTGGTTGGAACCGGTTATCTGGAACCCGCAAACCAAGTCGTTCCACCGTAACGAACCGCTTTCAGCGGCTGAGGAAGCGAAGATTGCCGAGACTCCCCACACAAGCGTCCTGAGAGCGGGGCCTGCATCTGAAGAGCCCACCGGACTCAATCTGGCCCATGCCGTCGAAGGAATGGTTCACAGCGAAACTCTTACGGAGTGGGTGTTCATAATTATTTCGCTAATCGTCGCCGGCATCGGGATTGGCCTGGGCTTTCTCTTCTATATTAAGGACACGCGTCTGGCCGACGTCTGGGCCGCGCGTCTCGCTCCGCTTTATCGCGCCAGCTACAACAAGTACTGGATCGACGAATTTTATGGCTGGGCAATCACGCGGCGCACGATGGATTTGGCCCGCGGAGTTTTCCAGTTTGACTCGAAGGTTGTCGACGGGGGCGTGAATGGTTCTGCCTGGCTGACGCGTCTGTCGAGCAAAATAACCGGCGCCACGGATAAATACTTCGTCGATGGCCTGGTTAATGCGATTGCCGACTTTGTAGTCCGCTTGATGTCACCGATTGTCCGCGCAGCGCAGACCGGGTTGACCCAGAATTACGCGCTGGTGATGGTTATTGGGTTACTGCTGGCGGTGGCTTTCTATTTGGTCAAGATGCTTTGAGTGTCAGAAGCCCGCGCGTAAGCAAGGGCAACTTCGCCAATCAAGTGGCCCTCCCTGACGGTCGGGCTTCTGAAGCGTTTTAGTCGCGAGGATTAACGTGTTCACTAATAATATTCTCTCAATTGTTACCTGGCTGCCGGCGGTCGGCGCGATTCTAATCCTCGGACTGTTCAAAAAAGAGCAGAACGATGTCATCAAGAAGTTCGCGACTGGTTGGCTGGTGCTCGACTTTATCGCGTCGCTCTGGCTGCTTGGTTACGACCGCGGTGTCGGCGGGATGCAGTTTCTCGAAGACCATCAGTGGATCCCGGCGATCGGCGCGCGCTATCAGATGGGCGCGGACGGCGTGTCGGTTTTGCTGCTGGTGCTGACGACGTTCCTGGGCGTGCTGGCGGCGCTGTCGTCCTGGAAATACATCGCGAAACGCGAGAAGGAATACTACATTCTGCTGCTGCTATTGCAGGCGTTCGTCCTCGGTGTCTTCAGTTCGATGGATCTGTTTCTGTTCTATCTGTTCTTTGAAGTCTCTCTGGTCCCCATGTACTTCCTCATCGGAATCTGGGGTGGAGAGAACCGCCTCTATGCGGCGATTAAGTTCTTTCTTTACACGCTGGTCGGTTCGGTCGTAATGCTGCTCGGCGTTTTGAAGATGTATTTCCTGACGCAGGACACGGCGCTGACCGCGAAGGTGACACAGGCCACATTAGATCTGCTGGCCGGCAATGCCAAGGCCAGCGCCATGGTGGCCAGTACGGTGCAGGCGGCCGCGCAGAATGGGACCGGCAACTTCAGCATCCTCTATATGCAGGCGATCGGGTCGACTCTGCCGATGGGGACCTTACAGGTGCTTTTGTTCTTCGCGTTCGCGCTGGGCTTCGCAATCAAGGTGCCGATGTTTCCGTTTCACACCTGGCTGCCGGACGCGCACGTCGAAGCGCCCACCGCCGGTTCAGTCGTGCTTGCCGGTGTCTTGCTGAAACTGGGCACGTACGGCTTCTATCGTTTCAACCTGCCGATGTTTCCCAGGGCTTCCGCGGACGAGAGCTATTTCTTCACCGGCACGAATCATCAATTCGGCGTGCGTAGTGTGATGATCTTTCTGGCGATCGTCTCGATCATCTACGGCGCCCTGGCCGCGATGTACTTTGTGGTGAAGAAAGACGGCGACGTTAAGAAGTTGGTGGCCTACTCGTCAGTCTCTTCCATGGGCATCGTCATGCTCGGATTGTTCGCGCTGAATCCAAACGGCATCAATGGCGCGGTGATGCAGATGGTCAGCCACGGCGTTTATTCCGGTGCGTTGTTCCTGCTGGTGGGAATCATCTACGAGCGCCGGCACACGCGCAAGGTAAACGAGTTCGGTGGGTTGTCGCACGTGATGCCGGGATATGCGGCGGTGTTTTTGATCATGGCGATGACCGCAATCGGTCTGCCGATGCTCGCGGTTTTCATTTCAGAGTTTCTGGCGATGCGGGGCGCGTTCGAAGCCAATCCGGTCTGGGCCGGTTGGGCCGGACTGGGAATTATTTTGAACGCCGGATACATGCTCTGGCTTTACCAGCGCATGTTCTTTGGTGAAATCGAAAACGAGAAGAACAAGCTGCTGCCGGATCTGAGCGTGCGTGAGTGGGCCTATATGCTGCCGCTGGTAATCATGTCTCTGTGGATTGGCATCTATCCGGGTCCGTTCCTTCGTTACATTGAAAGGCCGGTCAATGCGATAGTAAAGCAAATACGGCCGACCTATCCGATACCGGCAGAGCCGGCAACGCGCGCGCCGATTCGGGCGCAGAAGTAGATGAGATTGGGGGCAGTAGCCCGACCGTGAGGGAGGGCTCCATGGCAGGGTTGCGGAGCCCTCCCTCACGGTCGGGCTACTGCCCGGCTTCGCGGACTTAGACGATGCGTTTTATGAGCTAGCTAAAAAATGCCATTCCTTTTTCAAACCACTCTGATCAGCCTGCGCGATCTGCAATTGATTGCGCCTGAGTTAATCCTCACGGTGACCGCGTGCGTGGCGCTGGTAATGGAAGTCATCCTCCCTTACAAACTGAGTAAATGGACGGCGTACTTCTCGCTGACTGGAATCGGTCTCGCCTTGATCTCGTTGGGCGCGCAGTTCGTCAGCATGAACGGAACATTCAACCTCCGGGCCCTGCAAAACCTGTCCTCGATTGACGGCTTCTATGGAATGATCCGCATCGATGGTTTCGCACTCGTTTTCAAAGCCATCTTCCTGATTGCGGCAGCCCTGGCGATTTTGATCGCCATGCGGTACCTCGATATCGAGCGCGAGCAACATGGTGAATATTACGCCCTCGTCTTGTTCGCGACTGTCGGGATGATGTTTCTCGGCAGTGGCTATGATCTGATCTCGCTTTATATTTCGCTCGAATTGATGGCCGTAACTTTTTATGTGCTGGTTGCTTTCACCAAGCGCGAGCGGCGCTCGAACGAAGCAGGGATGAAGTATTTTCTGTTGGGCGCCTTTTCTTCAGGCATTCTGATCTACGGCATGTCCCTGCTCTATGGGATCGCGGGTTCCACTAACCTGGGCGTGATTGGTCAGAGCGTCGGCAAGATCGTGAGCGCCCCAACGACCGGCGACGCTGCTAGTCTGCGGCCGATGCTGCTGCTGGGAATGATCGCGCTGGCCGCGGGTTTGTTCTTCAAGATCGCCGCCGTCCCGTTTCATATGTGGGCGCCGGACGCGTATGAAGGAGCCCCAACTTCTGTCACCGCGTTTCTTTCGACTGGTTCAAAGGCCGCGAGCTTCGCGTTGTACGCGCGCATCTTTTTCGTAGCGCTGGCCCCGATGCAGATTGACTGGGCGCCGCTGTTGGGTATCGTCGCGGCCCTCACGATTGTCGTTGGCAACTGGGCCGCGATCACCCAGGAGAATTCAAAGCGTCTGCTGGCTTACTCATCGATCTCGAATGCCGGGTACTTGCTGCTCGGAATCATTGCCAATAACACTTATGGCAACATCGGCCTGTTGATCTATCTGCTGGTTTACACGCTGATGAATATGGGAGCGTTCGGGATAATTATCAGCCTCCGGCGGCGCGGCATCATCGGCGACAACGTTGATGACATGACCGGCCTAGCCCAGAAGGCGCCGGGGATGGCGGCGATGATGGGGATCTTTATGCTGTCGTTGGGAGGACTGCCGGGCACCGGCGGATTCATCGGCAAGTGGTATTTGCTGTACGGCTTGTTCGATCGCGCTAAGACGGATGGTAAGAACTGGTACATCTGGCTTGCGACCTGGGCCGCTATCAACATCGTCGTGTCGTTCTTTTATTACCTGCGTTTTATCCGGGTGATGTATCTGGGCGATCGGATCGCCGATGCCCAGCCCTTGACGATGTCGCCGGCCTTGCGGACCGCGCTGGTTGCTTCGCTGGTGGGAATCCTCTTTATCGGCGTGTATCCGCAGCCCTTTATCGTCCTGGCCCAAAAACTCTTTCCCGCGCAGGCCACGGCCCCAACGCCTTCACAAGCACAACCCGTCACCACCGTCGACGCCCCAAGATAGAATCCGGGAAGTGTTACTCAATATACTTTCCAGACGCTTCCTTTGTGCGGTTTCGTGTGATTTAGTTGAATCGCCTTAGGTGAGCAGGGAAATCGATCCACGAAACCACATGAAGGACGCGAAAACAGCCGCCGTCTCTGTTCCTTTCTTGAGCGAGCGAGGGCGGCTCCATGTGGTACAGTTATTTTCTGAGAGAGTACACTGAAATCATGAATTCAGCTTTACCCGGAGGGGATCTGATTGACGAAGGCGTCACAGATCTGCGCGAGGGACGAGAAACAGTCGCGGCTTTGTTGGTAGCGATTGGATCGCCGCGACTCCGCCGGCTGGGTATTGAACTGCCTGACTCGTTGCCCGAAGATCCGGAGCATCGCTTGTACGCGCTGTTGGCGAAGGACGAGCCTGATTCGGCACATTCGCGTTACAATGCTTTGATTCGCAGACTGGTAAGTTTCGAACGAGCAGCCGAATGCGTCAGCCCGTAACCGCCGACAATCTTCAGGTTTTCATGAAGGCGCTCGCCGCCGTCGTCTCTACACCAAGCCGCATTTATCTGGTTGGAGGTGCTACCTCAGTCTTGCTCGGCTGGCGCACTTCCACGATCGATATTGATCTGAAGATCGTTCCTGAAAGCGACGAGATTCTTAGAAGTCTGCCCGAGCTCAAAGAGCGGCTGCAGGTGAACATCGAACTCGCGTCGCCCGGTGACTTTATTCCCGAACTGCCGGGATGGCAGGAACGAAGCCGTTTCATTCAGCAGGAAGGGAAGTTGGCCTTTTATCATTACGACTTCTATGCGCAGGCTCTGGCTAAGATTGAGCGGGGTCATCAGATAGATTCCCAGGATGTCGGCCAACTAATTACTAACGGGCTGGTTGACCCAAAACGTTTGCTCGAATTGTTTTTTGCAATTGAGGATCGGTTGTACCTCTATCCATCTCTTGATAAAGCGGGATTTCGTCGGGCCGTTGAGCGTGTATCCGGAGCTCAGACCGATCGGGTCGATGAAAGTTGATCCTTTTGGATGCGGACGGCATATCGTGCTCATCTTCTACTCCTTCGCTGCCATCTCAATTTGCCTGGGCCTGGTTTCGCTCCGTGGCGGAGTGCGATTCGTTCGTTACGTGCACGCGGAGTTGGGAAAGGAATACCCGGAATTCACGCCCTTCGTCACGGTCTTCGTTCCCTGTCGTGGCCTGGACGAAGGCCTGAAAGAAAATATCAACGCGATCTTTGCGCAGGACTATCCGGCGTTTGAGATCGTTTTCGTTACTGATCGCGCCGACGATCCAGCCCTGGCGATTATCGAAGCGGCGCGGCGATCGTTTGCCGACAAATCCGGCCCAACAATGCGCTTTGTGATTTCCGGACCGGCGACTGACAGCGGACAGAAAGTCCACAACCTGCGCGCAGCCGTTGCCGAAGCCGATCCGCAAAGCGAGCTCTTTGTCTTCGTTGATACTGACGCGCGCCCCAGCGCGGATTGGCTGCACTACCTGGTCAGACCTTTGCAAGATCCTGACCTGGGCGCGACGACGGGCTATCGCTGGTTCGTTCCCGTTCGCGGCGGCGTAGCTTCGCATTTGCGATCGGTTTGGAACGCGGCGATTGCTTCCGCCTTAGGCGAGCGTTTGGAGAGAAACTTTTGTTGGGGTGGTTCGACCGCGATCCGGCGCGAGACATTCAATAAACGCAAAGTCGTCGAGTATTGGCGCGGTACGGTTTCGGATGACTTCGCTCTGACGCGCGCCCTTCATGAGGGCGATCTGCCTATTAAGTTCGTCCCGCAATGTCTGACGGCTTCGTTTGAGGACTGCACCTTCGGCGAACTCCTCGAATTCACCATCCGGCAACTGAAAATCACCCGTGCTTATGCCGCGCACTTGTGGCGAGGAGTGCTTATCGGCAGCATCCTTTTTGTGCTGGTTTTCTTTGGCGGCATAGCGCTGGTCGTCGTTCGCGCCTGGCTCGGACTCTCGTTCATGACGCCGCTCGTACTCTTGCTGATCATCCTGGCTCTGGGCTCAATGAAATCGCATTTCCGCTTGCGCGCCGTCGCGCAAATTATTCCCGATCAACGAATGCGTTCTCTGGGAACCACGTTGGCGCAGTTAACGCTTTGGCCATTGGCTTCGGTGCTTTATCTCTACAATGCCCTGGCAGCCGCGGTTTCCCGGCGGATTACCTGGCGCGGTATTACTTATGAATTGAAATCGCCCAATGAAACTGTCATCCTGTCGCGTGAACCGGATTAACTTACTGGGAAGCTGAAGTTAACGATGAAAACTCTGGTAACGCTCGTGCTCATCATTTGCTCTCTCGCCGCGACTACTGCTGCTCAGAATAAGAATCAGGTTAACGATCTGAAGTCGATGGTTGAGACCGAGCGCGCGTTTTCCCGCACCTCAGAAGAGAAGGGGACCCGCGAATCCTTCGCCGAATTCATCGCCGACGACGGAATCCTGTTTCGTCCCGGCCCTGTGTTGGGAAAAAAGTGGATGCAGGAACATCCTCTGCCGGACTCAACGACGAGATCCTTACTTAGTTGGCAGCCGATCTTCGCGGCGGTTTCGCGCGCCGGCGATCTTGGCTACACCACCGGCCCCTGGCAATTCAAGAACGACATCAAAGATGCCAAGCCCTCGGCCTTCGGAAACTTCATGACGGTTTGGAAGAAGCAGGCGGACGGCTCCTGGAAGTTTGCACTCGATCTGGGGATCAGCAATCCGGAACCGAAAGCCCCGGCGATGATGTGGCAAGTGCCGGCCGGGAGTCAGACTGGCGGGTTCAAGCGTGTCAATCATGAAACTGAGCGTGCCGCTCTGCTTAATGTCGACCGCGAATTCTCGAAAGCATCTGCTGAGGAGGGAGCTCGTCCGGCATTTCTTTTGGTCTCGGCCAGCGACGTCCGCCTTTTTCGCAATGACAAGTTTCCCTTCGTCGGCCGAATGGCCGCGGCAGATGCGTTGACAATGCTGACCGCCGAATGGACCTGGAAGCCGTCGTTTGCCGATGTTTCGATCTCCGGTGATTTGGGATATAGCTACGGTACTTATGAGCTGCGAGATAAGACGGGGATAGTTTTTGAAAAAGGGAATTATGCGCGAGTCTGGAAAAAACTTAACGGAGTGTGGAAGTTGGTAGTCGATGTCGCGAATCCTTTGCCGCGGCAGTAGCCCGACCGTGAGGGAGGGCGCCGGCGGCGTTACCAAGCCCTCCCTCGCGGTTGGGCCACTGCCCCGCTTCGCGATGCCACAATAAACGATGCCGAATAAAGCTATCCAATTAGTTCAGCTCTTACGGTCGACGAAACGCACCAAGCGTCTCGGCACGGTGATTCTGTTTGTCACCTCGCGCTGCAACTCGTTCTGCCGCACTTGTTTCTATCATGAAGAATTGAATCGGCCCGGCGACATGACTTTTGCTCAGATCGAGAAGGTCTCGCGCACGATGCCTGCTATCACCGATCTCTGGCTGTCAGGCGGCGAGCCGACCCTGCGGCACGACGCTTCAGAAATCATCGACACGTTCGTGCGCAAGAACGGCGTTCGTCGGTTGATTATTCCCACCAACGGATTGGTGAAGGCCCGGGTTTACGAGATCGTCGACAAAGCGTTGAGTTCGCATGCCGAGCTGGATCTGTATCTGAACATCGCTTTGGACGGGTATGGTGAAACTCACGATCATATTCGCGGGGTGCCCGGACATTGGGACAAGACTCTGGACTGCATTCAAACGCTGTATCCGCTGAAGGCGAAGTATCGTGATCGGCTGCGGCTAAACGCGAACACCGTTGTTTGCGCGGACAATTACCGGGAGATAGAAAAACTCGGCGAGTTCATGTGGGCGAACTTTCAACTCGATGGCCAATACTTCAACATCGTGCGCGGAGAGACGTTGGTCGGCGATGAAATCAAACAAGTGCCGCCGGACTCTCTGCCGCAGATGTATTCCTACGTGGCGCAATTGACCGAGCGCTACGGTAATCGCATGTTTGCCGACGACGATGGTCCGAAGCGTTTCGCCAAGAACGTCGCTTATGTCGGCACGATTACCACGCACTACCGCACACAACACGCAAACTTCGATCGCTCGACCGCGTGGCCCTTTCCCTGCACAGCCGGGGAAACGATCGCTGTGATTGATTACAACGGCGACGTGCGCGCTTGCGAGCTGCGCGAAAAGTTTGGCACGCTGGCTGAATACGATTACGACTTTGGCGCGTTGTGGGCGGCGCAGGAAAGACAAACGGAACTGAAGGCAATCGATGGCGGCAAAGCGTGCTGGTGCACGCATGTGTGCTTCATTCATGACTCGATGCGCCACTCGCGAAAGTCTCTACTGATTGACGTGCCAAAGAACTACGTGACGCGGGGTAGTTGGTGAGCCGGTGAAAAATCAATTGAGTTTGAATGGTAACGGGCAAAGGGCTAGACTCAGGCCGAGGCAATTATGTCGAGACAGCTTAAGACTTATGTCAGCCCCGAGGATTATCTCGCACGGGAGCGAATGGCTGAATTCAAGAGCGAGTATTTTGACGGAGAGATTGTCGCGTTCGCGGGAGCTAGCCGGGAGCACAACCTAATCGTAGTAAATATTGCGCGGGAACTCAGCTCCCAGTTGATGGGCAAGCCGTGCGAGGTCTATTCCGCTGAGATGCGTGTGAAAGCAGGGCGCGGTTACGTCTACCCTGATGTCGTTGCAGTCTGCGGAGAGCGCGCCTTTGCTAATGACATATTCGATGTTCTTCTTAATCCGACGCTCCTGGTTGAAGTACTTTCTGAATCAACCGAGTTCTACGATCGCAACATTAAGTCTAATTATTTCCGAACCCTCGAACCGTTATCGGAATACCTTTTCGTTTCGCAAAGCGAATACCACGTCGAGCAATACACCCGGCAAAGCGACGGAAGATGGCTTATCACGGATCTTCGTTCGCTTGATGAGACCGTTGACTTGAGTCCCATAGGTTGCAAGTTGTCGCTCCGACAAATCTACGACAGAGTTGACCTCAGTGAAGCCTGACACTCGTCCCATGAAATCCGAAGACGACCCCCAGGAAATTAACCGCAAATCCGGCCTGGCTTATGCCGCCGCTTTCTCATTATTCGCCGCGGTCGTCGCTGGGCTCATCCTCGGGTGGTTGCTGGATCGTTGGCTGGGAACGCAACCCTGGCTCCTCTTAACGGGGATCGTGCTCGGCTCAGCCGCGGGCCTCTACGAGTTTATCCGCTCCAGTTCGAAGCTATCTTAGATACCGCAGTTAAGAATCCAATCGGTCAAAAAGCTTCATCCAATTTCCTGTTTCGTTAGTCTAAAAGTTGTTGACCACGCCCGGGCGCGGTGTGTATATTCAATTGAACCAGGGTGACATCGCCCGGTGGCCCCTCCACCAAGCGTTTCAAAAATTGGCTAGCCTCATGTCGATTTATTCGCGTTGTCTTTGACAGAGAGAGCATACCCCTATGAGAAATCGTGCTTTTGCTTCGAGCGAGCGCTTCGTGGCACTTCTGTGCGCCGCTCTGGGAGTGATTTTGTGCGGCGCCGCTGCATCGGCCGCGCCCAGCGTCAGTCCCACACTGATTAGTGTTTCGGCCGGTTCTACTCGAGCCGTAGCGCTGGAATCCGTTTCGATGAGGGCCGAACCTTTCTCGCTTTCATCCGAGACCAACTTTAGTCCCAACGATCCGCGGACGCGCGTCACGCTGTTCGTCATGAATCTCGATTTGCTGGCCGGCGAAACCCAAAATTCGTTGACGGCCGATGCAGAAGACGCTGCGCATGTGCATTATCCGTTGAAGGTCGAATATGTCGGCACGGTGCCGAACTTCGACGGCATTTACATGGTGGTCATGCGCCTTAATGACTCGATGACGGCGAACCTGGGCGACGTGCTAATTCGCTTGAACCTGCATGGCATGGGCAGCAACCGGGTGCGGGTGGCAATTGGTCAGATTGGTGGCGGGCCGGCGGATGATTCAGGCGCGGTCGGGACGCCGGCGCCACAAATACCGCCTACGGCCGCGACGCCGCTAACGCTGGCCCAATATCAGGCACAGTTTAGTAATCCTTCGATGGCGGCGGGGCCGGATGCAATAAGATTTCTGGAACAGACAACGTTTGGTCCAACCGACGCGGATCTGACGCATCTGCGCAGCGTGGGCATGCAGGCTTATCTCAACGAGCAGTTCAATACGCCCCCGCAATTTGTGGATTCATCGACTGACCCTCTTTTTTCTTTATTCTCTGATTATCCTTTTTCCACGCCCTATCCACAGTTCTATCCGGCCAGCCCGCCATCTCCCCCATGCGACGCCACCTGCCTGCGGGATTTTTACTCACTTTATCAGCTTCAGAAGCAGTTCATGTTGAATGCGCTAACGCAGTCGGATCAACTCAGGCAGCGGGTTTCGTTTGCATTTCACAAATTCATCGTGGTGGGCGGCCAGCCATTGAACAACAACCAGGCGTTTTGGTACGCGCCTTACCTGCAAACAATCGATCGCAATTCGTTTGGTAACTTCCGCAACATGCTATACGAAGTCACTCTCAATCCAGGGATGGGCGAATACCTGAATATGAGAGGGAACTCGGTGGTGGACCGGAACAATCCTACTCCCAATGAGAATTACGCTCGCGAGATCATGCAGCTCTTCTCGGTGGGCGTGGACACGCTGAATCAGGACGGCACACCAGTGCTTGACGCCCAGGGCAATCGTGTCGCGACCTATGACCAGACAACTATCGCGAATCTGGCGCGGGTCTTCACGGGTTGGGATCTCGGACCGAACAAGGTTTTCCCTGTTGACGGCAATAACACCGTGGCGAATTACCAGGACCCAATGTTGCCCCAGGGCAACTTAAATCGATACGACATCGCGCAGAAGACCCTGTTGACGGACATCAATCATGCGAATCCCGTAGTTGTGCCTGCGTGTGCTAATTGCACCGGCAACTCTTCCGCGGTGAATCTCGCGAACGCCAAAACGTACGCGACTACTTCACTCAATATGGCGATCGACAATCTCTTTAATCACTCTAACACCGGACCGTACGTCTGCACCCAGTTGATCCATCAAATGGTCACCAGCAATCCGGCCCCGCCTTATGTCGGCCGTTGCGCCGCTGCCTTTGCCAACAATGGAGCGGGAGTACGCGGAGACTTGAAGGCCGTCATTACGGCCATCCTGTTGGATCCTGAGGCCCGCGGAGATGCGAAGACTGATCCCAACTACGGCCATCTGCGTGAGCCCGTGTTGTTGATGACCAACCTGCTACGCACGTTCAACGCGACCAGCGACGGCGTGTTGGCGACGAGCAGCCCAAGCAGCTTTACGACAACGCTGGGGCAGAACCTGTTCAATCCGCCGACGGTGTTTAGTTACTTTCCAGCCGACTACGGATTGCCCGGAACCAACCTTTTCGGACCGGAATTTGGGATTCTTGATACGTCCACAACGTATGCGCGGACCAACTTTATGAACACGCTCTTCCTTGCTAACGGTGGCAACGGCATTCCGGCCAGCCCTCCGAATCGACCATCGGGCACGCAGATCAACTTTGCGACCTATCAAGCAATGTCGACTAATCCGCAGAACCTCGTCGACGCGCTAAACGTGAGACTGATGCACGGAACGATGTCGCCGGCGATGAACGTCAACATCGTGGCCGCGGTCACCTCGATAACCAATGCGACCGCCGCCACCCAAGCCCTGCAGCGCACGCAAACGGCGATTTATTTGATCGCAACTTCGGCTCAGTATCAGGTGGAGAGGTAGAACAATGAGTGAATCACGCAGAAAATTTCTCAAAGCATCAGCCTGTGGCCTAACCGGAGCTGCAATGCTCGCGAGTTTGGACAAACTAAATCTGGTTAATGCGATGGTCCTACAGCAGCCGGACGCCGCGGCGGATTACAAAGCGCTGGTCTGCATCTTCCTTAATGGCGGGAGCGACTGCAACAACATGGTGATACCGTACGACGATTACACCAATCCTACCGGAGGAACAACCAGCGGTTATGACAACGTACGCACCGGTTCCGGCTTGGCGGTTTTGAAGACGCAACTCGCAAATACGAAAATCACTCCGTCGAACACCAGTGGAGTTTCGTATGCGTTTCACCCAAACCTTTCACCTGAAGCCAACAATGCCGCGCAGGCGAAGGGGTTTATGGATATCTGGACTGCCGGCAAGCTCGCGGTGCTATGCAATGTTGGGTCTTTGGTCCGGCCGATTACCCGCGCGCAATACATCTCGAATATCGGACGTCCGTATCAACTCTTCTCTCACTCAGACCAGGTCAGCCAGCAAATGACGTCAATCGCCAACACCGCTGGTCAGACCGGTTGGGGTGGACGCATAGCCGACAAGACCAATGCCCTTAACGGTCCGGTAGCTCTGCCAATGAACATTTCATTGGCCGGGACCAACCTGTTCTCGAGCGGGGTCAACTCCCGCCAATTGGCAATTGGGCCAGCACCTACGTCGTTGGCAAACCTGCTTAACCTGACTTGGAATGGACCGGTCGCCGGCCATCCGTTCACCAACGGCAGCAGCTACAGGACGCTCTTAGGATTTGATCAGGGCACAACCCTGGTCAAAGCTTCTACCGACACTACCAGCGCGGCGTTGACGGCCGATGCCGCTCTTAATGCAGCTGGTAACCCGTTGCTCAGTGCCACGTTCCCGAGTACCTCGTTGGGAAACCAGTTGGCGCAGATTGCCAAGCTACTTAAGATCAAGGCTACTTTGGGATTTGGGAACGGGCGCCAGATCTTCTTCTGTAGTGTCGGCGGCTTTGATACGCACACCAATGAAACCGGTAGCGATCCCACCAACCCGGGAGGAAATGGAACCCAGTCTGGTACTCAAGGTGGCTTGTTGACGCAGATTAGCCAGGCCATGCGTGCCTTCTACGACGAGATGGTCGCGCAGGGACTGAGCAACAATGTCACGACCTTCACGCTTTCCGATTTCGGCCGGACCCTGCAACCGTCGGGTTCAGGCCCCGGCAGCGTGGGCACCGATCACGCCTGGGGTAGCCATGCTTTTATCATGGGTGGCGCGGTTCTGGGTGGCGCCTTCTATGGATCAAGACGGCCGGATGGATCTGGTCTCCCTTACGGCTACCCGGTGCTTCAGCTCGGCGGTCCGGATGACACCAACAGCAACCGCGGTCAATGGATCCCAACGACCTCCATCGATCAATACGCGGCAACGTTGGCCAATTGGTACGGTCTTGCGGCCAGCGATCGGGCGGCGGTATTCCCTAATCTCGGCACGTTTGCGACACCGACTTTGCCCTTCCTTGCTTGATCAGAGATAGCTGGGTTTTTCCTTAAGAGGACCGAGGCGGTTGAGCACAACCGGAGTCAGTGTTCAGCCGCACTCGGTCTTTTTGTGAAGAGAGTCCGGCGACGGCGTTTACCTAATTGGGCTGCTTAAGGAATAATGCGTTTGGTAGTAGCGCATTTCAAATAGTGGCACAGGCGTTCCGCCCGTCGCGCGGGTGCGATGATGAGGTCCTGATTCAGCGTTGAGCCTAAAGCAAAAAATCTTCGTGGGGGGCCTGGTGTTCTCTGCCGGCCTGCTCGGCCTGGTTTGCTCTGACCCGGCGACCAGAGTTGACGCAAGACGCGCCCGCAATCCACCGCCCACACATTTTCCTCCAGGAGAAACTGATGGAACCAGGAGGAAACTCCACGGCCCCGATCTGCATGAATTTACGGCGAAGCTGCCGCTCAGTTTCGAGCAGAATGTCGGTCAGTTGGACAGCCGGGCAAAGTTCTCTGCGCGTGGCGCCGGCTACAATCTTTTTCTCACATCCACCGGGGCTTTGCTCGAACTGCGGCACAGTACACGGTCAACCGGCAAAACGCGGAGCGAGTCTCGCCGCCGGTTTCAAACGGAGGAAGAAACTTCTCCCGCCTTGTTGGGCTTGAAATTACAGGGTGCGAATGCGAAGGCTGTGGCGACCGGAATCGACCAGCTTCCCGGGCATCGGAATTATTTCATCGGCAACGATCCGGCTAAGTGGCGCACCGACGTGCCGACGTTTCGCGCGGTGCGTTATGAAGAGACTTATCCGGGTATTACGCTCACGTACTACGGCAATCAACGTCAACTGGAATACGATTTTGCGATCGCACCCGGCGCAGATCCGCAGATGATTCGCCTGGCTTTCGATTCCAGAGTACGACCGCGAATTTCAGTTGCAGGCGACCTGGTGCTGCGCGCCGGGGGTGGCGAGGTGCGTCAAGGCAAACCGGTTATCTATCAGGAGGTTGACGGACACCGCCAATTAATCAACGGCCGCTTTGTCCTGTTTGGAAAGCGACAAGCAGGGTTTGAAGTCGGCTGGTACGATCGGACCAAACCGCTCATCATTGATCCGACGCTGGTTTATTCGACCTACCTGGGTGGCACCGCTGACGACCTCGGCAGCAGCATCGCTGTCGACAGTAGTAACAATATCTACATTGCCGGAACCACCAGCTCGAACAACTTTCCCTTGCGGAGCGCAGCTTTCGGCGTCAATGCCGGCCTGGCAGACATCTTCGTGACTAAGATCGATGCTGCGGGGGCCAACATAATCTATTCAACTTACGTCGGTGGCAGTGGCCAGGATCGCGCCGACGGTATCGCCATCGACAGTAACGGCAACGCATTCGTGGTCGGCCGCGTTGATTCTTCATCGGTCAATTTTCCCACCACGCCCGGCTCTTTCGCGCCCACCTATCGTGGCGGCGATTTTGACGGAGTTGTCTTCAAGTTAAATGGACAGGGCAATGGCCTGGTTTATTCGGAGTTCCTCGGCGGTGAAGAGAATGACTCGACCGAAGGCGTTGCGGTTGACTCAGCCGGCGTCGCGTACGTAACCGGAGGTACGAAATCCGTAGGCTTCCCCACGACCGGTAACGCTTACCAGGGTACGCGCGCTGGCGACACCGATGCCTATCTGATGAAGATTAATCCCACGGGTTCCAGTCTGCTTTACTCAACCTACATCGGTGGCGCCGGCACCGACCGAGGCAGTGGAGTGGCGATCGATGCGAGTGGCAACGCCTATATCGCCGGCTATACCAGCTCTCCTGACTTCCCGACTGAGAATGCTTTTCAGAATTCGTTTGGTGGTAGTTTCGACGCCTTCGTCGCGAAGCTCGACACTAATGCCAGCGGGGTCGCCTCGCTCGTCTTTTGCGGATACCTCGGCGGCATCGGTGATGACAAAGCCTTTGGAATCGCGATCGATTCGGGTGGGAGCAATGTCTACGTCGTGGGACAAACTTCGTCGAACAATTTTCCGGTATTGAATCCGGCCCAACCCGCGTTCGGCGGATCGTTCGACTCCTTCGTCGCCCGGATCTCGAATATCGGAACGAAGATTTACGCGACGTACCTCGGTGGAACCGGCGACGATCGCGGCACTGGTATCGCGGTCAATTCAGCGGGTGCAGCCTACGTAACCGGCTTCACTTCGTCCACGAATTTTCCGACGGTCACGCCGCTGCAGATTTCGAATGGAGGCGGCTTTGATGCATTTGTGGCAAAGCTAAATCCAGCGGGAAGTGCATTTCTCTATTCTACCTACCTCGGTGGCAGCGCTAACGAGAGCAACAATACGGCGGCGACCTCGACTAATCCGATTGCGCTCGATTCCTCGAGCGACGCGTACCTGACTGGCTTTACATCGTCGCCGAATTTTCCCCTGGCGGCGCCATTGCAACCTGCTAACGCCGGCGGCCAGGACGCGTTCGTCGTCAGAATTGCGGACGCGACTCCGGCGGCGGACTACTCGATCTCGGTCTTGCCGGGTTCGCGCACCGTTGTGCCCGGCGGCGCTACTACTTACACAGTCAACGCCACGCCGGTCGGTGGTTTCACTGGCACGATTTCATTGAGCGCCTCGGGCTTTTCAAATGATTCGACTGCGACCTTCAATCCCACGACCATCGTAATCAACGACGCCTCTGCGAAGTCCTCAACGCTGACACTGACGACGACTGCGGCCACGCCGCCGGGAACTTACTCGCTGAACGTCATTACGACCAGCGGAAATCTGCAGCACAACGGCGGGAGCCAACTGTTTGTTTCCGGGACAGCCAGCGCCAATCTCGCGATTAGCAAAACCGCATCGCCGAATCCCGCGACCTCTCAAGCTGGCCTCACGTATCGCATCGTGGTCACGAACAATGGTCCGTCACCCGCAACCAACGTAATCGTCAATGATCAATTGCCTGTGGGTCCGGTGTTTGGTTCAGCCGTCCCAAGCCAGGGCTTATGCGGCGGCACCACGACGGTGACTTGCAACCTGGATTCAATCGCGAACGGTGCGGCTGCGATCATCAACATCACGATCACGCCGCAGGCACCCGGCCAGTTAACTAATACCGCGAGTGTGGCAGGTAATGAAACTGATCCCGACACGAACGATAACTCAGCGACGATTCAGACAACGGTCAACGCGCCGGCCAGCGGTCCCGCGATGCTCGATCCAAATCTTTCCGTGAAGACTGTCGTCAGCGGTTTGTCACAGCCGACCAGTATGGCCTTCATCGGCGACAATGATTTCTTCGTGCTCGAGAAGAACACCGGCAAAGTTCAGCGAGTCACGAACGGTGTCGTGCAGAGCCCGGCGCCGCTCGATCTCGCCGTCAATAGCGGATCGGAACGCGGCGCTCTGGGCATCGCGCTGCATCCGAACTTCCTGCTCAACGGTTACGTCTACCTTTACTGGACAGAGAGCAGCACCGGCGCTGATTCAACCAATCTCGCCGATGTATTTCAACCACTCTCGAGTCGAGTCGACCGTTACATATGGAATGGCTCGACGCTGACCTTCGATCGGAATGTGATTAAGTTACGCGCCTATCAGGCAGACGCAAACCAATCGTTGCGCGGCAATCACAACGGCGGCATTCTGCGGTTTGGACCCGACGGCAAGCTCTACATTTTGATGGGAGACAATGGCCGCCGAGGTCTCCTCCAGAACAATCAACTTGGACCGGTGCCTGACGATCAGTTTGGTGGGCCGGAGCCGGACGACGCCCACCTGACCGGTTTCATTCTGCGCCTGAACGAAGACGGCTCGACGCCCACCGACAATCCCTTCTTCAATGCTTCGACGACGCTTACCGGCCAAGCCGCGGCGAATATCAAGAAGCTTTACGCTTATGGCGTGCGCAATGGATTCGGCCTGGCTTTCGATCCGCTGTCGGGAAATCTTTGGGACCAGGAAAACGGCGACGACGCCTTCGACGAAATGAATCGAGTCACCGCCGGATCGAATAACGGCTGGGTCGAGATGATGGGCCCGGTCAGTCGCGTCGCCCAGTTCAAGCAGATCGAATCAACCTACGGGACCGGCGACTTACAACAATTGCGTTGGCCTCCTTCCTTGATCGCTGATACGCCGGCCGCAGCGCTCGCGCGGCTGTACATGTTGCCCGGCGCTCATTACAACGATCCGGAGTTCAGTTGGAAGTATGCAATCCCCGCGTCGCCGCTGGGCTTCGTCTCTGGCAGGGGACTCGGTCCGCAATTTGAAGGAGACATGTTTGTGGGCGCGGCGCGCACGTTTCTGGTGGGCGGCTTTCTCTTTCGCTTCAAGCTGACGCCCGATCGCCTGCATTTTGCGTTCAGCGATTCGCGGCTCAACGATCTGGTTGCTGACAATCTGGACAAGTTCGATATAACGGAAAGCGAGACCCTGCTGATTGGGCGTGACTTCGGCATCACCACCGATATCGAGACCGGACCGAACGGGGATCTCTTCGTCGTCTCAAACACCAACAGTGCGGTTTACCAAATCTCCGGAAAGCAGCCGTCCCTTTTCACGGCCACTTTGAACAGCGCGCAAGAAACGCCACCAAACAATTCAACTGCTACCGGCACTGCGACTTTATTGCTGAGTCCTGACGAGCAAACGGCGCGAGTGTCGCTAAACTTCAACGGGCTTTCGAGCGCCGAGACCGCCGCTCACATTCATGGCCCGGCCAATCCAGGAGTCGTGGGTAACATTCTGTTCCCGCTGCCGAACGGGAGTTTCACCGATTTCCTGATTTCGCCTTCACCGACCGATGTGCAAAACCTCAAGAACGGTCTGTTATACATCAACGTGCACAGCAGCAATTTTCTGAATGGCGAGATTCGCGGTCAGTTCCAAAGCCTGGCCTCCTCGAGAAGCGTTCAGTTCAATTCCGCAAATTACCTGGTCAGCGAATCAGCCGGGCGCGCTACGGTTACGTTAACCAGAATAGGTAATACGACACCGCCCGCGATTGTTGACTACGCCACCAGCAATGCGTCGCCCGCCAGCAGCTGCAGCGCCAACACCGGTGTGGCTTCGTCGTTATGTGACTACTCAGCCACGTTCGGAACAGTTACTTTTGCGCCCGGCGAAACCGTTAAGACGATTGTCGTGCCGATCGTGGACGATACTTATGCTGAAGGAAACGAAACCTTTACCATCACTCTTAGTAATCCTGCCGGCGCGGTGCTGGGTTCGCCGAGCGTCGCCACGATAACCATTGCCGACAACGAAACCACGGCCGGCCCGAACCCAATCGACGTGGCGAACTTCTTTGTGCATCAGCACTACATAGATTTCCTCGGACGCGAGCCAGACCCGAGCGGCTTCGGTTTTTGGACCAACGAGATCAACATCTGCGGCAACAACCCGCAATGCATTGAAGTGAAGCGGATCAATGTCTCGGCGGCCTTCTTCCTCTCGATCGAGTTCCAGCAGACAGGTTATCTGGTTGAGCGGCTCTACAAAGCGGCATACGCTAATGCCAACGGGACCTCGACCTTTGGCGGCGCGCATCAGCTTTCGGTTCCGATCGTTCGCTTCAACGAGTTTCTGCCGGACACTCAGAAGATTGGCCAGGGTGTGATCGTTGGACAGACAGGTTGGGAGATCGTGCTGGAGAACAACAAGCAGGCGTTCATCGCAGAGTTCGTTCAGCGTTCGCGATTCACGACCGCTTATCCGACTTCGTTGACGCCGGCGCAGTTTGTTAACACACTTTTCACGAACGCCGGCTTGCCGCTCTCGGGAACTGACTACACCCAGGCAATCAACGACTTTGGCGGAGCGAGCAACACCGCGAACAATATTGCTCGGGCTTCGGCTCTGCGCCGCGTAGCTGAAAACTCGACGCTTCAGCAACAGGAGTTCAACCGGGCTTTTGTCTTGATGCAGTACTTCGGTTACTTAAGACGAAACCCGAACGACGCTCCCGACTCTGATTACACCGGCTACGATTTCTGGCTGACGAAGCTGAATCAGTTCAACGGCAACTTTGTTAATGCCGAGATGGTTAAGGCGTTTATTACTTCGGGTGAATACCGGCAAAGATTTGGGCCGTGAATTCTTAGCAGGCTGATGAAAAACTAAGCGTAGCCACAGAGACACTGAGACACTGAGAAAGATAAGAACGAAGGAGGGTAAGAATCTGTTGGCATTTCTGATAGGTTCTGATCCTTCCCCCTTCTCTGTGACTCACGGCCCTTTCGGGCCTGTCACGATCAGATCAGCACTTCTTAGCAGGCAGATGAAAAACTAAGCGTAGCCACAGAGACACTGAGAAAGATAAGAACAAGGAGGGTAAGAATCTGTTGGCATTTCTGATAGGTTCTGATCCTTCCCCCTTCTCTGTGACTCTGTGTCTCTGTGGCGATTTTGCCTTTTTCAGCACCCTGTTAGGCAAGCCGTCGGGGATTTCGTCGCTGCGGCCTGGCGTCGCATCATTCAGACGCCAGGTCTCTATCGTGAGTCTTTGAATGCATCGCCCGAGAGGCGGACTCTCTCGCCTGAGTCCTTACAACTGGACGTTGAGACCGCGAGTCTCTCGCTTGAGACGCCTGACCTCTCGCCTCAGTGGCAGAGTCTCTCGATTGAGACCTTGACCCCGTCGGTCGAGACTTCGAGCCCCTCGGTTGAGACTCTGAGCCTCTCGCTTGAGACTCCGAGTCTCAACCGTGGTCTCCACAACCTCAACGCAATCAGTGAATTAGCCGGAAACCGCTGAGATTCTGGCGACCGTGAAACTATGGGTCAGGCGCTCGGTTTGGCTGCCGGCTTCGGGCTACCGGCCTTCTTAAAACGCTCCGCCAATTGCTCTGCCACCGCTTTTGAACCCGGCTCGGTCTTGGCCGCCGACCTGACATAGTCATAGACCTGAATTGACTGCTGCATGGTCTCGCCGCCGGTGGCGAGGCGCGTGTCATCGACATCCGCCGCCAGCGAGTCAATCTCTGTGCTCAGTGCAGTCAGAACGCCGAACAGGTCAAAGTCCCTTTGGAAAGCCTGTCGGTCAAAGCTGGCCGGAAAGATGTCTGGATTGCCTTGCGCGGCAGTCGCGGCGTTCGTGACAAACGACAGACTGTCAGAGCCGGTTTTGAAAGTGGCGCGCCGTTCATCGACGGTCAATGAAACGAGAAACGGAAGCTTCTGCCGGATCGTGGCTATAGCATCCCTGATAGCTTGCAGATCGGCCGCAGAAACTGAGGCATCGATTCTATTGGTAGGCATATCGATTCTCCTTGGTTGGTGGGGATTGCGAGGGTCCCCGGTTTAGCCGTTGAAAGATTATGAGCGAACGGCCATAACTCTATGTGAGAGTGCAGAGTGGAGTCAAGAGAAATCTTACGATGATGGTGGGGTCATTATGTCTTGTTATCAATCGGCGTGCGACGCCGGGGCACTAGCCCGACCGTCAGGAAGGGCTGATGATTCACCTCGGAGCCCTCCCTAACAGGGTGCTGAAAAAAGCAAAATGGCCACAGAGACACAGAGTCACAGGGAAGGATTCAGAACCTATCAGAAATGCCAACAAATGCTTACCTTCTTTGTTCTCATCTTTCTCTGTGTCTCCGTGTCTCTGTGGCTATGCTTAGTTTTTCATCAGCCTGCTAACGGTCGGGCTAATGGCCCGGAGATTAGCAACACACTCTTACCCCACTATTCTTACGATGTGGTTGTGACCTTCGACCTTTGCCCATCGGGCCGCTACGGTCCTGGCGATAAGTCCTGGTTTTATTGCGTACCGCGCACAGGTCACTGATAACTTGCCTCAAATATCGCAAGCCCAACGATCACCCGTTCCGCCTAAGCTTCCCGTTGGCAAAATCTCACCCATTGAGGCAATATAACCCCACCTCAGCACCGTCTCGACTTACCCGCGTCTTAATTTTGTCAGCGACCGGTCCTGAAGAGATTTTCGGAGGCGATAAATTCAGCGCCTAGCCTGATTTCGATTTCATGTTGTCTGCAACCGCAATTGCGAATTTCCTCACGTGTCAGCATTTGACCGCGCTAGATCGCGCCGAAGCCGCTGGTGACCTTAAGAAGGATTTCTTTCCCGACCCTGGTCTTGAATTACTAATACGACTTGGCCTCGAGCATGAACAAGCTTATCTGAAGGGCCTTCGAGAAGAGGGATTCGGGATAGTTGAAATTCCATCTGAGACGTCCCGAGCCGATGCAGTCGCGGCCACAATCGCGGCTCTTCATGCGGGTGTCGACGTGGTGTATCAACCTGTCTTCCTGGACGGCGATTCGTACGGACGCGCAGATTTCCTTAAACGAGTCGATAAGCCAAGTAAGCTCGGCAATTGGTCATACGAGGTCTTCGAAGCAAAACTTGCGCGCTCGACCAAGGTTCGTGCTGTAATTCAGCTCTGCCACTACTCACTGCTTCTATCGAAAATTCAAGGCGCTGACCCAGACTGGATGCATGTAGTTCTCGGCGGTGGAGCCTTGCCTGAGAAGTTTTTGACCAGTCACTATCTCGCCTATTTCAGAAAGATCAAACGCGAATACGAAGAAGCTTCAGCTTGGAGTAAATCAACTTATCCAGAGCCAAACGAGCACTGCCGCGTTTGTGACTGGTATGGCCAATGTGATCGCCAGTGGCGAGATGACGATAGCCTGACTCTCGTAGCAAACATTTCTCGTAACCAACGCAAGGCGCTGGGCGAACGAGAAATCTCGACTCTCACCGCGCTGGCTGAACTTACTTTGCCGGTCACTCCGAAGATCGAACGAATCGGGAAGCAAGCATTACTCAATATTCGTGAGCAGGCGCGCGTACAACTTAAAGGTCGTAACTTAAAGCAACCGATCTATGAATTCCTTGAACCAAAGCCGGAGAGAGGCTTGTCCAGACTACCACTGCCTTCCGCCGCCGATATCTTCCTTGATTTTGAATCGGCGCCCTTTGCGTTCGGAGATGGCTTGGAATACTTGTTCGGAGTAATCACCGTCTCTGGTGAGCCATCGCTTGAACCGATCTATGAGGCAACGTGGGCTCTCAATCGGGCGGAAGAGAAGAAAGCGTTCGAGAAATTCATGACCTGGGTGATGGAGCGTTGGGCTGCAACTCCAGAGATGCACATCTATCACTACGCGCCGTATGAGCAGACAGCTATCAAGCGTCTGGCTGGCAGACACTCCTGCTTTGTCGACGAGCTTGATCGTCTCTTGCGGGGAGGTGTGTTCGTTGATCTCCTCCAGGTAGTCCGCCAGGGCTTAAGGGCGTCCGTGGAGAGTTACTCAATCAAGAAGCTTGAACCCTTTTATAGTTTCACAAGGGATCGGGCGCTACCTGAGGCAACAAGAGCGTTGGAGTCTCTCGAAACATTCTTCTCTCTTGGCGAGACAAAGGCTGACCTCGGTGTTATTCGAGACACGGTCGAAGAATACAACCGCGACGACTGTGTCTCGGCGCTTCGGCTGCGTGAGTGGCTTGAAGGCCTGCGCATTGAAGTTGAAACTCAGACAGGCATCTCGGTACCACGACCCGCGCCGAAGGAATCGGCGCCGAGTGAGAAACTGGCCGCCGAGGCTGAAGAGGTCGTCCTCCTCACCAGGAGGCTCCTGACGAACATCCCCGAGGATAAGACGGAACGTACAACCGAGCAGCAAGCGCAATGGCTACTTGCTAACTTGCTTGACTGGAATCGTCGAGAAGAGAAGTCTTCTTATTGGGAGTATTTTCGGCTCTGCGATTTATCCGACGCCGAACTACAAGAAGACAAAACGGCGCTTGGAGGCTTGGAGTACATGGGGGCTGTTGGCGAGGTGAAGCGATCAGCTGTGCATCGTTATCAGTTTCCGCCGCAGACGCACGCAATCGATCGCGCGCGCACCGTCATCGATCCGAGCACAAAGAACGGAGCCGGAACGGTGGTTCTTCCTATTGATGACCTAAACGGATTGATTGATATTAGCCGGGGAGTGAACTCGAAGGCCCCGCATCCATCCGCCTTGATCCCAAAGAATATCGTTCCCGCCCCTGAAGTCCGTGAGTCTCTTCTGCGGCTGGGAGACTGGGTCGCTGATAACGGAATAACAACTCCAGGGTCCTTTCAAGCAGCTCGTGATCTCCTTCTTCGTCGGCCCCCAACTTTGAAGGACGAGACTATCGAATCAGCACGATTGAAATCAGAAAGCCTGACTGAAGCCGGCAAACTCCTTGCTCTCGTTCTGGAGAATTCGACGCTGCCGATACAGGGACCGCCAGGATCCGGCAAGACCTACATTGGGGCTCGAATGATTCTCGAACTGGTTCAGAACCGACGCCGCGTTGGGATAACCGCGACGAGTCATAAAGTCATTTGCAATCTCTTAAAGGAAGTGTGCAAAGCTGCCCGAAAATCGGAATTCTTAATAGGAATCATCCAGAAGGTGACCGACAAGGTAGATGGGTTCAAAGATCAGATGGTTACGGTTACCACGAAGAACGAAGACGTTCCCGCCGCCCTGGCCAGTGGTGACGCGCAAGTCGCTGCCGGCACTGCATGGTTGTGGGCACGTGAAGAGATGGCAAACTCGGTCGACGTCTTATTTGTTGATGAGGCCGGTCAGGTATCCCTCGCCTATGCCCTCGCGGCCTCTCAAGGCGCCGGCAGCCTCGTCCTACTTGGCGATCCGCAGCAGCTGGATCAACCCGTCAAGGGTGTTCATCCACCCGGCACAGATATCTCTGCGTTGGCTCATTTGCTGAATGGCCAAACCACTATTGGAGATGAACAGGGTTTGTTTCTCGACGAGACATGGCGGCTTCATCCCGACGTTTGTGATTTCACGTCAGAGGTTTTTTATGAAGGCCGGCTCGTATCTCGTGAAGAGAACCAAAGCCAAAGAATTCATGCTGAGGCGCCCTTGGGTGGAACGGGTTTGCGTTTTGCTCCCACCAGACATTCCGGAAACCAGAATGAGTCGCCGGAAGAGGTGGTAAGAGTCAACGCGCTGGTGCGAGGTCTCCTCGATAATAATCCAACCTGGACGGATAGGGACGGTGTGACAAAGCCAGTTACGATCGAGGACATTCTTGTTGTTGCTCCCTACAACGCCCAGGTCTCAGCGCTGCGCAAAGCTCTCCCGGACGAGGTAAGAGTCGGAACGGTTGATAAGTTTCAGGGACAAGAGGCTCCGGTCGTGATCTACTCGATGGCCACGTCTACTCCCGAAGACGCCCCGAGAGGAATGGAGTTTCTCTACAGCTCGAACCGACTCAACGTCGCCACCTCGCGCGCTCAATGCGTAACCGTGCTTGTCGCGAGCCCTGCCTTGTTCCAGGTGCAATGCAAGACGCCTCGGCAGATGGAGCTTGCGAATGCATTTTGTCGGTATCTGGAGATGGCTCGGTCGATCTAGCATCATGGCGAGGTTGCTGTGGCTTGTTTCGAAGGCTTCCATTCTGCTTCTTCTGTGCGAACGCTGTCGTTGTATGTCAGTTATGTTAGGATTGGCGCGGCCACAATCAGGTAGCGCCAATGAAAGCGCGACCGAGGTGAGGAAGTCGCCCCTTTCGGTTTGCCTCGCAAGCTCACATATCAGACGTTCTCAGTTGCGCTTTCCGTTGGCAAAAACCTAGGAATTGAGGCAAGATAAGCCCGCCTTAAGAACGTTTCGACTTACCCGAAATTCAACTAGTCAAGCCGAATACATCTTCTCGAATGGAGTAGCGAGTGGCCTTAACCAAAGTTCAGTCGATTCCAGTTTCGAGCAAGAAGAAGAAACCCGGGAAGCCTCAGAAGGGCGGCAGCACGCGGCGCCGTGAGACTGTCGTCTCAATCGCCTCCCGCTCATTCGAACAAGCCTTTAGGAACATCGACGACGTCCTGCGGAAAGAAGCCGGTTGCACGACTGAACTCGATTACACCGAGCAGACTTCATGGCTGCTCTTCCTGAAATACCTCGACGGTCTCGAACAGGACAAGGCCGATGAAGCCGCGCTGGACGGAAAGAAATACAACTACATCCTTGACGCTACCTATCGCTGGGAAAGCTGGGCTGCGCCCAAGACTGCCGACGGCAAGCTGGATCACAACACCGCGATGGTCGGCGATGATCTCAGGGACTTCGTCAATCAGAGACTCTTCCCCTACCTGCACGGCTTCAAGCAAAGAGCGACCGGGCCAAACACGATTGAATACAAAATTAGCGAGATTTTCGGCGAGATCAAAAACAAGATTCAGAGCGGCTACAACCTGCGCGAGATAGTCGAGTGTATCGACGAACTACGCTTCCGCTCGCAGCAGGAGAAGCACGAACTCTCGCATCTATACGAAGCCAAGATCAGGAACATGGGGAACGCGGGGCGCAACGGCGGCGAGTACTACACACCGCGCCCGCTCATCCGCGCCATCGTGCAGGTTATCAAGCCGCAGCTCGGCGAGAAGATTTACGATGGCGCGTGCGGCTCCGCCGGTTTCCTCTGCGAATCATTCGACTACTTGAAGGCAAACGGAAACCTGACTACTAAGAACCTAGTCACCCTCCAGACGAAGACTTTTTACGGTAAGGAAAAGAAATCGCTCGCCTATGTCATCGCGATTATGAACATGATCCTGCACGGCATCGAAGCGCCAAACATCATTCACACCAACACGCTCAGCGAAAACGTTGCCGACATTCAGGAAAAAGACCGGTACGACGTGGTGCTGGCAAATCCGCCCTTCGGTGGCAAAGAGCGCAAAGAGGTGCAGCAGAACTTCACCATCCGGACCGGCGAAACCGCCTTCCTCTTCCTCCAGCACTTCATCAAAACCCTAAAGGCCGGGGGGCGTGGCGGCGTCGTCATAAAGAACACCTTTCTCTCAAACACGGACGCAATAAGCCTGCGCAAGCTCTTGCTGGAAAGCTGCAATCTATACACGGTGCTCGACTGCCCCGGCGGGACCTTCCAGGGCGCAGGCGTAAAGACCGTGGTGCTCTTCTTTGAGAAAGGCACGAAAACTCGCAATGTTTGGTTCTACCAACTCGACCCCGGTCGCAATCTCGGCAAGACCAACCCGCTCAACGATGCCGACCTCAAGGAATTTGTCGAATTGCAAAGGACGTTCGCCGACTCGGGAAAGTCCTGGAGTGTGGATGCCAGGAGCATCGACCAGACAACCTTCGACCTCTCCGTAAAGAACCCTAACGGCGGCGAGGAAATCGCGCACCGTAGCCCGCAGGAGATCATGGGCGCGATCGCGGCGCTGGACGCAGAGAGCGCGGCGGTCCTTGGGGACATCAAGGCGCTACTATGAAGGACGGGTGGCAAACAAAGACACTCGGTGAAGTCTTGCAACCGACCGAGATGGTCAATCCGCTTCAATCTCCTGAAGCGGAGTTTGACTACATCGATGTGTCGAGCGTTTCGAACGCCACGTTTCAGATTGAGGAAGCCCAGCACATAAAAGGAAAGGACGCGCCAAGTCGTGCCAGACGGCTCGTGAAGGCCAATGACGTGTTATTCGCGACGGTGCGGCCAACGCTGCGACGAATCGCTATTGTGCCGGAACGTCTAGACAGCCAAGTTTGCAGCACTGGTTACTTGGTTCTCAGGCCGAAGGAGGGAATCGATCATCGCTTCGTGTTTCATTGGCTCTTCACTGAAGGCTTCATGGGGCAGATGGAAAGGCTCCAAAAAGGCACGAGCTATCCGGCGGTCAATGATAGCGAGGTAAGAGCGCAAGTGATTCCGTTACCTCCTCTCGCTGAACAGCGACGGATCGTCGGCATCCTCGACAAAGCGTTTGAGAGCATCGCTATCGTCAAAGCGAACGCCGAAGAGAATCTCCGAAACGCTCGTGATCTGTTCGAAAGCCACCTGCAATCTATCTTCACTAAGCGCAGCGCGGCGTGGTTGGAGACGACCTTGGGCGAAGTTTGCAAGTTCATAGGTGGTTCACAGCCACCGAAAACTGTTTTCTCGAGGGCGAAAAGCGGGGACAACGTTCGTCTCATCCAGATTCGGGACTACAAGAGTGATAAGTACATCGTCTACATACCAATATCTCAGGCCAGAAGATTCTGCAAAGCGGACGACATAATGATTGGCAGATATGGCCCGCCGATTTTCCAAATCCTCAGAGGATTAGAGGGCGCATACAACGTTGCACTAATGAAGGCAGTTCCTGACGAAACGAAGCTGACACGCGATTTCCTTTTCTATTTTCTCAAGCACTCCGCAGTTCAACAGTATGTCATCTTTCACTCTGATAGAGCGGCCGGACAAAGCGGACTCAACAAGGACACGATCGAGCCTTATCCTATCGCGCTTCCGTCTCTTACTGAACAGGCCAAGATCATCGCGACGATTAGACAACTCGAGAACGCAGTCGAACGCCTAGAATCCCTCTATCAGGCCAAGCTCGCCGCGTTCAACGAGTTGAAGAAGTCTCTTCTCCACCAGGCGTTTGGCGGTGAATTGTCCCTGCAACGGCGAAGGGCATTGGTGATTCCATTCCCGACAAGGATACCCAATATCACCACCACGGATTTGCACGCTGGCATTCTGGCTATCGCTTACCAGTTACATGAGAAGCATCGAAAGCAGAGTTACTTCGGACACGTAAAGGCTGAAAAGATTGCCCACATGATTGAGGCGCATCTGGGAATTGATCTGGAACGTAATCCTATCAAAGATGCAGCAGGTCCAAATGATTACCCTCATCTGAAGCGGGTTGAGCATCGGGCGAAGAAGGCAGGCTTTTTCTTGTTTCAAGAATCCGAGGAGGCGGGATACAGGATAACCAAATACCCAGGATTCAATGGCTTGATTGATAGGACGCGCTCGGCGTTGGGAAACCGAAACAGAGACATCGACGCCTTGCTCGAAGTGACGTTGCCGATGAATACGAAGCAAGCCGAAATCTTTGCTACGGTCTACGCTGCCTGGAACAACCTCCTACTCGACAAGAAAACGATTAGCGATGAAGCCATTGTCTTCGAGGCAAGGGAGAACTGGCATCCCGACAAACTGGAAATTAAACGACAAAGATTCTTTGACGCAATCAAATGGATGAAAGAAAAGGGTGTCATCCCTACCGGTAAAGGGAAGAAGGTTAATAGCAAGGTCAAGAAGAAGAAAAAACAGTGAACGAAGCCGAGACCAGAGCCGAACACATCGACCCCGCGTTGAAAGCGGCGGGCTGGGGTGTCGTCGAAGGAAGTAGGGTAAGGCGGGAATTCATCACTCCCGGCCGCCTCGAAGGTTACGGGCGGCGCGCCAAAGCAGAGATTGCTGATTATGTTTTAGTTTATCGGAATCACAAGCTGGCAGTCGTCGAAGCGAAGGCCTGGGACAAGCACTACACCGGCGGTCTGGCACAAGCGAAAGCCTACTCGGCGAAGCTGGGTGCTCGCTTTGCTTATTCCACCAACGGCCAAGCTATCTATGGCGTAGACATGATCGTGGGCACGGAGGGCGACGTTACCTGCTATCCCAGCCCAGAAGAACTCTGGAACCTGACCTTCGCCGAAGAGAACGCTTGGCGTGACCGTTTTGCTGCCGTTCCGTTTGAGGATAAGGGCGGCTCGCATCCCAGCCGCTACTATCAGGACATCGCCATCGAGCGGGTGCTTGAGGCCATCGCCGCAAATCAGTCACGTATTCTGCTCACGCTCGCTACCGGCACGGGTAAAACGTTCATCGCGTTTCAGATTGCGTGGAAACTTTTCCACGGCCGATGGAATCTGAGCCGCGAACCTTCGCGCCTTCCACGCATTCTCTTCCTGGCGGATCGAAACATTCTCGCTGACCAGGCCTACAATGCTTTCTCCGCATTCCCTGAAGACGCGCTGGTGCGCATCGCGCCCGACGACATTCGCAAGAAAGGGAAAGTACCGAAGAATGGCAGCATCTTTTTCACCATCTTCCAGACCTTCATGAGCGGACCTCCGAAGGATGGACAGCCAAGTCCCTATTTCGGCGAGTACCCGCCAGACTTCTTCGACTTCATCGTCATCGATGAGTGCCACCGAGGAGGAGCCAACGACGAGAGCAACTGGCGCGGCATCCTCGACTATTTTTTCCCAGCTGTCCATCTAGGCCTTACTGCCACGCCCAAACGTAATGAGAATGTGGATACTTACATCTACTTCGGCGAGCCGGTCTATATGTACTCACTTAAAGAGGGCATCAACGATGGTTTTCTTACGCCGTTCAAGGTGAAGCAAGTCTCCACGACGCTCGATGAGTATGTGTATACGCCGGATGACCGACTCATCGCGGGCGAGATCGTAACCGGCAAGCGGTATGTGGAGAAGGACTTCAACAAGATCATTGAGATCAAGGAAAGGGAGAAGAAGCGCGTCGAGATTTTCATGGGGCAGATCAATCAGAACGAGAAGACACTGGTCTTCTGCGCCAAACAGGATCACGCGCTGGCGGTACGCGACCTCATCAACCAGATGAAGACCGGCAGAGACCCGGACTATTGCGCACGGGTGACCGCTGATGACGGAGAACGTGGCGAACAGTTCTTGCGGGACTTTCAGGACAATGAGAAGAGCATCCCGACCATACTGACCACCTCGCAAAAACTCTCAACCGGCGTGGATGCGCGCAACGTTCGTAACATCGTGCTCATGCGGCCGATCAACTCGATGATCGAGTTCAAGCAGATCATCGGGCGCGGCACACGGCTTTACGACGGAAAGGATTACTTCACGATCTACGACTTCGTGAAAGCGCACCATTACTTCAACGATCCCGAGTGGGACGGCGAGCCACTGGAGCCCGAGCCGCCCGACCCGCCACGTCCTCCTATTCCTCCTAGGCCACCGGTGCCTCCCGGTCCTCCTCCACCGCCACGTCCTGACAAGATCAAAGTCAGACTTGCCGACGGAAAGGAGCGAACGATTCAGCACATGGTCGCCACCACGTTCTGGCATCCCGACGGAACGCCCATGTCCGCGCAACAGTTCCTCGAAATGCTGTTCGGCAAGCTACCCGAATTCTTCAAGAACGAGGCGGAACTACGCGCCTTGTGGAGTGCGCCGGACACGCGTGCCCACCTCTTGCAAGGGTTGGCCGAGATGGGATTCGGGAAAGAGCAGATGGCTGAGATGCAAAAGATCATCGATGCTGAGAGGAGCGATCTTTTCGACGTGCTTGCCCACGTTGCTTACGCCCTGCCGCCGCTAAGCCGCGAGGAACGCGCGTCGAAAGCAAAGGTGGAAATCAGCACCCACTTCAATAGCAGACAGCAAATCTTTCTTGACTTCGTACTCTCGCATTATGTGAGCGTTGGCGTGGAAGAACTCGATCAGGAAAAGCTGACCCCGTTGCTCCGCCTCAAGTACCATGGCTCGATCGCCGATGCCGTGGCCGACCTCGGTAGGCCGGATGAGATCGGGAAGGTCTTCACTGGCTTTCAGAAGTATCTCTATCAAAAAGCGGCTTGAGACCCTCCGAACCTTAAGACCATCATTGCCTAGAGCAAACCCCAGCCGCAGACTTCTGGAATCCACCCGAGAATCCATTCAAGCTATCAGGAATGCGCGTGACGTGGGATGGATAATCACCTTTCTGAAGCACACCTTATGCATCCAATGATCCGAGTTGAAATCAAACCAGAATTATTAAGTTGGGCGCGTAAGCGTGCGGGCCTGGAGGTTGACGCGCTCTCGCATCGGTTTCCCAAGATTACGGCTTGGGAGAGAGGTACAGTACGGCCGACGCTCAAGCAGGTCGAGGATTTCGCCAAAGCCACACATACCCCTGTGGGCTTTCTGTTTCTTGAGGAACCAGCCGGTTGAAACAGTCCCTATCCCTGACTTCCGCACCATCCGAAACAAAGCAATCGCGCGCCCCAGTCCTGACCTGCTCGACATGATTTACGTCTGCCAGCAACGTCAGGAATGGTACCGCGACTTTGCGCGGGGGGAACGAATCTCGCCGCCCCCATTCGTTGGATCTGCGAGTTTGAATAGCGGCGTCGTGTCCACAGCCGCAATCAGAAGAACGATCCACGAAATCACCCGAAACCACGAACAAAACCAGTTCCGCTTCGGATGAATTCGCGAGCGCCAATCAATCAAGAAAGACACGACCGAAGACACTGAGGATTTCAATGCGGACAGAGATGTCCGCGCAAGCTACTCTCCCCTCTCCCTAATGGAGAGGGGGATTTCGGCACGGACGGACGCGTGCGTTCCAAACTCGGGATACTGTCCCCGAACCCGGTCGCAATCGCTCCCGGTTGTCCTCATCGCCAACGACGATAGTTCTCTCGAAAATCCATCGAGTGTTATCATGACAGCAAGGAGTTAACAGACATGTCAGCGGATGTTCAAACACTACTGCAACAGGCAAAGCAGCTAACCTCCGATGAGCGGCTTGAGCTGATTAAGGGGCTTGAGAATTCGCTTCTCATAGAGGAAAACCATGAGAAGCCCGACTACCTCGCCTTGTTCGGCTCCGGGCGTGGGGGCTTTGCGAATTCGGATGAGGCCGACGAGTTCATCCGCAGAGAGCGCGACGCATGGGAGAACTAAGTGGTTTATTGGGAAGAGGGTCTACCTCGATCCAACATCATCATTTATGCCGTCGAAGGCTATGAAACTCACGCGGCGGCGATCAAAGCTTTCCTACGCGGCTTGACTGACGGAGAGATTTTGGCGGTCACCAGCGAGTTGACCGTCGCCGAGGTGCTGGTCAAACCAAGGCGCGATAAGAACACAAAGCTGGAAGAGGCTTACCGACGCTTTTTGCTTCCCACCGAATCGCTGCGTACTAGTCCCGTCACTCGCGAGGTCCTCGAAGCGGCTGCTGGTATTCGTGCCAACTCTACTCTGAAACTACCGGACGCGATTCACGTGGCGACGGCGATACGCGAACAATGCGATTCATACCTCACCAACGATGAGAGATTCACAAGCGTGACGGGGATGACCGTCATGCTGCTATCAAGGCTTACTGCCAGTAAATAAAATGAATCGTCACTTCAACGCCATCGCGAACCGGTAAGAAGGACTCAGGGGCTAACCATCGAGGACGCAGAGAACCTGAATGCGAACAGAATGTCCGCGCAGGCTATGCTCCCTCTCCCTAAACCTCTCCCAGAGGGAGAGGACAAAAGAGTCTCGCCGCGTCATATAAACCACCCACTCAAGCGACTAATAGTCTGAACCCGGCGCGAAGACGTAACAGTCATAGCAGCGTCAGGTGGTGGCCCAACTTTGAAATCAGGTGTTTAGAGTACCGACTTCAGTCGGGCTTTATTACCCGTGAAAGAACCCGACTAAAGTCGGGACTCTAAACACCTGTTAGTAAGGACACGCAGCGTCTCAGAATGTTCTAGCGAGTGAGGTCCCCCGGGTAGTTCCTTCGGAAGGAAGGATTAACTATGCGAACGATCAAGCTGCCGATGGTTTTGCTCTTGTCCGTGCTCGTGCTAACGGCCGTGGGCAATAGACTGTTTCGGGGGTTTACGGTTACTGGACAGGGCAACATTCTGGCGGCGCCCACCAATGTGTCGGCGTCAGACGACTCCTACTCAAGCAAGGTCGGGGTTTCCTGGGACACGGTTCGCGGGGCGACGCTCTACAGAATCTTTCGCAATGCGGTGAATGACCCGGCGTCGGCGATCGTGGTAGGGACGACAGTCGAAGGGACTTTTTTTGATCCCAGCGGAGCGGCCGGGCAGCCTTTCTTTTACTGGGTGCGCGCAGAGAACGGGAACGTCGTCAGCAGTTTGAGTGCGCCCGACCAGGGCACGCGCGCGAATGGAATCATCAATGGACCGGCGCCGCCGCTCAATCCGCCGCCGGCGCCGCCGGGGAATCCAGTCACCGCGACGAAAGCTTATCTCGGCAAGACTCTGTTTTGGGATGAACAGCTTTCTTCCACGCGGACCGTCGCTTGCGGCACGTGCCACTTTGCTTCGAACGGCGGCTCTGATGCCCGCGCGATCGTTAACAATGCGAGATCGAGAAACGCCGGGGCCGACGGAGTGTTCGGCACTGCCGACGATGTCTTTGCCTCGCCGGGAGTGATCAGCAACAACAGCGACGGCACGTTCGGTTGGTCACCACTATATGGTTTTCGCGAGCAGGTTACCGGACGCAAATCCAGATCATATATCGATGCAGGATACTCGAACTCGCTATTTTGGGACGGTCGAGCGACCGGGACTTTCACTGATCCGATTGGCGGCGCGGTCGTGTTGGCGAACGGCGCGGCTCTCGAGAGCCAGGTGACTGGTCCACCGGTAAGTTCCGCTGAGATGGGCCATGCGGGACGCACCTGGAACGACGTTGCAGTTCGCATTACGGTGGCGAAGCCGCTGACGCTTTCACCCGCGGTGCCCTCTGGTTTGAAAGAATGGATCGGCAGCCGCAGCTATTCAGAATTATTTGAGGAGGCATTCGGCACACCCGAAGTTACACCGGCGCGCATCGCGATGGCGATTGCGACTTTTGAGCGGACGGTTTACTCAGACCGCACACCGTTCGATGAAAGTGCTTCGGGAATTAGTCAGCTTTCTCCGGAGCAAGTGCGCGGGCAGGGCGTCTTCAATCAATCGAGATGTAATGTTTGTCATGCCGGGACGCTGTTCAGCGACAACGCGTTTCACAATATCGGCGTGCGGCCGCAGACCGAAGATACGGGCCGCTTTCAGGTAACCGGCAATGCCAACAACATCGGCGAGTTTCGCACGCCGAGTCTGCGCAACGTCGGGCTGCGGACCAACTTTTTTCATGACGGCAAATTCGCCACGCTCGATGAAGTGGTTGACTTCTACAACCGCGGCGGCGATTTCAATGCGCCCAATATCGATCACAATCTCATCCGGCCGCTCGGGCTTTCGCCACAACAGAAATCCGACCTACTGGCTTTCTTAAGAGGCGCACTTACCGACCCGCGCGTCGCCGCCGGCACTTCTCCATTTGATCGTCCGACGCTCTATTCCGAATCGACCCGCGTGCCGCAGGTCACTGGCGCCGGCACGCAGGGAAGCGGCGGCAGCATTCCGCAAGTTACCGCCAACGAGCCTCCACTGGACGGGAATCCGAGTTTTGCGGTCGGGGTTTCGAGCGCTTTGGGCGGCGCAACGGCTGTACTTGTGATTGACAGTAGTGATCCTGGCACGGGGCCAAGCATCCCGGCGACCGCGTCGTTCGCGCGACTCACCTTGCAGCTTTCAGGCAGTGGCGCAGGCCAGGGTTTTGGTTCTGCTAGTTTGTTGATTCCAGCTAATCCAGCGCTGATAGGCTCGACCTTTTTCGGTCGTTGGTATGTCAAAGACGCAAACGCGGCCGGCGGAGTGGCGGTCACACCGGTATTCAAGTTCACTGTTTTTGGCGACGCGACCGCAATCGGACCGAACCCGATCGATGACACGCAGAGCTATGTCACTCAGCAGTACAGGGATTTTCTCAATCGTGAACCAGACCAGAGTGGGCTGAATTTCTGGACCAGTCAGATCACTGCGTGCGGCAGTAGCCAAACGTGCATTCAAAACAAGCGCACCGATGTCTCCGGCGCTTTTTATCTCTCGATTGAATTTCAGCAGAGCGGTTACCTGGTCTATCGTTTCTACAAAGCTTCGTTCGGGAATCGCGCGGGCGCGCCGGTGCCTTTGACTCTGAGCGAGTTCACGCCCGACGCACAGAAGATTGGACTGGGGGTCGTCGTGGGTCAAACCGGTTGGGAGACGGTTCTGGAAAACAACAAGCAGGAGTTCGCCAGCGAGTTCGTGCAGCGCTCGCGGTTCGTGTCAGCGTTTCCCACCTCAATGACACCGTCCCAGTTTGTTGAAAGCCTGTTCACGAATGCGGGCGTGTCTCCGTCACCGACTGATCTCACCGCGGCCATTAACGAATTCGGAGCGGCTGCGAACACAACGGACGTGGCCGCACGGGCGCGGGCTTTGCGCCGCATAGCCGAGAACGCAACCCTGGCGCAGCAGGAGTTCAACCGCGCGTTTGTCTTGATGCAGTACTTCGGATATCTAAGAAGAAACCCGAACGACGCACCCGACGCTGACTATCAGGGCTATAACTTCTGGCTGACTAAGCTCAACACCTTTAACGGCGACTTTGTCAGTGCGGATATGGTGAAGGCTTTTATTTCGTCGATCGAATACCGGCAGCGGTTTGGTCAGTAAGGACGAGAGGTTCAGCTACGAAAAGGCACAAAAGGCACAAGAGTATCAATAGAGATTTCGTTTGTGCTTTTTGTGGCCGATGCAGTTGTGAACAGACCGCACCAGATTGTTGACAACGAAGAGAAGCGATCCACGAAATCACACAAAGTATCACGAACCGGGTCCATCTTTCGTGTGAATTCGTGGATCGCTTTGCTGCTGCGTCAACAACCCTAACGCGCACCAACCACCTCTTTCAAGAGTGTTCCATCGGGATCGATCTCTGCGGAAGTCGGATTGGCATCCAGACGGATCGAGACCCTGGTTACCTTACTCTTCGGATAAATCGTCTCGATCTTTTTCTGACCGTTGATAGTGAATTCGATCGGAACTGGATCCAGAAACGCTTCACCATCCTGGAGTTGCTTTAACTCAACTGTCAGAGAAGGGCCTGCGCTCCGCTCCGACGAGTCCCACGACAGTTGATAACTTGGATGACCCGCGCCATAAACCCAGCGCGCAAAAAACTCTTTCAAGTTCTTGCCTGAAGATTTCTCCAGGGCGTGGCGCAAATCTTCAGTCGTCGCGTTGGCCTCGCGATGCGCGTTATAGTAATCGCGCAAGCCCCTGAAGAAAGGTTCGTCACCAATCCGTTTGCGCAGCATGTGCAGGACCCACGCGCCCTTCTCATAATTGTTTGAGTTGAGCAGCTTCATCAAATCCTGCGTCTCGGTGTCATGAATGGGAGTGTTGCGTTGCCTCTCGTAATTGAAATACCGGGCGGCAGCGTCTCGCATATATTCGCGAAACGCCTCTTCGCTTTCATGCTTTTCAATGAACAGTCCGGCGAAATACGTCGCAAAGCCCTCGCTCAGCCAAAGGTCGGCCCAGGTCGATTCAGTTACCGAGTCGCCGAACCATTGGTGAGCGATTTCGTGAGCAACTACATCTTCAATCCGCATCGGAATGCCGAAGCGCTGACTGATCTTGTCGTTGCGCCGAGGTTCAAAAAGCGTGCTGGCGAAAACAATGGCGCTGGAGTTTTCCATTCCGCCGAACCGCGTCGTGCCGACAATCAAAGCCAGTTTTTCGTAGGGATAGGGAGCAACCGTCTGGCTGAAGAATGCGAGTGCGGGGGCGGCGGTCGCAAATCCCTTCGGCGCGTAAGCGGCATCTTTCTGCGGCACATAGTAAGAGAGCGGAGTAACTGCCGGTGGATTGGCGTCGATCTTCGCCCCCTCGCTGACGGCAATCACCATGCAGTAAGCCGGAATCGGTTTCGTCTCATCGAACTTCCAAAGGGATGGAGCATTTCCGTTTCTGGTCATCGTGACAGACTTGCCGTTAGCGACCACCAGTTCGCGCGGCGGCGCCGCGACGGTGAATGACACAGTTGCCTTTGCCGATGGATGATCGAGGCAGGGAATCCATTGATGAACGCGATTGGGCCAGTTGTCGCCGGTAGCCGACGGTTTGCCGTCGCGATCCTTTGCAAAGATCAAACCGTCTTTGGGCCGCCCGTGATAGGTGATCGCGAGGCTGAGTTTGTCGCCGCGTTTCGCCGGGCTCTCAAGCATGACGTCTAACACATCCGGCTTGCGCTCAAACCGAGCTGGAGAGCCTGAAACTGTCACCGCGTCGATCGCCATCTCTCCAAAATCCAAATCGATCTTCGTCAAATTCGCGGCGAGAACTTCCAGAGTAATCTCTGTACGAGCCGCAGAAAGTTCGGTGAGCTGATCGTTAAGCGTAAGCGCGACATCGTAATGTATGGGTTTCCAGGAATCGACGACTCGCTCGCGTCGCTGGGCCGCAAGGCCCGGAGGAAGAGACAGGAAGAAGAGAATGGCGGCGAGCAGAAACAAACTGTGCTTCCTGATCCGCAGCGATTTTATTGTTATCGAGTGATGCATGTTTGGGTGTCTTCGCAAAATTCGTTTCTCAAATAACTTTACAGCGGCTTTTTTCCGTGTGGTTTCGTGTGATTTCGTGGATCGTGTCTGTCCGTGGAAGGACGATCCACTAAATCACACGAAAAGTCGCGAAACCCGGAAGTGATCTTCTTGATTTTCCTTTCATTCATGAAAAAGAAAAAGGGCTGACTGCTGTACAGATATTTTCATTACCGGATCCCAAGCATTAAGAGCGCCGATCGATCTGAGACCTCGCCACCACGTTCAGTCCACTGCAGGCAGGCGACGCGCTCGACATCGGTCACCGCACGGTTTCCCAGGCGCGCCGCCGGAGTGCGCTCGAAGGCACGATCGGTTAGGGCCATGTGTGGGTTGCGGACGTGAAGCGCGGAAGGTTCGGCGAGCGCGCGCTCGGCGGACTCGACATCCGGGAAGAACTCTTCATAGGCCAGCAAATGCCAGGTGGTTCCAGAGTCGCGCTTATCGACGGCAATAACGCGCAACAAGCCAAAGCCGCTTTCAAGCTGAAAGATCAAATCATCACCGGGGGCAAAAGGCTGGGTCATGACTTTCAAAAGGTATCAGCATCTCTGTCGGAAGCCTAGTGAGAGTTAGACTCGGTAGTGGCCTAATTTGAAGAGTTTTCTGCTCTCCGTGTTCTCCGTGTCTCCGTGGTGAGTTTAATTGTCGTTAGGAAATCACCACAGAGACACGGAGAGCACGGAGCAAGATTCAAACCAATTGCGTCACTACCGAACCGCAAAATCGATCACGATCAATTGAAAATGCTTACCCGCGACTCTACAATGCCGAACCAGCTTGGATCGAATCAACCCGAATAGAGACTATTATGAAGTTCTCGGCGCGGGCGAAGCCGCTTCGCCGCGGGAGATCGAACGTCTTTATAAAAGGTTGGCCCATCAGCATCACCCGGACCGCGGCGGTACCGAAGAGAACATGAAGACTCTAAACGAGGCGTACCAGGTTTTGCACGATGAGACGAAGCGAAAGGAATATGATTCGTGGCGCAGTCGCCCGGCAACCCGGCCAGCCGCAATTCAGGTCACGCCGACCGCACGCGATGTCGGAGTCTACGGTCAGTTGCTGAGCGCGTTGCTTTGCATGCTGCTTGGCTTAATGCTTCTGTTCCTGGTGCACTTTAATGGCCTGTGGTTTCTTTGGCCGCTCTCGATCCTGGCAACGGGCGTAGTTCTCTTCGGTGTGATCATGGCGCATTCGGCAATGAGCAACGCGCGCGAGTCGCTGGCCGCACAGCATCCTGCCCGGCGCCTTCGTGCCGTCCAGGAGATCGCCTTCTGGTCGCTCATTTGCGCGGGCGGTTATGGCGTCTATCTGGTTCTGACTACTATCTAGATTGAGCAAAGGCATGCATGGTCACAGGTCTTGATCTTTTGTTCCTCGAGGTGAACAACCTTGAAGACTCACTGTCGTTCTATCATGATCGACTTGGGTTCGAGATCGAATCACACAACGCCGGCGCCGAGCCGCCGATTGCTTCCGTGCGCGCCGGGTCTTTACGGATTACCCTGGTCCAGCAGATCGAAACAATGCTCAAGCGAGGTCGTGGCGTGCATTTCGTTCTCGGCGTCAGCGACGTGGATCAATTTCACGAAGGATTGAGAGGCAGCGAAGTGCTGGTAAGCGAGCCCACGGATGAAGGTTGGGGCGGACGATTTGTCAGCCTCCAGGACCCGGATGGCTATCGGTTATTTTTCGTCACCTGGGACAGTCAGAAGGGGGCCCTGTAACGAACACATGAGTTGCTCCGTGCGGCAGAAGGGATAGCAAATGAACTATCAACACATCGAGAATCTTTTGATTCGTTATCGTGGTCAGCGCGTCAATATTAAGACCGCGTCGGGTGGCATTTACGAAGGATCGATCAGCGATGTCACTAACGACTACGTGTCTTTGAAAGTAAGAAGCACGGACGATGCGGATTATTTAGTTATAGTCTTGCTGCACAGTATTGAGTCTGTTTCGCCGCAGACAAATTGATGGGATCTATCACGAAAAGTGATTCGATTTTTTGCTAGAAAATTTGCTTCGGCGTGAGGCGAAAAAAAGCAATAGTTTCGGTTGCATCTTTTGCACGACTTGTGCATAATCATGCCGCGCCCGGCTCCCCGCTGGGCGAAGTGGTCGCGTGGGGTGAGGACACGTGGCCTTAGGGTGGGGCTTGTGGGAGGGCCCCGCCCGCTTTATTTTTTGGGCCTGGTTTTTCCAGAGCCGACGCTCTCTTCCGCTAGCTGTTTCGATAACATTGCACCGTTGGACTTTCCCGGGAAGTGGCATAATATACGGACGACGATGGACTCGAACTTGTTCGTCTTAGAATAGATGAAGCACCAAGCCACCTCTTAGGTGTGCGCTTCGCCACAGTCGCCGCTTTACCGAGCGCACGCTGTGGCATTTTTAGCGCCGCCATTAGAGTGGAAGTTGGCTGCCGCGATGAAACATGGCCTCATTAAAGCGTCTGCTGGTCGGTAGTCCGATCAGAACAGCACGCTTAGCACACGAGCGACTTACCAAGAAGACTGCCCTGGCGATCTTCGCTTCGGACGCACTGTCGTCTACTGCGTACGCAACTGAACAGATCCTCCTGGTGCTGGCCGCGGCTTATGTCGCCGGTCAGACCGATGCCTTTAGTCGCGTTATCCCCATCTCGATCGCGATCGCCATCCTGCTGGTGATCGTGGCCATCAGTTACCGCCAGACTATCTACGCTTACCCGTCAGGGGGCGGTGCATTCATCGTGGCCAAGGAAAACCTGGGAACGTTACCGGGACTGGTCGCGGGCGCTTCGTTACTTGTCGATTACGTTCTCACGGTGTCGGTGTCAGTCGCAGCCGGAGTTGAGGCGATAACTTCAGCGATGGTGGGAACGCGTTTCGCGGGTCTGCACAATCATCGGGTTTGGTTATGTCTATTCTTCATCGGTTTCATCACGGTCGCGAATCTTCGCGGGGTTCGCGAAGCGGGCTCACTCTTTGCCGCACCCAGCTACGCCTTCATCTTCAGTTTTCTGTGTCTGATTGGATACGGGCTGATTCGCTATTTCTTCAGCCCGGGCATTGTTCCTGTTCCCAATGATGCGGACCTAAAGATCGCCGAAGGTTATCAAGCCCACCCCTTGAGCCTGCTGCTGTTACTAGGGGCATTCGCCAACGGCTGCGCCGCGCTTACGGGAATCGAAGCAATATCGAATGGCGTCCAGGCATTCAAACAGCCTGAATCCAGAAATGCTGCTACGACGCTTTCATGGATGGCGGCCCTTTTGATCACGATGTTTCTGGGCGCGAGCATGTTGACGCACCTTTACAACATTCACCCGCTGGAACACGAGACAGTCATTTCTCAAATCGCGCGTATAGTTTTCGTAGGTCCGTTGGGATGGTTCTATTACGTCGTGCAGGCTACGACAGCGGCGATCCTCGTGCTCGCTGCTAACACATCCTACGCCGGCTTTCCGCGTCTCGCTTCATTGCTGGCGCGGGACCGCTTTCTCCCCAGACAACTTGCGAACCTCGGTGACCGGCTGGTTTTTTCCAACGGCATTGTTGTCCTGGCCGTCTTTTCGGGTGTGCTGGTTTGGGCTTTCCGCGGAGACACCAGCCGGCTGATTCCGCTTTATGCCGTAGGCGTCTTTCTGTCGTTTACCTTGTCGCAGGCCGGAATGGTGGTCCATTGGTGGCGCGAAGGAAATATGTTGCGCGGTTTGCGAGAAGCGGCCGGCGGCCCAACAGCTCCCGCGGCCAGCGCTCTATCTCCGGAAACCAATGTTACGGGCAGACTCGAGCCTCGTCGTTTGGCAGAAGCACCGAGGTCCATGGCGGAGGTCACGCAGCTCCACAAGAAGTCGCATTGGAAAAAATATCTGGTGATAAACGGCGTCGGCGCGATTTCCACGTTCGTAGTGCTGATGGTTTTCATTCTGACGAAGTTCCTGCATGGCGCCTGGATCGTCGTAGTCTTGATTCCGCTTTTAGTCCTGCTGTTCATCAGAATTCACCGTCATTACCTTGAAGTCGCGCAACAACTCTCTACCGAAGGACTGGAGGGCTTGCGGCCGATTCGCCACGAAGTGATCGTGCCGATCTCGGGTATACATCGCGGGGTAATTGCGGCGCTGGAATATGCCAAATCGATCGCGCCACACCACGTGACGGCTGTTTACGTAAATCTCGACGAGGAAGCAACGCAAAAGTTAAGAGAGAAATGGCAGGAATGGGGTTCGGGAGTCAGTCTGGTGGTGGTGGCTTCACCGTATCGCTCGTTGCAGCGTCCGCTGCTCAACTACATCGATCGCGTCAAACGCAGTTCGCACGGCGAAGTTGTTACCATTGTGCTACCTGAGTTTGTTCCAGCGAAGTGGTGGCAAAACCTACTGCACAATCAGAATACGCTGTTTCTAAAGGGCGCGCTGCTGTTCAAAAAGGGAGTCGTCGTAACGAACGTACCTTATCATCTTGAGCATTAGAGAGTAACTCAGGCAGTCGCGGTCATCGTTCGGCTGGCGAGGAAACAGGATCGGCAATAGACCGGGCGTCCCTGCGACGGATAAAAGGGGACGGTGGTTTCCTCGTCGCATTGGGCGCAGATCACGGTTACTTCAATACGCTGCTTGACGCCGGACACCTGCGCTGCCGAGATCGCTTCCAGTCGCTCATTCTTCGCATGTTTGCAAGGCTTGCAGCGTTTCGGCTCATTCTTCAGACCCTTGTCGTGAAAGAAGACCTGCTCGCCGCCAGACCAAATGAATGGCTCGCCGCAATCGACGCAGGTGATCGCTCGATCCTGAAAGTCAGACGAGTGCTCAGTATCGATCTCTTGCATCCTGTTGTCTGACATTGTGATTTCCCTCCCCGGTTCACTAACGCCATAAGGATAGGCGCGTAGCTGCGTAGGCTGTACGAGGAGGCCGCGAAAAACTAAACTGGCGCTGGTTCGCTGGTGCAGTTCAAGACGAGCACGGAAGCGGCGGCCACAGCGGCTGCACTTATATGACTATGACCTGTTCCTGTCAAGCATTTTACGGAAAATGTTTTTGCGGATTTGTTGAGGGCGACAGCAGCCAGTTCCTTGATTGCGATCGACGTAGACTGCCATCCGGCGGAAATAAAAAATCGCTGTGAAAAAATGAGAATACTGGTTATCGGATCGGGGGGACGAGAGCATGCGCTAATTTGGGCGTTGCGCAGAAATGCAACTCAACCGCTGGAACTCTTTTGCGCGCCCGGCAATGCGGGCATAGGAGAGTTAGCCAACTGCGTCCCTATCGGCGTTAACGATATCCCCGCGCTCCTTTGCTTTTCCGAGCGGACACGAATTGACCTTAACATCGTGGGGCCGGAAGCTCCGCTGGCAGCGGGTATTGTTGATGAGTTCGAAAAGCGCGGGCTACGAATTGTCGGGCCGGGAAGGGAAGCGGCGCAACTGGAATCGAGCAAGGCATTCGCGAAGGATTTCATGAGTCGACATTCGATTCCCACTGCCCTTTACCGAATAGCTTCATCAGCCGGCGAAGCGATTGAGATATTGCAGAGTGATGAATTCGGCGGTCAGTCTGCTCCCGTAGTCGTCAAAGCCGACGGTTTGGCGGCGGGAAAGGGAGTGATCGTGGCCAACTCCCGGGCCGAAGCCATTAAAGCTGTAGAGGATTTGATCGGCGGGGCGGTCAACTCCGAAGCCACGCGGCGCATTATCATTGAAGAGGCGCTTGCCGGACGCGAAGTGTCTCTGCTGCTGTTCTCAGATGGCAAGGACTTTCGCTTGATGCCGGCGTCGCGGGATCACAAACGCGTCGGCGAGAACGACACCGGGCCCAACACCGGCGGCATGGGTTCTATTACAGATGCCGGCATACTGGATGATGCGTTGCGCGATCGTATTGTGCGCGAAGTCGTCGAGCCGACCTTGCAGGGAGCGCGCGACGAAGGCTTTCCCTTTCGAGGCGTGCTGTTCGTTGGCTTGATGCTGACACCCGATGGGCCGCGGCTGCTTGAGTACAACGTACGTTTTGGCGATCCCGAAACCCAGGCGATCATGGTGCGGCTGAAGAGCGACCTGGCCGGGATCTTTCAGGCGATTAGCGAAACGCGATTAGGTGAGCTTAAGATCGACTGGTCGGATGAGTCTTCCGCCTGTGTCGTGCTCGCTGCCCGGGGTTACCCGACGAAGCCTGAGATCGGTTCAGTCATAGGCGGTTTGGCTCTGGTTGAGCAAAGCGAAGACGTCGCCGTGTTTCATGCCGCTACCGCGCGCGGTCTTAACGGTGAGTGGCTAACTGCCGGAGGCCGAGTGCTCGGCGTTACGGCGAAGGGAGAGACTCTCGACCTCGCCTTATCACGTTGCTACGGAGCGATTGCCAACATCCATTGGGACGGAATGCGTTACCGCCGGGACATCGGCCGTCCGTCAGCCCCGGGTTCGGCGCCTGGGGCGTAGGGCATTACCGGTTCGCTCTGCTGTCCACCGTTCACTGCCCACCGCCCTCTTTCTCTGCTATACTCCCGCCAAAATCGGTTGAAAATGCAACCGTCTGCGCTGTGGTTTCGTACTATATCGACGGCGTGCCAGCGTTTTCGACGACCGCTTTGAAATCTGACCTGATCTTCGAATCTGAATTAGCCGGAGGATGAAATGGGACTGTGGACTAGAATGAAGCGCTCGATGCGTGCCCTTTTTGGTGGCTTCGTCGAAAGGACCGAGGATCCAGAACTGATACTTCAACAGACTATCCGTGATATGCGCGATCGGATTCCTGAACTGAATTACAACGTTGCGCAGGTTATGGCTACGGCTAAGGTGTATGGCAAAGAGAAGGAGCGCTTCGAAACACAGGTCGTTGATTTTGACTCGAAGATAAGAGCTGCCGTAAAGATGGGCCGCGACGACGTTGCAACAAGCTTCATAGGTCAACTCCAACAGGCACAAAAGAACCTTCAGCGCACTACCCAGCTAAAGGAACAGGCTAGCCTAGCTTCCACTCAAGCACTCAAGGCGCGCGACAACTACGTATTGCAAATGCAGCGGCGTACCGCCGAAGCGATGCAGCTCATCAATCAGTCTAAGCAGGCTAAACTCCAAGAGCAGTTAGCTCAAACTATGTCATCATTCCAGATTGGTGACGATGCCTCCACTTTTGATGAGATGCGCGACAAGATTGATCGTAGGTCAGCGACTGCCGAGGCTAGGTTAGAGTTGGGCTCTGCTTCGGTCGATAACCAGATGCAGGAAATCGAGCGCGAAGCGATGGACATGCAGTTGCAGGACAAGCTGCTCCAGTACAAACGCGATATGGGTTTGTTGCCGGCCGGGAGTTCTGAAGCACCTCAGGCCCTGCCAGCACAGGGTGAAACTTCATCGCAATAGGCGTGGGAAGTAGTTTGTTTGGAGTCCCGCCTTTAGGCGGCAGTCGCTGGCGACGCTCAGTCGCCGCCTAAAGGAGGAACTCCAAACTTCAGTTTCGTAAAAGCAGTACGAACCAAGAGTAGACACGTTTCGTAGGACAAATGGAATTGCCCAAGATCGATTTTCGGTATCTGAAAGAGGCATTCAAAGAGCCGATCAACTTTTGGGGCCTGGCCGGCTTTGCCATCGTGGCCGCGTACTTTCAGGATGTCACCCCGCTGATGGCCGGGATGGCCACCGAGGCCTTGTATCTTGCCGTTGTGCCGGCTAGTTCCTTCTATCGTCGTTTGGTCGAGCGTCGCGAAAAAGAGCGCGCGCGGAAACTTCGTGACGCCCAGCGCGAAGCAGTGATCAAAGCCTTCGATCCGCGCGAGCGCGAGGCCGTTGAGTACCTGCGCTGGATGAAAAACCAGATCTATTCAAACTACAAGAAATTCACCACCAGCAAACTAGTCCCGTCAAATATTCAAACCCTCGACCAGCGTTGGGAGGACTTCGTCGATCTGCTCGATGTCTATCGCCGCCGCAAACATCACTTGCGATCGATTAATCGTCAGGCGGTGCAGAACCAATTGAAGCAGGCCGAGCATGCGATCCAGAATTCGACCGACGATCGTGCCAAACGCGTGCAGCAGGCGAATGCTGAGATCCTCAAACGTCGCGTCGCCGCCTTCAACGATCTGGAGCGATCAGTGCGCCTGGTCGAAGGACAGTTGCAATCGATCGAAAACTTTTTCGGACTCGTCAACGATCAAGTCGTGACCTTGCCCACTCCTGAACGGGTCTCTGCCCTGCACTTCGAAGAACTCAGCGATTCGATCGCCATGACCCGCCAGATGCTGGAAGAAACCGCGGACACCTTTGGCATGCTCGACAATCAAAATCGCGAGTTGGATTTACTGCTCTCCAGCGGTTCGTCCGGCAAGTAAGGCAGTAGCCCGACCGTCAGCGAGGGCGTGATTTCGATTCGCACCGAACACGCCCTCCCTGACGGTCGGGCTACTGCCACTTGGGCCATCCTAACGGTCTGATTCCCAGCCACTTAGCCTTAAAGTAGCGCCTCAGGAAACACACTCTATCGTGTTGAAAAAAAAAGTAACCACAACATATTGACTTCTTGAGTCAAGAGGTTTATAGTGCGTTCTGCTCGGGATGAGGCGGCTGGCGGGCAGAAGGGTTCAAAACCCGACTCCGCATGGTCTTTTGTGACTTCGAACAACCGACCGTAGTACCTGCAATACAACTTAAGTTTTGAAACGGCGATCATGGATCGTCGAGGCATTTTATTCCCCAAAATCGGCTCGCGTGCGGTCCTCGCGCGGGAAAGGTAAACTAGATGAACACGGCGAGTGGTGCGAAGATGACTAAGGCGTCTCAGAACGAAATCCCCGACTCGATTGTTTCCCTCCAGCGTCAGATTGCCCCGCTCGGGCTGAATGCCAGGCGCGTAATCTCCAAGCGCTATTCGTTGAAAGACGCGCGCGGGGCCTTTCTGGAAGAATGGTCAGACATCGTTGCCCGCGTGGTTGCCCACGTCTCGGTTGCCGAAACCGATCCCGATAAGCGCGACGAATTCTTCAACAACATGTCCGATATCATGCTGGCGCGCGAATTCGTGCCCAACACGCCGTGCCTGGTCAATGCCGGGAAACCGAACGGACAACTGGCCGCTTGTTTTGTGCTTGATGTGCCTGACTCGATCGCCGGCATCATGAAGACAGCCACTGACGCCGCGATTATTCATCAGACTGGCGGCGGCACGGGCTTCACTTTTGAAAAGCTTCGACCCAGCGGCGCAATGGTCAGCACCACCCACGGTGTGGCCAGCGGCCCGGTGTCGTTCATGAATATTTTCAACACGACGACCGACACCGTGAAGCAGGGCGGCGTTCGTCGCGGCGCCAACATGGGCATGATGCGAGTCACGCATCCTGACATTCTGCGTTTCATTCATGCCAAGAACGACCAGCACTCGCTGACCAACTTCAATATCTCAGTGAATGTTACCGACAAGTTTCTCGACGCGGTTGAGCACCACGAATGGTATCAACTCGATTTTAATGGCCAGTTGTGGAGCGATGCGATTTTCGATCCTGTCACGGGCCGTGACTATGTAGTCTATCGCCGGCCGGATGGTTCGACGGTCACGTTTCGTGATAAGGAGACCTTCGACACCGCTGATCTTTCGGACGCGATGATTGAAGAGCCGCCGACACCGGGCATGGCCTACGCGCCGGACATCTGGAACCGCATCATTGCCAGTGCTCACAAGTACGCCGAGCCGGGCATCGCCTTCATCGACGAAGTCAATCGCCATAATCACATGACCAACTCGATGGGGCCGATCATGGCGAGCAATCCCTGCGGTGAACAGTTTCTGCACTTCGCGAATTCCTGCAATCTCGGTTCGATCGACGTGGCCAAATTCTACAACCGCGAAAATCGTCTGGATTGGGACCGTCTGGCCGAAGTTACTCATGAATGCACGCGTTTTCTCGACAATGTCATCGATACTTGCGCATGGCCGCTGCCGGAAATCAACGACGTCGTGAAGCGCACGCGCCCGGTGGGCCTGGGCATCATGGGCTTTGCCGATCTGTGTCTGGATCTGAAGATCACCTACGGCTCGCCCGCTTCAATTGATTTGATGGACGAAGTGATGGGCTTTGTTCGACGCGAAGCCTGGACTGAAAGTCTGCGTCTCGGCGCAGAGCGCGGTGTGTTCCCCGAACTCGAACCGAACCGCGAAGCTTACGCCAAATTTATCTATGACGAGATCGGCATCTCTCGTGAAGTTCCGCTCACCCCGCGTAACTATGAAGTAACGACGATCGCTCCTACGGGCACGATTTCCCTGGTTGCCGAAACTTCTTCCGGCGTCGAGCCTAACTTTTCCTGGGCCTATGTTCGGAAAGACACTCTCGGCACGCGCACCTACGTTCACACCTTAGCCGCTCAGGCTTTGGGAGTGGATGTAGATCAAACCGATCCGGATTCAATCGACGCGGCCGCCAGCTTTGTGGTTGAGCATGAGCACGAGCTGCCGTCCTATTTCATCTCGGCCATGTCCATCAGTGCAGAGCAGCACGTCCACGTGCTCGCCGCCGCGCAGCGCAACGTCGACAACAGCGTTTCGAAGACCTGCAATGGCGCAGTCAACGACACGGTTGAGTCGGTCGACCATCTCTATCGCCTGGCGCGTCAGCTTGGCTGCAAAGCCGTCAGTTACTATCGCGACGGCTCGCGCGAAAATCAGGTGCTCACTTCGATGAAGCAGGAACCGAAGAACGAACCGACAACTGTGGTCACGACGACGACGGTCGTTGAAGCTTTGGAAGAGACCGTCCCGGGTGGCACTGAATCAGAGAATGAAGCAGCAGCGCGGCGTCTGGCGGAAGCGGAAGCCGCGGCGCGGAAGCAGGGCGCGATTCGTCTCGAGCGTCCGCGTGAACTCGTCGGTGCGACCTGGAGAATTCCTTTCGACGGCCAGAACCTCTACGTGACCGTCAATCACGACAACGAGATGATTCAGGAAGTCTTTGCCACCGGCCCCATCAGCGGTGGCGTAGGCATGTTGGCCTCGAAGATGCTGCGCGGCGGATTCGACGCCGCGGAAGTCAGCTACAGCCTGAACAAAGTCACCGGCACCCACGCCGTCTGGTTCAACGAGCGCCTGCTGACCTCCCCCGAACAAGCCGTCGCCGAATGCATCATGATCACCAACCGGCGTTTAAAAGGTCATCCGGATTCCGCCAGAGCCCTCGGCAAACAACAAGGCACCTCAACCGCACAGGTCACCGGCGCAATCATGTCCACCATGATCGGCAAATGCCCCGAATGCTCCGGGCAGTTAGAGCATGCTAGCGGGTGTGATTTTTGTCGGGATTGTGGGTACAGCAAGTGTAAGTGAACAGTTAGGCGATATTGGTTTTCATTGCGGGGGGACCAAAACAAGCTAAATCGTGAGGAATTCTTGACATTCTTGGTAACGAGGGCGCAATAGGGTTTTAGTAAACATGGAAGGATCAACCCAATCCTAAAGACCAAACATGAGTCCGGGAAGGTTGACACAGGCAACAATTGAGCCCTAATATCGCATCCTTATTTCGTAAGGCCGATAAGTAAGTGGGGCTTTATACATAATCTAAAGGAGCGGTGACTATGTCTACGGTGCGACGCGAGATAGACCTCAAAGACGAAATCGTCAGTAAGATCGTAAAGCTCGGCTGCGCCTGCGCAACTGACCTAGCGACCGAGTTGGGTTCTGGGCTAAAGCCAAAGGATTTGGTGGCTCCGCTTGAGTCTCTCGTAAAGAGCGGTGTTCTCCGTGCCAAGAGTGATTCACGTGACGGACGTGAGTACTCCGCGCCAGAACAAACAGCTTACGAACTAGCCCGTTAATCGTGCTTGGACCACCTCAGTTGATCTGGTCCAGGCTTATATAAATCATCTAACCAAGTGCTGAAGTTGTGCGCCGGTCCTGAGGGCCGGTGCGCATCTCTCTTTTAGTTCCTTACGCCCTTCCGAACCAAGCAGTTTATGATTCGCTGAACGGCCGTTCGTATCATAGGGACGAATAGAAATGCCACCTTGGATGTTATTAGTTGCCAACTTGCTCCCAATCTTAGTTGGCATAATCTTAATGCATTCATTGTTTCTAACTTCTCAGTTCTTCGCCGACTCGGGAGGATATCTCTGGAGGGCCGCTAAAAAGACTTCGGGGTTCCTTTGTTTGTTTCTGCTCGTCGAGTGGGCAGTTAGTAGTTTCTCTTTCCTTCTCACGGTTACCATCTTCCATTTTTCGGCGTTTCCATTATGGCTTCTCGGGATCATTGTAGGAATCCTGACGGCATTTGCCCCATCTGCCTTAGAAGTTAGGTTCTTACCCAAAGAAGGAGCAACGGTCAACCAGATTCAGAAGCCACTAACGAGACTACTCTTAAAACTTCGAATCGTCCTCAGATACAACTTCGCGCGCGCCATTGAAATCTGCCGTCAACAAGACCTCTATGACTCTCAACTGGAGGACGGCTGGATACCAGGCATGACATCCAAACAGCTTAGTCGCAAACTTCGGATTCTTTATGAAGCTTGCAAATACGATATTGCTTTGGATCGCGGAGACAAATCTTTTTTGAAATATGATGTCGATTATTTCCCGCAGGGAAAGTTCTACCTACTAGTGAAGCATTTGGGTAGGAAAAAATTGAGAGAGTCCCTGATGCGACCGATACAACTGCCTGGGGCGAATTGGGATGGACGAGAGCGTCGAAAGATCAATGGCACTCAAGTGAGCCGAGATGTGAATTCTAACCTCGCGCCCGAAAGAGCAAGGGCTTATGACAGTGAGGACTGTTTAGCCTCGATTAAAAGAAGAACGTCCGGCTTAGGCTTATTGGGAACAACCCGGCGTCAAGCTAGCAAAGGCGAAATATCTTCTGAAGGAGACGAGTTGCAAACTACTGAAGATACTGATTTGTAGGGTAAGTAGCATAGTCCGTGATGGCATCGAGGGCGTGACGTGCGAGATCGTGTCCCATACGAGCCTCTCTGACTCTCTAACGCTCCGCATGAGGGAATACACTTAGCCATCCTAATGATTTGAGGTTAGACTTCCTCACCAAAATGAATCTTTCGGAATTTCTTAGACTTCACCAGATTCGCTCACCCAACATTATGTGGTTCCTTGGGGCCGGTGCCTCCGCATCGGCCGGAATTCCTACGGCTTTCAATCTCATCTGGGATTTTAAGAGAACGCTTTACTGCTCGGCTCAAAAGGTCTCAATAAACTCATGCGCAGATCTTGGTAGTCCTGTCCTACGTGCGAAGCTTCAACATTACTTTGATTCAACCGGACACTTTCCGCCTGAGAATTCGGATGAAGAGTATTCCCATTATTTCAAAGTCGCCTATCCAGATGAGCAGGACCGGAGACGGTATATCGACCAACTAGTTGCTAGCGCTAGCCCCTCGTACGGACATCTTGCATTAGCCACCTTGTTAAGGCTTGATACCGCTCGAATCATGTGGACGACTAACTTTGATAGCACGATTGAAGACGCTACGGTTAAGGTTTTTGGTGGCACGAGCGCACTAGTCACAGCCACTCTCGATTCAGCACAATTGGCTATGGAGGCAATAAACGAAGGACGATGGCCCCTGTTGGTGAAACTGCATGGGGACTTCCGGTCGCGAAAGCTGAAAAATACACCTCCCGAATTGCAAGCGCAGGATGCGAAGATGCGGCGGGCGCTGGTCGAAGCCTGCAAGCGTTTTGGTTTGGCAGTTGTTGGATACAGCGGTCGCGATCGATCGATAATGGATGCGCTCGAAGAAGCTATAGACGGCGGAAAAGGTTACCCCCTTGGCCTGTTTTGGTTCCAGCGATCGGATAGCCCAAATCTACCTCGAGTTGTTGATCTAGTCTCGAAGGCTACTGCGAAGGGAATTCAAGCTGCCATGATTCATGTAGAGACATTTGATGAACTGCTGTCCGATGTTCTCCTTTTGGTCAAAGATATTCCCGCCGATTTAACGGACATGCTGGACAAGCATGCTCCGAGAGTTACGGATGCGCCGATTCCCCAAACAAGAGGGAGATGGCCGGTGGTACGTCTGAACGCGCTGCCTATGCTTTCATATCCCACGTTATCCAGAAGAATCGTTTGCAATATTGGTGGCTTCAAAGAGGTACGCGAGGCGGTGGAAAGAGCTGGAGTAGATGTGATCACCAGTCGCAGACAAGCGGGAGTATTAGCATTCGGTAGAGATATTGACGTTCGGAAGGCTTTCGTCCCGCATGAGATCACTGAATTTGATGTTCATGCTATCGAAGCGCACCGATTGCGTTATGAATCCGCCGAGTTGGGTTTGATGTATAGTGCCCTGTCTCACGCTCTCGCGAGAGAGCGACCACTAAAAGCCGAGAGAGTCCGCGGTGACTTGATACGCATCGATAGAGATCGCTCCAACGAAGATATTTTTAAATCTTTACGTTCAGCTATCGGAGAGTTGGATGGAACTGTTCCAAAGACAAATCTTCAATATGCGGAGGCAGCGTGGATCAAGCTTGAATATCGCTTAGGGCGGTTGTGGCTATTGATAGAACCGACGATCTGGGTAGAACCTAGCTTGGATGACCAACTTTTTGCTGAAACGAGGGAGTTTGTTAGGAAGCGCTTGGCGGGTCGATTCAACCAAAAATGGAACGAAATGATTGATGCTTGGATGTACATAATTACAAACGGTGAACAACAAACCGAGATTAAGGCCTTCGGAATTGGAGACGGTGTCGATGCTGCATTTACGATCTCATCCATAACTGCTTTTAGTTGGCGCGAAGGAGGGCACTACAGTTGACCGATTCTTCATTGCCAGTCCATGCGTGGTTACCAGAACCCGACCTTCTCTTCCATCCGACACGGCGTGAGGACCGCACTGCTCATCCCCTTATCGGCTTGACTAGGTTTGGACCCTACAGCAGATCACTCATTAATACAGTGATAGACCCACTTAGGGTCGCTGTTATCACTCCTAATGGAACCTTAGCAACCATTGACAGTCTGTTAAGAGAACTCGAACAAGAGCATCAGCCCAAGGAACGGCAAGCTTATCTGCCAAAGTTTTTGGGGTTCTCGCGAATCTTCAGTTTGAGAGTTCTTCGAGCATCTGAAAATGTTTGTATCGAACTGTCGGCCGATGTGGACGCTGCTATCGCCAAATCTGAATCACCTCATATTCTGCTTGCCGAGAAATTGACTCAGGCACTTTCATCACTCCTGACCAATAGAAGCGATTTTGATGTTTTACTTATCTACTTACCGACTCGATGGAATAGGGGCTTTTTCGGTGGGGAAGGTGAAGACTTTGATTTGCACGATTATTTGAAAGCTATTACCGCTACGAGTGGAATTCCAACCCAGATTATTCTGCAAGAGAGTGCTCTGACGTATTTCTGCCGTTGCAGTGTCATGTGGCGCTTGAGCATCGCACTATATTGCAAAGCCGGAGGCGTACCCTGGAAACTGGCCGATACAAACCCCGATACAGCATATGTTGGTTTGAGTTACGCTATGCGCTCGGTTAACGCGAATAAGCCTCAATTCGTGACTTGCTGTAGTCAAGTTTTCGACGCAGATGGCTCGGGCCTCGAGTTCATCGCTTATGAGACAGATGACGTGCACATTGAGCGAGAGAATCCGTTCTTGAGCCGCTCTGAAATGCGCAGAGTAATGTCACGTAGCTTGGCTCTTTATCAAAATCGTCATTCGGGACATTCCCCGAAGCGCGTTGTAGTTCATAAAACAACGGAATTCAAACAGGATGAAGTTGATGGTTGTTTTGATGCTTGGACGGGCTCCGAAGGTTTGGATCTGATTCAAATTCAACAGCACGTCTTTTGGCGCGGAATATTGATTGACCCTCCGTCTAACAGAGCCAGCACGAAGGGGCATCCGGCCGGATATCCAGTTCAGAGGGGTACATATTTGCAACTGAGCGGCAGAGACGTACTTCTATGGACCCAGGGTAACGCGCCTAGCGCCGTGGGAGGTAGGAACTTTTACAAAGAGGGCAAGAGTATTCCGTCTCCACTATTATTGACCAGGTTCGGCGGGCATGGAACTTGGGTTGAAGGATGCAACGACGTTGTCGGACTCACGAAAATGAATTGGAATAATGACAGCCTGTACGACCGATTACCTGTGACCTTAGGTTATGCGAAAGTTTTGGCTCGTACGCTTAAACGAATGCCGAATATCGCACCAAAGCCTTACGAGTTTAGGTTTTTTATGTAGACGGATTGAGGTGCTAACCCTCCCTCACGGTCGGGCTACTGCCCGCTTTCACACACCCTCGCAATCAATTCGCGGGTTGGCTATTGTCAACGAACCGTCAGACGTGCCACCATAAAGGCATTCCAAGAGAGGTTCGATTCGCATGACCACGATAAACATCTCACTACCTGATCAAATGAAAGAGTTCGTTGATGAGGAAATGGGTGAAGGCGGTTATCGCGACCCCAGCGATTACTTTAACGCCCTGCTCCAGGAACAACTGAAACGCAAAGCCGAGCAGAAGCTAGAAGGCTTGCTACGGGAAGGCCTGGCAACCGAATCATCGCATGTCGATGAGAAAGATTGGGAATTCATTCGTGGTGCTGCGATCCTTCCGTTAGTATGAGGACCAACTTAGATCAACTCACGGGTTGATGCGATAAAACTCCCGTTGAGGGATCGCGTCCAGCTCGCGCATCGTTGGTTTCCACGCTTGATAACGAGTCGAAGGTGATACCGAAGCTCTGTGGTTTGCGGAAGCTGAGCGACGACTTGAAGAACTTCGCAGCGGGAAGGTTCAGAGTATCAGCGCCGAAGACTCGTTCCGCAACGCGCGCGAAGCTCTCCAGCGATGAAGGTCCTCGCGATTGAAAAGCGGTGACAAGTCACCGCACTCCAAGTCTGTCGCCTGCTGAAGCGGGCTTTTGCTTTCAATATGAATCGTGAACCCAGCCTTGAAAGGCTGCCCCGTTCGCGCTGCGCGCTCAATGCGGACAAGGATGTCCGCGCTCCCATCAAGATATCCGCGCTCCCGGCAGGATGTCTGCGCTGCGAGCTGTTACAATCGCTCCAGAAAAACTTAATTCAATTATCAAGGGAGAGAGAACATGGCGAAACGCACAGCGAGCGCGGTTTGGGAAGGTACTCTGAAGGATGGCAAGGGCAGAGTGAAGTTAGGCAGCGGGGCTTTTGAAGGACAGTATTCCTTCGCGTCGCGGTTTGAGGAAGGCACGGGCACGAATCCGGAAGAGTTGATTGGGGCGGCGCATGCCGGATGCTTTTCGATGGCCCTGGCGGCGGGATTGACGAAGGCCGGTTTCAATCCGACGCGAATCAGCACGACTGCTGCTGTCAGTCTCGAGAAGGTCGGCGAAGGTTTCAAGATCACTACGATTGAGCTGAATACGGAAGCTGAGATTCCGAATATCGATGAAGCAGCATTCCTCGAACAAGCAGAGGGGGCCAAGAAGAACTGTCCGGTGTCGCAGGCCCTCGCCGGGACCGAGATCACGCTGAATGCGAAGTTGATTAAGTCGGCGGGAGCTTGAGTCGTACTTCGGGAATTGCTGAGGGTGGTCAAGCCCTTTGATGACTCGAATCAATCGCGCGCTTGTGCGGCTGCGCCGCCTGATGTGCGGAAAGGCTCCGCCTTTCCGGGGTGCGGCTTCTCCTGCGCTTCGGGGCTCCGCCCGGATCAGGGGGGTAGCCCCAAAAACAATTAATTAACTTTGCCGGAAGGCCGGAGGCCTTCCGCACATCAGGCGGCAGAGCCGCAAGAAGACTATTGCCGATGCAAACTATATCCTGCATTTGACATATAGAGCGCATCAGCGTAAGGTGAGTATCGAACCGAGTCCAGCTTACTCCGCTCTCAGCTCCTCTGGGATCATCCAGATCACCTGATAAATCCACAGCTCAATCACCAGAAAGCCAAGTTTCATACGTTCCCCCAATCGGCGTGCCCAATAAGTCTGACTACCAGTCTCTGACCAGTGTCTGGACAAAATTGAAATGCCCATAGGGCGAACTTGGAGAAACCGGGCGAACTTAAACTAGAAGGCCCAGAAGGAAAACAATCAGATTATGAAGACGAATATCACACCATTACATGACCGCGTGATCGTGAAGCGCATTGAAGAAGGCGAGCAGATTCGCGGCGGCATCATCATCCCTGACAGCGCGAAAGAAAAACCGCAGGAAGGCGAAGTAATCGCGGCCGGCGAGGGGAAATACAAGGAAGACGGAACCCGTCAGCCCCTGGATGTTAAGCAGGGCGACCGCGTTCTGTTTGGCAAGTACAGCAGCTCGGAAATCAAGATCGACGGTGAAGACCTTCTGATTATGCGCGAGGACGAGATTCTCGGAATCATCACGCGCGCTGGTGCGGCTGCTGGTGGTAAGAAGAGCAAGTAGTTCCAAAGCGGCCTTTGCCGTCCCGGTCTGTTGTGCGGATTCAGGAAGTATTCACCGCAGAGACACAGAGGACACGGAGGTTGCACAAGCGAACTTCCAGTCGGAAGTTCTAATAACAGTTTTTGATTTGGAGAAAAGATAAAAAGATATGGCAAAGCAAATAGTTCATGGTGAAGAGTCTCGCGCGGCGATTCTGCGCGGCGTTAATCAACTCGCCGACGCGGTGAAAATCACGCTCGGTCCGAAAGGACGCAATGTCGTTCTCGGTAAGACGTATGGCACCCCGACGATCACCAAAGATGGTGTGACCGTGGCGAAAGAAATTGATCTGAAAGACCCTCTGGAAAACATGGGCGCGCAGATGGTGCGCGAAGTAGCTTCGAAGACCAGTGACGTTGCCGGCGACGGCACTACTACCGCCACCGTTTTGGCGCAGGCGATCTACCGCGAAGGCGTGAAGACCGTCGCCGCGGGCGTAAACCCGATGGCGTTGAAACGCGGCATCGACAAAGCAGTTGAGCGCGCGACCCTGGCAATCAAGAAACTGTCCAAGCCGGTCGCAGGCGACATGATCGCGCAGGTCGGCACCATTTCGGCGAACGGTGACGCTGCCATTGGCGAGCTGATCGCCGAGGCGATGGAGAAGGTCGGCAAAGACGGTGTAATTACTGTCGAAGATGCAAAGACGATGGAGACGGACCTGGAATTTGTCGAAGGGATGCAGTTCGATCGCGGCTATCTGTCGCCTTACTTCATTACTGACGCCGAAAAGATGGAAGCCGTCCTGCAGAATCCAGTCATTCTGATCAGCGAGAAGAAGATTGCTTCGATGAGAGATTTGCTGCCGATTCTTGAGCAGGTCGCCAAGATAGGCAAGCCGATTCTGATTATCGCGGAAGATGTTGAAGGCGAAGCGCTGGCGACATTGGTGGTCAACAAACTGCGCGGCACCATCAACGTGGCCGCAGTCAAAGCGCCAGGGTTTGGCGATCGACGCAAGGAGATGTTGCAGGACCTGGCGATTCTGACCGGAGCCAAAGTCATCAGTGAAGACCTCGGCATCAAACTCGAGAATGTCAAAGTTGAAGACCTGGGCAGCGCCAAGAAGGTGACGATCAATAAAGAGAACACGATCATCATCGATGGCGCCGGCAACAAGGATGATTTGAAGGGTCGTGTGAAAACCTTAAAGGCCCAGATTGAAGACAGCTCGTCAGACTATGACCGCGAGAAACTGCAGGAACGCCTGGCGAAACTCGTGGGCGGAGTAGCAGTGATTCGTGTCGGTGCGGCTACGGAAACTGAACTTAAAGAAAAGAAAGCGCGCGTTGAAGACGCTATGAACGCGACTCGCGCTGCTGTTGAAGAAGGCATCGTGGCCGGCGGCGGCGTCGCTCTGATTCGTGCCGCGAAGGCACTGGACAAATTCAAATTATTCGAAACCAACGAAGAAGGCGAAACGATCGGCGATGAAGACGAGCAGGTTGGCGTCAACATCGTGAAGCGCGCTCTGGAAGAGCCGCTGCGTCAGATCGTCCAGAACGCCGGTAAAGAAGGCGCAGTGATTGTGGAAAAAGTTCGGGCCAACAAAGATCCGAACTTCGGCTACAACGCTGCTACTGAAACTTTCGAGGACCTTGTGGCCGCGGGAATTATCGATCCCGCGAAAGTCACGCGTTGCGCGTTGCAAAACGCCGCATCAATCGCGGGCTTAATGCTAACAACCGAGGCCCTCATTTCTGAGCTACAGGAAGATGACAAGCCACGGGCAATGCCCGGCGGCATGGATATGTAATCCCAACGTCCTTTAGCAAATTGGGAAGCTACCATGTTCGCATGCTGCTTCTGTTGAGTCCCAAAAGGGAAAAAGGTAAGAAAAAATTATGTCTACGAAACTTTATGTCGGTAATCTCGCGTTCACAACTTCGAGCGACGAGCTGCAAACAATGTTCGCGCAAGCGGGCACGGTCGAAAGCGTATCCTTGATTGAAGATCGTGAAACGGGTCGCTCACGCGGCTTCGGCTTCATTGAGATGTCAACGAAGGAAGAAGGCGCTGCGGCTATCTCGCAGTTCAACGGTAAGGAGCTGGGCGGACGAGCGCTGACGGTCAACGAAGCCAAGCCCCGCGAAAATCGCAATGGCGGTGGCGGCGGCTCGCGTTACTAAGCAGTAAGTTATTGCTTCTCACTGGGCCTCCGGCGGATTATTGCCGGGGGCTTTTTTATGCTCATTGAATCGGCCAGGCGCAGTTGGGTCTGGCTCAGGTCAGATTTTAACGCAGAGGGCGCAAAGGATTCCGCAAAGGTACGCAGAGGAAATCTTTGCGTCCTTTGCGAATCCTCTGCGTTCCTTTGCGTTAAATTCTTTTCTGGGCCTTGCTGTGGCGCTTCAACTCCAACGTCCTCAATCAGCGCGCGCAATGACAATGAAAATCGCAGCGAGCAAGGCGCCGGCGCCGATTCCGACTCCGATCAAAACGTTCCTGGCCATCGAATGGCCCTTGTTGCGTTCAATCTTCGCCACGTCCGCGTAGCGAACGGTCGTAGGGGCGTCCGTTTTCCGATCGCGGATCACGAAATCATTGTCGCCGGCGCTGTAGACATAACCCTTTACTTTCGCGCCGTCTTTGGTGGTAATTGTTGCCCGGGCTTTATCTCCGATGCCGAGCTTGGCGATTTGAATCTTGACCTGTTCCAGGGTCGATGTTTGCTTGTCGTTTTGGGGGCGGGCATTTGCTGTTTGCAGGGCCGGGCCCAGCAAGAGCAGCCCTGATATTAACCACGATAGTGTTTTCATATTCTTTCCTTCGATTTTAAGATTCTTGATGACTGAGTCGCGGCAAGCGATTCGAGTCTCACACAATGAGTGTGTCTGCGACTCTATGGCAACGATGATGCCATTCCTCTCCTTGGCGATTTTGGCTGACAAAAGAGCGATATCGGGGAATGCCCGGGGCGATGCGAAGGCTTCTGGTGCAACAAGCGTCCGACACTTGAATGGTAATCATCGGCTTGCATCATCAAAATCCAATCGGCCGATCACCTGCGTAATTTGGCTGATGAGGCGTTGCGCAATATGATAGGAGCCATATGAACAGACGTTACTTTCTTTCTTCTTCGCTGACGTTGGGAGTATTTGCGGCGCTGGCGAGACTTCCCGTTGCCGGAGCTCTGCCGCCGGGCGCCGGTCATGCGAATGGCGCGCAAGGCGACAACGTGAATACCAAGGGAATAAAAAAAGTGATTAAGACGGATGCGGAGTGGAAGCAACTGCTCACGTCTGACCAGTACAACGTTATGCGGCAGAAGGGAACTGAGGCCCCCTACTCGAGTCCGTTGAATGACATTCACGAGAAAGGCACTTTTGAGTGCGCCGCGTGTTCGCTGGCGCTTTTTAGTTCCGCCACCAAGTTTGATTCCGGCACCGGTTGGCCCAGTTTTTGGGCGCCGATTAAGAAGGAGAATGTGCGGGAAGAAGTTGATAACAGCCTGTCGATGACCCGTACAGAAGTCCTCTGCGCGAGATGCGATGCCCATTCCGGCCACGTCTTCGATGATGGACCAAAACCTACCGGCCTCCGCTACTGCATGAATGGCGTGGCGCTGAAGTTTGTCAGGAAGGTGTAATGCATCCGGAGTCTTCACCCGTCAGCGCTCGTTGCGCGCGATCGCGGCCAAAACCCCGATCACTACTGCAGCGGTGCCGATGCTCACACCGATGAGGATGTTCCGCGCCAGCGAATGGCCATGGCTGCGGTCAATCTTCTTCACGTCCGCATAGCGGATGGTTATCGCTGCATTAATCTTTCGATCGCGCATCACGAAATCTTCATCGCCGGTCCGGTCGACATAGCCCTTAGTTTTTGTGCCGTCCTTAGTTGTGATCGTGGCGCGTGCTTTCTCGCCGACACCCAGCTTAGTAACCTGGATTTTGATCTGCTCGACGGTGGGTTTCTGCTTGTCTGTCTGTTGCCGGGCGCTGACTGTTTGCAAAGCCGGTCCCAACAACAGGAGCCCCGATATTAACCATGAAAGTTTCTTCATTCTTCTTCCTCAATTCGCATCTGCGACATCCGCTTCGGTCCAGCGAACCCTTGTCACATAATCAATTTAGTAATCGATGATCCAATTTTCCCCTAGCAGGGTGATGAGAAACTAAGCATAGCCACAGAGACACGGAGACACAGAGCAAGATGAGAACAAAGAGGGTAAGCATTTGTTGGCATTTCTGTTAGGTTTTGAATCCTTCCCATCTCTGTGACTCTGTGACGATTTTTTTCAGCACCCTGCTAGAGCAACGATGATGCCATTCGGCCGATTGGCGATTTTAGCTCACAGAGTACGTAAATCAACACCTCACAGGGTTCGGGTAAAGCTTTCTAATGCAGGAATCATCCGACACTTGAATGGGACTGAAGCAGAGGCTCAACAGGATTGGTGGAAGCCTTGAGTTAAAGGTTGGATCCTAAGATGGCGGTTGTCGCGGGCTGTATTGGGGGGGGAGATTAGGACCAAGCTAAACGTGAAATTCGCTCTTAGCAATCAATGCCCGACCGGGATTCGCTGAAAACGGGTCTTCCCGTCGGTGTCCTGCCAGGAGATGTCCAGGACATAAGGATTGGCTTCGCCGGCGACCACTTGCAGCCGACCCAATAAGTCGCGCTCACCGGCAGCGGGTTTGCCGTTGATCCAGGTCCGGTGTGACATGATGGACTTCTCGGTAGGCAGGATCCGCTCAATGGCGTCAAATCGAATATGAGCTTGCGAGGGACCACCGCCGGGAGTTACTTCATCTTTCAGAAAGACAGTTAGCACCTCGACACACTTGAGCGTGCGATCGGTCGCGTTCGTCAGCTCCAAAACAACCTGGGCCTCGGCCTCGACGAATCTAAACGTAAACGGCTTTTCTTTAATGATCATTGTTTTTGCTTGCTTTCAGCCTTACGGCGCCGTCCGTTCTTCTTATGGTTCGGCAATGTCAGTATGTCGCCAGGCTGGCACTCAAGCGCGTGGCACATCTTCTCCAGCGTGACGAGATTCAGCCCGAAGGCCTTGCCTTTCTTTAATCTCCACAGCGTCGTGTGACTGATGCCGGTCTGCTTTGCCAACCAATAAAACGTCCGGCCTTGCTCTGCCAGTATTTCATCTACTCGAATTTCAATAATAAGGCGCGCCCTCCTCGGGACGCTGATATCTATCACATGCGGCAAATAGCGTGTACGACACATATATACTACACGTGAGATATACTCGTGTCTAGCCAGGATCGTTCATCAGGGCAGTCCATCTCGGCTTTTCTTAACCTATCTTTCGTTTCAATTAATCGGTTTTCCGTGCTCACGCCGATAGACGAAGTCGAAGACCTCTCTGTTAGGGTCCAGGGATGTGATTGGTATGGCATGGAAGGTGCAACTGCGTAGAGTGTGAATGCGAATTTGCTCGGAAAGATGCGAGTGCATCGCCGTCTGCACACGACTGTGCCACAAATCAGAACAGGGGGAAGTATGAAAAGAGTTCTATCAATCCTGCTAATGGTCCTGACGTTGGCCTTTGTAGTGGAGCCAATTACGTCTGTAATAGAACCGATCGCGTCCGCGCAGACGGTACGTCATCGTCGCGTTCGTCATCGCCGAACTTTCTGGCAAAAGCACCGGGACAAGCTGACGGTCGCGGGCACGGCAGTCGCCGGCGCCGGAATTGGGGCGCTCGCTAACGGAAAGAAAGGCGCGGCCATCGGTACGGCGGCGGGCGCGGGGAGCGGAGCGCTCTACACCTATAAGATTCGTAAGCGGCATCGTCGACACTACCGGCGTTATTAGTTTGCCCAAAAGTTTCGCGGTACGCTGGCTGATTGGTGAGGGTTTAAGACTCTCATCATTAGGGCCAGGTGGTTAGAGATCCAGGCTGCGCGCTGAGCTTGTCGGTCGCGGCGTACTTATGAGAATGCACCCACGCCGGAAGCTGATCGGATCCGGATATATAAAATTTTCGCCATCAAAGCGCAAAACTTTCAGGCCTCCTCAATGCGTCTAAATATTTAGACAAAGAACAAGGAGGTCTGTGATGAGAGGAAAATATCTACGTAGATTTGGGGGCCTCATACTAGCAGCGCTATTGGCGCCCGGCGTCGTAAGTTTGTTATCGACCACTACGGCGATGGCACAACGGAGGGTCGTGATCGTAAGGACGTATCGACCTTTCTATCGCCCGTGGGGATGGCGCCGGCCGTTTGGTTATGATCCGTATTTCGACTACTACAGCCGGTACGGGCACTATGTTTTCCGAAGCTCTGACGCTGCTTACAACCAGGGTTACAACGACGGAGTGAAGACTGGTGAGGGAGACGTTAAGCATAGTCGCAGCTACGATCCGCAAAGGTCGCATTACTTCCAGGAGGCAGGTTTCGGTAACTTTGGAGAGGTCTATCGATCCGGCTTTGTGCACGGATATGCTGATGGTTATCGATCGTAATGAATGGGCAAACTTTGAAGTCAGCTCAGGAGAGAGGATGCCGCGTTGAAAGACGCGGCATTTTTCTGCTCGGCTGCGCGTGAGATTTCCGCGGCTTCGGCCATGAGCTTGATTTTTTTCAGCTCAGCTTTTTTGAATCCAAAATACATGGCCATCTGGATGATTTGGCTGGGACTAACAAAATCATTTGGGTTGGCACAGAACTTTTCTATGGTCGGGCCGAACTCGCGACAACTCATTCCTTTCGGAATATTGAGGCCGAGCATGCATTTACCGTCCTGGCGGTAGTGCGAACAGAATTCACAAACTATCATGGGCACCTGAATTTCTACAGCGTCTGGTCACGAATGAGCACCGCAAGCTCTGAATGCTCCAAAGCAACACCGCGCTTCATGTTAACGCAGGCGTCATTCACCAGCCAAAAATGCGATGGTTGTTGTCCGTTCACCGGCGCCAGGTCTTTAAGCGCGCGTTCGTCGACAAGCACCGGCTTGAAAACCAGCATCTCTACATTGAAGGCCCGCGCCTGCATAGCTTCGCGATTACTTGAAAAGATCGGCACGCGAAGACCTTCGCGCTGATTGAGCGCGAACCAGTCGCCATTGGCGCGTTGCATTGCATACATAGGGTTCATCGGACGTTTGTTTTGCGGGCAGCATCCCGCCGGGTTGACTTCAGGTAGTCTGGATGATTCCAGAGGAACTGAGGAGAGAGTTACCCGGACTCAATCTGAAAACGAGGCTATAGCAGGCTGACATATATGTCAAGAATGCAATATATTCTATAGACAAATATTTATCCGTTATGATAAATAGCCCGTATATTACAGGAGGCCGGGCATTGCATGATTAGAATTCGAATCGACGAGTTGCTGAAACAGCATGAACGAACCTTTTATTGGTTAGCTAAAGAAACCGGTGTGAGCCATACGACCCTCTGGCGACTGAAGAAGGACAAGGCCCAGGGAATTACTTTCAATACCCTGGAAAGGATTTGTAAAGTGCTCAAGTGTCAGCCCGGTGACGTGTTAACCCTCGGCCGAACGAAGCCGAGCAAGAAAACGTAAGGGAGCCCTGCGCTTGGTCCGGAAGAGAGTGGATCGAAAGCGCAGGCGGCTCCACAGAAATTGAGTTGAGTGAGTCAAAAGCAAACAGGTCGAGTCGCTGAATTGTCGGGTTTGTGAAGCTCCCTGGCCCGGTAGTCGCTGACGCGGTTACTTAAAGGAGAAGGTGATGAAGGTCTTACTGATTAATCCGGAATTCCCCGACACGTATTGGAGTTTCCGCCACGCGCTGCCTTTCGAGGGCAAGCGCTGCGCATTTCCACCTCTGGGACTGTTGACAGTCTCGGCAATGTTGCCCAACAGCTGGGAGCGACGCCTGGTCGATCTGAATGTGCGTAAGCTGCGTTCGTCCGACATCAAGTGGGCCGACATGGTAATGGCCTCCGCGATGCTGGTACAGAAGGATTCTTTGAAAGAGGTGGTGCGGCAATGTAAAGCGCTGGGGAAGCGCGTAGTCGTGGGTGGTCCATACGTGTCCACTACCCTGGAAGCTTTGCCGGAAGCAGACCACATTTTCATCGGCGAAGCTGAAACGACGGTGCCGCAGTTTCTCGAGGACCTCGAGCGCGGCACGGCGAAACGATCCTACCAGGCGGCTGAGCGCCCGCCACTCGCGGTGACTCCGGTTGCGGACTTTCATCTCGCAAACATGAAGCACTACAGCGCGATGTCGGTGCAGTATTCGCGCGGATGCCCTTTCAACTGCGAGTTTTGCGACATTATTGAAATCTACGGCCGTGTGCCGCGCACCAAGAGCAATCCGCAGATGCTGGCCGAGCTGGATGCTTTGTACTCGTTGGGCTGGCGCGGCACGGTGTTCATCGTCGACGATAACTTCATCGGCAACAAAAAGAATGTGCGGGGCCTTTTGCCAGAGTTGGCGGATTGGCAGAAGCGGCATGATTATCCGTTCACGCTCCTCACTGAAGCCAGTCTAAATCTGGCCGATGACGAGCCATTGCTCGAGAGCATGCGGCAAGCCGGCTTCAGACGCGTCTTTCTCGGGATTGAAACCCCAGTTGAAGAGAGTCTCAAGGAAGCTCAGAAGTCGCAGAACCGCGGCGACCTGCTTGAATCAGTGAAAAGGATCCAGAGTTACGGGATGGAAGTCATGGCCGGCTTTATTGTCGGCTTTGACAATGATCCTGAAGATATTTTCGAGCGCCAGATCAAGTTCATTCGAGAGAGCGCGATTCCACTGGCCATGGTGGGAATCCTAACGGCGCTCCCTGATACTCAACTCTGGCGGCGGCTGGAAAAGGAGGGGCGCCTGCTTGGCGAAAGCTCGGGCGAAAATACCAATTGTCAGCTCAACTTTGTGCCCACGATGGATCCCGCGCGGTTGATTGCCGGATATCAGTCGATCATGTGTACGATTTACAAGTCCAGTGAGTATTACCGGAGGACCCTTGACTCATTGAAACGAACCCCACGGGAGTGGGCCGAGAAAAACACGATGGGCCTCTTTAGTGGAGCTGCGGCGTTTACGCGCATCGCTGTCAGGCTGGGAGTGCTCGATCGTGAACGCTGGGAATTCTGGCGTTTCTTTGCTCATGCAATCGTGAAACATCGTGATCGAATGTCAGAGTTCCTGACTTTGGCGGTGATGGGTTATCACTTTCGCAAGTTGAACGACGCCTATACCGGCGCCTGAGCCCGGTGAAGATTCCCAAATTCTGGCGCGTTGCTTGCTATCCACGGGCGATGTTCTTAACGAGCCGCCATGACCATCGCGCGCTGGCCCGCGCCTCTCTCCAACAATTTCGCTGAACAACTGTCTCTCGCCTGGCGTAGTTGGTTTAGCTTTGCTCACGGCAAGAATCGCCGGATAATGTTATCGCAACGGTAAACTCTATGTTCTGTCCCCAATGTGGAACCGAATCTTCCGCGGAACTTCATTATTGCCGGTCTTGCGGCGCTAATCTCAAAGTGATTGGCAAAGCGGTCTCGCTCAGTGAAGCGATCTCGCGTACCGACGGCGTGCCCGCCAGGATCAAGGAAATGGTGAAGAACCTCAAGGTTGAAAAAGTCACCGATGAAGTGTCCCGGGCGCTGGAGAGGATGAATAAAGAGATTGTGCGCAGCGCACACGATCCCAGGAGGAACAAACCCTGGTGGCTCGAAGCAAAGAAGAAGACAGCAGAGCAGCGACGTGAACGTCATCTGACCAAGGGCGCGATCAAATTCTTCTGGGGCGGCGGACTTACAATCTTTCTCTATTTTCTCGCGCATGCGCTGGTGCTCAAGTTGCCGGCCGATGTAATCGCCAGGATTCCTTTTGAGATCGATCCGGTCGTTCACGTGATCTGGCTGCTGGGGTTGATACCGATGCTTTCTGGTTTGGGCCACATTCTGGCGGGATTGTCGATCCGGCCCGAGCCGGTCAGGCAGATTGAAACTCCCGAGCAGCAACCGTTGCGAATCGATCCGCCCATAGATGCCACACCGTACCCAGAGGTTACTGTGGCCATGCCCCGAGAAGCCCCGGCGAGCGTCACCGAACGAACGACGAACATACTTGACCGCGACCCTGCACGGCAGACCAACGAAGGATTCTAAACAGAACATTAACGAGTGGTGTAAATTTTTGCGCGCGAACGAAAATGGCTGAGCCGCGCCGGTTGATTGCGCTATACTTCACGCAAATCGACTCGCCCTATTTTTCAGCCGCTGGTATACCAGGTTGTTCCGGAGCGGCACGAGGAGGACACGAAATGAAATCGAGTTCTGCAAAAACCAAATTTAGCGTATTGACACTGGCAGCGGTGCTCCTGATGGGAGCATCGTTCGCTAGAGTCGCAAACGCGCAGGATGAACGAAGGCCAAACGTCGAGTCTCCCAGAACTGAAAGTCCGGCTCCGAACTCTCCCGCGCCAAGCGCTCCTGCACCCAGTGCCCCAAGCGCGCCAAGTACGCCAAGCGAAGCTCCCCGCAGCAGCGAGCCAAGCAGAAACAATGACAGTGGCAGCAGTAGCCGCAGCAACGACAGCAGTCGAAGCAACGACAGTAACCGAAGGGACGACAGTAACCGAAGTAACCGAAGGGACGACAACAGTCGAAGCAACGACAATGGTAGCAGCAGGAACGATCGCCGCAACGATAGCGGCGGTGCGAGCCTGGGAACTCGCAACGAAAGCCGGCGTGGTAGCGGCGACAGCGGTTCTAACGATTCGCGGAATTCAAATCGGAGCAACGACCGAAGTTCTGGTCGAACACTGGATAAGGAGCGGCAAGGCGATCGTGTAATAGTCCCTGATACCGAGCGGGGCCGTGTGGACCGCGACAAGGGTCGGGGTCGCGACAAAGAGCGGGTAGTTGATCGCGTGATCGTCCCCGATACTGAGGGTAGCCGCCTGGATCGGGCCAAGTATAAGGATCGCGACAAGGACAAGGATCGTGACAAGGACAAGGATCGCGATAAGCTTAAGGACCGTGACAAAGATAAGGACCGCGATAAGGATCGCGACCGAGATAAGGACAGAGACAAAGATCGTGACCGTAAGCGGGACAAGCATCACGACCGAGATCGCTATCGGGACCGCCGCTACGACAACACAATTGTTTACGACTCCAGCAACTACGAGAACTATGCCTATAGCGCGAGCGCCTACGAGCAAGGCTATGAAGATGGCTTATTCACCGGCGCGAATGATGGCCGCCGCGGACAAGGCTACGATCCGGGACGTTCGCATTTTTTCAGCAACGCACAATCCGGGTACAGTTCGGTCTTTGGCCGGCGAGACACCTACCAACAGGCCTATCGCGATGGTTTTCTGATGGGCTACGCGGAGGGCTATCAGAACTGGCAGAAGTATTTCATCGGTGGGTTTTTCCACCGCTAGCTGTTTTTTGCAATGCCGTGTCCTTCTCTGATTGAGCGGCCCACGGCATTCCGTCTCCCCGGCAAAGCTGTCTCGATCGGTTTTGAGAACGCATATCCGGCTAAGCACGCACGAAATCGTGCCTGGCTGGAGCAAAACAAAATGTGATCGGCTCGAAACTTTCGAAGACTCCTATGGGGTCCTAAAATCGGCATGATAATTGCCAAACGGCTCGGCGGAGGTTAGATATGAAATCAGACTATCTCAGCAACAAAATCGGGAGAATCTTGCTGGCATTTTCGTTCATAGCGGGTATTGGACTGGCTGCGAGCACAGCGGCGCAGGCGCAACGCCCGTGGGATCGGAATCAAGATCGTCAGCGATCTGATCGGGATCGTCGCGCCACCGATCGGAAGTACCGGCGTGATCATGATAATGATCGGAACCGGGACTACAGCCGCAATCGCGATGATCGCTACGGTCGTAACGGCGGTTATGGTAACAACGGCGGTTATGGTGGTTACGGTAATACCTCTCAAATTGCCGTGAACCAGGGCTACCAGGACGGTCTATACACGGGTTCGAGTGATGCCCAACGAGGGCAGAACTACAATCCGCAAAGATCTCACTTTTACCGGAACGGGCACGGCGACTCCGGCGGGTACTATGGCAACGGATATCAGAACCCGCAGGCTTATCGCAGCGGTTTCCTCCGTGGATATGACGAAGGTTTCCGGCGCAACGGTGGTTATAACCGCCGCAACAATGGAAACTATGGTCGACGTTCGCCGTTCCCCTGGTAATTAAGCCATAACCAAAATCTCGCGTGCGTTTGCTTCGGCGCTCGCAGATCAAATCAAAGGGCGATGCTGCTGATTCCGGTCAGCGGCATCGCCTTTTGCGTGTGCAACTCGCCTGGGTCCCCGCCTACGACTCGCTTAACCAGCCGATGTTGTGATATCTAAGGTATCCCCAAACCCAAAGGAATCGAGCTCGGCACAACCTTTCTTTTTGAGACGGAGGAGTTGATGAAAACATCAGACGGCAGCACGCAGAAAGCGGACAGCGGGAGACTCTTGACCGTGACCATTCTGACGATGGTCGCGTTGCTTTGTTTGGTGATGGGTGTCGCAGCGCAGGACATGAGCGCGCACCATCACACAACGTCGGGGCTAGAGTCTATGAACGAGGAAGCCACGCAAGACTGGGCAAAGGATCGTCTCGCCAAATCGCCGCGACATCGCGAGTGGGTAAAGGTCAAAGCCGGCAATCGCGAAGTCAACAGTTTCGTCGTCTATCCGGAAAGTAACAAGAAGGCAACGGCCATCGTCGTGATTCATGAGATTTTTGGAATGAGCGACTGGGTGCAGCAACTCACTGACGAGTTGGCCGAGGCCGGCTACATAGCGATCGCGCCGGATTTGCTTTCAGGCATGGGTCCGAAAGGCGGCGGGACGAGCGATTTCGATAGCAACGCAGTGCGCCAGGCAATCGGAAGTTTGCCTCCGGATCAAATTACTTCAGATCTGAGTGCCGTAGCCGACTATGTTTCAAAACTACCGGGCGCTAACGGCAAGGTTGCGGTGACCGGTTACTGCTGGGGCGGCACCCAGTCGTTTCGGTTCGCGACCAACCGGCCCGGCCTGAAAGCCGCGTTTGTTTTTTATGGGACTCCGCCGCAAAACAACGCGCAGGGCCAGCCATTCGCGATTGACAAAGACGCCCTCGCGAAAATCGCTGTCCCTGTCTATGGCTTCTACGGGGAAAACGACATGCGTGTGAATGCCACGATTCCGCCGACCGTCGACGCGATGAAAGAGTTAAAGAAAGCTTACGACCCCGTAACCTATGCGGGAGCAGGACACGGATTCATGCGTGCCGGCGAGCCAAACAACCCTGAGCCAAAGGCGCCGGTTGCTAAAGGTGATGAAGCGGCAGATAAGAAGGCGGCTGACGACTATCAGAAGGCGCTGGTTGCTTATAAGGCAAATCGCAAAGCGCGCGACGATGCGTGGGTTAGGTGGAAGGCGATACTCGCAAAGCTCTAGCTACGGAAGAGGGACTTGCTCATACTGGGTCAGGTGGCTGGTGGCTGATGCAGCGGAAAAGCGATCCACGAATTCACACGAAACGGCACGAAACACAGGCTTTCGTTCGTGTTATTTCGTGTGAATTCGTGGATCGCTTTTCTCTTGTTTCGGCAATCTCGTTAATTGAATGCTTCTTCAGCAGCCCGCCAGTTCGAGGCGGAGGATCGCAATGAAAGAGAGACTAACTTTTACTCTGGCCGCGATTACCCTGACGATCGCGACCGGACTCTTCAGTCCCGAATCAGTTAGAAGTGCGCCGAAAGCCGAAGACGACTTTCAACTGATCAAAGTCGCGGATGGAGTTTACGCGGCAATCGCCAAGCCCGGAGGTTTAGCTTCAGGTAATGCGGGCTTTGTCATCGGCGACGAAGGTGTGCTGATCTTCGACACGTTTTTCACTCCCGTGGCAATCGAAGAACTCATCAGCGAGATCCAGACGCTGACAAAACTTCCCATCAAGTTCGCCGTCAACAGTCATTACCATCTCGATCACACCGGCGGCAATCAGGTGCTGGCGGCGCGTGGCGTGCCCATCTTCGCCCACGACAATGTCTCGCAATGGCAGACGGTTAAGAACAAACGCTTTCTGCCCGCAGCCGAAGATTTGCTAAAGCGGCGAGCGGATGCCGCGAAACAACTCGCAGAGACTCCGGCAGATCAGAAAGACAAGCGGGCCCAACTTGAGAGACAGATTCACCGGTTCGATGAGATGACGACGATCAAATTAACGAACCCCACGGTGACCTTCGGGTCGGGAGTTGTGCGCTTGTATCTGGGTAAGCGCGAAGTGGTTCTGGCGACTTTACCGGGACACACCGGCGGCGATGTCTTCGCATACGTTCCCGACGCCAATGTGGTATTTACCGGGGACCTGGGCTGGTCAAAGACGCTGCCTAACCTGGTCGATGCCACCGTGTCTGATTGGGTTCCCACCCTCGAGAAAATCCTGGCTCAATATCCGGCGGCAAAATTTGTCCCCGGGCACGGCAATGTCGCCGAGGCTTCAGAGATTAAGGACTTCAGGGACTATCTGGATGATCTGCGAGCGAGAGTTAAGCAGGGAATTGCCGATGGTTTGACTGTCGATCAAGCGAAGCAGCAATTAAAACTCCCGGAAAAGTATAAGAGCTTCGCGTTTCAGAATTTCGCGACTCCAAACGTCGAAGACATGTACAAGGAACTTATGGGTACCAAGAGCAAGTAGCACCGGCTGATTCAAAACCATTTTCCATTTGTCATTTCAGATTTTCCATTTTTCATGGTAGCCGAAGAAGGTCCTCTTCCGGTGAAATGGCCAATGAACAATGTCAAATGAGAAATGGAAAATGATTCCGGCATCTTTTACTGAACCTGGCTCAACTCTTATTCCAGAGACCGATCGCTATCCTCTTTGATGATCCCGTAGCAGGCACATGAGATTCTTTCCAACGCCGCGCGATTCAGGATTTCCATATGACCACGACTGTACTTAATTAGCTTGTCTCTTTGCAGTTCGCCCGCGACCTTGTTAACGCCTTCGCGCCGCACGCCCAGCATGTTCGACATGAAGTCCTGCGTCAGCCGAAACTCGTCGGTTCCGATGCGATCGTGCGTCATCAGAAGCCGGCGCGCCAGGCGAGAGTCCAGCGTGTGGAATCGATTGCAGGCCGACGACAGAGACATTTGCGTCAATAGTGAATGAGTGTAACGATGCAACAGACGGTGAAATGTACCAACATGATCGGCTTCCTTGCGCAGCGTAGCCGACTTCATTCTCAGGGCTGTTCCTGCTCCCTGAACCAGAGCGAGAGTGTTCGACGTGTTCACCCCCATGAAGACAGCAATGCCGGTCATGCCTTCGTTACCGATCATTCCGACTTCGAGCGACGCGTGGTGATCCTCGGCGGCCAGTAAACTCACTATTGAGTCATTGGGAAAGTAAACATGGCGAATGGTGTCGCCTGGTGCGTAGATAATTTGAGCAAATGCCAGGGTGACCGGCTCTAACTCAGGTAGCAGTCGTTGATATTCCTTCGCGGGCAACGAAGCGAGCAACCGATTCGCAGGCGAACCGTTAAGTGCGGGGGCTTTTAGCATTCAGGTATTTCTCCGGTACTCCTATATCATGCGGGCAGAGGATTGATCAGTGCGCAAACACACATAGTCCAGATCGGGTGAGGGTCGGGAACGGATTGTCATAGCAAAAGTCCGGCAGTCTCGAGACGACTGCCGGGCAGTGTAGGAAGAACTTTGTCAGGTCGCGCGGACCTCAGCGAGCCGAACCAGCTTAACTCCCTTCGCCAGCCGCAGGAATTGAAGTGTCCGGATGCCCCACCAGTTTAGGTCGATCTCGTACCAGGCAAGTCCGTGACGCGCCGCGGTGGGATACGCGTGATGGTTGTTGTGCCATCCTTCACCAAAGGTCACCAGCGCTACCCACCAGTTATTGGTTGAATCGTCGCGCGTAGCGAACCGGCGACTGCCCCACATGTGGGTCGCGGAGTTTACCAGCCAGGTCGAGTGAAAGTTAAAGGTGACGCGGAAGAACACGGCCCACAACACGAACGACCAACCGCCAAATGCGAGCAACCCGATGCCCAGGAGAATGATCGGTATCCAATAGAGATTATTAGCCAGGACGTGAAATCTGTCTTTCATCATGTCTGGCGCATAACGCTCCATCGTCTCGCGGTCGTGCGATTGCGCGGTCCCCTTAAGCATCCATCCGATATGCGCCCACCAGCCCCCGTCCCGAGGCGTGTGTGGATCGCCCGGCCCGTCGGTGTGCGCATGATGTATGCGATGCGTCACCACCCAATTGATGGCCCCGCCTTCCAGCGCCAGCAGTCCGCAGACAGTTATGAAATACTCGACCAACTTTGGTGTCTTGTAGCCGCGGTGGGTCAACAGCCTGTGAAAACCCATGCCGACGCCTAAACTTGCGGAGATCCACCAGAGCACGACGGCGGCCACCAGGGCCTGCCAACTGAACACGAATAGCGCGGCCACCGCGCCTATGTGAAAGAGCGCCATAAACGTGGCGGTGTGCCAGTTGATGCCCTTACGGTTGTCTTTTGCAGTCATTGCTTGCTTATACATTTACACTCCTGGTCTTCAACGTTTACAGGTCGGGAAGCTACGCGGGCGCTTTGAGATGGAGATCGCTAGAGATGTGGAGTTTGCCTGGAACTTGGTAACATCAGGTGCTCTTCTCAAAAAAAACCGCAATTTAGAACCAACGAACGGCATAAGGAGAGGTTTGTGTGCCAGACTCGGTCCTGATGTCGATTAGATGCATGATTTCAAATAACTGACCCAGGGAATATAACACATTAAGGGATATCCGTCCGTGCGCCAACGCACATAAGGACCAAATAAATCAGCCAAACGCCCCTAACCGAGCAATCTTTCACGCGTTCTGAGAGATTTGGGAGATCAGTGCTTCCGTGTCTGCCGCAGACGAAACCTCGTCTGTGACGAACGAAACCTAGTTTGCGATGGACGAAACCTAGTCTGCGACGGACGCTTTTGCTGCCCCAAACCAAGGTTTGTTTCTCCGCCCGTGAATCATACACCCACTTATCTGTGATACCGCACAGAAGAGGTTTTCGCCCTTCTTTAATCTGTGGTGGTAAAAATTCTTTGGTGAAATGGGGCTTGGCTGTCGTAGAATCCGTTTGCGATTGGTCGAAGCCACTTGTCACAACTAAATGAAGATTCTTCTTTACAATCCGGATAACGGCGTGACCCGCAACTTCATGCCCCATCTGTGGATGTTCCTGCTCCAATCAATCACTCCACCCGAACATGAGGTACTCCTGATTGACGGCAATGCCCGGCCAATGAACGAGCAGCAGCTCGTGCGCTTCATACAGGAGAAACAGATCGGACTTGTTGGCATTGGCGCAATGACGAGAATGGTGGCCCGGGCCTACCGCATGGCTGATGCCATTCGCGCCGCGGGCGTGCCGGTTGTGATGGGAGGCCCTCACGTCACCGAAGTGCCCGACGAGGCGTTGGGGCGAGATGGCGGTCCGCGTCATGCGGATGCGATAGCTCTGGGAGAAGCCGATGAATTGTGGCCGCAGATCGTTGCGGACGCCGTGCGCGGTGAGCTGAAAGAGATTTACAAACCCGTTGACGAGACCGGCAAAGAACGCAAGCCCAGTCTGCAACCCTATCCGGCGATTCCCTGGGAGAAGCTCGACCTTGAACAATTCAACATGGTTCCAAAGGTCATGCGGCCATTGTTGGAGCGGCATGCCAACGGTTGGCAATCAGTCCACCTGATTCCGATCGAGTCAGGTCGTGGTTGTCCCTACGGTTGTGAGTTCTGCACGGTGACGGGATTCTTTGGCGACTCGATTCGGTTTCGTTCCAACGAGAGCGTGGTGGGTGAGCTCTTGAGACTGAAGCAGCACGCGCGTAAGAATCGGCGTCAGGTTATCGTCTTTTTCATCGACGACAACTTTGCCATTAACATCAAGCGCACCAAGTCTCTGCTCAGAGATATCATCGACGCTGGTGCGCAACTTCCCTGGATCGCGCAAATCAGCGCCAATCTGCTCCGCGATGAGGAACTGGTTGACTTGATCGAGGCCTCGCATGGTAAGTGGATTTTCATCGGCATGGAATCGATCGATCCGGTCAACCTGGCCGATGTAAACAAGAGTTTCAATAAACCGGTTGAGTACGCTGCCGTTCTCGATCGGCTCGCCAAGCGTGACATCTACGCCATCACATCTTTCATAGTGGGCCTGGACAACGACACGCCGGGTGTGGCCGATCGCACGCTTGAACAGATCGCAACCTGGCCGCCCGGATTGCCTGTTTTTGGTCAGCTCACTCCGTTTCCGGCGACGCCGCTCTATGACCGTCTGCTGAAGGCGGGCCGGCTGACGCGGCCAAAACACTGGCTGGAGTTCGCCCCGTACCAAATGGCGAACACGCCTTTGAAGATCACGATTGACCAGACGCATGCGGAACTTGATCGGGCGTGGACCGAATCGTACAGCCCGCAGCGGAATGCGTCCGCCCTCGAATCGATTGCCGACAAGCCGATCAAGATCCGGGTGATGCATTTTGCGATGCGAATGTTCTTTCGTGGCATCTACTTTCCGCAGATGACCAAGCGCGCCTGGATCAAACTGATGGTTGATAACCGCCGCTCAATTTTCAAACTGGTGAGAGAAGGCATCGGTGAGTGGCGCGCGGCGAAAAGTAAGAAGGGCTCGGAGGCCTCCGCGCCGGCCAGCGCCAGCATTCAACGCGGAGACGCCTCGATTTAATCCCCTAATCCCCCTGGCAGTTTCGCGCCAACCCAAGCGAAAACAGCGGCCCGCATCTTTTTCCAAGTGAGAATGCGGGCCGTTTTGTTTTGCGGTGCCGATGCTTTGCCTAAAAAATGATTGATTGCGCAAACGTGAGTGAGTGGTAGGAGACCGGAAGGGCCGTAAAGAAATCGCCACGTCCGTAAGGGCGTGGTCGCAGGCGATATGAAAAGTTTCGGAGGCCCGAAGGGCCGCCATATCCCATTTGCCGGTCAATGTTTCGTGTTGCACCTTCGGCGCTCAATTTGACTTGATTGGTTCTCAAGCCACGACTCGTGGCTATTTCCTCACGGACTCTCGGGCCTTAGGTCATAGAGCGCTGAAGTAATAGTTTTCAGGCGAAGCCGTTGCCGATCATTTTTTGTGCTCGCAGTTGGGAGTGAAACCCTTCTACAACCTTCCCGCTATCGCTAAGTGGCTATTTTTCGTCCCTTAACCGAATCCCCAGGCTGCAGATACTTGAGCACTTTCCAACCCAGGATCACGGCGGCAATCAAACCCACAATCACCCAGGCAAGATTGCCGAGTATTTCAACCAGCGCCTGAACCCGGTCGCTGAAAATTTTTCCCAGCATGACGTATAGGACTACCCAGAGAACTTCTCCCAGCAAATCCCATAAGAAAAATCGGGTCCAGGGATAGCGAGCCATACCGCTGGTCAAGTTCAACCAGGGACCCAGTGGTGTAATCAGCCAGCGCGTAAAGAATATTCCCGCGGCGCCCCATCGTTTGGCGAACGCTTCGGCCTGGGCAATTTTGGCCGCGCCATTTCTTCTGCGCTTAATTCGCGCGACGACCCGATGACCGCCCCAGCGGCCGAGCGCGTATCCAATCTGGTCCCCCAGCACGGCGCCGGCGCTGGCCACGACGATCACCTGCCACAGTTTCATCTCACCTAACTCTACGAAAGAGCCGGCGGCGACGAGCATCATCGAAATCGGCAGGGGAATACCGACGGTCGCGATCGCGATCACGCCAAAAAGCACCGGCAAGCCGTACTGTGAGAGTGCGCCCAGCAAATGATCGGTGATGTTCACAGCGACCTCGCTGGTGCGGAGGGCCGTGGATTAGGCGGGTGAGCAGCACGCTCGCGAGCGATCGCGTCATTTAGGACTGAGATTAGTTCATCGACCGACCGATTCTGCTCGCTCGCAATTTGTCTTAACGGCCGCCGGTCGTGTGGTTGCGGTGGAATTCCCAAACTCTGATAAAGGACAGGCGGCGGGAGGCGATATGAGTGAGCGACGTAAGGAATGCTCATCCACGGACGAATGACCTCATCTCGATGCAGACGCCAATAGATCGCGCGCCGAACGGTGCGAACTGCAAATACACCCGTTGCCAGAACGACGAGCGTAAACGCAACCACCACGATCCATTTTTGCCGGCCGTTGTGCGTCATCCTTAGCTCTCGGATTTAGTCTAACTCACCAGCAGACGGATCAGGTATCTCCGTTCACCAAACATGGTTGGAGCCCGTTAGTGTCCCGCGGCGAATGATCTCCGTGCGTCCTCTGTGTCCTCTGTGTCTCCGTGGTAAGTCTTTGTCAGCGAACTGCTCACCACAGAGGCAAAAAGAACACGGAGGTAACACAGAGAAAACTCAAATTCGGACACTGTCAGTATCCCCTTTTCGATTGGCCGTGATCATGGGTTATAAATGGAGCGTCATCTGATGCCCAAGATCGATTCCGCAAAACTCTCTGTCGACTCCGATCGTCAAACTGCATTCTCATCTCTTCGTCACCGCGATTTCCGTCTGTTGTGGCTGGGCCAGATCGTCTCGGTCACCGGATCACAGATGCAGTTGGCGGCGATCAATTGGCATATTTATTTGCTCACCCGTTCCGCGCTGGCTTTGGGCCTGGTGGGCGCCTGCCGAGCGGTTCCGATCATCTTGTGTTCGCTGGCCGGCGGAGTCGTCGCCGATGTGGTCGATCGCCGGCGGCTGATGATGGCTACTCAGTCAGTCATGCTCCTGTGCAGCGCTGCTTTGGCGCTGGTGACGTTCCGCGGATTGCTGCACGTCTGGCCAATCTTTCTTTTGACCTCGATAGCTTCGGCCGCCTGGGCGTTTGACACTCCGGCGCGACAGGCGTTGATGCCGGCATTGGTCCCTTCGAAAGATTTCCCGAACGCCGTCAGCCTGAGTATGCTGATGTTTCAGGTTGGGTTGATCGTTGGGCCACCGCTGGCCGGATTTGTTTTGGCGAATCATGGACCGGCATTCGTCTACACTATCAATGCGGCTTCTTTCGTGGCGGTGATCCTCGGCCTCGCGCTGATGCGGACCAGCGGACGGCCAGAGAGGGACGAGACTAAGCCGGCGCGGATCAGTTTCGATGCTTTGCTCGAGGGGCTGCGTTTTGTTTGGCGCACTCCCATAATTGTGCAGACGATGACGCTGGATTTTGTGGCGACGTTCTTCGCTTCGGCAAATCAGTTGCTGCCAATCTTTGCCAAAGACATTTTGAGAGTCGGAGCCCAGGGCTACGGATTTCTGGCGGCGGCTCCGGCCGGAGGAGCAGTAGTCACAGGTCTCGTGATGGCGCGACTGGGCACGCTGAAACGACAGGGCCTGCTGGTGATCGTGTCGATCGCGGTTTTTGGCGCCGCTACCATCGCGTTCGGTTTGTCGCGAGTATTCTGGGTCTCGTGGCTGATGCTGGCGATAGCCGGAGCGGCCGACACAATAAGCACGATCCTGCGCCAAACGATTCGCCAACTCGTCACGCCGAACAAGCTGCGCGGCCGCATGACTTCCATCAATATGATCTTTTTCATGGGAGGTCCGCAGTTGGGCGAAGTCGAAGCCGGCACGGTGGCCGCGTTAATCGGCGCGCCACTGTCGGTAGTAACCGGCGGTGCTGCGTGTTTGATCGCGGCAGCAATCGCCCTTGGGACAGCGAAAAATCTGCGCCGATATGAAGTGAAGTAGAGACAGCCGAGTGTCAGAAGCCCGACCGTGAGGGAGGGCCACACTCGCAAGTATTCGTCATGAAGAAATCGGTGCGAACCGTTATTCGGATGCCTATCCTGATTGATACGAAAGTCGCCCTTGCTTACGCGCGGGCTTCTGACACTGACTCTTATTAATCTGGACAACATGACTCATACCTCTTCAGATTGGGCCGAACACGAAACCACGAACCACCAGGACCACGTCATCGCGCACGTATTGGGCGCGACTGTGCTGGGCTGGTTCATCGCCGGCGAAGCTGCGCACCTGCTGCTGGATATCGGCTTTCTCTGGACAATCTATTTAGACGGTGAAATGAACCTGCTCCCTCAGGGCGTGGCGATTTCAGAGATGGACGCCGGCGAATTAACCAGCGCCGGTAAAACCGAAGTGGCGTTTGATGCGCAACTTCTCTTGAGCGAGGGCCGCGAGGCCACCGGCTTGAAGCGACTCACCGCCGCGCCGGTTGAATGTTTGATAGCTACAGTCGAATGCTTTGCCGCGAACTCTGATCGGCGGATCATTATTCATGGCGAGGAGGCAAGAATCGAAGTCGTGACGACGCTCGAGACCGCTGAAGTCAGTGTGACTACCAGTTCGGGTTAGGCTCCCCGTTCAAATCCCGCGCGAACCACATACAGTGTGACAATTAACGTTGGGATCTAAACGCAAAGGACGCAGAGGAGTTCGCAGCGGAACGCAAAGGTTTTCCTCTGTATCCTCTGCGAAACCCTTTGCATTCCTCTGCGTTTGAAAGTTCCCTCCGATAATCATACGACCGAATTCAGTTGGCGTAATGCAGAGGCCGTGATAAATATGCCAAATCTTTTCAAAGAGCAATTTGCTTCCCCTTATGACCTGGGCGCAAGTCTACGATCCATTGAGCAACGTCGTGCTCTCAACCGCGGTGGCCGCTCTGCCAATCCTGGTCCTGCTCGGAAGTCTCGGAGTCTTTCGCCTCAAGGCGCACTACGCGGCGATGCTCGGACTAGGCACTTCGTTGATAGTTGCGATCACGATCTTTCGCATGCCGGTCGTGATGATTTTCGCGAGCGCAGGGTACGGCGCAGCGTACGGACTGTTTCCCATCGGCTGGATCGTTCTCAATGTAATCTTTCTTTATCAGTTGACGAACGAGTGCGGACTCTTCGAGCGTTTGCGGCACAGTATTACCGGGCTTACAGAAGACCGCCGGCTGCAACTGCTTTTGGTCGCGTTCAGTTTCGGAGCTTTCATTGAAGGAGCTTGCGGATTCGGCACGCCGGTCGCGGTAACGGGAGCGATTTTGATCGGCCTGGGGTTTACGCCACTATCGGCGTCGGGCTTGTCCTTAATTGCCAACACCGCACCGGTCGCTTTCGGAGCGTTAGGCGCGCCGCTGATAGGGCTTCAGGGTGTGACGGGACTGGACCTCAAACAATTGAGTGCGATGGTCGGACGCCAGCTCCCATTCTTTTCTCTGATCGTTCCGTTCTGGTTAATCTGGGCGTTCGCAGGTTTTCGCGGCATGCTGGAAATCTGGCCTGCTATACTGGTCGCCGGCGTTTGCTTTGCGATTCCGCAGTTTCTGGTGTCCAACTTTCATGGCCCATGGTTGGTTGACGTTGTCGCGGCTATCGTATCGATTGCGGCGCTGGCGACGTTCCTTCGGTTCTGGCAACCAAAACACATCTGGCGATTTCCCGGTGAAGGTGATCCAGCCACAGAGGCACAGAGGCACAGAGAAAATGATAAGAAGAAAGATCAGACCACTAGGGAAGAAAACCAATCAGCCTCTCGATCTTCCGACTCTGTGCCTCTGAGTCTCCGTGGCGATCTTTTCCGAGCTTGGATGCCCTGGATAATTCTCAGCATCGTCGTCTTCGTATGGGGTCTGCCGCAAACAAAAGCACTCCTCGACGGGATTGCCGCGCCGAAGATTCCCATTCCTGGTCTCGACAAACTCGTCCTGCGGGTGCCGCCGGTGGTGGCTAAACCCGCGGCCGAGAACGCCGTCTTTAACTTCAATTTCTTATCAGCCTCAGGCAGTGGCATCTTGCTCGCCTCGATCATCGCCGGCCTGGCGATGGGCAATTCGATTCGCGGGCTGCTCAGCGTTTATTGGAAGACGCTCAAGCTGGTGCGCTATTCACTTCTGACGATCGCCGCGATGATGGCGATTGGATTTACGACGCGGTACTCAGGCATGGACGCCACGCTCGGGCTCGCCTTCGCAAAGACTGGGTGGCTTTATCCATTCTTCGGCACGATGCTGGGTTGGCTTGGCGTAGCCTTAACCGGCTCTGACACTTCTTCAAATGTTCTTTTTGGCAGCCTGCAAAAGATCACCGCGACCCAACTTGGTCTAAGCCCGATCCTGATGGGCGCTGCGAACAGTTCCGGCGGCGTAATGGGTAAGATGATCGACGCGCAATCGATCGTCGTGGCCAGCACGGCGACGCGTTGGTACGGTCACGAAGGAGACATACTCCGTTACGTTTTCTTTCATAGTCTGGTGCTGGCCTTGCTGGTAGGCATTTTGGTTTTGCTGCAGGCGTATGTGTTTACATGGATGATCGTGCGATAGACGGTGTCCGTGACTATTTCGAGTATTCTGCGATGGGGACCATAAACTTTTTCGCTTCCGAATCAGCCGCGAAAAGATATGCTAAAGGTCGCCCGTACTTTCATCCCATCGTCATCGAGCGGATTAAAGAGCGGCTCGCTTTGACCTTGCCGGTCCAACGCGCTCTCGACGTCGGTTGTGGCACCGGCCTATCCACAATGGCGCTGAAAGAAATTGCTGCGCGAGTCGTTGGCATTGACAGTTCCGCAGAGATGATTGGTCTGGCAAGGGCTGATTCAAACATTGAATACCAGCTCGCCAACGCCGAGCACCTTCCCTTTAAAGAATGCGAATTTGATTTGGTGACAGTGAGCCAGGCGATTCACTGGCTCGCCAAAGCCAGGTTCTTGCAAGAAGCCAGAAGAGTACTGCGGACTGAAGGATGGCTGATCGTTTATGACAACTACTTCGCCGGCAGCGACAATCACACATTCAATGTCTGGCGTCAGGAATCGTACCTTACGAGATATCCACGCCCCTGGCGAGAGTCCCCCAATTTCGCCGCTTTAGAAATTGAGAAGGAAGGCTTCCAGCTAATTGGCGACGAAGTTCTTCGTAACACGATCAGCTTCTCGCTCGAAGGGTTGATCGACTTTTTCGCGAGCCAGAGCAACATCATCGCGGCGGTGGAAGGCGGAGATGAAACGATCGCCGAAGCGCGCGCGTGGCTGAAAGAAAACCTGGAGCGCTTCTTTGAGACAAGCTCGGCGCATGACTTTGTTTTCAGTGCGCCGATTTGGTGTTTGCGGCGCTCAGACTGAACGCAGTCATTGTGAGTCCCGATGAAAATCTATTTTGCGGGTGAGATTCGTGGCGGGCGAGAAGATTCTGCCCTTTATCTCGAACTGGTCGAACTACTGCGACCATACGGCACGGTTCTCACTGAGCATATCGCTGACGAACAATTAACATCGCTCGGCGAGTCAATGGATGATCGCGCAATTCATGATCGGGACCTGGCGTGGCTGAAGGAAGCTGACTGCCTGGTGGCCGAAGTGACGACGCCGAGTCTGGGCGTCGGGTTTGAAATTGGGAAGGCGACGGAATGGGGCTTATGGGTCCTGTGTCTTTTTCGACCTAATACCGGTCGGACCCTCTCCGCATTGATTGGCGGCAGCGATCGCTTGACTGTTCGCGAATATCAAGACGCGTGTCAGGTTAAGAAGATCTTCGACGAGTTCTTTACCTGGCCTGGTGCTTCTAATTGACCGAGTTTTCCTTTCGTGGGTTTCGTGTGATTTCGTGGATCGCTTTCTCTGCTGCGGAAGACGATCCACGAACTCACGAAAAGTCACGAAACCGGAACTCGTCTGCCCGTTTACGTCAAGACTTCGCGATCTCTGCTTGGCATGCTTTGCGGTTTGATTCCTCTGATACAATCTCACGCCATGATGAAGAATATTCTTTCCACCTTCGCACTTCTTTTGCTGTCGGTCGTAACCCAAGCCGCGCCGCAAACTATGCGTCTGGATTACTACCACACCGGCGACGCAAAGCAGGAGTTGTTCAGTGTCGACCGAGTGGTGATTGAGCCTTTGCCCTGGCCGGGCGACTTGAGCAAGAACATCGACGATACCAATCTCGGGAAGTACTTCTTCGAAGTTCGCGACCAGAAAAGTAAACGAGTTCTTTACTCGCGCGGATTCGCTTCGATCTATGGCGAGTGGGAGACGACCGACGAAGCCAAGTCGATCATGCGGACTTTTAGCGAGTCCCTGCGCTTTCCCGCGCCCGACGCGCCGGTAGAGATCGCTTTGAAGAAGCGCGATGCGAAGAATTATTGGCGCGATATTTGGTCAACCAAAATAGATCCCAAAGACATCTTTATCGATCGTTCCCAGCCGGCAGCGCCCGCGACCTTAATCCCAATTCAGAAGATGGGCGACCCGGCGACGAAAGTCGATCTGCTTTTACTCGGCGATGGCTACACAAGGGCCGAAGCGAAGAAATTCGCAGCCGACGCTCGCCGGCTCACCGCGGTGTTGTTCTCGACTTCGCCTTTCAAAGAGCATCGGTCTGACTTCAACGTGTGGGGACTTTGTCCGGCGGCCAATGAATCAGGGATTTCGCGTCCTTCGACCGGCAGCTATCGCGACTCGCTCGCGACTTACGACGCGTTTGGTTCCGAGCGTTACGTGCTCTCGTTCGACAACCGCGCGCTGCGCAAAGTCGCGCAGTTCGCTCCTTATGAATTCGTCGAGATTCTCGCTAACAATCGCACCTATGGCGGCGGCGGGATTTTCAATCTCTACAGCACGGTCGCGGTTGATAACGCTTTCGCGAACTATGTTTTCGTGCATGAGTTCGGTCACCACTTTGCCGGGCTCGCCGACGAGTACTACACCTCTTCCGTCGCTTATGCGCCGTCGACGGAACGCATCGAACCCTGGGAACCGAACGCGACGGCGCTATTAGGTGGCACGGGCGTCGCGCCCGTGGTTGATCCCAATCACGCGCAAGATGCGCGTGCCACTCTCAAATGGAAAGACCTGGTGTCTCCGGACACTCCCATACCCACACCGTGGAACAAAGAAGAGTTTGAGAAGTACTCGCTCGCAATTCAAAAGCGTCGCGGGGAGATTCGCAAACAGAAACTTCCTGAGAGCGTGATGGAGGCACTATTCCGCGAAGAGCTGCAACACGAACAGGCGATGTTCCGGAAAGAAAAGTACTGGGGTCGAGTCGGCGCCTTCGAGGGTTCGATCTACGAAGCAAAAGGTTATTACCGCCCCGAGGTCGACTGCATCATGTTCACGCGGACGAATCATTTCTGCGCCGTGTGCCGCCGGGCGATTGAGAGGATTGTCGAGCTCTATTCGCGGCCGGAGATTCGATAATTCTCCAAGCCTCTACCAATTGATCATCTGATGCCCACGAATTCTTGGGCCACGGCAATCCGCTGAATTCTTTGGCGCGGAATGTTTACACCACGCTGGGCGGCCATCGGGGAATTCATTCCGCGACCTGTTGCCATACTTTGTAGTTCCGCGCATGGTACTTGCCGCGCACGACCGCTATGCATTCGCACCGTAAGTGCGAAATGTTTATAGACCGCACCATCTGTTTGATGTTTCTTGCCTCACACAATGAGTTCATTCAGGGCTGACGCTATAAACATCGGGCTCCGTCGGAGCTCACTCCACCTGGCCGTCACGCCGCCGCGGTGCGAATTCTGCTTAAGTCTGGAATCGAAGCCTAAGGTTGCGCCAGGAATTCGCGGATGAGGCCTCGTTCTTTTTCGTCTTTGATACGGGTGAAGAGCTTCGTGCCCAGCCGGGTGATTGTCTCAGGCTTGTCGAAAGGCATCTGGTCGTAAACCTGGCCGCCCTGAAAATGACAGGGCTGACATCGGGCCTGAAAGATCGGTTTGATCTCTTTATCAAAGTCCGGCTTCTTTGCGGCGCCAGCCAGAGAAGAGGAGGCGAAGGTTTGTGTGCTGCCGCTGAAGGTCGCAGGCTTAACGCGTTGGCATGCCTCAAGGCCAAAAGCCCCAAATAGCACCAGCATCACTAACGCCATTCGCATGGTCAGCATGCTACATCAGAATCGAGCCGCTTACGATAGCTGAAAGATGATCACTGAGGACAAATGGAAAGGGTTTGTTGACTTGTTCTTTGCCTTCGACGTTGTGGATAATCGCCGCGCACGGTCAAATCCGGCGTTCGGCGGCGCGAACAATGTCTTTACGGACAAATAGCAACTCAAATCCAGGCGACGGGTTCTAGTCTTCTGGAGGATACACGATTATGGACAACGTCAAACCGATACCCGACAGCTCCTCAGTTGTGATGCCAATGTTGGTGTGCCGCGACGTTGCGGCTGAGATCGACTTCTGCAAGACCACGTTTGGCGCCGTGGAACTGGGGAGCCGGCCGGGCCCGGACGGGTCCGTAGTACATGCCTTAATGACCATCGGCGGAGCCATGATCATGATCGAAGGAGAGTGGCCAACGGTTGCGAGCCGTGCTCCGCGGCCGGACGGCAGCTCGCCGGTGGTGATCTACGTATACGTCGAAGAGGTGGACAAAGTAATAGAGCGGGCAGTGGCCGCCGGGGCAAATGTCCTGCTGCCGCCGAAAAACCAGTTCTGGGGCGACCGTACGGGGCGGATTATCGATCCGTCCGGACATGTATGGACCATCTCCACGCGGGTCGAAGAGACTTCGTCCGCGGAGAGGGAGGATCGTTGGTCCAGCATCCTAAAGGATTGAAATTCTAACTGTGTATCTCTATCGTTTCCTTCATGAGTGATCGGGAGTATTCACATCAGGAGCCGAGACAGCGTGCAAGATTCGAACTACAGCCTCACCTTGTCGGAGATCTTCTTGAAGTCCGTCCACTGAGACCGGAAGATTGGGAGAGCCTGTTCGCAGTGGCTTCGGACCGGCTGATTTGGGAGCAACATCCTGCCAACGATCGTTACAAAGTAGAGGTTTTCAAAGAGTTCTTTCGAGAGGCGTTGGCATCGGTCGGGGCCCTTATTGTCATAGACCGAGAGACTCAGCAGATTATTGGTTCTTCACGTTACTTCGGATTGGAACCTGCGAGGAGTGAGATTGAGATCGGCTTTACGTTTCTGGCCCGCTCCCATTGGGGTGGGAAGTATAACGGGGAATTGAAACGCCTCATGTTAGACCACGCGTTTAAGTTCGTAGAGAATGTTGTCTTCCTGATAGGGACAACTAATATCCGGTCGCAAAAAGCTGTGGAAAAAATCGGTGGCGTTTTGATAGAGCCGCGGGAAAAGACGATTCAGGGAACAGCCGTCGAACAGGTCGTCTACCGAATCAAGAAACCGGCCATCACTGCTTAAACATCAAACTCAGCCCGCACAATTTCCTCCTCCAGAGTTGTTTCAGTTCAAACGATATGGACGAATAGTCTTCTGGCCATTTAATCCGAAACAGCAAGCCTCCACCGCGACAAACCGACGCTTCCGCATGTTTGGGATTCTTTGCCGGCGGGTCCTCCCAATACTTTATTGGGGCCTCCAAACGTTATCCAAAAGCAAATCGATGAGTTTTTTCGAGAGAAGAACCGGATGCTTTTTAAGAAAGTGTTGGCGTCCCGTACGGGAGTCGAACCCGTGTCGCCGCCGTGAAAGAGAAGCGACCTATTGTAATTCAAAGGAAACTTCGCGGCATGGATAGCACTCTACGAGGCTTTGCCCCAAAAGTAGATTTATCAGTCCGCAAAGCGGACGAGTGATAATAGCCCAGCAGTTTACTGCTGGGAAAAGGCACGAGAGGAATTGCAGTCCGTGAAGCGGACGGTTGAATGATAACCACCCGATCCTCTAAT
>DATHHW010000103.1:0-60546 GCA_035317005.1 Pyrinomonadaceae bacterium | reverse complement strand
TATGGAAGGGCCGTCGCTCAACGGATAAAAGGTACGCCGGGGATAACAGGCTGATCCTGCCCAAGAGTTCACATCGACGGCAGGGTTTGGCACCTCGATGTCGGCTCATCGCATCCTGGGGCTGAAGAAGGTCCCAAGGGTCCGGCTGTTCGCCGGTTAAAGCGGTACGTGAGCTGGGTTTAGAACGTCGTGAGACAGTTCGGTCCCTATCTAGTGTGGGCGCAGCAGGATTGAGGGAATCTGTCCTTAGTACGAGAGGACCGGGATGGATCCACCTCTAGTGTACGAGTTATGGCGCCAGCCGTAACGCTCGGTAGCTATGTGGAGCATGGATAAACGCTGAATGCATCTAAGCGTGAAGCCAGACCTAAGATTAGTCCTGACCGCGAGACTCCTGGTAGACCACCAGGTTGATAGGCTGGAAATGTAAGTGCAGTAATGTGCTCAGTTGACCAGTACTAATCAGTCCCTAGGCTTGACCGTAAAATTTATTAGCCAGCAACGCTCTCAGGTTTCAGATCTCAAATTTGAAATTTCAGATCGGTGCGAAGCCTTCAGTAGTTTGCACACACTTGCCCATCGGTCGCTGTTCGATTTGAGCTCAGTTCCGTAGCGCGGACTTTCGGCCTGTCTGGCTGCACCGGCAATCAAATGCCGGCGCGCCAAGACGGCTAAGTCTCCGCTACCGAAAGAGTTCTTTTGAATTTCAGATCTCAAATTCGAAATGAGAGATGAAAACGGTTTTCCGGTGGTTGTGTCGAGAGGGTCACACCCGTTCCCATCCCGAACACGGAAGTTAAGCCTCTTGGAGCCGATGGTACTGCGCGGGCAACTGCGTGGGAGAGTAGGAAGCCGCCGGGATTATTAAACACGAGCCCGCTCAGGGTAAACTTGAGCGGGCTTTTTGCGTTCCTATGAATTTTGACAACTACTTTCGCATAGCTTCTTACGCCACCATTGCCGCGGCGGCGCTGACGCTGTTCGTTGCCGGCGGGACTGGAATCTGGCTGGCAGTGGGGTTCGCGATCGTTATGGTCGTCGCGTGGAAGCTCGAAGGCACCCGGTGGCAATTCTCTGAACGTGCGGCGCTGATCATCATTCTGGTGTCGCTGCCGTTGTTCTATCTTGATTGGCGTCTGCTTCCTGCATTCCTTGATTTTCGATTTCTGGAAGGCGGAGCTGCAATCCGCGGCAGCGTTGAGGTGACGCTGCTCGCTCACCTGATCCTGTTTTTGGCGGCCGTCAAACTGCTCCAGCGCAAGGGCGATCGCGACTGGTTCTTCCTTTATCTGATCTCGTTTTTTGAAGTGCTTCTGGCCGCTGGTCTGAGCGCCAGCCCAACCTTCATGGCCACGCTGGCGCTTTATCTGCTATTTGCCTTGACCACGATTGTCGCCTTTGAAATTCAAAAGGCCCGGCGCAAAGTGAGCGCGACCCAGACGCGTCTGCTGGTTCCGCCTGATTCGACTCTCTTCCATAAGCTTCCCATGCGCCTCTGGCGCCGACGATATCTCGAAACGCGACGCCTGCCAATTGTCTCTGGAGGGTTACTCTTTCTGATTGTCGTGCTCGCCTTACCGTTCTTCCTGATCGCTCCACGCACCACCTCGAGCGCGCTCAAACGCGGGGGCAGCGGAATATCGGGTGTCATAGGTTTTTCCGACAGCGTAACTCTCGGCGACATCGGACGATTGAAACGCAACGATGACACTGTCATGCACGTGAGGGTCGAGGATGCCGGTGTTGCACCGCCGGCAGGGTTGCGCTGGAGAGGCGTAGCGCTGGATCAATTCACCGGCCGCGGCTGGATCAAATCGATCGACGCGCGGCGCTTTGAAGACAAGACGGACGATCGAGGATTCTTCAAACTAGGTACTACCGAGGACGTCACGCGCTTAACGGCGCAGACTTTTTTCCTTGAACCGATCGATACTCCGGTTTTGTTCGGCGCGCCGCGCATACTGGCGGTGCAAGGCCCGCTGCCGTTTGTACGAGTCGATTCCGAAGGGTCGATTCAAACGCGGCCACACGACCAGGAAAAGGTTGTGTACAAGGTCTATTCGGACACCGCAGCCCCCGGAGCGATGGTGCTCCGGTCGGATCCGTTGGACTACCTGGTCCCGGCGGCGCGCTATCTACAACTTCCCGCGAATCTCGATCCGCGAATCGCGGTGCTGGCGAAAAGCGTGACCACACAGGCCGGGGCGCGTACTGGTTATGACGAGGCTCGGGCGATTGAATCGCATCTCCGCGACAGCTATCAGTACTCTTTGGAGCTGAAAGCGGGCGGCCCCGATCCGCTCTCGGATTTCCTTTTCCATGTTCGCTCCGGGCACTGCGAATATTTTTCCACGGCGATGGCCGTCATGTTGCGCACGCGCGGCATAGCGTCGCGGGTTGTCAATGGTTTTCTGCCCGGCGAATACAACGAAGCGTCCGGCGCCTACACCGTGCGCCAGAGTGACGCGCACTCGTGGGTAGAAGTTTATTTTCCGCAGACGAAGGCCTGGGTAACGTTCGATCCCACGCCGCCGGCGGGTCGCACGGCGCGCGTGCGTACCGGGTTGGCGGCGCAATTGAGTAAGTACACCGAAGCTTTGGAGTTGATGTGGTTCCAGTACGTGGTTGGTTACGACAAGCAGGAACAGCGTTCGCTGGCTGCGTCGCTGCGTAAGGAGTTGTTGGATCTGCGAAGCAGTTCATCAAACACGCTCGATCGAGCGCGCGGGGCGTGGCCGGCGATACTTCGTCCCGTTCTATTCAGTGTCGTGGGCCTGAGCGCTTTAATCCTGATGATCGTCCTGGCCCGGCGCGTCCGGCAATTCGGTTGGCGCCGCGGTTTGACGGTGTGGCGCGACGGCTCGGAAAGCTCACGCGTGGATTTCTATGAACGGCTGATCGCGGCGCTGGAAAAGCAGGGCGTCAAACGCGAGTCATACCAAACCCCGCTGGAGTTTGCTTCTGCGGTTGGTTTGAATGAAGCTCGCGCCATTACGAACGCCTATAATCGTGTGCGTTTTGGAGCAGAGGAATTGTCCGGACCCGAACGAAAGCAGATCGAGTTGCTGTTATCGCAGCTTGAACGAAGTCGGAAGGGGAATTGAAAGGCAAAGGAACGTAAAGCTAGAGGTGTTTGGAGTACCAACTTTAGTTGGGCTCTTAGCGACAAAGACCCGACTGAAGTCGGTACTCTAAACGCCTGTATTCCACGCTCTGGGAAACCCTCTGCGCCGCTTGCGGTTAGATTTACTCGGCAAAAAGAATCAATAAGGAGTTCATGACAAAAGTAGGTTTCATCAGTCTCGGCTGCCCCAAGAACCTCGTCGACAGCGAGGTGATGATGGGCCAGCTCAAGCAAAGCGGTTACGAGATCACTGCCGATGCCACCGAAGCGGACACCGTGGTGGTGAACACGTGCGGCTTTATTGAATCAGCCAAACAGGAATCGATTGAAGCGATTCTGGAAGCAGCGCGCTTGAAGACCCGAGGTAAGGCCACCCGTTTGATAGTTGTCGGGTGCCTGGTCGAGCGCTATCGCGATGAGCTGAAAGCGGAAATGCCCGAAGTGGATGCGTTCATTGGCACCAGTCAGATCAACGACATCCTCGCGGTTTGTGATCCAAACACGAACACGCGGAGCTTGCCGGTGGTCGCACTCGGCAATCAGAGCGCAACTTATCTTTACGATGAGTCGACGCCGCGGGTGCTGGCCACGCCCAGCCATTATGCCTTCGTCAAGATCGCCGAAGGCTGTGACCGTCCGTGCGCGTTCTGCTTCATCCCGCAGATGCGCGGACATTTTCGCAGCCGGCGTTTTGGGTCGATCGTCGCCGAAGCTCATCAACTCGCGGAAGAAGGCGTGAAGGAATTGAGCCTGGTGGCGCAGGATTCGTCGCGCTATGGCGAAGACCTGGGGAAGCAGGACGCGCTGGCGCAACTGGTGCGGGCGCTGGCGCACACGGACGGCATCGAATGGGTGCGCGTGATGTACACGTATCCGACACACATCAGCGATGGGTTTCTCGACGCCATCGCCGAAGAGCCAAAGGCCGTGAAGTATCTCGATATGCCTTTGCAACATGCATCACAGAACGTACTAAAGCTAATGAAGCGAGGTGGTAATCGCGCCAGTCTCGAGCGGCTAATCGCACGAGTGCGCGAGCGTGTACCCGGCATTGCAGTGCGCACCACGTTCATTACCGGCTTTCCCGGCGAGACTGAAGACGATTTTGCGGAGCTGCTGACGTTTGTTCGAAATGTTGAGTTTGATCGAGTGGGTGTCTTCACCTACTCAGATGAAGAAGGCACGCCGGCATACGATCTGCCGAACAAAGTCGAGCCAAAGATTGCGAAGCAAAGACGCGCACGTTTGATGAAAGAGCAGGCCCGCATCTCGCTGCGAAAGAACAAGACACGTGTTGGTCAAACTTTTCAGGTGCTGTTCGAAGGCGAATCGAGAGAGAGCGAGTTGCTCTGGCAAGGCCGTCTGGAAACCCAGGCGCCGGACATCGACGGTTGTGTGCTGATTAGCGATGCGCCGGAAGGCTTCAGTCCACAGCCGGGTGAAATTTTGAATGTTCTCATTACTGACGCTCAGGAATACGATCTGGTCGGCAGCATTATTTAGGTAGCATAGACTTCAGTCTGTGTTCACTCTGGCCCGAATCATCACAGACTGATGAACAAGTACTTTCGACGCGTAGCGTCGACTTGAATTTAGCCCGGCCTTTTCAAGGCCGGGAAAGACGAACGAAGGATTCACGTAGCGTAGCGACGCCTGAAATCCGAATTCAATTGTCGCCGCGCGACAGGAACTATTAACCACTTGATCCCGGCGTTGAAACACCGGGCTAGACTCATACCGACGCTACGCGTCGAAGAGACTTGATCAGAGATTCCTCAGTCTGTGCCACCATGGCAATCAAAGAATCCAGCGACGAGCTCAACCCGGATGTCATAACCGCGGCGCCGATTCCACCCGCATCCAAACGCAAGACGGCAGTTGATTACCTGGCCCTGGCGATCTCTACCTGCGGCGTCGGATACTTTCCAATTGCTCCCGGGACAATGGGCTCGCTGGTAGGCGTCGGTCTTTACCTCAGTCTCTGGGCCGGAAGTTATCGCGTGCTTGAGGCCAACGCGCTCCTGAAGAGACTGACGCTCATGCACATATGGACGCCGCAGATGGCTTTCATGCTGGTCGTGATCTTTCTGGTGACGATGGCGGGCATCTGGGCGGCGACGCGAACCGAAAAGCTGATTCGGAAAAAGGATCCGTCGATAGTGGTTATCGACGAAGTGGCAGGTCAGATGATCGCGCTCTTGTCCGGGCCTTTCTGGCTGCATACGTGGTGGAGCATCGTCACGGCGTTCCTATTATTTCGCGCGTTCGATATCTGGAAGCCTTATCCCATCCGAAAGCTCGAGGGTCTGGAATCCGGGCTGGGCATTATGGCCGACGATCTCGCGGCCGGAGCGTATGCTTTGATTGTCAACTCAGTTTTGATCTCCGCGTATCTGCTTCTGGTTCCGGGATCGCGATGAGAAAAGATGGGTTAGTGTGGGTCGCTCATTGACTCTACTTGGTGTTCTTTTCGTGCGGTTTCGTGTGATTTCGTGGATCGGGTTTTTACCTCACAGCAGGGGCGATCCACTAAATCACACGAAGAGTCACGAAGAAACAAAGTGGTTTCTCCTGGATCGACTTAACGAACATATTGAGACGCGACACTAGTCCTTACGTTTTACATCACCGGACTTTTTAGTTCCGCCTATCCATCCACGTTTCCAAAACAATCCCAGCATTCCCAACGCCACCACAATCATGATTATCCACACGACGAAGTAGCCATAGCGCGTTGCCAGCTCAGGCATGTGCTCAAAGTTCATACCGTAAACACCGGCGATGAAAGTCAGCGGCAGCATGATCGCGGAAAAGATCGTGAGCACTTTCATGATCTCGTTCAGCCGGTTTGAAACTACGGAAAGATAAGCTTCGAGCGCTCCGCCGATGAGATCGCGATAGCTTTCCGCCAGATCGGTAACGCGAATGAGGTGATCGTAGATGTCGCGATAGAAGGGAAGCATCTGTTGATCGATAAGCGAAAATTCGCCACGACTCATCCGGTAAAGAATCTCCATTTGCTTCGAGGAGATGCGACGCAATCGCAACACGCCGCGTTTGAGGTCCATGATCTCGGCCAGGATTTCGTTGTTCGGGCTCTTGAGGGTGAAAATGTCGTCTTCGAGTTTGTCGATGCGCTCGTCGAAGTCATCCAAAACCGGCGAGTAGTAGTCGACAATCTGATCCAGAATCTGATAGAGGAGAAAAGGTGCGCCGCGTTTGCAGGCGATAGGGCTGGTGTGGATGAGCTGCTTCACGTTGTTGATGCTGCGAAACATGTCGTGGTGATAAGTAATCACGTAATTGGGCCCCAAAAACCCGTCCAGCTCGATGGTGTTGAAATGATCGGGACTCGTGTCCGCGCGCACGCCGTGCACGATAAAGTAGAGGTAGCCGGGAAACTCTTCGATCTTCGGATAGTGGCGATTTTCGCGGCAATCTTCGACGGTCAATGGATGAAATTTGAAAACATTCAACAGCACTTGCTCGTCAGCTTCGGTCGGACTTTCCATGTCGACCCAGAGGACATCGGCTTCATTCTTCAACAGGTCAGGAAGCTGCTCGACGCTGAAGCCCTCTTCCACGCGATCGGCGCCCTGACGATAAAGAAAAATTTCCATCAGATCTCCTTAAGTTCAGAGTTCAAGCTTCCGCTTGCGAGCCTTGGGGCCAACGCAAGCAGAAGGTTGTACTCTAAGCGGTTGCCACTACTCGACGCGCATTCGACAGACTGTTACCATAACACCTCTTTACAGACAAGAATCAACTAATCCAACTGACATCTTCATGCCTACGAACGAATCTACTACTCGGGCCAGGATTTTTGTTGCCGACGACGTCAGCGAAAAAGGCTTACAACCGTTGCGCGATGCGGGCTTTGAGGTGGTGAAGCAGACCGGGCTCGCGCCAGAGGAATTGCGCGAAGCCCTCGCTGATTGCGACGGGCTGGTCGTACGCAGCGAGACGAAAGTAAGTCCCGACTTGATGGACGCCGCCCGGAAGCTGCGCGTAATCGGACGCGCCGGAGTTGGCGTCGATAACATCGACGTGCCGGCGGCGACGGCGCGCGGGATCGTGGTTATGAATGCGCCCGACGGCAACACGATTACTACGGCGGAGCATACGCTCGCCTTGCTGGTCGCACTCGCACGCAACATCCCGCAAGCCAACGCGAGCGTGAAAGCAGCCAAGTGGGAACGCAAACGTTTCATTGGAGCCGAGCTGCAAGGCAAGACTCTCGGTGTGATCGGTCTGGGCCGGATCGGACGCGCCGTGGCGGCCCGGGCCCGCGCGTTTGGCATGAAGATCGTTGGACACGATCCGTTCATCGCTCCTGATCAAGCGCGTGATTTGGAAATCGAGTCGGCTTCGCTCGATGAAGTATTTTCGCGGGCTGACTTTCTTACTGTGCACACGCCGCTGACTTCCGAAACGCGTGGGTTGATTGGCCCCCAGGCCTTCGCGAAAATGCGAAAGGGAGTGCGGGTAATAAACTGTGCGCGGGGCGGACTGGTGGACGAAGCTGCTCTTTATGAAGCAATCAAATCGGGAGTTGTGGCCGGCGCTGCGCTCGATGTTTTCGAGCAGGAGCCGCCGCCGCCCGATCATCCACTGCTTAGTTTGGAAGGAGTGATCGTGACTCCGCACCTCGGCGCTTCAACTACTGAAGCGCAGGAAGGCGTCGCCGTCACGGTCGCTGAGCAGATGCGCGACTACTTGCTGACCGGAGCTTTGCGAGGCGCCGTTAACGTGCCGGCGCTCGGGGTCAAGGAATTGAACGCGCTGCAACCTTACCTGGCGCTGGCTGAGAGCCTGGGCCGGTTTCAGGCGCAACTGGTGGATAGCGCCGTGCGAGAAGTGCGGCTTGAATTTGCCGGCGAGATGGTTGAGCTGGATGCCGCGCCCGTGACCCGCGCGTTTCTGGCGGGGTTGCTTCGCGACGTCAGCGCTCGCGTCAATGTAGTCAACGCATTTGTCATCGCGGAAGAGCGGCGCATTACCGTGACGACTTCGTACGTGCGTGGTGGCCACGCGGCCCCGGCGATCCGTACGCGGGTGGTGCGCGAAGGTGGCGAGCAGACCGCCTCAGGCTCGGTGTTCGGAATCGCTGCCGGCGAACGCGAAGGACGGATCACGGAAATCAACGACTTTCGCATTGAGGCCGCCCCACGCGGGCGCATGCTCGTGATGCACAATCGCGATGTCCCCGGCGTGATCGGGCGCGTGGGGACGATTCTGGGTGAGCAGGGCATCAACATCAGCGCCTTCCATCTCGGCCGGCGCGAGCGGGGCGGGGAAGCGATGGCGGTGATCGAGGTTGACGCCGGTGCCGCGCAGGAAACCATTGTGGCCTTGCGGGCGCTGCCGGAAATTCTGACGGTGCGCGAAATCACACTGAGCTAATGTCGAATTCCGATTGACCAATGAGTCGAATTTTCATCTCTTATAGGCGGGAAGACTCGGCTGATGTTACCGGGAGAATCTATGATCACCTTGTTGCCGCGTTCGGACGCGAAAATGTTTTCAAAGACGTTGATGCGATTCCATATGGTGCCGATTTTAGAGAGGAAATCCAACACGCCTTGAGCGATGCGGCGTTGGTTCTGACAGTGATCGGCACGCAGTGGCTTGGGAATCTCGAGAAGGATAGCCGAAGGCGGATCGACAGCCCGAACGATCCCGTGCGCGCTGAGATCGAGGCGGCACTAAGATCCAACGTTCGTATTATTCCCTTGCTCGTACGAGGAGGGTGCATGCCCTCAGAGGCCGAACTCCCAGAGGCCATAAAGGCGTTGTCATACCGCACAGCAATTGATATCCGGGACGATCCTGATTTTCACGGTGACATGGGTCGACTGATCGCTTCCATCCATAGCCTCGTCGATCATAATAGGGATCATCCTGACGCTTCATCCGATGCCATCCGAGAAAAAGATCAACGGTCGGCGCAATCTCGACTGATGAGCTACACGATTCAAGAGATTGAGGAACAGATGAAGAGGCGACTATGCGGTCAAGAGATTGCGATACAGCAAATAATACCTTGGATCAAACGGTTGCGCTTCGGGCTGGTGCGCGACGATAAAGCCGTGGCGACATTTATCTTTGCCGGTCAGCCCGGGTTGGGAAAGACCCTACTCGCAAAGGAACTTGCTCGGGTCGTTTGCGGAGACGAAGCTCGTCTCGTCGTTTTTGAGAAGTCGCTACTCACGGGCCCAACGGCGATGCTGGTTGGAGCCCCACCCGGTCACGCGGGCAACCGACAGGGTAAGCTCGTGAAGGTCTTGAGAGAAGCGCCAGCAAGCGTCCTGTTCTTTGATGAGATCGAGTTTGTGTCGCAGGAGGTGGGCGATTTGCTCATGCGGCTCTGTGACTCCGGCTTCGTACCCGATGCTACCGGTTCTCTTTGCGATGGACGTGAGGCTCTCGTGATCCTTTCGACTGGCATCAAAGCGGATCAGGCTTCTTCGAAGAGCTCGTCCGGTGATGCAGTACAGGCAATCATAAAGGTGGCCCGAATGCGCTTTTCACCGGATTTCCTCGCTCCAATAGATGAAATTGTTTGCTTCGTTCCATTTTCTAGATCTGCCTGCCGCCAAATTGTGGATCTTGCTATTGAACGCGAGATGCTGAGCGTAAGACGAGCGCAACGCATAGAGCTAATCGTTGAGGAATCAGCGAGGGAATTGATCGCAGAGGAATTCCATAAATTGAGTTTGAGCGAAGGCGCGCGCTCTGCTCCGAGGGTCGTTCAGAAATTGATTACTTTACCTGTCATAGATTATGCGTTCACTCTACAGGCAAGTGGTGTAGATTCCGAAGGCAAAGTCTTGCGAGTCACTCTCGATGATAGATCGGATATCGTCATTCTGCCTGCAACTGAGAGTTGTCAGTCGAGAGGTGTTGGAAAGATTTCGCCTTTGAGTTGATCGAAGTTTTTCTTGGGACGAGGGTTAGGGACTTTTTGGTTAGGCTAGGAAACCCGAAGTATGGCAAACGCTCAAAGTGATCGAATTACTCGGCTGACTATGATCTAAATCATGGCTAACGACAATCTGCAAACTGACTCGATGAAATTGGCGCACGTCCTGTTCATGAACATCGTCGGCTATTCGAAGCTGCCGATCGAGGAACAGACCAGCGCGATTCACATTTTGCAGGAGATTGTTAACGGCATTACTCAGGTCTCGCGGGCCAAAGCGGCTAATGAACTCACCAGCATTCCGTGCCCGGCAGGACTTTATCAAGAACAAACAATTCGTGGGGTGGTCGATCGAGGGGAATAACAGCCACATGCCTGACGCCGATCTGAGGTTTGTGAACACCGAGTTTTTGGCTGAAGGCTCGACGTTCTTATGGTTCCCATGGACGTTGGTCGAGCTAACCCGGCTCTAAGTCGACGACGGCATGACGGAGGATGATCGGAAAGCCGCCGCGGAATTGCGCAACGACATCCTCGACGCGAATTCTGGCAAACTCGAGAATTATGTCGAGACGGCGAATTTGATGTACGTGTTGGGCGAGAACGTTTTTGTGTTTCAGAATATTTGGGCAACGCGCCGAAATGAGCGGCGGCTGGGGCGGCCTGTGCTAGTCTTTGCCGGTTTCGACAACTAAGTTTGAGTTGGTTAGAACAATGATATCTGACGATGTTTCGCTGATTCTCAGTCTCAAGGACTATGCCGATGACTGTCTGATCGAACTCAATGAATGCCGTGAGGCGGACCGACAGGGGAAAGCATATTGGCGCAGCATGTATTTGCGAGCGGTCTTCGCGTTCATCGACGGCACTGTACGCGGACTGTTACTTCAAGCGTATGGCGGCCGGGCGCGTTCAGGCGTGACGTTGTCTGAAAAAGATATCATGATGCTGAGGTCCTATCTTGATTTTGCAGACGGCCGCCCGCCCAGGACAACTTTAAGTGAGGAGCAAATCCTGGGAGATATTGAACTCGCTTTTTCAACTTTCGCCAGAGTGAGCTATTCAGCCTATGTGCTGCCGATTCATGACGAAGGTTGGCTGCTCATTAAAGAGATCGCTGGGATGAGGGCGCTAAACCATAATTTAGAGAGAGACGAACTTGACGTATTTCCGGAGAACGTGCCCGTACTAACGCAGGGGATGGAGTGGTTTGTTGGTTGTTTGATTGAGCTTTTGACGAGCTGTGAAGAGGGCCTGTCAGAAGTGACGGCTGACGCTCAAGTCGATGACCGTGAACTCATCATGTAACGAAATGACTTTGCCGGAACCAACAAGCGCAGGCCGAGGTCGGATCGATTCAATCGATCTCCTGCGCGGCATCGTGATGGTCATCATGATGCTGGATCATACGCGCGACTTTGTTCATTCCGGAGGGCTGCAATTCGATCCGACCGACCTCACCAGAACCACCGTGGCGCTTTTCTTTACGCGCTGGATTACGCATTATTGCGCGCCTATTTTTGTTTTCCTGGCGGGCACTGGGGCTTACCTGCAATTAGCCCGCGGCAAGAGTAAGCGCGACCTGTCGAAATTCCTGTTGACCCGCGGACTTTGGCTGATAGGGCTCGAGCTGACAGTTGTGCGCTTCGGGGTCTTTTTCAGTCTGGATTATCGCTTCCTCGGTTTCCTCCAGGTGATTTGGGTGATAGGTGTTTCGATGATTGTGCTCGCGGCCCTGATCCATCTGCCGCTCAAGTTGGTTGCCGGGTTTGGGCTGGCGATGATTGCCCTGCACAACCTGCTCGATCGTTTTCAGGTGGCAGGATGGCAAGGCCCAGGCAGTCCGGTGCCAGGTTTCGGCGCCAAGCTTTGGATCCTGGCGCACCAGCCTTTCACGATATTCCCGGTTCTTGGTTTTCCAAGTCCAGTCGTCATTGTCATCTATCCATTGATTCCATGGATTGGTGTCATGGCCGCCGGATACGCGTTCGGCTCTCTCTATCAGATGGATGCTCAGCGCCGCCGCCGCTGTTTGCTGTGGATGGGATTGACGGCCACGTGGCTGTTCATATTTGTTCGCGCGATGGACGTCTATGGCGATCCTGCCCACTGGTCGAGACAAAAGAACGTCGTGTTCACAGTGCTTTCGTTTGTAAATACGACCAAGTATCCGCCGTCTCTGCAATTCTTATTGATGACGTTGGGACCGGCGCTGCTGGCGTTATGGTGGTTTGATTCGAGCCCCGCGCAGGCGGCGCGAGCGTCCATCGTCGCTCGATTCCGAAGAGCAATGGTGACTTTCGGCCGTGTGCCGCTGTTCTTCTATCTGCTGCAGTGGTACACGGCGCATCTGATCGCAATCGTCATTGGCTTGATTGCCCGGCAACCGGTCGCGTGGCAGTGGCAAAGTCCGATTGATAAGTTCACCAACCCTCCTCCGACGGGAGTGGGTTTCAGTTTATGGGTCGTCTACGTGTGCTGGATCGTCGGCGTGCTGCTGCTGTATCCGCTTTGCAAATGGTTCGCGGGCGTAAGGGCGCGCCGAAGCGATTGGTGGCTGTCGTATTTGTAGTTCGCCCCCGGTCAGCAGTCTCTCGATAAAGTGGCTCAGACTGCTGGCTTGCCGACTGAATTTTGGGATTTTCTCTCAGTTTGGGCCCCTCCTGCGGAAAGGGGCGCGCACTGCAACTTTATTGCTCCTAGCTGTAACTCTGATTTGCAGAAAGCGCATTCCAGCCAAGATCATGTTGACGAGTCTCGAAGAACTATTGAGTGAGTACTCCCTCGCAATGCGCGAGGGCCAAGCCGCCCTGTTTGTCGGAGCAGGCATGTCAACGCCGGTCGGTCTACCTGATTGGAAAGAGTTGCTGACTAGTTGTGCGGCCGCACTGGACTTGGACATTGAGCGTGAGAGCGATCTGATTGCTGTGGCGCAATACTATATTAACGGCAGAGGTAACAGGTCCGACCTGAACCAGATTCTAAGGAGGGAGTTTGATAAACCCAGACACCCAACGCCAAGTCATCACATCATAGCCAAGCTTCCTATTTCAACAATATGGACCACGAACTTCGACAAGGTCATGGAGCAGGCTCTATCGGAAGGGAAAAAACGATTTGATATTAGGAGCAAAGACGCTGATTTTGCCAGAGCCAGAAAAGGTGAGGTCGTCCTCTACAAAATGCATGGCGACATCGATGATCCGAACGAGGTAGTACTCTCTGAAAGCGATTACGAAAGATACACAAAAACGCACCCGATATTCCAAAACGCGCTGGAAGGAGACCTGATAACAAAGACATTCTTGTTCCTGGGCTTCAGTTTCACCGATCGTAACCTCAGTTATATGTTAGCCGGTCTCCGCTCGGTCTTGGGCGATAGTAAGCGAGTGCACTATGCGATTATGCGAAAAGAGCGCTTGAATTGGCCCGACACCCACCCGGATGCCGAAAAAGAGTTCTTGCATAGGAGCAGGAAACAGGAACTTCATGTCGAGAATCTGATGATGCGTTATGGCATCCACACGCTATTACTGGACAGCTACAAGCAAGTGCCCCGGGTGCTCAACGAATTAAAGTCGAGATTCCGAAAAGGGACAGTGCTTGTTTCTGGTAACACTTCCGGCCGAGGAGGCTATGGACCAGAACGGCTGAAAGAGCTATGTCGACAGCTCGGAGCGCGCCTAATGGAAAGAGACATGAAGGTACTTGCCGACTTCAGGACAGATGTGGGCCGGGCCCTCTTGAACGGGGCGTTACAAGAGCTTGATGAGAACGGACGCCTATCAGCTGCGGAAAGTCGCCTGCGATCGTTACCGGGCGGTTTGCGGGCCGACGAAAACGAAACGCGTTTTGACGAGGCGTGCCGAAACAATATGGCACGTGATTCTGGTTTTGCGATTTTCGTTGGTGACAGCAGACCGAATGATAGCGAACTCCTGTACGAATTCAATAAGGCCAGCGATGAGCAGACCTTCCTCATTCCGATTGGCGTGTCGGGCCCAGCTAGTCACAGAATCTGGAAGAAGGTCGTACCCTTTCTGGAAGACGACCTTTTAAAGCAGATGTTCGAGCGGCTTAATGATAGTACATTAGGCGAAAGCCAGGTGGTGGATGCGGTTTTCGACATCATTGGAACCATTAGTAAAAAGGCCCCGAATATTGGTTCGAGGGAACCCGCCACGTTGATGAACAGAGAGTTCTTTGTTCGGATGATGAAACAATTTCCGAGTCTCCCACCCGATAAAATAAGACGAATCATGGCCGCTTCCGCGCAGACTGAGGAATAGACCCGTCGGTCAGCAAGATAAATTTCGTCGGCTGAAAAGCGAAACGAGTGTCTGAGCATCATCCACGTTGTTCGCGTTGTTAACACGAAAGCGGAAACAAAATGCGACGTTACTTAACCACATTCAATCTAATGATCATTGCGGCTCTAACGTACAATTGCGCCGATCCTGCGGCGAACAAGACCAAGGCCACCGTCACGAACGCGGCGCCTGAGGCGAACTCCTCGAAGCCGTTGGGCGCAGAGAGGCTCGTCATTTCGCCGGGGAACTCGAAGGTGGAATTTGTCGCCGCCAAAGTTACCCGCAGTCACAATGGTTCGTTTAAGCAGTTTGCCGGCACAATCGATTTCGCGCCCAACGATGTCGACAACAGCCTTGTGACCATTGATATCGCTACTGCTTCAGTGGTAACAGACGAGCCTGACCTGACCGCTCATCTAAAGACGCCCGACTTCTTCGACGTAGCGAAGTATCCCAAAGCAACTTTCGTCTCTACTAAGATTACGCCGGACGAAAGTAGCGGGACCCAAACCGTAACCGGTAACTTTGATTTGCATGGCGTGAAGAAATCGATCACGTTTCCGGCGACTATTCACGTGACTCCGGAGAGCGTGACGGTCGACGCCGAGTTTTCGATCAATCGAAAGGACTTTGGAATAGTCTTCGCCGGCAAGGCTGACGATTTGATTCGCGACGGGGTTGTCATTAAGCTCACGATCAAAGCGCCGCGCACGAAGTAGACTGGCGGCGCTTAAATAGCGGTGTTCAGAGTACCGACTTCAGTCGGGCTCTTATTGCGCGAGAAAAAGCCCGACTGAAGTCGGTACTCTAAACACCGCTTGAAGAGGGAGATCATAAGATGCCAAGAGTAGTTCATTTTGAAATCCATGCGGGTGACACCGATCGCGCCATTAACTTCTACGAGAAATGCTTTGGCTGGACGTTCAAGAAATTTGACGGACCGATGCCTTACTGGTTGGTTACCACTGGTCCCGACGATCAGCCAGGGATCAATGGCGGACTACTTCCGCGACGTGGGGAAATCGATGGCGAGGCAGTGATTGCCTACGTCTGCACCATGGGTGTCGAATCAGTTGACTCGTCGATCGCTACTGTCGAGTCAAACGGCGGGACGATCGCAGTGCCGAAAATGCCGATTCCCGGCATGGGTTGGTTGGTGTATTGCAAGGACACCGAAGGCAACATCTTTGGGATGATGCAACCAGATTCAAACGCGAAGTAGGCAACCGGCAGAATTCTTTAGTATGGTTTCGTGTGATTTCGCGGATCGATTCTTTGCTCTGTCAGGACACGATCCACGAAATCACACGAAGCTGCCGTGGACGCATGCTCTTCTTTTTCAATCGAGCCATCAACTTGCCTTAACGCGTGTGCTACCCTTAGGTCATACCTTTAGGTTTTCAATTTGCTTCAACGTTTAGACCACGATGCTCAGTGAAGCCGTACGTCACTACCACGATCTGCTGGCCGACGACGAACTCGCCCGGAGTTCGTTGACGATGCTCGATGAAGGTCTCGAACGCTCCCGGCTTATCTTTGGCGGGCGGCGCTTGTCGCCCTATCTGCGGCCTCACTTTGTCACCGAAGAAGATTTCGCCCGCGTCTGCCAGGTGTGTGAGACGGTTTGGAGCGCGATTGAGAAGGTCAAAGACGCGGCCGTTACCAACCTGTCGCTGCTCGATGAACTCGGTCTTACCGAGGTCGAGCGCGAACTGGTCCAGATCGATCCGGGTTATCGCGCAGTTTCGCCGACGGCCCGCCTCGATTCCTTTTTGACCGACCAGACGTACAGCTTCGTCGAACTGAATGGCGAGAGTCCCGCGGGCATTGCCTATGCCGATGCCGCGTACGAGATCTTTACCCAACTTCCGGTGATGAAGCGGTTTACTGAGAGCTACAAGCTGAGACGTTTTGAAGGACGGCCGTTGATGTTGAAACTGCTCGTGGACTGCTATGAAGAGTTCCTGGGCCGTCGCCCGGATCGCGCACCCCACATCGCGATCGTCGATCTGAAAGGGATGCCGACGCAGAAAGAGTTTGAGCTTTTCCGCGAGTACTTTGAAGCCAAAGGGTATCCGTCAATTATTGCCGCGCCAGAGGATCTGGAGTTCAGCAACGGCCGTCTGCGGGCCGGTGAGTTTGAGATTGATATCGTTTACAAGCGGCTGCTGATCAATGAATACTTGCCGATCATGAGTCAGCATCCGGCGTTGCTTGACGCTTATCGAGCGCATGCCGTGTGCATGGTTAATAGCTTTCGTTGCAAGATCATTCATAAGAAGGCGCTGTTTGCGGTCCTCACCGATGCGCGGCACTCGGCACTTTTCAGCGATGATGAAAAGGCGATGATCACCGGTCACGTTCCCTGGACGCGCATGGTGCGCGCGGGCAAGAGCGATTATTACGGCGAAGAGATCGATCTGTTGGAATTCATCGGCGAGCGCCGCGAGCGTTTGGTGCTGAAGCCGAACGATGACTATGGTGGACACGGAATTTACATCGGTTGGAATACAGATGAGACTGGCTGGGACGAAGCGATTCATAACGCGCTCGCTAACGGCGATTACCTGGTGCAGGAACGCGTGCCCACCGCGCGCGAAGTGTTTCCGGCACTGACCACGGAAGGAACGATTGCGTTCGTCGAGCAGTTGGTCGATCTCGATCCCCTCCTCTTCAACGGTAAGGTCGGGTCGGCGTTTACGCGGCTGTCTTCGAACGAACTGGCTAACGTCACCTCTGGCGGCGGCATGGTGCCGACGTTCATCATCAGCAAGCGTTGAGATCAGCGGTGTTTAGAGTACCGACTTCAGTCGGGTTTTTGTGATCGAGAGAGGACCCAACTAAAGTTGGTATTCTAAACACCGCTAGCATTGACATCTCTGTTGTTACCGCGCTAACGTGTAATCCCGTGGATCCCACGGGCAAAAATTCCAACCAAATTGCAGTCGCAGTTATCCCCGCTCGCTACGGTTCCAGTCGTCTGCCGGGCAAGCCTTTATTGGAGATCGCCGGCAAACCATTGATCTTGTGGGTTGCTGAACGGGCTCTGGCGGCGCACAGTGTCTCGCGGGCAATCGTGGCCACTGACGATGCGCGGATCTTCGACACAGTCGCGTCCGCCGGCTTTGAAGCGATGATGACTCGTGAGGATCATGCGAGCGGCACGGACAGGGTTGCTGAAGTGGCGCGCCATCTCGACGCCGGGATCATCGTTAACGTGCAAGGGGACGAGCCTTTGATTGAACCAGAGACAATCGACCGCGCCGTGCATGAGTTGGCGACAAACGCCGAGCTGCTGATGGGGACGACTTCTGAACCGATCGCGGAAGTGGCCGAGGTTCTAAACCCAGCGGTGGTCAAGGTCGTGGTTGACGGCGAAGGCTACGCGACTTCTTTTTCGCGCAATCCGATTCCGTGGCCTAATCAGGCCGTAATGCGGCATGGCTCGATTGAAGCAGCGCTCGGGAACGAACCGGCGCTGCTTTTTTCTTTTAGAAAGCACACGGGGCTCTATGTTTACCGGCGCGATTTTCTTTTAGAGTTTGCCGGCTGGCCGCAGTCGGAATCCGAGCGTACCGAATCGCTTGAGCAATTGCGCGCTTTGGAGCGTGGGGTAAGAATCAAAGTCGTCGACGCCGCCTCAACGTCGATTGGAGTGGATACGATTGAGGATCTGGAACGCGTGCGAATGATCGTGACACAAAGGGGCAAGCCGACAAGTTGCTTAGTGTGATTAAGAGTGGCGTTGAGGATGTCAGTTGCAACAGTCTTGATTCTAATCCTGGCAATACATTGCCCGGACGGTGCGGGTCATGCCGCACTTGGCCAATCAGAGATTCCGGCCGACGAGTACGCCGTGTATGACGCAGTGATCGCCAATATGTTCGCCGATAAAAAGGTGACTTTCGATTTTGGTGGAGAGGTCACAGTTAAACTGCTGATGGTTGTAGATCGCACCGTTGCCTATCCCTTTTCGACAGTCTCATCGAGATCTCAGACCGGAGTCACTGAGGATTGGCGGGCCAACTTTCCCGGAATAGTGCGGCAAACTGTTGATGAGTATTCAGCGAAAAATCAACAGCCTTCAGTGTTGAAGCGGTTATTCCACTTAAGCGTCGATTATGTTCTTGTCAGCGCGGAGCAAGAAGCCAAGCGAAGAGATACCGCGAGATATGACAACCAATGGCATGCCGGGGACGGCCGCGTCAGTTTATCGCGCGTGGGCTTTGATCGCGACCATCGCCAGGCGCTGGTGTATATGAGCTTTTACTGTGGCGCTCTGTGCGGCCATGGATTTTTTCTCTTTCTGACAAAAACCGGGAGCGAATGGAGAGTGGACAAGAAATTTCAAGTTTGGATTTCATAGCCCTCGCCGCGTTTGAGATGAGCGTTAACGATTGGATTGGACTGGGAGTTATCGCGCTGGTGATTGTGGGTGGTTTGCTCCTGCTCAATCACATCACCAAGCCGTACGACGTGAAGGACGAAGAAGAGTTTCAGCGGCGTAGAAGGGAAGGCGGACGGGCGACAGGACTAATGGGTTTACAGGGGATTTTGGATCCAGCCGCAAAGAAAGCAATTGAGGTTCAGCAGGATCTTCGTCGAGGTATTTATGACGACGAGGAAGAGCCCGACGATCCGCCGGAAGCGGGAGCCGAGGCGCGGGAAAAGGGAAAGATGTCCGACAAACTTTAGTTTGTCGCCGATTCACAATGCACGCACAACGACAAACTGAAGTTTGTCGGACATTCTAAGGAGTGAACGATGCCTAAATATATTTTCGTAACAGGTGGAGTGGTTTCCAGTTTGGGTAAGGGCTTGGCCGCGTCTTCGATTGGGTCTCTGCTCGAAGCGCGCGGTATGCGAGTGACGCTGATCAAACTCGATCCTTATCTCAACGTCGATCCGGGCACAATGTCGCCTTTCCAGCACGGCGAAGTGTTCGTCACCGACGACGGCGCCGAAACTGATCTGGATCTCGGCCATTACGAGCGCTTCACCCACGCTCATCTTTCGCAGGCCAATAACTGGACTACCGGGCGCGTCTATCTTTCGGTCATCGAGAAAGAGCGCCGCGGCGATTACCTCGGCAAGACGATCCAGGTCATTCCTCACGTCACCAACGAAATCAAGGAGGCGATTCGCGCGGTCACGCCGAATGGCGAGGCGGACGTGGTGATTGTGGAAATCGGCGGCACGGTCGGCGACATCGAATCACTGCCGTTTCTGGAAGCGATTCGCCAGATGGGTAACGAAGAAGGCCGCGAGAACGCGCTGTTCATTCACGCGACGCTGGTGCCTTACATCGCCGCCGCCGGCGAGCTGAAAACCAAACCGACTCAGCATTCGGTGCGCGAGCTGCGCGAGATCGGTATCGCGCCCGACGTGCTGCTGTGCCGATCGGATCGGCCGCTGTCGCACGATTTGCGTTCCAAGATTGCGCTCTTCTGTAACGTCAAAGATTCCGCGGTGATTAGCGCGCAGGATGTCGATACTATCTATGACGTACCTTTGAGCCTTCACGATCAGGGTTTGGACGAGTTGATCGTATCGTCTCTGCATTTGAGTGATGTAGCTGGGCCAGGCGACCTCTCCGGGTGGCGCAAACTGGTCTCGACGATTAGGCACCCTTCAGCAGGCGAAACGGCGATCGCCATCGTCGGCAAGTATGTCGAGCTCGAGGATTCTTATAAGTCTCTGCGCGAAGCGCTGACTCACGGCGGCGTCGCCAACAATCTTAAGGTCAACGTGCGTTGGATCGAGTCGGAAGAGTTGATGGACGACACCTACGAGTCGCGCTTGCGAGATTTTGACGCGATCCTGGTTCCCGGCGGTTTTGGCAAGCGCGGTGTCGAAGGAATGATTCGCGCGATTTCTTACGCGCGGCGCACGCGCACGCCATACTTTGGGATTTGCCTGGGCATGCAAACGGCCTGCATTGAATTCGCTCGCCACGCCTGTGATTTGAAAGATGCCGACTCGACTGAGTTCAATGTCGAGACACCCTATCCGATCATTTTCAAACTACGTGACCTCGTTGACGTTGAGCAGTTTGGCGGCACGATGCGTCTGGGCGCGTGTCCGTGCCGTCTAAGTGAAGGCTCGCTCGCCCGTGAGATCTACGACGGCGCGGAAGAGATCAGCGAGCGCCACCGGCATCGTTATGAATTCAACCCCGCGTATCGCGAGACGCTGGAGAAGGGCGGCTTGGTATTCAGCGGTGTCTCGCCGGACGAAAAATTCATAGAGATCGTGGAGCTCTCGCGAGACGAGCACCCGTGGTTTCTCGCCTGTCAGTTTCATCCTGAATTCAAATCAAAACCGCTGGCCCCGCATCCTTTGTTTGCTTCGTTCGTGCATGCGGCATTTCAGAATCGTTTGCAGACTGAGACCTCGGTCGAGCAGATTAGCGAACCCGAGGTACCGAGTCTTGAGCGCGCGGCGACGGCGAGTGAGAATTGAGATTCTTAGACCGGGCTGAAGGGATCGCGTCTGCGAGCATTTCTTAGTTTCGCAAGCGGCGTACAGAGTACTGACTCTAGTCGGGTGTTACTATCCGAGAAAAGCCCAACTAAAGTTGGTACTCTAACGCCCTTTGCGTCAGAGCCCCGTGCGGCAACGCACAGTGAAGATTGAGCGAATTCTATCGTTCCGGTTCCGGCGCCAGGTAGGCTTTGCGACCCATCACGACATATTCCGGGTGACCGCGCACCTCTACATTCACTTTTCGTCTTTTGCCATCGTGTTCTTTATTGATTGGGTAATAGCCGATCAAGTAGCGCCGGTTTATGTCTGAGAAAATGTGTGCGTATATTCCTGCGGCCTGGTCCGGCTGAGAAAAGAAATCAATCCACCCGCCGGTGACGGTCGAAAGGACTGCTAAAGCGGATTGCAGTTTGACTCGCGCCTCTGCCTCATTCCTAACCAGTTCGACCGGCATTCTCTTCAGCCGATCCTCGGCACGCTTACGTATCATTGGAACCGTCAGGTATGAGACGCGTCTCTCGAGGTACGCTTTCGTTTGCGCTGTCTGCTCTTCAGGCGAAAGCCCTATGAGCCGGAAGCCCGGCACAACTGTGTAGATAGTGGCGTGCGATTTCTCGGCTGCCCGGTAAACATCGGCGAGGCTAAACTCTCGCGGATTCCGACTTACATATCCCTGGAAGCGCGCGAGATTGGCCTGTCCCTCCGCCGCCCAATCGGAAGGGAGACCGGGTGGAATCGATGGCGTTACGATCGGATTCTTCAGTATGCTGGCCTCCCCACCGTCAGTCTGGAAAATGATGATGGGGCGCACGTCTTCGTCATCGAAAGCTTCTTTGAGGACCGCCATCAAGGCGCTGTATTCGAATCCGCGACCAAAGGGTATTCGCCGGTCAAAATCGTCCGGAAGAATGCCGGGGTCGAATACAGTCCTCCTTTTCACTTCATCCAGTTTTTTCTTCAGCTTGTTTTTGTCAGTTGTGAAACCTACGAGGAGCTCAATGTCGTCAGTGACAACGGCCATTCGATCCAGCGGCCCTAATCCGGCGACGAGTGTTTTGGCCGCTTCTATGCTGGAATCGAGAAAAGGGAGTTGGCTGCAACTGTAGTCAATGATAAGTACGATCGAGCGCGGTACCTTTGCGTCATCGCCGAGCGACAACATGCCGATCTGCTGCGGCTTGCCATCCTCTGTGATTACAAAGTCCTTTCGGGTTAGTCCCTGAACCGGTCGGCCATGCTGGTCGAGCACGAGGACATCGGACACGACGAGAGAAGTCTCGACGCGCACCACATCATCGGCTGCGGATTTGTTTGCGATGACTTCGCGTCGTTTGTCTTCAACCGCAGCACTCTGTTTCTGATCCCACTTGAGACGTTTTAAACTCGAGCCAAAATCCTTGAGTCTTGGTTTCTCACGAGGTGGGTCCTGGGCGAAGGTCAACGAACATAACAACGCGACGATGAGAGCTGTCGCGAAAACCAGCAGAGTGGCGTAATGGGATGCTTGTCTATTCATGACCCTGGAACTGTCCGGGATCATACTCTCTTTCAGGATGTGATCAAGATTGAGTCCGCGATGTTAGAGCAATTGACTATTGCTCCCGGTCGGGTGCGAAGTATGATTTGCGGCCCAACACGGTGTAATCGGGATGACCGCGCACCTCTACATTCACTTTCCGCCGCTTGCCGTCGTGTGCCTTGTTCGTTGGATAATAGCCGATCACGTAGCGACGACTAATGTCTGAGAAGATGCGAGAGTAAATCTCATCGGCTTGTGTTGGCTGTTCCAGATACGACGTCCATCCTCCGGTTAGGGGCGCTACATCCGCCAGGGCTGTCTGAATCTTCACTGCCGTCTCGACTTCATACTTTAGCTGTTCGGGCGGAAGGCTACTCCAACGTTCCGCTTCGATTTTTCTCATTTGCTCGGCACTTTTCCCGCCGAACACCGACCACGCGCTGCGTCGTTGTTCGGATGCGGTTTTCAATTGCGTCAATTGCTGATCGGGTGAAAGGCCAACCAGACGAAACCCGGGTACGACAGTATAAACGGTGGCTCGCGACTTCTCGGTCGCCTGGTAAACATCATTGAGGCTGAACTCGCGCATATTTTCGAGTTGGATTTGTCTCGTTCGAGCGGCGGCCGCCAGCGCCGCTGCCTGCCGCTCAGGAGGCAAATTGGCAGGAATGAACGGACCTATGATTGGATTCCGTAGAAACATCACCTCATCACCGTCGGTCTGAAAGATAATAATCGGACGCTGGTCTTCACTGTCAAAGGCTTCCTTTAGCGTCGCCATGAAGGCGCTGTACTGAGCGCTCAGGCCAAATCGTCTCTTCCCCCCGAAACCAAGAAGGTTGGGTTTGGCCGTGGCTCGCTTTCGCAAAAGTTCCAGGTTGTCTTTGAGCTTCCGCTTGTCTGACGTGAAATCCAGCAGTAGCTCGACGTCATCGGTGACTATGGCCATTCGATCCAAAGGGTTGAGTTTATCAACGAGGGTCTTGGCCGCCGCGATGCTGGTGTTGATGTAGGGGAGTTGACTGGGACTGTAATCAATAAGCAGAACGATCGAGCGCGGTATGTTTGAGTTGTCACCCAACGCGAAACTACCGATCTGTTGCGGCTTGTCGTCTTCCCTCACGACGAAATCAGCGGGCGTTAGTCCCTGAACGGCGTGTCCATGCTGGTCGAGGACTGCGACATTACACACGACCAGAGACGTCTCAATCCGGACGACATCATCCTGTTCCGATCCCCTCGTTCTGCTTTCGGTAGGATTCGTTTCGACGGTGGCGTTCAGTTCCGGATCCCATTTGAGCTTTCTCACACTCCACCCAAAATCCTTGAGCTTTGGCTTTTCCGGAGGCGGGGATTGCGCGACGGCCAAAGAGCAAAAAAATGCGAAGGCGAAAACTACCAGGGCGGAATAATGTGATGTCCTCTTCATGAACCTGGAAACGTGCGGGATCATACGCTCTTTTGATATGTGATCAAGATTGATTAGTTGTATGTGGCGCCAGGAACTGCGGCTTTGCCCGCAATTGGCGTGGATGTTTAGGGCGCGGTCTTCGCTCCGTCAGGAGCGAAATGTTTATGGTTCCGGTGCCAAGCTTCAATCCAAGCTCCTTTAGGAGCGCAAATGTTGGAGCTATGAAGATAATGAATAACGACGTGCTATAAACATTGCGCGCCCAACGGCGCTCAGTCGCCATGCTCGGCTAACGCTCGCACTTCTGTTTAAGCGATAATGCTGGTGCTCTCTCTAACCAGAATCAACCATGCTTCAATGCCCGAGATGCGGCCGGCAATTTCCTGACGACGTGCACGTCTGCGCCGACGACTTCACGCCTTTACAGGCCGATGCCACGATTGCAGATGTACCAATCGATCCGCTGATTGGCCGGGTCTTTGACGGCAAGTACCGTTTGGATGAGCGCCTCGGCGGCGGCGGCATGGGCACGGTCTATCGCGCAACGCATCTGCTAATTGATCGGGTGGTGGCCGTCAAAGTCCTCAGCCAACGATTCGTCGGAGACGAGACGGCGCAGCAGCGGTTTCGCCGCGAGGCGCGCGCCTCAGGCCGCATGCAGCATCCGAACGCGGTAATGGTCAATGACATTGGCGCGACGGAAGACGGCTGGCTCTACATCGTCATGGAGTTGCTGGAGGGCCAGACCCTCCGCGACTTGCTGAACCGCGAAGCTCCGCTCGATCCCGCGCGGGCCGTCTCATTTATGCTGCAGGCATCCTCAGCCGTCGGCGCAGCTCATGATGCGGGCCTGATTCATCGCGATCTGAAACCTGCGAACATCTTTATCGAGCAGCGGCCAAACCTCGCCGCGATAGCTAAGGTGCTCGATTTTGGGGTAGCCAAGTTTGCGGTCGAAGAGCACGAAGACGACTTCAACACGCTGACCCAGGTAGGCGCGATCATCGGAACGCCGCGCTATATGTCGCCCGAACAATGTTCCGGCGCCGCGCCTCTGACGCCGGCCTCGGATGTTTACAGCCTCGGAATTATTCTTTACGAGATGTTGACCGGCGTGGTGCCGTTCAGCGCCGATACACCTCTGGCACTGGCGCTGAAACAAGTTTCTGAACCGCCGCGCCCGCCGCATGAAATTGTAGCTTCGACTCCCGCAGAGCTTGAAACAGTCGTCTTGCATGCGCTGTCAAAAGATCCGCGCGCCCGTCCGGCCGATGCGAACGAGTTTCGTCTTGAACTGCTTGCAGTCGCCGCAGACCTGGGACTGGAACACGCTGACAGCACCCTGTCGCCTTCGCTGGCTGATCTGCGCAACGCGGGGACCGAAAGCCCTTCGGGCCGTTTGGTGATCGATCTCGCGACCCTGCGACAGGTGCAAGCCGCCAGCAGCGGGGAAAGTCTCTCGGTCCAGTCAATCAAGGAGCGAGCAATCACTCCGGCTGCCGGCGGGAATCCCCAGCGCCCTGAATTTGCGCGCATGAATGTTTCGCTGGAGAAGAGTCCTGTTCGCGATCAGAATCGACTTCGTCTGGCGGCCGCGGTCATGGTGGTGCTCATCGCGATTCTCGGTTCGGGAGTGCTCGCGGCTCGCTGGTGGCGTGGGGATGGCTCAGTCGCTGGAGGGCAGACAGCTAACGTAGCCTCGCCAAGCCCTTCGGCTTCGCCATCGCCATCTCCGTCCCCTTCGCCGAAGCCGGCCAAGAAGCCTGAGCCCAAGAAGGAAAAGAAGCCATCGAAACTCAAATCGATTTGGAACAAGATGAAGGGCATTATCAGATGAGGTAGGTACAGAAGAGGCTGCTCCAGGAAGTTCTGATCGAGTTGGAGTCTTTAAGGCATCAACTACAGCCGCGGAGCGGCAAAAGATCTGTAGCGCACGGCGTCAGCCGTGGGTAGGGTGGGCGCCTATGAGATAGCCGCAGAGCGGCGAAACTCGAAAGGACATCAACGGTGTATCGCCCCTGTCGGGGCTCGTTTGTTTTGGCGATCTTGTTCCATGGCTCACGCCATGGGCTACAGATCTTTCGCCGCTCCGCGGCTGATCTCTTACGATTAATCGAATTTTGGCGGTCGGTAAATGATTCGTGTAGAACCACGTCCCTTGGAGTGCGCCGGCAGAGCGAAGCGGCGACGGCGCTTTGGATTTCCAGGTGAGCAATCCGAAGCGGTGTCGCGCTGCGCTTGCCACCGCACTCGAAATGTTTTAGCGCATCAGGCACCGGCGCCCCCGCTTTTACTTCCTCACTCGCTGGATTAGACTGGGTAACTTGATCGAAGTAATGATCAACTCTTGATGCAGACAGGTTCACAAACAAAATCCTTTCAGGTCGGCCCGGCTACGTTTGGTGATGGGCGTCTGACGATCATTGCCGGGCCGTGCGTGATTGAATCTGAAGGACACGCCATGATGATGGCGCGCGAGTGTGCCCAGCGCGCGCGCGACGCGGGATTGGATTTTGTTTTCAAGACTTCCTTCGATAAAGCCAATCGATCTTCGATCAAAAGCTTCCGCGGAATCGGTATCGAGGCCGGCCTGGAAATTCTGCGGCACGTCAAAAGCGAAATCGGCCTGCCGGTGATCACTGACGTTCACGATGCCGCGCAGGTTGCAGCCGTGGCCGAGGTCGCTGACATACTGCAAATCCCGGCCTTTCTCTGTCGTCAAACCGATTTGATTCTCGCCGCCGCGCAATCGGGCCGCGCCGTCAATATCAAGAAGGGCCAATTCCTGGCGCCCGAAGATGCCCGCAACATCGTCGAGAAAGCGCAGGCCGCCGGTTGTGAGAGGTTGATGCTGACCGAACGCGGCGTGAGTTTTGGCTATAACAATTTGGTCGTCGATATGCGTTCGTTTCCGATCATGGGCGAGTTCGGCGTGCCCATCGTTTTTGACGTGACGCATTCGCTACAGCTTCCGGGCGGTCTGGGTAATGCAACCGGCGGATTGTCTCAGTACATCGAACCACTCGCGCGTGCCGGCGTTGCCTGCGGCGTCGATGCGGTGTTCATGGAAGTTCACGACGCGCCACAGCGGGCGCCGTCTGACGGGCCGAACATGTTGCCGCTTGCGCGCATGGGTCCTTTGCTCGAGAGCCTGCGCGATATTCACGGATTGGTTGGCGAACGCGTTAATCGAGCCGCGCCGTAAAGCGAGATGGATTAGTTTAGAGTTCAAGTTTTAGCTTGCTCGTGTTTATGAGGTCAGTACCGGGAGCGGTAGCGACCGGGGTTCAACGCGGCAAACACTTGAGGTTGAGGAAGCGACCCGGTTGCTACCGCTCCCGGTACTGACCTCAGCAACCCGAAGGTTGAACTCTGAACTTAAATCATCCAGCAACCTTATGAAATGTAAACGTATTCTCGTCCTCGTCTGTTTACTCAGCGTCGTGTTTTTACCAATTGTTGTCAGCGCGCAGGATGAACCACGCGCCGCCTGGCAAGCCACGAATTTCGACATCACGGTGAACAATCTCGGCGCGGAGCGCGCGCTGAATGCGCGGGCAGTAGTCACGCTGCGCAACGTCGGCCGCGGCGCCGGGTCGACCTTGAGTTTACGCATTAACGCAAAGGCCGAGATCAAATCCCTGAGCGTAGGCGGCGCAACCGCGGCTTATCGTTCGCTGCCGGAGACGCGCGGCGGCGCACAGCGCCTCGCAATTACGCTGCCCAACGCGATTGGTCCCAACGAAACCGTGACCGCGACCGTTGAGTACCGGCTGCCGGTGACTGAAAACTCGGGTCTCGCCACGATCTCGCCGGTGGCGTCGCAGTTCCTGCCTCTGTCGCTCTGGTACCCAATGGCTAATACTCCGTTCGCCGTGCGGGGCTCTGATTATGCTCCGTTTCGCATAACCATCACTGGCGTCAACGCAATTTCTTCTGGGACGGAGAAGAGTACGGGCGGCAACGGCGCATTCGAACAGTCGCTTAACGGGCAGCCGTTCTTTGTCGCCGGCACCTGGGATCGGGTCGAAGGGAGTGGCAATGCGAAAGGCGTCACCGCGCTTTTGCCAAAAGGCGCCACCGCTGATGAGCAAAAACAGGCAGAGGCGCTAATTACGCTCGCGAGTGATGCCCGGACATTTTATGCAGGCATGTTCGGAGCTGCACCGGCTGTTCCTTTACGTCTGGTTGCCGTAAATCGCGGCGCCGGTTTCGACGATGCCGGCACGGTGCTGGTTAGTGAAGGAGCGTTTCGACGAAAGAAGGTTGACGCAGTCACGGCGCTGGGAATTGCCGAAGCGGTAGCGAGGCTCTGGATTGGTGCTGAAACTCCGGTGCGTGGCGAGGGCCATGGCGTTTTGCGCGAAGGCCTGGTGCGATTTGTAGCGTCGCTCTTTATCGAAAAACAATTTAGCGCCGAGGCAGCCGACGCCGAGCGCGGGCGGCAACGCCTCTCGTATTCGGCGATCGCCAAACGCGATGCGCCACTTTCGCGCACGACCATGCTCGACGGCACGTATTTCAACTCCGTAGCCAACAAAGGAGCGATGGTCTGGCGCCTGGTCGATCACGCGGCAGGCCGGGACGAATTTGTTGCAGCCATGCGCGGCCTGCTGCAAAGCGCGAAGACCGATGCGGAAGGGTTGTCTCTGGCTCGCGTGCGCAATGCCTTCGTTGAACGTGGCGGAGCGTCAATGAAGAGTCTGCTTGAACAGCAATTGGATCAAGCAACTGACCTGGATCTGATGGCCGGTCTGCCGCACCTGGAGGGCGGACAATGGACCGCGGCACTGCGGAATCTCGGATCGACTGAAGTGATGGTGAATGTGATGGCCACGACCGACACAGGTCAGCAAGTCACCGCGCAATCGACAATTCCACCGCACGATTTTGGCCAGGTGACTTTCAAAAATGCTTCGAAGATCATTCGCGTCGAAGTCGATCCTGAGAAGTTCTATCCTCAGATAGACTATGCCAACGACGTGGCGCCGCGGGTAGTAGAACTGGCGAGCTCCCTGGGTGAAGCGACCCGTTTATTTGGCGCGCAGGAATACGCCAAAGCTGAAGCGCTGGCGCGCGAACTGCTTGCCGGTTCGCCGCGGATGCAGGAAGCGCGCATCGTTCTGGCGCGGGCGCTGCTCGCGCAAACCAAAACTGATGAGGCTGAGCGAGAATTTCGGCAGTTGGCAGGCGAGCGCTTGCCGATTCCGGCGGCACTGGCCTGGTCCAGCATCGGCCTTGGCGAAATTGCGTTGCGTCGTGGTCAGGCGGCGGAGGCCGCGCGCACTTTCAACGACGCAGTCCGGGCGGATGCCGAATACTCTTCGACCGTGTACGCCCGCGCGGCGCGCATTCGCGCAGAGGCTGCGGCCAACGCGACACCTCCCATTGAGGAATCCGTCAGAAGTTTTGTCAACCAGCTTGACGCCGCGCTTCGGAGCGGGCGGCAGGCGGAGATAGCGCCGCTGATTGTTCCGGGTGAGTTGGCTGGGTTCATTCGCGGCGCTGTTGGCACCCAGCCTGAGGCGTGGCAGACTCGCATTCTTCGCGTTGATCAGCTCGATGCTAATCGTCTGGCGCTCGACGTGGCGATAAACAGCAGACAACTGGGCGCTGATCATGCAGGCACCGCGGTTTTCGTCCTGGCTCGGGTGGGCGGCGCGTGGAAATTGAATGCAATTGATTTCTTTGAAGTGAGATAGGCCGTGAGCAGCGAGCAATGAGCAGTCAATATCGCAGCCGATCGAGGAAATGAGGTCAGTACCACCCGCGTAAGCGGGTGGGCCCGAGAGGCCTGTTTGATCCACCTGCCCACGCAGGTGGTACTGACTCCCTCGCTCCGAGTGCATACAATCGAAACTTGAGAAGTTGGAATCTTAGAATGGACGAACTACACGCAAAACTAAACATCCTGCGCGAGCGAATTTGCGAAGTTGAATCCTGCGCCGTGGCGTTTTCAGGCGGCGTCGATTCGACCTTCGTTTTGCAGGTGGCCCAGGAGGTGTTGGGTGCGCGAGTGATTGGAGTGACGGCGCTCAGCGAATCACTACCAACGGGCGAGCTGGAGGCGGCGCAGGATCTCGCGAGCCGGATTGGAGCGCGGCACGTCGTACTCCGGACGTTTGAAACGCGGGACGAAAACTATCTAGCTAACGCTGCCAACCGTTGTTACTTTTGTAAGACCGAAATGTACCTGCGCATTAGCGAATTCGCTCGCGCAGAGCAACTCGACGCAGTGCTCGATGGTTTGAATCAGGATGATTTGCAAGATCGTCGCCCCGGCAGGGCAGCCGCAATAGAGCGTGGGGTAATTTCGCCATTGGTCGACGCCGGCTTAACCAAAGCCGAAATCCGCGCACTGTCGCGCGAAATGGGATTGCCGACCTGGGACAAGCCGGCGCTGGCCTGCCTGTCTTCGCGGATCCCGCACGGCACTCCGATCAGTCTGCAGGCGCTTACTCAGGTCGATAGAGCCGAAACCTACCTGCGAAAACTGGGTGTCGGCCAGGTGCGCGTTCGCCATCACGGCCACGTCGCCCGCATTGAAGTTGAACCACACGATTTTCCTTTGCTGAGATTGAAGGAAGCCGAAATTAACGCCCACCTCAACGCGCTCGGTTTTGCTGAAGTCGTGCTCGACCCGGCGGGCTATCGCAGCCGCGAACCAAACTCGCTTACTGCGCAAATCTAATGCAAGCCGAACTACTTCGCGAACTTTTGAATGAAGTCCGCGCGGGAACGCGCACGGTCGAAAGTGCTCTGGATCGGCTGCGCGATTTGCCGTTTGAAGACCTGGGTTACGCGCGGCTTGATCATCATCGCGCGCTGCGCACGGGTTTTCCCGAAGTTGTTTTTTGTGAAGGCAAAAGCGTCGATCAGATTGTCGAGATACTGGAGAGACTCGAGCAGAAACACTCTCCGGTCCTGGCGACCCGCGCTTCGCGTGAAGTCTTCGAAGCAGTAGCGACGCGCATTCCTTCCGCCAACTATTTTGACGAGGCGCGGATCATTCAGATTGGAGTGAATGGCGCCGAGCCCACCCAAACCATAGTGCTGGTTGTCTGCGCGGGCACCGCCGATGTGCCGGTCGCCGAAGAGGCCGCCGTCACTGCGGGCGCGCTGGGCAGTCGCGTCGAGAAACTCTATGACGTCGGCGTGGCCGGCGTTCATCGTCTGCTGGCCGCGCGTGATAGATTGAACGCCGCAAACGTCATCGTGGTAGTGGCGGGAATGGATGGGGTACTCCCCACGATCGTCGGTGGCCTCGTGGCCGCCCCCGTGATTGCGGTGCCAACCAGTATCGGATATGGAACGGGCCTTGGTGGCGTTAGCGCTTTGATGACTATGCTGAATGCCTGCGCGCCGGGCATTGCGGTGGTGAATATCGATAATGGTTTTGGCGCGGGTTATCTCGGCCACTTGATCAATACCCGAGGTTTGTCGGAACCGCCTGCGGTAGCGGGCGGTTGATTCTCAGGTTTCAATCTGCCGGGCTGCGGGCAAGAAGTATCTGAGTCATCAAAGAACGATGCGGAACCGCTTGCTGTAGCAAGCGGGTAGTGTCACGCTCCGGGCGGAGCGAAAACCTGACGGACGTTCCGCACGGGGCTTAACCCCGTCGCTACCGCAACCGGTTCCGTACCGGCGAGGTCCAGGTCACTTTTTGTGTAAAGCCAATCTGCTGTGAAACTCGAAACTCAAAACTCAAAACTCAAAACTGACGATCTCAATCGCCGCGCCAGTCGCATCAAGCTTCTTTTGATGGACTGTGATGGGGTGCTCACCGATGGGCGGCTGGAGTTGCTGGAAAACGGCGACGAGCAGAAGACCTTTCATGCGCGCGACGGTCAGGGAATCGGTCTTTTTCATCGCGCCGGACTGAAGACGGGAATTATCTCGGGGCGCACTTCGAGCGCCGTCGAACGCCGCGCTCAGGATCTCGGAATGTCTTATGTGAAACAGTACGCCAAGGACAAGATTGGAGCGCTCGATGAGATCCTGGCCCTGGCGAACGTTTCAGTACATGAGTGCGCGTTCATTGGAGATGACCTGGCGGATATTCCGGTTATGCGTCGCGTCGGACTCGCGGTCGCGGTCGGTGATGCGGTCGTGGAGACAAAGCAGGCCGCGCACTTCATCACCGAACAGAAGGGCGGCCACGGCGCCGTCCGCGAAGTCACCGAGTTGATTCTTAAGGCGCAAGGCCGCTGGGAAGAATTGATGAAGCAGTTCAGCGGTTGATAGCGATTGGTCTCGACGCAAGATGTTAAGTAATGCCATGTGCGTGATTAGGCGCGTCGCAAGTCCTCCGCGTACGAAATTGAATACCAGCGTAATCTCGAAATTGAATACCAGCGTAATCTGAGTAATCTGTGGATCTCTATCTCATCGACCGTGCGGACTATTGCCCACGAACCCATCCAGTGACGCGTCAAGCCCATCGCCGGCGCCAACGCTGCCATTATTAAATGGACCACCCAGATCCGTTATGTCTTGCGCGTTGGAACCATGGACTGCTACTCCTACCGCGCCTCCCGCTCCGAGACCGCCCCCGCCGCCGGCTTCCCAATACCATCCCACATTCCCGGAACCGTCGATACATAGCCCAATGGAAGCGTTTCCCGAGACTATACCGGCGATGTAACTGCCTGCAATGCCGACCTGTAATGTTGCCTCTCCCAGAGGATCAACATAATTGACAGGGTTATTGTTTACGTAAGCATAGAAATTGATTCCACCGTGCAGTCGGATGGGATCCTCACTAACGAACCTCTGCAGTGCCGGCGAGTAATACCTTGCGCGATAATAATAGAGACCTGTCCCATCGTTCTCACGGCCTGTGTACTGGCTGCTGTTGCCGTTTGTCTCACCTGTTGTCGCGGTTGCGCCGAAGGCTCCATATGTATACTCGCCTTGCAGAGCCCCATTCGAGTCGGTTGAGGAGACCAGGCTGCCCAGGCCATCCTGGAGTAAGCTGGAGGTGCTTGCTCCACTCGTACGTAGAAAAACTTCGTCCAGTCCACCCGTGAGCATATGCGTGTCGGATGAACCATCGAGTTCCTGAACAATGTTAAGACCGTCATAAAGGAAACTCGTCGTAGTGCCATTGACGGTCTTGTTCGATCGCCTGCCTCGAGCATCGTACTGGAAGCTGGCGTTCACGCCCGGCCCGGTCATCGAAACCAGGCGGTCGCGCGCATCCCAGGTGTAGCTATTGGCACCGTCACTGAGCAGGTTCCCATTGAGATCGTAAGTGAGTGTTTGACTGCCGAAGCCCAGCTGTTGATTCCCTGCGTTGTAGTTTGCGGCGCCGACTCCCTGGGGTGTTAGGGAGCGTGCAAAGCTGCCGCCCATGCTAGTGCGTCTGCCCGCAGCGTCGTAGTCGTAAGTCAAATCTCCAAGTGTGGTCGTACCCTGCTTATAAGTGAGGCTCGTCAGTTGCGATGCATTATCATAGCCGTATTCAGTCACGACCCCGTTGGGCAGCGTCAAAGAGGTACGCCGACCAATCGCATCATAGGCGATCGTCACCGTGGAACCCCCCTGCGTGATCTGCGTCAAGCGATTTACATTGTCGTAAGTGTAGTTAACTGTCGGCTGCCCAGCGACAGTCATATGGTACACCGGCCACCGGCGTCATAAGTGTAACTGACACTACCCTGCGAGGTGGTTTCGCTAATCATGCGATCAAGATTGTCATAGACATAGGTGATTGTTCCCGATACAGAATCGACTGACTGGGTCAGGCGGTTGCCGGAATCGTAGGTATATGAAGTTGTGGAGGTGTCGGCATAGGTTACCTGTGTCAGACGATTGAGAGCGTCATAGCTGTAATTCGTAACCTGGCCCTTGCGATCAGTCTTCTGTTTCGCGTTGCCGTTGAGGTCGTACTGATAAGTCTCATCGTGCAGCAGTGGGTCGCGCCGGGTCACAACGCGATCGATATTGTTGTAGACATAGCTCGTTACATTGTTCTTGGCGTCGGTGACGCTGAGAAGATTTCCATTCGAGTCGTAGGTGAACGAAGTGGATCCATCCAGGGGATCAGTTTTCTGGGTCACTTGATTCAGACTGTTGTATCCGTAGCGAGTAGCCGCACCGAGGGGGTTTGTAGCACGACTTAGTCGGCCTGCGGCGTCGATGAAACGTGAGGTCGTGCGATTTAGTGGATCAGTAATAGATACAAGATCTCCGGAGCCGTAGGTGAATTGCGTGATGTGCTGCAGCGGGTCGGTAGCGGTCAAGACCTGGCCAGATGAGTTATACGTGAACGTGGTCAGGTTGTTAGCCGGATCAGTCATGCTGGTCAGATTCCCGTTCGCATCGTGGGCCAGCGTGGCTGTGTGGTTCAGGGAATCGGTAATGGTCGCAAGTTGATTGAATGTCGGTTCATAAGTGAAACTCGTGGCGACCGCACTCTGAGTGCCCGCGAGCTGCGTAATACTGGCAACGTTCCCTTGAGCATCATACGTGAGCGCGACGTTCCGCCCGAGAGGGTCAGTGACGCTCGCGATGAAGTTTGTGCCTGCCTGACGGCTGTAGGTGTAAGTTTGTTGCTCGGGCTTGTTGAGGGCATAAGTGTCGGTCAGCGTGTATCCCGTCGAACTGAATGTCGCGCGACGCACATTTCCGCGCGGATCAGTGAGATCGGTCTGAGTCACGTTGCCGTTCCCATCCAACGTGTAAGCGAATTGGTAAAAGCCAGTGTCGGCTTGCGTCTGTTTTGATACTCGTCCGTTTACATCGTACTCATTCGTGAGATAGACGATGTTTCTCGGATCTCTGATGGTCAACATGCGGCTGCTGTCATCGTATGTGTATTGGGTAATCCCACCGTTAACGTCTGTTACTTGCTGCAATCGGAAATTGGCGTCGTAGGTGTAATTCACCGTCCGCCCGGAGCTATCCAGAGGGTGGCTGAGTGCCACGCTCGGGCGTGCAAAAGACCGCCAGCGAAAGCGGTCACCTGGCCGGTGCTGTTGTCTTTGATCTCGGCGGTCGCAAGCGGCCCGTCCTCGCCCTCGCCAACAAGCAGCAAGCGTCCATCCGGCAGCAGCGTAGCGGTCTGGCCTGGGAGCAACGGATATGGGAGCTCGAGCGGAAGCGTGGGCTTACCGGGCTTACGCTCTACCGAAGCTATACAAAACTTTTCATTGCGTTCAGACGAGCGAACAACCTCTTCGCGGGTTGGGGGCGCAGCCGTTTTCGAAACCTCCTGTTTGGACGCCGAAACAAGAAAGGTGCCCACCAGAGAGATTGCGCTCAGGCTCAAAGCAATGACCAGGATAAGCCGGTGTTTCATGGTCTGTCTCCAATTACAATAAGCACTAGGGGTTTGTTAGGTTCACGTCCATGTGGCCTGTTGACGCGCCGCTGGGATCAATGACGACGGCATAACCAGCGATGAAGTGGCTTACTTCTACGATTCGCAGGGCCTGCCTTCGGGTGCTCCCAACTACTCGCGCGGCTATGCAAGTGGACGCCTGGTTGCAGTCACGTACGGAACGGGCAGCAGCGCGGGTGACTATTACGGCTATGATGCGGCCGGCCGCGCAGTATTGAAGATTCAGCAGACATCCGGGACGAATTATCAAGTCAACGCGACTTACAATCTTGGCGGCGCGATCACTTCTCAGAACTATCCATCGGGCCACATGGTCAACTACGGCTACGACAGCGCGGGCAGGACAAACAGTGTCACTGGCCGTCTGGGTGATGATAGGGACCGCACCTATGCAACCGGGATCTCATATTCGCCGTTTGGTGGGATAGCGCAAGAGCAATTCGGAACGCAGACATCGCTCTACCACAAGCTGCATTACAACACGCGAGGGCAGCTATACGATATTCGCGTAAGTACCTACTCACTTCAGTCGAACGAATTCAACTGGAATCGTGGATGCTTAGCCCTCTATTACGGCGGATACGCATGGGGTCAGAGCGGCCCTGCTAACAACGGTAACATTTCGCGTGCTCAGCATTGGGTTCCGACGAATGATGCGATCACTGACTACTCGTACACGCAAGCCGATTACAACTACGATTCGCTTAACCGTCTCAGTTCGACAACTGAGTTCCAGGCGGGTTCGGACTGGATCAGGCCGCCGCAGTACGTTCAAAGCTATGATTACGACCGCTGGGGCAACCGCACGATTAACCCGGCGAGCTGGGGCGTCAACAATACGCAATTCGACAAAAGCGATGCCCAAAATTCAAACCGGCTATACGCGCCGGGCGATATCTCGCTTCCGATGAGCCAACGGAAAATGCAGTACGACTCTGCGGGGAACCTGACGCATGACTCCTATACAGGAGACCAGCGCGGGCGAAGCTATGACGCGGAGAACCGCCTATCGCTGCTTAGCTTCCCGGCCCCTCCGCCACCGCCTCCTCCTTGTGATCCCGATGGAAATTGTTATCCGATTGACCCAAACCCATACAAGGGACCGGCGCCGATCCAATACATTTATGATGGTGACGGTCATCGGGTGCAGCGCTTCATTAACAATCAGGAAACGCGGCAGGTCTATGGTTTAGGCGGAGAGTTGCTGGCCGAATATGCCGCGAGCACTTCTGCTACCAGTCTCCAGAAAGAATATGGTTATCGCGATGGGCAACTGCTGATCACGGCTGCTCCGGGCACCAGTTCTTTCGGAAGTCTACGGCCACAATCAGGGCCCAACGGCGTAACCAGCAGACCACTCGCCGATCTTCTTGCCAGATTTGACGACGTGCAATTACCGGCTTGGGCCGGAGGTCTGCTATCGACCAAGGCGAGTTCGGAGGCCATCTCCGATACGTCAACACCACTCTATGGTCGATCATTTCCCTACGCTTCTCTAAGCAGTAGCCTCTCTCCAGTAGCACCTCAATCCGGCGAGGCTAGAATCGCTTTTGCGAGCAACCGTGAGGGCACCGCTCAGATCTACTCAATGTACCCAGATGGCAGCGGCGAATTACGTTTGACCAACGACGCAGCCAACGACGAATCACCGCAATGGTCTCCGAACGCTTCCAGAATCGTTTTTCAGAGTGATCGCGATAATGTGTTTACCGGCTTGGCCGATATCTATGTAATGAATGCGGATGGTAGTGGTCAAACACGGCTCACGAGTGATGCGGCTGACGACAGCGCCCCGGTCTGGTCACCTAACGGAAGTAAGATTGCTTTTCAGAGCGGACGCAACGGCGTAAGCTATCAGGTGTATGTAATGAACTCAGACGGCAGTGGTCAGGTCAACCTCAGTACCAGTGCCGGCAACGACACGCAGCCGTCATGGTCGCCCGACGGTACAAGGATCGCCTTTGCCAGTGACCGTGATCAGGGCGGGTTCCCAAGCATCTACGTGATGAATGCCAACGGCAGTAACCAGACGAGATTGACCTATAGCGGCAGTGGCATTCGGGTTGAACAGCCAGCATGGTCACCCGATGGAACTAAGCTGGCGTTTACCAGTACGCGTGATAGCACGGTTGTTACGTGGACAGAAACAGATGACGACGGCAACACAGTCACCAGGACGGCAGTACGCACCAACAAAGAAGTCTATGTGATGAATGCCGATGGCAGTAATCAGGTGCGGTTGACTAATACTCTGGAGAATGACGATTCGCCTACGTGGTCAAGCGATGGGACGAAGATCGCATTTCGCAGCGATCGGGAAAGAGAGTGCTGCGATCCAACTAATCAAGTTTGGGTGATGAATGCTGACGGCAGCAATCAGGTTGATCTATCTAATAACCAGTTTGGCAACTACGATCCAAGTTGGTCGAATGTCATAGCGAATCCCCTGGTCCCGAACAGTGCTCAATTTATCGCTCAATCAGTCCCGCAGACGATGACTGCAGGTCATAGCTACGCCGTTTCGGTGCGTATGAGGAACACGGGCAACAACACGTGGACGAGTGCGAGCTATTACAATCTCGGATATCAAGGCTCGCCAGAAAACGACGGGCCCTGGCGCTTGGACCGTGTAGGATTACCTTACTCGGTTGAATCCGGCAATGAAATAACCTTCAACTTTACGGTAACTGCCCCATCGACGGCAGGGATGTACAATTTCCAATGGCGCATGGTTCAAGAGTGGGTTGGATGGTTTGGCGACTCCACCCCGAATGTCGCAGTTACAGTCAGTTCTCAAGGAGGTCCTGACCCTAACCCTGATCCGAACACGCCGTTTGCCGATGTGCGCTGGATCGTCACGGATCATCTCGGTACGCCGCGCATGATCTTCGATGAGAGTGGCAGCCTTGCCAACGTCTCGCGTCATGACTACTTGCCGTTTGGTGAAGAACTCACGGGGCAGATTGGTGGGCGCACTACGCAACAAGGCTACACGGGAGATAGTACGCGACAAAAGTTTACTCAAAAAGAACGGGACATTGAAACGGGATTGGATTTCTTCGGCGCGCGATACTACGCGAGCCCGCAGGGACGATTTACAAGCGTCGATCCTTCAAGAGAAAGCATTCAGCTTACTAACCCGCAAAGTTGGAATCGTTACTCGCATACCTACAATAATCCGCGGTCTCTGAGTCCTACCAGAGACAGTCTTCACTCCACCAGCAAGCTTAGCCATCAGCGCTTCAGCTTCCGACAGCGATGGGTAGTGGGATAATGTCCTGCCGAATTAAAGTCGGACAATGAGGTCCTCGTAAATTGTTGATTCCATGAGAGCAGCCTTCCACTCGCAAAAGCTAAAGTTGGAAAATGAGGTACGGAAATCTTCAATCGGAGCGGAAGTAACCAGAATTAAAGTCGGAAAATGAATCGTAGATCGCGGCGGCTTTGTTGATTCCAAGTTGATTCCAAGTAGGAGAACTGTGGCTAGGCGGTCTCTGTGCGACGGCGATGGGTGTCTACAACTTCGTAACGGAGTGATCTATCTACCTGCCTCGTTGATAGCCGGGACGTTATGGGTTGTGAAACCCGAGCGCTGTCTTTATCGTGGCCGCATTCGTCTCGCTGGCGGCAATCGGCAGCTTCGTGTGGCTGCGACCGGCCCGGCAATAGAGGGCAGGTTTTCTTTTTTCCGCTCGAATTACTCGGCTACTCGCGCATAAATCAAGTGCTGCACTTTCGGAGCATGGCGCGCATAGTCATGTATTCTTTTCTCGAGGTGGCGATCGGCTTGCGTCAGGCGCGTATGTTGACGTAGATGCTCAGCCCATGAATGGACAAGGAAAGTTTCCACGTAACGTTCGGGGGATTCCGTATCATGAAAGATACCCCATTCAGAAGCCCCGTCACGACGCCGCACCCGTTCGTATTCGTACATGGCGTTCACGAACTCGGCGGCCTGACCATGATCCACGATGTATTCGATAATGATGAGCACCGGTCCGTGTCTGAGGTTGGGCCGATCTTCTTGTTTGATCGCGGGCATGGGCCAATGGATCCATGGGCTGAGATCGGCAGGTGCATTTGGCAATTTCCAAACTAGCCCAGGAGCCGCCGTAGCAATCGTCCCAACGCCGGCAATGACCAAGGCGGTCTCGATGCTCCAGTGCTGCCCGGTAATGCCCCACAAGGCAGTACCGGCAGCCATGCCGCCCTGAAATATAAGCAAGTAAACGGCGAGCACACGGGCGCGCACCCAATCAGGCGCCAGATTCTGGACCAGCGCCGAGAGAAGTGCGATGAAGATAATCCAGGCGGCGCCCGCGATCAGCATTAGCCCGCCAATCGCGATGTCTGCATGTAAGGCCGCTGTGCCAGCGATACTCGCGCCCAGGAGGATGACCGCGGCCGACGCAACAGCTTCCGTCGACCAACGAGCGCGGACGCGCTCGAGCACTAACGCTCCGGCTATCGCGCCAGCGCCGAAACATCCCAGGAGAAAACCATAGTTTAGCGGGCTGGCGCTGGCCCGATGAGCGATCGATGGCAATAGAGCCAGGATCCCGCTGGCAAAGAACATGACTATTCCGGCTCGCAAGGTCAGTCTGCGGATTGCGGGTGAGTAGCGAACGTAACGCAGCGCCGCCACGGTGGCTCCGCCCATGGTCTCCACGGGCACCGCTCGCGGGTGCTGAGCGCGCTTCCATCGAACCAGGACCAGTAATACACCCAGGAATGAAATCGCATTAATGCCGAAGGCGGTCGCAACCCCAGCGATCGCGATAACGGCGCCGGCGAGGGCGGGTCCAACGGCGCGCGCCAGGTTGAATTCAATTCCGCCCAGCGCCGACGCGGCCGTCAGTTCATCTTTGCTCACCAGTTCGGGAAGGACGGCCCGCCAACTCGGCGCCTCGATGGCGTCGCCTGCGGATATGGCAAAGGTGAGCATGAGCAAGAGCCATGGCGACATCACCCCGAAGATCGTTGCTATGGTAAGTACGACGCCGACGCCGATCATCCATGCCTCGGTGATGATGATTAGCTTACGTCGATCAACGATGTCGCCGATCGATCCTGCGGGTAAAGCAAGGGTGAAGAAGGCAAGCGAAGAGGCAGTCTGCGTAAGCGCGACATACATTGGACCAGCGCCGAAGGACAACATGAGCCACGCCGCGCCGACGCTCTGCATGAAAGCACCAACGTCGGAAAGGAAGTTGGCCGCAAGCAAGTTGCGAAAGGTTGAGACCTGCAGGGGTCGCCACAAACTCTTAGGTGTTGTCTTGCCCATTTACTCTAGCCAGTTCTTGCTAACAGCACCGTTTGTTTCTAATTCGCAGATTGCCCGAATGGCAACGTCAATTACTAACTGACCGGAAAATGCCATCATATATGTGTTCGCTGATTTGACCATCTCTTCACCGGAGCCGTGAAAGATGGCCGGTATTATGGGGCATCATTATCTCTGTGTGAATTTAGCTCCCGACTATCGAGACCCAGATGGGCGGTCTTGGCCGCGTCTCGTTGTCTTGGGCAACTCGTAAGAACGCCGTCTGCGTGTTGGCATACGCGAATGGAGTTTCAGTTCTTCCGTAGTGGAGAATGTAGTTTGGGTTGATAATGCAGGAGTGAAGAATTTAGAGGAGACGCGTAATGGATAGCGCACTAGTGATTCATCGATTGCACTTCGCGTTTACGATTACCTATCACTATCTTTTTCCCCAATTGACGATGGGCCTGGCGCCGCTCATCGTTATCTTCAAATCGCTTGCGCTCTGGAAAGGGGATGAGCGATATAACAAGGCCGCGCGTTTCTGGTCCAAGATCTTCGCGATCAACTTTCTCTTCGGCGTCATAACCGGAATTCCCATGGAGTTCCAGTTCGGAACCAATTGGGCCCGGTTCTCTCACTACTCGGGTGGAGTGATAGCCACGGCCCTCGCGATGGAAGGCGTCTTTGCGTTCTTCCTCGAATCCTCATTCCTGGGTTTGTTCCTGTTCGGCGAAAAGCGCTTCGGACAAAGGGTGCATTGGCTGGCCGCATTCATGGTCTTCGCCGGCTCCTGGATATCCGGCTTTTTTATCATCGTGACTGATGCCTGGATGCAGCATCCGGTGGGCTATGAGATCGCCGCGGACGGTACGGCCCACCTCAGTAGCTTCTGGTCCCTCTTGTTCAACGAGTGGGCGCTGTGGCAGTACCTTCACAATATGGGTGGTGCGGTAATCACCGGCTCGTTCGCGATGGCGGCGACCGGCGCCTATTACCTGCTCTCCCGAAAGCAAGAGGAGTATGGGCGGCTGTTTGTAAGAGCTGGCGTGATTGTCGCGGCCCTGGCTTCACTCTTTCAGGTGTTTCCCTCGGGTGATCGGCAAGGCAAACTCGTGACCGACAATCAGCCGGCGACACTCGCCGCGATGGAGGGGCTTTTCCAAACTGAATCGGGAGCATCGGTCGTCCTTGTCGGGCAACCAGATACGGAGAAGCAGAAGCTCGACAATCCCATCTACGTTCCGAAGGCCCTCAGCTTTCTCACTCACCGCCATTGGGAAGCGGAGGTAAAAGGTCTGAACGCGTTTCCGCGCGACCAGTGGCCGGACAACATTCCGCTGCTCTATTACAGCTATCACATCATGGTCGGGTTAGGGACGATCTTCATTTTGGTGATGGCCACGGCGGTCTTAATGCTTTGGAGGAAAAAGTTATTCAATGGGAGGTGGATGTTATGGATAGTGATGTTGAGTTTCCCGTTTCCTTATATCGCTAACACTGCGGGCTGGATAACTGCGGAAGTAGGCCGGCAACCCTGGCTCGTTTACGGCTTGATGAGAACGCAGGAAGGCTTTTCGGCGAATGTCTCAGCGGGTAACGGTTTATTCACCTTGCTTGGATTCATGGGTATGTACACCGTGCTCAGCATTCTTTTCATCATCCTGATGTGGCGCGAAGTTGGCCACGGCCCCGAATTCCTGGGCCACGAACAATCGACCGGTAAGGTTTTTCCCTCAGTCGCAAAAACCTAGAGGAGGGAGCATGGAGACAGTCTGGTTCATTCTTGTAGCGCTGATGTTGACTGCCTATGTGGTGCTCGATGGATTTGATCTGGGAGCTGGAATCATCAGTCCTTTGGTAGCACGAAATCACGATGAGCGTCGCTTGATATTGCGCGCTATCGGTCCGGTGTGGGACGGGAACGAGGTTTGGTTGATCGCTGCCGGCGGCGCGCTTTTCTTCGCCTTCCCGTTGCTTTACGCGTCCAGTTTTAGTGGTTTCTACCTGCCGCTGATGATCGTGCTGTGGTTACTGATGCTGCGAGGCGTCGGTGTCGAGTTGAGATCGCATGTTAACGATCCGCTGTGGTGGTCATTCTTTGACTTTGTCTTTTCGATTTCCAGTCTGCTGCTCGCCATTTTCTTCGGCGCTGCGATTGGCAACGTGGTTCGCGGGGTCCCGCTTAATTCAGACGGTTATTTCTTTGAAGCTCTCTGGACGAACTTCCGAGTTGACACGAATCCCGGCATCCTCGATTGGTATACGGTGCTGACGGGTCTGCTGGCACTCGTTACGCTAACGGTTCACGGCTCTCACTATATCGCCGTAAAAACAGAGGGCGAGGTCCGCAATCGTGCGCGTCGGGTCGCATTATTTGGCTGGCTGATGCTCGTGTTACTCACGGCTGTGAGTCTTGTCGCGACGATCTATGTGCGTCCGCAGATGCTTGATAATTTTCGGATAAGCTTTTGGGGATGGATTATTCCAGTCCTGGTCTTCGGGTCACTGGTTTTTATGCCAATATTTAGGAGGAAGGAACGTGACTTAGCCGCATTTTTCGCATCGACAGCATACATCGTCAGCATGTTAGGCGGAGCGGCGTTTGCGATGTACCCCAACCTTCTGTCGGCAAGCACCAATCCGTCCTATAGTCTGACAATACATAACGCCAAGACGGGCGCTTACAGTTTGAGGGTAGGTTTGGTGTGGTGGCTCTTCGGAATAGCGCTCGCGATTGGATACTTCACTTTCATTTATCGTTCGTTCCGGGGCAAGGTTGTGTTGGATGGAGAAGGCGGCTACTAATTCCAGAGTATTGGCGACGTGGCCGAAGCGAATTGCTGCTGATTCGTCTATCGCCAGGAACTGTCGATCATGATGACCCAAATTAGATTTGAACAAGGAAGACCACGAACGACGAATTAAGTGTTAGGCTTGACGCGGTGAAAACTTACACGACAACGAGGTGGGCCTTATGATCAAGACAATCTCGCGAACAGACTTGAAGCAGAAGATCGATCGAAAGGATCCGTTTCTGCTGGTCGAAACGTTACCTGAAACTGCGTACCATCATGCCCATCTGCCGGGCGCAATCAATCTGCCACTGGATCAACTCGCGAAACTGGCTTCGAAACTTCTATCGGACAAGGGGGCGGACATCGTAGTTTATTGTGCCAGCCCTACCTGACACGCCTCGGAACACGCTGCCCGTGAACTGGCGGCGCTGGGTTACACAAACGTGCGAGATTATGACCAAGGCAAGCAAGACTGGATTGATGCGGGATTGCAAGTCGAGAGCGAACACAAGCATTAAATTCGAGTTGATCATTACTAATAGGCTTGAGCTCGACCGGTTGTTTGCGGAAATTGAGTGCTTATCGAAACGGTCTAGAGCGGCTCGTTAGTGGTCCGGGTGTCGGGATATCTTTCCCGGAACAAAGTAACAGGGTGTTGGCATTCCCAGGGATGCGGCTGACAAAAGTCGCTCCCACGGTCCACTCAATCAGGTTGCTCACGATAGCAGTGATACAAAGAAGGAAACAGACGGATCGCGTCTGCAAACCATATCACAGGTAGTTAAAGAACGATGTCTCCATCCGGGGTATCGATTTGCTCTTGCTGGTTGAACCTGGGAGGGATGTTCGCAAGCTCGCGCCGCATGCGGATGGTGAGTTCCGTCTGCTCAGCTTCGTCCAGCAACATGCCAACCCAAGTGTAAACCTGTTCTTCTTCCAATTGATTGTGTGTATGTAGTCGAGTCTGAACCCCAATAACAAAGTGCCGTACTTCTCGGAGCACTCCACTCATTACAATTCGGTCGGAAAGGGTCATATCCTTTCGCATAATGTTTACTGCTCTGGCCAACTCACGCATGAAAAAGTCATGGTCATGCCGAAGAAGGTCGAGAGCGTTCCGAGCCTCGTCGTATTGTGGGGCGCCGCGGCTACCCGTTAACTTGGTCTGCGGTGTCTCCAAGATGGCGGGGAAGAGGCAGAGATGTTCGGCACGAATATGAACGGCCAGGCGCGCCCACAATAGATCGAGACGTTCGAAACTGAGGATCCTATCGCCATCATCCAGCGCTGCGAATAGGTCATCAATTAGCTTATCGAGTTTCGCGTGGTCATCGGTCATCAAACCCGCGGCATCAGTTGGCGTCGTCTTCGGAAGTATTTTCTGATCATCCACATCCGTATTAGGGGTGATTGTTCTCTGGCATTGTACACAGTTTGCCCGCCGCAATTACAAAACGCGTTTTGATTTGGCTTTCCTGCTGTTCATTCCTGACTTACCACCTTCATCGTGTTGATTCATGGATTACTAAGGCGTCGAGCATGAAATCGCTAGCTGAGTAAACGTAACCCCCCTAAGTCGACTTCGCTAGATCTTCCATCTCGGCGGCACGCGGAAACAGAATGTTGTTTTCCAAATGGATATGCTGATGCAGGTCGGTTTCCAAATCAGTCAGCGCTTTGTACAACGTCTGGAAGCTGATGCATGCATCCGCCGGGGCAGTGTAGTCGGAACTCGCTTCACGCATTGCGCGCAGGACGTATCCGGCGGCATCGTGCTCGGCCATCATCACTCGCACCGGATTCCGCGCAGTTCCAAAGGGCGGTGCTGGAAGCGTTTGATTTTCCACTGTCGCTTCCTCCATTCGGATGATGTAGGGAAAGAGCACGTTTTCCTCTTTTAGCATGTGAGGATCGAGATCGCTGCGAAGTTTCCTGAATTGATGGTGAATGTGAAACAGTTCGGGGTGGTTTTGCCCATGGACGCCACATACTTTGGTTAGTAACGTATCTAGCCTGGCCAACTCCTCGCGCGTATACGCGTGATGTTTTTCAACGATGTGGGCGATTAGATCCTTATGAGACGCCTTTTGCCAATCCTTACCGGCGGAGATTACTTCAGAACTGCCTTCGGTCTTAAGCGAACCAAGGACATCATCCACCGCGAGTCCGGCTTTGGCGCAAGCGGCCGCAAGACTCTGGCTGCCCCCGCAGCAGTAATCAATCCCGAATCTTTCGAAGATTCGCGTCGCACCCGGTATCTCCAGCGCGAATTCTCTAACCGTCCTTGTCGATTCAGTCATATGCTTCTCCTTATCTCCTTAGACACTGACAGGCTACGCGGAAATATCCTTCGATGCAGTGACTTAAATCACGGCTCAATGGAAAAGAAATCCATATACTAATCGGGTTTTTCAGGTGTTGGTGCCGCGGACTGTTTCTGATATCTCTACCGCATCGAGCGCAGACAGCAGGCTTATCACCCTGCCGAACGGACCATTTGATTCAGGGATTTCCAAGCTTGTTACCAGGAGTATGGATTAAAGCCAATTCATCAGTCTCAGAATCATAAATTATGATCCATTACCGCTATAAGAAACCAAGAATACTTTTCGTGGGTATTAATCCTCATTTTGGATCGTTCAATCGGGGTGTGCCGTTCTCCAACAACAAGATGTTTTGGTATTTACTCTCGGATGCTGGAATCCTTAAGGAAAAAAGACCCGAGCTTCGGGACGATAAGGCCCTGAAACGAATTTACAAAGAGAAATTCAATGTCATTTATGGCTTGGGCTTCGTGAACATCATCGACAGACCAACACGCGACATAACAGGACTTAAGAAGGGCGAGGAGTTGCCTGGCCGCAGGAGAATCTCCCGGATCATCAAGACTGAGATGCCGACCGTCGTATGCTTCATTGGTAAAGTCGCTTATGAAAAATATATCGGTTCTAAAGACTTCACATTTGGTTGGCAAGAACCGATCAACAAGTCACAAATCTTTGTAATGCATTTTCCATTGCGCGGGGAAGCAGTGATTAGAACTCGTGAGTTAAGGCGCGTTGTGCGGGCTGCTCAAAAACAGGAGCAATCGTGAGGTTGTCGATCGTGAGGCGCGCTCGGACGAGTAACTTGGCTAATCCTTGTAGTCGAGTCTGAGATTGGCGCTGCCTTCTCCCGTCAAAGCATAAAAATCATTGCCACGTTCCTCCAACAGCCCATCTTTAACAAGACGCTCAACCGTATCTAATACGGCAGTGCGAGCATCAGGATCGTTGCCTCCCGCCTCGAACAGTGCATGCAGATCCAGCGTCTCTTTATTGAAAGACGCAAACATATTCAAGATGTTTTGGGCCAATGTATCCATATCAGAGACAATATCATTTACAAGCACGAGCCGATCAGCGCACAGGGCTCAAACCTTCGCCGGTATCATCGCTTGTTCACAACCATGATTAAAAACAACAGCGGTAAATAGACCACAGATGCCAGCATCAGTCTTCGTGCGTAGAGCTTCGAGGCTCGTAATCTCCTTTGCGACACCATGATGCTGCAGGTGCAATAGGCGATTCCCAACCCGAGTGCGCCAGCAAAGTAAACTGGCCCTGTTAGACCAAGCAATGTGGGCAACAAACTGACCGGCACGAGCAACAACGCAGAGAAAACTATGTAACGTGCGGTTCGTCGACCATCGGTCTCGACCACTGGTAGCATTCTTATGCCCGCGCGTTCGTAGTCTTCGCGGTAAAGCCGTGCGATGGCAAAGAAGTGTGGAAACTGCCACAGAAACATGATTGCAAACAGCGCCCATGCCGCTGTGCCCAAGTGTCCACGTGCTGCCGCCCAACCAATGAGTGGCGGAATGGCGCCGGGAATCGCCCCGATGGTCGTGGAGTGGGGCGTTCGGGTTTTGAGTGGTGTGTATAAGAACAGGTAGCCGACTATGACGGCCAATCCCAGCAGAGTGGCGAGGGCCCCCGCACACAACGCGAGGTAAAGTTCAGCCACGATCGTCAAGCTCAAGCCAAATAAGAGAGCTTGCATTGGCCGGAGTCTCCGCGACGGTAGCGGTCGCCAGAGGGTACGCCTCATTAGGCCGTCTCTGATCCGCTCCATGTACTGGTTCAAACAAGCTATTCCCGACGCAAGCAGCCAGACAGCAGCAAGGGTGTGAAACAACAAACGACCGTTTAGCAGTTGATCTGAAGGACTCCCCAAGTAGAACCCGGCGGCCGAGGTCAGGGTTACCATCAACGTTACGCGCGGCTTGGTCAAGTCAAAATACGCAACGAGTTTTTCCTTTGTCGCTCCTTTGCTTCCGAACAGCGCTGCTTTCTCTCGAGTTCTGATCTCAATAACATTTCCCGTTGCCAACATATCAGCTTCCCCTAATGAACAAACGGCCTACGATCCCGCGATCAGTGCGTGCCGATCCAGACACCTTGGGATCAGAAAGGAAGAAGACGAGTCCAGAGCTTGTATTCGCTTTAAGGGATGAGCTTGCCTCATTTGTCCAATAATGGGAATGACTTATGTCACAGCACGTAGCAAAACTTGAGACCTGTGACTGAAGTCACTGCGACTACCCAGGAATCGATGTAGAGTCTAGAAAAGCATCTTTGCGAAACTCGGGCCCATTGGTGGCCGGGAGAATCAGGAATGGTTGTTGGTGTAGAGATGGGGATGAAGACTGGAAAGTGCAGATCTGAATGATCGCGTCCCGGAGAATGTGCCCGGCAGCTACTATGTCGATTGGCAGTGTATCGATTGCGAGGTATGCCGCACCAATGCGCCCGACAACTTTAGGCGTTCTGATGACGGTTACTCATTCGTAAACAAGCAGCCCGAGACGGAGGAAGAGCGGGAGTGATGCGAAGACGCGTTGACGGCTTGCCCGGTGGAGGCCATTGGCAATGACGGCTGACTTTATTCCAGTCAGTCAGTGGCTTGTTGCAGCTAAAGGTGAGCTACAAGGGAAGCGCAATGCGCTTGAAAAAAGCTCGGTCGGGGCCGATGATGTATTGCAATGACCTCCGACAAAGTTGCCGCGCTCCGGAAAACGCTTCTCTTTGGCAGTTTGGCGGACGAAGATCTGCGAGCTTTAGCCGCGCTCACGGTAGAGCGCAGGCTGGCTCGCGAAGAAGTATTGTTTATCGCGGGCGAAGAGGCACGCGGCCTCTACGTCGTTGTCAGCGGCCGAGTGCGAGCTTTTTTGGCCACGGCAGATGGACGAGAACAGGTGATACATACCGAAGGTGCTGGGGCCACGCTGGCTGAGGTGCCGGTTTTTGATGATGGAACGTACCCGGCGACGGCGGTCGCAGATGAGGATTCCGTTGTCCTCTTTCTCGGTAAGGAAGACGTGCGGGCGGTCTGTTTGGAGCACCCGAAAATCGCGCTGGCCGCACTCAAGATGTTGGCTGGGCGTTTGCGGCGGCACGCGGAACTGGTTGAAGCCTTATCGTTACGTGAAGTCGGGCAGCGACTGGCGCATTTGCTCCTCACAGAAGCAAAAACCCGCGGTGAAAAGTCTGCGAGTGGTAACAGCTTCGAACTCCTGATGACGAATGGTCAGATCGCGGCTCGGGTGGGCACGGTGCGCGAAGTGGTATCGCGCGCGTTGGCGCGGCTTCAGCAGGATGAACTGATCCTCCTGGAGAATCGTCGGGTTACCATCCGTGACGAACGGCTTTTAGCGGCGTACGCTGGCCAAAGTTAATGTGCTCTAACGGAGAAGCTTGGTGAAACAGTCAATCATCGGGTTCCACCAGGATGAGGAGCGTCATTGGGTCGCCGAGCTGGAATGCGGGCACTCTCAGCATGTGCGTCACAACCCGCCGTTAACCTCTCGTCCATGGGTAACTACATCCGAAGGGCGACGCCAACGCGTTGGCGCGGAGTTGCAGTGCCTGAAATGCGACGAACGGCACGACTCGCGGACCGCACCTCTTGGCAGCTGACAATTTCATCTTAGTAAAGAATACTAACGCCTTTAAGCGCTCGCCGTCAGTTGATGTGCTCCTCTTTCCGATCTCCTCGGTTCTGCTCCCAATATGGGGAACGTTCGTAGTGGGCGTAAAGTTTCCGCTCATAGTCACGCGTGAGCGGTAGCGTTGGATCGAACTCCGGCGCATTAGCAATACGTTCACGCGGAGGACTCACGTATGTGTTTGACTCAGCCCAACTGACCCACAACACCCATTCTGTAGCCAGCAACACTTTCTTGCCTGGCCACCAGTTCTTGGTATCTACCACAGCGTAGCGAATCGTCCAGGTCTGATCGTCGACTATAAAATTTTCTATATGTCCAATCTCGCCATCGAGCGTCATGATGTGATAAGCACCCACCACATCGGTGCTCCGCAAGTGAGGGTCGTTCTCTTCGTCCAAAGGCGAATCCATTGATCTCTCAGCGTCAGAATTCGTCCCTAGGTTTTCGCCAGAAGAATGGATACCAGTTGCATAGAGACCAACCAGACTAGGGTCGTACGGCCATCCGAAATAGATTGAGTAATCGGTTGGATGCTGCCGAGCAACTGTTTTGTGTGTATAGATGTCAGCGCTCTTTTCGATCTGATCTTTCGTAAGCTTTAAGTGAATCGTCTTCTGAATAGTGTTCACTTCAAGAATTGCTGTGGGCGAAATGAGTACCTGTCGACCGGACAGCCAGTTGCCGATGTCAACTACGACATACTTGACGGCCCAGGTTTTATCATCGAAGTAGAGTTGGTCGAGATGGCCGATTTCTCCGTCTATGGCCAGGATCGTATAGTCTCGCAATCCTCTTACGCGTAGTAGCATGATCAAGTCTCCTCACATGGTTTGAACAATCTTTTCGATCTTTCGCTCCATTGATATGAGCGGGTTAAGAACCTAATCAAACAGAACTCTCAATTCGCATCGTTTATGTTTCTAGGGGGATCGTTTGCGCCTTACGTTTGTTGGCTCCATGCCGAAAGTCACCGGTATGTCAACCAACCCCGCGTCAGGAAGTCACCCAGCGTCAGGGTTATCATGATGCCCAGCCAAAGGAGGCCGGCTGCTACCACCACCAGCATCAATGGACGGCTATAGCGCAGATGCATGAAGAAAAGGGCCACCAGCAGCGCTTTGACCATGGCAATTACCAATGCAGCAACGGCATTCAGGCCACCGAGATCGACGCCTGAGACAACGAACGTGGTAGCGGTCAGAGAGAGAAGCGTTACGAAAACAAGTGCATAAGTCTTAATCGAAACAGCGGCTTCATTCATATCGATGACACCTCAATGCAGGTGATGTCCAATCAGGTATAGCAGGGGGTAAAGGAAGATCCAGATGAGGTCGACAAAGTGCCAGTAGAGGCCGGATAGTTCGACGGGGTTGTAGTACGAGGCCGAAAACCTCCCCCGCCACGCGAGAATCGTCAGAGTCATCAGTAACCCGAGCCCCACTATCATGTGCAAGGCGTGCAGTCCCGTCATCAAGAAATAGAGTGAGAAGAACATCTCAGCCTCCCGCGTGTAGGGAGCCTGAAACTGGAACGAGCTACCCGGAACAAAGTGCTCGACAAACTTCTGGTAGTACTCGTAGAACTTGATGCCAAGAAACAGGGAACCGAGGAGCATGGTTAAGACGAGGCACAACACCAGCATTTTGCGTCGGCTGTGCTGCGCGCCATATACCGCTAAAGCCATCGTGAAACTACTACCGATCAAGACCGCAGTATTGATGGTGCCGAGCGTTATGTTCAGATGCCGGCTGACCTCGGCAAAGGCCAATGGGTGCAGGGCGCGATAGACAGAGTAAGTGGTGAAGAGGCCACCGAAGAACATTATCTCCGTAGCCAGGAAGATCCACATGCCCAACGTAGCCGCATCGCGCTGCTGCTCAGCACTGTCGAACTGATGGGCTACCTGGGTGGAATGTGGAGCAAGACTTTGGGCCAACTCTGCCTCCTATAGGCAATGATCGATATCTGACTATGCCGACTGCTCGCTCTGTTCAAGCGCGATGGTTGCGCGCTGCCTCGCGAGCTCTGGAAAGTCATACGGCTCGTTGGTAACAACTGGAGTTTTCTCAAAGTTGTTTGTCGGTGGCGGTGACGTGGTTTGCCATTCGAGCCCGGTCGAGGGCCACGGATTTGACTCGGCCACTGGTCCGTAACGCATGGACCAGATTAGATAAATCAAAGGCAGCACATAACCAATGCCCAAGATGGACGCACCCGCAGTAGACATCACATTCAGAGTCTGAAACTCCGGGGGGTACGCATAGTAGCGCCGTGGCATCCCCATGTAGCCGAGCAGAAATTGCGGAAAGAAGGTCAAATTAAAACCCACGAAGACGATTAGCGCAGCAAGTCTGGCCCAGCCCTCCGGGTAGCGGCGCCCGCTAATCTTGGGCCACCAATAATGAATTCCGCCGAGATAACCCATCACCGCGCCGCCCACCATGGTGTAGTGAAAATGGGCGATGACGAAATAGGTGTCATGCACGTGAACGTTGACTCCCAAAGCCGCGACGAAGAGTCCCGTTAGTCCGCCGATAGTGAACAATCCAATGAACCCAAACGCATAGAGCATCGGAGCATCGAATGAGAGTGATGACTTATGAAGGGTCGCCGTCCAGTTAAAGACTTTTACCGCCGATGGAATTGCGACCGCGTAGCTGAGGAACGAGAAGACCATGCCCGCATAAACCGACTGGCCGCTGACAAATAGGTGATGACCCCAGACCAGGAAACCGAGCACGGCAATGGCGACGCTCGAGAAGGCAATAAACTTGTACCCGTAGATTTGCTTCCGGGAAAAAGTGGGCACGATTTCGCTGATGATGCCCATGCTGGGCAGAACCATGATGTATACGGCCGGGTGCGAATAGAACCAGAAGAGGTGCTGGAACAATACCGGATCCCCGCCGTAAGCCGGATCGAAAACCCCGATATGCAGTAGTCGTTCAGCACCGACCAGGAGCAGAGTAATTGCCAGCACCGGTGTGCCGAGAATAAAGATTATGCTGGTCGCATACATCGACCAGACAAAAAGAGGCAGCCGGAACCAGGTCAATCCGGGGGCGCGCATCGAGTGAATGGTTACGACGAAATTTAACCCGGTAAGGATCGACGAGAAACCGGCGACGAAAATCGCGAGCACGGCTGCGGCGACATTTGTGTTAGCAAAATTAGAGCTGTAAGGCGGATAGAAGGTCCAACCAGTATCTACGCCGCCGTTGACAACCGCGTAAAGTATGATCAGGCCCGCGAGATTGAACAGGTACCAACTCGCCAAATTGAGACGGGGAAAGGCCACATCTCTGGCGCCGATCATGAGCGGGATTAGAAAATTACCCAGGACGGCTGGAATCGACGGAATCAGGAAGAAAAAGACCATAATGATTCCGTGCATCGTGAAGAGCTTGTTGTAAGTCTCGGGCGTGACAAGGGCAGTTCCTGGCGTCAGCAATTTGATCCGAATTAGAACCGCAAATAACCCGCCCAGAAAGAAAAACAAGGTAATCGATACTAGATAGAGCAAGGCGATCCGCTTATGGTCAATCGTAAATAACCACGACCTCCACCCGTAGTTCACATTTAAGTAATGCACTCGCGGTGCAACCGGCGTGATAACTGCTTCCATACGATCCCCCCTCTAGCGTGTCCCTGACGGCTTTGCGACGCCTGCCTTGGTAGCGTTCCCGGGTGGTTTCGCGTCGCCCGGCGTGGCCGTTCCGTTTGCTTGCGCCGGCGGCCCAATCGATTTGAGATAGGCAAGAAGTTCCGACAACTGCTCCTCGTTTACTACGCTCTGAAAAGTCGGCATGAGCGAAGGCCGCGAGTAGCCAGCGACGATCTTTGCCTGCGAATCGAGGATCGATTCACGGACATAGCTCTCGTCGGCCTTGACGGTCTGGCCGTTATCCAAGTGCACCGTGCTGCCAAACAGTCCTTCCAGCTTTGGTCCCCGGCCGGTGCCATCGCTCTTGTGACAAGTGACACAGGCAAGCTGCTGAAAAAGTTTTTCACCGGAAGCCGCCATCGTGGTGCCGCTGCCACTGCCACTCATCCAGTTTTCGTAATCAATAGGCGACATCACTTCGATCCAACCGCCCATTAGCGAGTGATTGAGGCCACAGTATTGTGAGCAGAAGAGGTGATATCTTCCGGTCTGGGTTGGTTGAAACCAGAGTGTGATGTACCGTCCGGGGCCAGGCACTACATCCGTCTTGATGCGGAACGCAGGAACAAAAAAACTGTGAATCACATCCTCGCTGGAAAGGATCAATTTGGTTTTCTGACCGACTGGGACGTGAAGTTCGTTTATCTCTCGCCGTCCGTCCGCATGCTGAAACCGCCACATCCACTGTTTGCCGGTTACGTAGACATCCTCCGCATCGCTTGGATTTCGATAGATATCAAAGTAAAGCTTCGCCCCCCACACAAAAATCACCATGGAGATGATGAATGGAATGACCGTCCACGCAATCTCGAGCTTGAGCGACTGCGCTGTAGCTGGGGGAAACTCGTTCTTACTGCGCCGGCGGTAGCGGATGGCAAAGAAGATCTCCAGCCCGGCGATTAGCGATCCGAAAAACAAGGCCACTCCCAGCAGGAACGCGTAGAGCGCATCAACTTGTCCGGCCATACTCGAAGCCTGGTCGGGCGCGAACGGCACCAGCAGGGCGAGGATTGGCACTACTGCAAAGCTTGCCGTGGTCCAGGTTGTATCTGCTTTCGGTTTTCTTCGTCTAACTCGTCGCTGCAACCAGAAAAAGAGAGTCACGACAAGGAGTACGATAATGATACCCCCGATGCGCAGCGAGTTAGTCACCATCACTCCGTACTTACCCGTAGCGGCGTCGTAGTGATAACAGAGCAGCATTATTTGATCGACCGGTGTGCCGATCTTTCCTGCAGAAGCTTCAACCAGGCCCAGCCGCAAATCTCGCGGTGAGTAATCGATGCCGTAAAAGTAGCGCGAGATTCTGCCTTGCGGCGTGAGCACCATGATCCCACTGGCATGCGCATACTGATTCAAGAGGGCGTCGTAGACGTAGTGAAAGCCCACGGAATCAGCCAACGACGCAATTGCTTTTGGATCGCCGGTGAGGAAGTGCCAGCCTTCCTCCGCGCCTGGGCGGCCATACCTCGAGAGGTACATTTCCTTCTTCGCTTTAGCCAAAGCGGGCGTCTCTCTTGGATTAAAGCTGACCGTTACTATGTTGAACTGCTCACCCACGTTGAAGGAGACGCCTCGAAGACTGGTGACCTGACCATTGAGGACTTGCGTGCACAGCATGGGACACTCGTAATAGACCAGTGACAAGATCACCGGCTTCTTCCCAAAGTAGTCCCCCAGACGAACGGTCTGTCCGCTCTCGTCCCGAAAGTTCAGATCCATTGGTACCTGTTCGTCGAGTCGCTGATCGAAGTGGACATCGCTGAACTTCACTGGCGGGCCCTGCGCCAGAGCGGCAACGGTGACTACGAAGAGCAGTGTGACGAGAGTTAGCGCGCGAACCAACACCCTGCCTTGATGAGGCTTTGACCCCACCCAGATATTTTTAACGCAATCTTTTCTGTTCGTTTGCATTTCTTACTTGCCAGGCTGCGGTGGTCTTGGTGACGTCTCCTCTACGCTTCCGGCCATTCCCCTTTCCAGGATCAACTTCTTTGCCTCCTCGATCGGTATGTGGACAACGCCGCTCGGTTGATCAACCCACCCATATGACCTAAGGATTCGGTCCTCTCTCGCTCGCATTTCCAACATGTCATCAAGCCCGGAAGACTCGTGGCCGGGCGCGCCCTGCAGGCGAGGCTCTGGAGGTGGTTGGTTGCCCTTGAACATTGGCGGCGGCGGCGATTGCGATCTCTCTGCACTCCTATTGAAGTAGGTGAACGCCCCCCATACCAACAGGTTTGCGACGATAACGAGCGCGGCCAGTGCGACGCCGCTTTTCGCCAGACCCGGAATACTTACGTCGCTCTCCTCGTGCGCAACGATCAAGGTGTGCGCACGGCTGGGTGCATTCTGACCCTTATCGTTGATGTCACTCATAGCGGCAGGCCTTCTGGTTTCTGGTGAAACGTCGCATGCTCCAGCACGCCGGATAAAGCAGGTTCGTTCAATGGCAGCAGAGGTTGTCTTCTGAGTTGAAACATGAAGACCGCCAGCCAAATGCCTCCCAAGCCAATCGTTGCCAGGAACTCCATCCAGGGGACAGGAACCGCGGTAGGGAGAAACGCTGGGCCAATCAGCCAGAAGAGATCTATGAATCTCATGCCGAGAACGATGATGGCGACAATCGCCAGACCGCGGGCGTGGCGCTTCAGGTCGCGAGAGAGCAAGAGCAGAAACGGCAGAGCAAACTCGAAGACGATCATAGTTAGCCCGACCCACCGCCATGGACCCCCCAGGCGCGGCATGTAGAAAGTGATCTCTTCAGGAAGGTTGCCGGCCCAAATGACCAACAGCTGCGAGAACGCGAAGTACGCCCAGAGCATTACAAACGTCAAGAGCAACTTCCCCAGATCGTGAAAGTGTTTGGGCGCGAGAACCTCAGAAAGGGGCGGCGAAGCGCCCAGGACGACGCAGACAATGACGATAAAGGCTAATGCGGAGAGGACCTGACTGCCCATCACAAGCATCCCGAAAATCGTCGAGTTCCAGTCAGCCTGAAGAGACATGACCCAGTCGATGCCCGCGAATGTTGCAGTAAAGCCGTATATCAGCAATCCAGGGCCACTGAGCGTTTGTAGCCGTCTGGACCATCGCTGATCCGTTGTTCCATCTTGTTTTCGGGACCAATGATTAAGCAGGTACGCCAACAACAGCCATGCGGCAAAATAGATCGACGCTCGCAACAGAACAAACTTGGTGAAGAGATACGGATCTGGTGAAGTTGAAGATGTGTCGGTCGCCTGGGCCGTGCGGGCCCGTGCGTAAAGCCCCTGCATCCCGAACGCCAAGGGTATGAACAACAGCACCAGGACTGGCAGCGTCCTCGTCGCTGCCTCAAGGGGACGTCGGATGACTACACCCCACTCGCCACCCGTCAAATACTGCAACATCAGCACCGCTAGAGACCCCAGAGCGATGCCCGACCAGAAAAGATATCCTACGAGGTAGGACTTAAAAATCTGATCCGGATGGAGTAGTGCTCCCACGGCCCAAAATGCCAGGGCCACAATTCCTACAACAAGCGAGCGTCGCTGAATCTGAGCTAGGGATTGCGGTGCTGCGTACTGAAGGTTCTCACTCATTTTGGTGGCCCTCCCGTGTCCAACTTGCTCCGCTTTTCTGAAGGAACGACCGAAACCGGAGCATGTTGGCTGAGCTGCAGCGCGCGAATATAAGCGATGATGGCCCAGCGATCTCGGGTCGTGAGCTGATCGCCATAACTTGGCATAGCGCCGAAGCCGTTCGTTACCACGTCATAGAAGTGTCCAATGGGCGCGGAACGCAGACGGTCGATGTGATAGGAAGGTGGTTGTCGAAACCCTCGCTGGACTACCATGCCTCTACCGTCGCCCACCCGGCCGTGGCAGACCGCGCAATAGATGTTGAATCGATCTTCTCCACGATCAAGTATCTGGCCTGTGACTGGAATCGGAAATTGACTCACATTGGAAACATCGTTCATTTCCAAGCTCACAGTCGGTTTGGGTGTTACCAGCCAGGACGGGCGGAACGATTCATCTCTCGCTGAAGCCCGAGGAACAGTGCCCTCGACCAGCGGGCGGGCCGATCCGCCATCGTCAAACATTGGATTCGGCCGCAACGGTTTGAACTTAGGCTGATCATGCATGTCTTGTCGGCAGCCCGCGGCCAGTAATAAGCCGATCACCAACAGGAATGAGCGCCCGATGCAGTGCGTCCACAGACGCGGCTTAACGACTGACGTCATTCCAGCGAACCACTTATGAGCAGTCTCAATCTTCAACTTCGTTTACCTCTCGTGGTCCCAGACTCATTAGGTAGTTTCTTGTCGCGTCGCGATCAAATTTGGGGTCTCTTGCTTCAATACAAAGAAAGAATCTATCGCTGGAGGCGAACTTGAAGCGGGGAACGTTAAAAGTCGGGTGATAGGGCATCGGCAGTCCGTTGAGGATCAGCAAACCGAACACGGCCGATAGAGCCGCCACCAGCACCGTTACCTCAAACGTCACCGGAATGAACGCCGGCCAACTATTGAGCGGGCGCCCGCCGATGTTGAGCGGAAAATAAATTGCAGCGATGTAGTACTGCATAAAGAATCCCCCGAAACACCCGACAAGTCCTCCGACTAATACAATCAAAGGCAACACTCTTTTCCTTGCACCTAAGGCCTCGGCTAATCCTTCGACAGGGAATGGGGCGTAAGCATCCATTCTTCTATAGCCATCCTGATACGAGCGCCGAGTCGCTTCGACCAGGCTCGTCGGATCATCAAACTCGGCCATCAGACCGTAGACGCGTGTGACTGCGCTCATGCTTCTTCTCCCTCGACCTTTGCTTGCGGCAGAAGCGTTCTCATCTCGAATATCGAGATCGAGGGGAGAAGCCTGATAAAGAGAAGTACCAGCGTCACGAAGAGCCCGATCGTGCCGAGGAAAACGGCATAGTCCCAACGCGTACCGCTGTACATACCCCATGACGAGGGCAGGTAGTCGCGGTGCAAGCTGGTGATGATGATGACGTAGCGCTCGACCCACATACCGACATTCACCACGAGCGCGATTAGAAAAAGAGCCAGGGTGCTGCGTCTGATTCGCTTCATCCACAGCAACTGGGGGATGACGACGTTGGCGAGGATTAGCGTCCAATACATGGGCCAATAGGGTCCGCGCATTCGATTGATGGTCATGTACCATTCGAACTTGTTACCAGTCCGCCAGGCCATGAAGAGCTCCATCGTATAGCCGTAGGCAACGATCAAACCGGTCGCCAACATGATCTTTCCCATGTTGTCCAAATGGCGCGCCGTGATGAAATCTTCCAGGTGATAGAACTTGCGTAGCGGGATCGCGAGGGTGAGGACCATCGCGAAGCCGGAATAGATCGCACCGGCCACGAAGTACGGTGGAAAGATCGTAGAGTGCCAACCGGGAAGAATCGCGATTGTGAAGTCAAAGCTGACCACCGTGTGGACCGAGATCACCAGGGGGGTGGCGAGTCCGGCAAGCAGCAGATAAGCGATTTCGTATCGGTGCCAATGTCGCGCTGAATTGCGCCAGCCCATCGCCAGCATGCCGTAGGTAATCTTGCCCCATAGGCTGGTGGATCGATCACGGAGCGTGGCCAGGTCGGGAACCAGCCCCACGAACCAGAAGAGGAGTGAGACCGTAAAATAAGTAGAGACGGCGAAAACGTCCCAGACCAGCGGGCTGCGAAACTGCGGTTGTACGTTCATCACGTTGGGATAGGGGAAGAGCCAATAGAACAACCACGGCCGGCCCAGGTGAAGCAGCGGAAATAATCCGGCGCTGGCAACTGCGAAAAGGGTCATCGCTTCGGCGAAGCGATTAATCGAAGTGCGCCATTTCTGATTTAGCAAGAGGAGAATCGCTGAGATCAAAGTTCCGGCGTGACCGATGCCGATCCACCACACAAAGTTCACGATGGCGAAACCCCAGGCAACCGGCATGTTGATACCCCAGATACCAACTCCGACCAGCAGCAGATAGCCGATCGCATACATCAGGAGCATTACCAGAGAGAATGAAATGGCAAAGCCAACGAACCATCCGCGCGGGGTTCGCTGGCTCAGCACGATCGCGCTAATCTTGTCGGTAATCGAGGCAAAGGTGTAGCCAGGCGCAATGACCGGAGGAACACTCATATTTCCCAATTCTTCAGGAGGCGTCACGGCCATGATCTCTATTCCTCGCGAATCTCGGGATTGGGATTGTTTACCGCTGCGAGATAGGTCGTTCGCGGTCTGGTATTCAGCTCCTCCAACAATCCGTAATTGCGCTGCTGTGCTTTCAACTGCGAAACACGACTCTTCGGATCATTGATGTCCCCGAAAACAATGGCCTTTGCCGGACAGACCGCCTGGCAGGCGGTAACTATCTCGCCGTCGCGCACCGGCCGGTCCTCCTTCTCGGCGTCAATTTTCGCTTCGTTGATGCGTTGCACACAGTAGGTACACTTCTCCATTACACCGCGGCTGCGAACAGACACATCGGGGTTACGGAGCATCTTCAAGCTGGGCGTATCCCAGTCCTGAAACAGCAGGAAGTTGAAGCGGCGAACCTTGTACGGACAATTGTTGGAACAGTACCTCGTGCCTACACATCGGTTGTAGACCATGTCATTCAAGCCTTCGGAACTGTGGACCGTCGCCCCTACCGGACACACCAGTTCGCACGGCGCATTCTCACAGTGCATGCACGGCACGGGCTGAAAGCTTGTCTTGGGATTTTCGACAGGACCCTCGTAGTACCGATCGACGCGTAGCCAATGCATCTCGCGACCATTCATTACTTCAGTCTTCCCAACGATCGGGATGTTGTTCTCAGACTGACAGGCGACGACGCAGGCGTTGCAACCGACACACGTGCTGAGGTCTATGGCCATTCCCCAGGCGTAGCCGTTGTACTCAACCGGTGGATACAGCGAAAGAGACTTTGGTGGGGCGTGATTTTTCTCATGCGCGAAGTTTGGGTTCTTGAGATAATCGGCGAGTGATGCCGACCGAACCAGGTCACGGCCTTCCATGTTGTAATGCAGTTGTGTGTTGGCGAGTGGGAACTGCTCGCCGGTCTTGGTCAGCGACAGACCACGACCGAACCATGGTGAATCTGACGTCCGCAAAGCGTAGGCGTTGAAACCTGCCCCTGAGCCAAGGCGGCCGGCGCGCGTTCGTCCGTACCCGAGATGCACCGTGAGACAGTCGTCCGCGTGGCCGGGTATGATCCAAATGGGCGCGCGCAGCTTGCGTCCCTGATAGTCAAGCTCGACTAAGTCGGCGAACACCGCACCGTGCTCGCCTCCGCGCCCTCCTATTTCATACGAAAGTCCCATGCGCTGTGCGGTCGCCGGACTGATTAGCGCGGCGTTGTCCCAGGTAAGTTTGCTCAGTGGGCGGGGCAGTTCCTGGAGCCAACCGTTGTTTGCAAACCTGCCGTCGAAAATGTGAGGCTCTGGCCGGAAAATGATCTCGAGTTGGGAGCTTGACGGCGATGTGCCCGTCGCGGGCCCTACTTTAGTAGACCAGTCTGGTCGCAGAGAGACTTGTTTGACAGGTAAGGCGGTGTCGGGAATCACGCCCGAGCGCAGCGCCGCGCGCCAGGATTCTTCAAACACATTTGCAGGAGAAGCACTCGGCGGCGCCAGTCCCTTCGGTGGCATGTCTCGATTGCCTGCGCTGAGATGGGCCTTCCAGTAGTCACGGACTATCTCGTAGGCTGT